>NZ_JBIBUU010000004.1:0-415924 GCF_043079735.1 Streptomyces sp. NPDC015144 | reverse complement strand
AGACTTCCTCCACACCTACAACCACCACCGCTGCCACACCGCACTCGACGGGCACCCGCCGATCAGCCGCGTCAACAACGCTGCGGGTCAATACACCTAGGTCCCCTCCCTTCCCTTCCCCTCTTCTCCTTCCGTCCCCGTACCGAGTCCTGGCGACAGGGCGACCGGCGAGGCGGCAGCCGTGAGGACGAGCCCGCCGAGGCGCGCCCCCACGTCCTCCCACATGTGCGTCACCTCCCACCGCCTTACCGCGCGAGCCGGTGCTCAGTGCCCCGGGGACGGAGGTGCCGAGCTCCGGGCGCTGCTGACAGGGGGGAATCGTCGAGAAACCCGCGCGTCCCAAAGCCGGGGTATATCCATCATGGGCAGGCCCCCGGATTGCCCGGGGGCGCAGACTTGGGCAGGCAGGACAGAGACCGATGATCTACCAGCCACCAACGGCGCTTCCGCCGGACCTTCTCGGCGACGAGGACGTACAGCGCGCTTTGCGAGCTCACGATTTCGGGACCGTGTTCCGCATTGCGCGCGAGAGGGCCGGCATCAGCTACTCGAAGATCGCGACCGAGTGCGACACCAAGCCCGACCGGGTCGGGACCCTCGCGCGCGGGACAGGGCGCATCACGTCTTTCGAGAAGGTGGTGCGGATCGCGGACGCCTTACGCGTTCCGGGACACATGGTCGGTCTCGCTCCCCGCCCGTGGGAGTCGGGAAGGGCTTCTGCAGGACCGACGAGTACGAACGGACCGCGATTGCACCGCCGCACAATCCTCCACGTGGCCACCGCCACCGGCCTGGCCGCCGCTCTGCCCGCCCTCCCCGCCGAGCCTCCACCGGACCGGGTCACGAATTCCTACATCGACCGACTCCGCGAGCGTACTGCCCGCCTCCGCAAACTCGATGACGTCCTGGGCGGAGGCGACACCTATCGCGTCTACCTCAGCGAGGTGCAACGGACGAAGGCGCTCCTGCGGAGCCGGTCGTTCTCGGACGATTCCCGGCGCCGCCTGACCTTGCTCATTGCCGAGCAGGCTCAGCAAGCCGGCTGGGCGGCCTTCGACGCCGGCCACGGCCGGGAGGCTGCCTCCCTGTATCAGGAGAGCCGAGAGTTCGCCCGGGAAGCGGGAGACGGGGCGCTCTACAGTAACTCGCTGGCCTTCCTCGCGTACGGGGCCCTCGCCAAGGACCGGCGGACCGCCGTCAGCTTCGCGGAGGAGTCCTGCACCACGATCACCGCGAGCACACCGGCCACGGTGCGCGCACTGCTCTGGGAGCGGTTGGCTTGGACCTACGCCGTCGACCAGCAGCCGGTGGGAACGGGTCGGGCGCTCCACGCCGCCCGGACGGCTCTGGAGGAGGCGCCAGACGGCGAGGCTCAGCCGCACTGGTCCGCGTGGGTCGACCAGCAGGAGTTGGACATCATGACCGGGCGCTGCTGGACGGAGCTTCGCCGCCCTCTGCGCTCCGTGCCGGTGCTGTCCTCCGCGCTCAGCCGGTTCCCGAACGAGCACGCGCGCGACAAGGCCCTGTACCTTTCCTGGCTCGCCGAGGCGTACCTGACGGCCGGGGAGATCGAGCAGGCGGCAACGACGACACGCCGCGTGCTCGAACTCTGCACGGGCGTGTCCTCGGCCCGGCCGCGCAGGCGACTCGCGATCGTGGTCGACCGCCTACGCCCATACGGAGACGTCGCGGAGGTCCGGGAGGTCGTCGACCTCGCGGACGCCTAGACCTGGGCCGGGGAGACGGATTCGCTGATCCACGTCTTGCACCGTTCGGCGCCGAGCACGATGGGGACGGCGCACACCTCCGGGTTGTCCCAAGGGTGGTTCTCCAGGAGGTACTTCTCCAGGTCCACATAGCGCTCGGTCGTCGTCTTGAGGAGGAGCTGCCACTCCTCTCCGGTGCCGTACTCCCCCAGGTGCCAGAAGACCGAAGTCACTGGGCCGATGACCTGGGCGCCGGCGGCGAGGCGGTTCTGCACGGCCGGCCCAGCGAGGGCGATGGCCTGCGCTTTGGTCTCCGTGGCGGTCGACACCTGCACGTATTCGCTCATGGCCGGAGCCTAGGCGCTGGCCGAAGTCCCTGGCGGGTGTGCGGCGACGGCCACGACACCCCGCCGCGTTGCCGGAACACCCGAATGCTTCCCCGGGCACTCCTCCCTCTTGCGATGCACCGCGTTCGACGCCGCACGCCGACCGTCGGGGAGTGCGGGACAAGTTGGCCACGGGCCGAGCTTCACGAGATCAAGCCTCGACAACTCCGGTGGGGCGCACGGCACTACGGCACGCACGCCCCCTCCATGGGGATCCCCTGCGTGGTCTGTTCACCGACCGGCCGTCGGTATGCACTGTCGCCATGACCATCCTTTTCGAGCGTGCTGCGTCCACCCCCGATGGCATCAACCCTTCCCGGGCCCGTGACGTCGTCCGGGCCCTCTACAACCGCCCGCCGCTCACGGCCGCGGACCTGAGCGCACCTCTCCTCTTCCTCTCCCTGCCCGGGGGCGCGGAGGGTAGGTACTCGCTCCCCGGCGCCGTCCAGCTCTCCGAGGTCTCCACAACGGTGGCCCGCTGGGCGGATCTCGGCATCCGTGGCGTCAAGGTCTTTGCCTTCGGGCACGACCGCGACAGGTACGCCACCGGCGCCACCGCCCCGGACAACCGCATGATCCGCACCATCAAGGCCGTGAAGGAGGCCGCGCCGGCCACGGCCGTCACGACGGAGGTGTGTGGCTGCTCGTGGACGGACCACGGTCAGTGCGTGCTGCGCACCGACTCCGGGGACATCGACCTGGAGAGCACCTACCGCCTCATGGGCGCCATGGCTGTCATGCACGCAGAGGTCGGCGCCGACTGCGTGTCCCCCACCGCCATGCTGGACGGATCGATCCAGGCCGTTCGCCAGGCCCTCGACGCCGAGGGACACCGTGACGTCGGCGTGAACCCCAACCTCGCTATCCACACGAGCCTCTACGGCCCGTTCAAGACCCTTATGCAGACCGACCCCCGGTCGGGACACCGCCGCGGCCTCCAGCTCGAACCGGGCCGCGCGCAGCTGGACACCCTCCTCCAGGCCCGCCGCTGGATCGCGGAAGGCGCCGACTCCCTCACCCTCCAGCCCGTCATGACGACCGGGGACGTCCTCGTACGGCTCCGAGACGAGCAGAAGGTACCGATCGTGGCCTACTCGACCTCGGGGGAGTGGGCCGCGCTCCAGGCCCTCGGCACGGCCGGGATGGTCGAGTATCTGGCCATGCTCGTGCGGGCCGGTGCGGACCAGGTACTCACATTCGCCGCCGAGGCCGTGGCCGAGCACCTGGAGGCGGGCCATGCGTGACGTGCCCTGTCGGCGTCCGGCGCGGCTCGACGCGATTCTTGAGGACGCAGCCCGCGCCGAGTTCGCGATGTCCTGCGAGGACCGCACCGGGAGCCTCCTGGCCACCCTCGCCGCGTCCAAGCCGAACGGGCGCTTCCTGGAGCTCGGGACCGGTGTTGGGGCCGGCGCCGCGTGGCTGACCTCGGGCATGACGTCCGGAGCCCGCCTCGTCACCGTGGAGGCGGACGCGACGGTCCAGGCCATCGCCCGCCGTAATCTGGAAGGCGATGCCCGGATCGAGTTTGTTCATGCGGACGCGGACGACTGGCTCACCCGGGAGACGGGGCTGTTCGACTTCGCGTACGTCGATTGCAGGCCCGGCAAGTACCTCCGGCTGCCGGATCTCCTCGCGCTGCTCAAGCCGGGCGCCCTCTACGTCGTGGACGACATGCTCCCGCAGGCCACGTGGCCCGACGGCCACCAGGCGCGGGTGGACGGCTTCCTCGAACGACTGCCCGAGGTGCCCAACTTTCGCGCCACGCCCCTGCGCTGGGCTTCCGGGCTGGTGGTCGCCGCCAGGATCTGAGGGTCTATCGTGCCCTCATGGCCCATGATCTGATTCGCATCGTTTCGCGCGATTCGCCGATGGCGCTCGCCCAGGTGGAGCGTGTCCGCGCCGAGCTGGCCACGCTCCACCCGGACGTCAGGACCACGGTGCTCCCCGTGAAGACGACCGGCGACAAGTGGATGGGCGACCTGGCGAAGGTGGAGGGCAAGGGTGCCTTCACGAAGGAGGTCGATGCCGCACTCCTCGCCGGCGAGGCCGACCTCGCGGTGCACTGCGTCAAGGACGTACCCGCCGACCGGCCTCTCCCGGCCGGAACTGTGTTCGCCGCGTTCCTCAAGCGCGACGACATCCGGGACGCCCTCGTCCACCCGGGCGGCCTCACCCTGGACGAGCTCCCCGCAGGCGCCCGGATCGGGTCCTCCTCCGTCCGTCGGATTGCCCAGCTCGCCGTCTCCCACCCGCACCTGGAATGCGTCCCGATGCGCGGCAACGCAAACCGCCGTCTGGAGAAGCTGGGGAACGGTGAGGCGGACGCGCTGATCCTGGCTGTCGCCGGTCTGGAGCGGATCGGCCGGACCGACGTCATGACCGAGGTCCTGTCCACCGACGTGATGATGCCGCCGATCGGCGCGGGCGTTCTGGCGCTCCAATGCCGCGAGGGTGACACGGGGCTGATCGATCTGGTCAGCGACCTCGGTGACCGCGACGCGTACCGCGAGACCGAGGCCGAGCGGATGCTCCTCCATGTGCTCCAAGGGCACTGCAACTCCCCCATCGCGGGGTACGCCCGGGTCGAGCGTGGTGGGGAGCTCTCCCTGAGGGCCGCGGTGTTCTCACCGGATGGAAAGATCATGCTCAACGCGCACGAGTGGGCGGGGAGGCTGACCCCTGCCACACTCGGCACCTCCGTGGCTGTCGCGCTGCTGCGGCAAGGTGCCCGCGAACTGATTGACGGCATCCCGCATTAAGGTTGCCCACCCGGGGCCGGCTCCGTCGGCTGGAGGACGGAACGCTGGATCGATGCTGAGCCGTCCCGTCTCCGCGAGATCACGCCTCGCCGCCGCTGCCGGACAAGTACGTCAAGGCCCTCACCGAGGAGCGGGCCCGCCATACCTGGCGGTCGATGGCATCCGCGCCTGCGAGATCTGCCGACCGGCCGTCGGACCCCGGCAATCCTCGACCACGTCCCTTCCGCCCCTCCCGCACCGGCTCCTGGCGACGGGGAGGCCGGCGCGGGAAGGTGGAGGCATGGAAGGTGGAGGCATGGACGCCCGCACCGACCCGTTCGCCGGGGCCGGTGCCGAGGAGCGGTGGGCGATGGTGGACGGCATCGTGGCGGGCGGTGGCCTGGGCGACCCCGCCTGGCGGGCCGCGTTCGAGCAGGTGCCGCGCCACCTGTTCGTGCCGTACTACTTCACCGGGGACCGGGACCGGCTCTGGTGCGAGGACCCCGACCCGGACCGGCGGGCCCGCTGGCTGCGCGGGGCGTACGCGGACACCCCGCTGGCCATCCGCATCCGGGACGGCGAACTGATCTCGTCCAGCAGCCAGCCCTCCCTCATGGCCCGGATGCTCGAAGAGCTGGACGTACGGGACGGCCAACGGGTCCTGGAGATCGGCACCGGCAGCGGTTACAACGCCGCACTCCTTGCCCACCGGCTCGGGGACGACGCGGTGACCACCATCGACCTCGACCCGGAGCTCACCGAGGCCGCCCGGCGCCACCTGGACGCGGCCGGACACCACCCGGCCGTGATCACCGGGGACGGCACCCGGGGCTGGCCCCCGCGCGGCCCCTACGACCGGATCATCGCGACCTGCACCCTGCCGTGCGTACCGTGGCCCTGGCTGGAGCAGTGCGTGCCGGGGGCCCGGATCCTGGCACCGTTCGCCACCGGGCTGATCTCCCTGCGAGTGCGGGAAGGGCCGCGGGGGAAGTGCGCCGAGGGGCGGTTCCTGCGTACGGCCGCCTACTTCGTACCGCTGCGCGGCCTGCCGGCCCGCACCGGGTACGACCCGCAGTTGACCGGAGTGCCCCGGCACATCGCCGAGAACGACCTCTTCCGCTTCCTGCTGGCGCTCACCGGGGCCGCTCTCGATCCGGGCGGGGCGCTCCGGCTCTGGCGGCGCGAGCGGCATCCCGGACGCGAACGCTTCGGCATCACGCTCGCCGACGGACGGCAGTGGGCCTGGCTGGACGACCCCGAAGGACCGTACACCTGGCCACTGCCGACCGCCTGACGCGAACGTCCGGAGCGGTACGGATCAGTCGCGGCGGATCGTGATCGTCGTCCACGCCCCGACGTGCACCCGGTCGCCGTCCTTGAGCGGGACGGGGACGTAGGGCTGGATCGGGTCCTCGGCGCCGTTGAGCGTGGTGCCGTTGGTGGAGTTCTGGTCGACGACGGCCCAGCCGCCCCCGGGCTGCTGCACCAGCACCGCGTGCTGGTGCGAGACGCCCGGGTCCTCCGGCGGCACCGACAGGTCGATGTCCGGGGACTCGCCCGTGCTCTGCCGGCGGCGGCCGATCGTGACCTGCGGACCGGAGAGCGAGAGCTGCTGCTCGGGGGAGTACGCGGGCAGGTTCAGCCCGGTCGCCTCGGGACCGCTGCGCTGCATCATCGCCAGGAAGTACTCACGGTCCGGGGCGATGACCGCCGTCCAGCTCGCGGGCGCCGGGTTCTGGCCCTGGCCCGGGAACGGCGGCTGCTCCTGCTGCGGCGGAGCCTGGGCAGGGGTGGGCGGCGACAGCATCCAGTCGTCGCCCCCGCCCTGCGGACCCTGCGGCGCGGGCGGCTGCGGGGCGGCCGGGGCGGGACCACCGGGCCGGTCGAAGGACGGCGGCGCCGACTGCTGCTGGAAGGGCGGCGGCGGTGCGGACTGCTGCTGGAACGGCGGCGGAGGCGGCGGACCCGGCTGCGGGAACGGCGACGGGGACGACTGCGGACCACCGGGGCCGGGCGGCGGCGGGGGCCCCTGCGGACCCGGGGCCACCGGGCCGGGAGCCTGCGGACCCGGCGGGGGAACCAGCGGACCCGGAGCGGGCGGCGGGGACGCCTGCGGACCGGGCGCCCCCGGACCAGGCGCGCCGGGACCGGGCGCGACGGGGCCCGGGACCCCCGGACCGGGCAGCGGCGGAGGCGGGCCGGGGCGGCTCTCCGGATCGGTGGCGAGCGGCTCGGCGGACCGGTTCACCTGCGAGGGACGCGAGCCCTGGTACTCGAACGGATCGCGCGGCCGCGCCGGACCCGGCGGCTGCTGCGCCTGGAAACCCGGCGGCAGGTTCAGCCCGGGCGGCGGCCCGGAGACATTGGGCGTGGGAGCCAGCGGCGTGTACGACGTCGCGGTGTTCGTGAGGTAGTTCCAGCGGCACTCCTCGCAGAACGGCGCCATCGCCTCGCGCGGCGTGCGGCACTGCGGGCAGAGCTCGGCCTGCTGGGTCGCGTCGGCCCCCGGCCCCTGCGGGAAGCCGTAGCCGGCGGCGGGCGGCGGAGGCGGCGGCGGGGGGACCGCGCCCGCGGGCGCGCCCGCGCCGGTCATGCGATGGCCGCAGACCTCGCACCAGTCATCGGAACCCGACTGGTGTCCGTTCGGGCAGGTCGGCATGTCGGCGCTTCCCCCTCTCCTGGGCCGGCCCCGGGGCCGGCGTTCTTCCGCTGCTCGACGCCCGGCGGGACCTTCCGACCGGGCGGCTCGAAACCGTGGCTCTGTGGTTATTTCTTGACGCGTACGGTCTTGGTCGAACGCGTTTCGAGGGTCATCTCGTCGGCGTCCGCGACCTTTGCCTTGAGTCGCACAGTACCGGTCGCGGCGTCCACGACGTCCACCACCTTCGAAAGCAGTTTCGCAGTGTCCTCGTTCCCCGAGGCCGACGCCAGCTGCACCGCGCGGCCCAGTTTCGCGGTCGCGCCGTCGAGGTTCCCGGACTTGCGGGCGTCCAGACCCTGCTGGATGACCTGGGCCAGCTCGGCCTGTCCGGTGTAGTGCGCGACCTGCGGATTGATCGAGGTGGACGCCGCCATGTCGTCCGTCCACACGGCCCGCACCAGCCCCTGCGAGAGCGTCTGCGGAGTGGCGCCGCCCGAGGGGTCGGGGAGGATCAGCGAGACCCGGGACGCCAGCATCTCCTGGCCGATTCCGGCCTGCGGGACCCGGACGCACACGTGGTAGTCGCGGGACTCGTCGCCCCAGGAACCCGTCGGATAGTCCCCGGCCCGGGGACCCGCCGCGGTGCGCCGGCCGGTCAGGTCGACGACCGAGGGCGCGACCTGTTTCACGAAGACGATCTCGGCCCCGACCGGCGTCCAGAGCCGCAGCGCGACGTCCGCGACCTCCTTGCCCATCGCGTTCTCCATCATCCGCGTGAAGTCCGCCGCCAGCCCCGCCGGATCGGCGACGATGTCGGCCGTGCCGAGCAGCGCGGAGGCGATCCCTGTGACTTCTTTCACCTCCCAGTCGGTGCCGACACCGCGGGCGTCACAGGTGAAACGGCCCGCGCAGGAGTCGAGCGCGGCCCGCAGGTCCTCCGGCGCCTCGTGCTCGTTGCGGCCGTCGGTCAGCAGGACACCGTGCCGGATGTCCACGTCGGCGGCGCCGAGCAGCCGGTCGGCCAACCGCAGCCAGGTCCCGATCGCCGTACCGCCCCCGGCACTCAGCGCCCGCAGCGCCCCGCGCGCCTCGGCCCGGGTCCGGGCGTCGGCCACCGCGAGGGCGCCGTTGCCGGGATAGACCTCCTTGGCCACATGCGTACCGGCGACGACGGCGAACGAGGTGCCGTCGCGCAGGGTGTCGATGGCCGCCGCCGTCGCGTCGCGCGCGTTGCGCATCTTCGTCGGCGGGTAGTCCATCGAACCCGAGCAGTCGACCATGAGCACCACCGCGGCGCTCGCCGCCCGCCCCGCCCCGCGCGGGGCACCCGACAGCGGTGCGCCGCCGGTGGTGCCGCCCCCGGTCGAGGTGACCGTGACGATCGCGTTCACCTCGCGGCCGCCTTCCGGCAGGTAGGCGTTCTGGTACACCTCGACGGAGAACTGCGGCACGGTCGACTTGGAGAAGTTGGCCATCTGGTCGGCTCCTTGGGACTCCGGACGTCGGATGAGGACGGCCGCGAGAGAAGAGAGAAACAGGAGAAGGCGTCGGGGGAGCGGACGGTCGGGAAAGAGGAACCGGGCGTTACGGAACGGGGTTCACGAGGTCCCGCAGGCCGATCCTGCCCCCTGCGGCTCCACGGCGAACGGCACCAGAGCCACTGTTACGTTGTCGTGGCCCCCACCGTCCAGCGCGTGGCCCACCAGCACCTGGGCGCCGTGCAGGGGCCGTTGCGACGCGTCGGCCGGGACCGCCGCGGCCAGCTCGGCCGCCGACTCCGCGTAGTTCCACAGGCCGTCCGTGCAGACCACCACCAGACCGGACCGGTCCGGCTTGAACGACGCGGTGTGCGGCTCCAGGTCGTACGCGTCGGCGCCCAGCCACCCCGTGATGGCGTGGGCGCGCGCGTCCGCGTACGCCTCCGCCTCGTTCATCAGGCCCGCCGCCACCATCTGCGCGGCCCACGAGTCGTCCTCGGTGAGCCGGGCGGGGCCGGCGGTGCGGTCGTCGGGAACCCAGTACGCCCGGCTGTCACCGACCCAGCCGACGACCAGCAGGCCGTTGGCCATGATCGAACCGACCAGGGTGCACGCCGGGGCGTTCTGCCGGCGGTGCTGCTCCTGCTCCGCGGCCGGGCCGGGCTCCCGCGCCAGGGCGTTGACCGCCTCGGACGCCGCGAGGATCGCGTCGTGCATCGCCTGCTGCGGGTGGGTGCCGCGCGGCAGCGACTCCAGCAGCGACTCGTTGGCCGCGCTCGCCGCGGCCGCCGACGCCTCGTCCGGGCGGCTGGCCGAGGAGACGCCGTCGCAGACGATCGCGACGACCGCCGGGGAGCCGTCGGGCAGCGCCGTGGTCGACACCGCGAACGCGTCCTCGTTGCGGTGGTGGCGCAGCCCCCGGTCGCTGACCGCGGCCACCGAACCGAGCTCTTGCTCCATGTGGTCGCGCTCGCGCGGCTGGGCATGGCCGCAGTTCTCGCAGTAGCCGTCGTCGTCGACCCGGCCCGCCCGGCAGGCCACGCACACCTTCCCCCCGGCCGCCGGGGCAGCCGCCACCGGATCCGGCGCGGGCGTACGGGGATCGGGCGCGGCGGGGCCGGCGGCGGGAACGGGACCGGGGGCCGCCGCGGCCGCCGGATCCGGCGCGGCCAGCTCGAAGTCGCCCGAACCGGCATCGGACACATCCGGCACGTCCGGCGCGTCCCCGGCGGACGCGGCGGGCGCGCCGGACGGAGCGGGCGGCGGGGCCAGGGCGATCGTCGGGCGGTCCTTCGGGACGGCGGGGACGGCCGACAGGTCGTACCCGCACGCACCGCAGAACAGATCCCCCGGCTCCAGCGGCTCCTCGCAGCCGGGGCACTTCGACAGGGCCGTCTCCTGGGGTTTCTCCGACATTTTCACACCCACGTCCGGGGGCGGAAGCGGTTGGCCCGCTCCACCAGTTCGATCCTCTCATCACCGGGCTCCGCAAGCCTGGCAAGCATCCGGTACGAACGCTCGAGCCCGAACCGCAGGCCCCGCTCGTCCAGCTCACTGCCGAGCAGCGTGCCCGGTCCCGGCGGTACCGGGGCCGGGGCCCCGGGACTGCCGGAAAGCACCCAGTCGAGCGCCGTGCCCAGCACCTCGACCGACAGCTGTTCCCGGCGCACCGCGTCCAGCCCGAACCCGGCCAGCCCCGACACCTGCGCCGAGGCGGCCGTCAGGTCGTCCAGCAGCGGCTCGTCCGGCGCCCGCCCCCGCAGCCGGGCCCGCACCGCCGCGACCCGGGCCGCCGTGTAGTGGATCGACGCCTCGGGCACCGACTCCAGCGCGGCCACCGCCCCGGCCCGGTCCCCGGCGGCGAACCGCACCCGGGCCAGGCCGAAGGCGGCGCTCACGAAGCTCGGGTCGGTCGTCCAGACCAGCCGGTAGTACTCCGTGGCGTTGTCCAGCTGGCCCAGCACCTCCGCGCAGATCCCCAGCGCCAGCTTGGGCGCCGGCTCACCGGGGAACGCGTCGTACACCGCGTCGAAGGAGAGCGCCGCGTTCTCGTGGTCGCCGGTCACCAGCGAGGCGACGCCCCGATACCAGACCACCCGCCAGTCGTCCGCGTGCTCACCCTCCAGCGCCGCCAGGGTGCGGCCCGCGGCCTCCGGCTCGTCCAGCTCCAGGCGGGCGCGCAGCTCGCGCAGCCGGGTCTCCGGCGACGCGGCGGGCACCGCGCCCAGCGCGGCGATCAGCTCGGACGGCGCGGTGGTCATCAGCCCGGCCAGGAAGCCCGCGTGGGGGTCGCCCGCGTCGACCCGGGGCACCGGCAGCGCCAGCGCGGTGGACCGTACGTCGAGACCGGCCGTCTCCGGACCGCCCGGGGCGGCTCCCCCCGCCACCGCGGCGACCGGTCCCCGGGGCCCCGGGATCGCCGCCGCGGCCGGGGCGGCTGGGGCGGCTGGGGCGGGGGACCGGGCCCCTAGCCGGGACACGTCCGCCGCCCGCTCCGGGAACAGCCTGCTGTCCGTGACCCGGACCTCCGGGCCGAACAGCGTCGACAGCGCCGGCCGCGGCCGCCCCGACTGGAGCGACACCACCTCGCGCAGCACCCCCGTGAGCTGCTCCGACATCTCCGCCGCCGAGGCGAACCGCCGCGCCGGATCCGGGTCGGTGGCCCGCACCAGCAGCCGGTAGAACGACTCGTAGGACCGGAACACCTCGATGTTGTCCGGGTCCGGCAGCGAGTCCACGAAGACGTTGGTGTAGCCCTGGAAGTCGAAGGTCAGCACCGCCAGCGTCCGCGCGACCGTGTACAGGTCGGAGGCGACCGACGGGCCGACCTCCGCGACCTCCGGCGCCTGGTACCCGACCGTGCCGTAGATCGCCGACTCGTCGTCGTCCATCCGGCGCACCGCGCCCATGTCGATCAGCTTCAGCTGGTCCTCGGTCTGGATCGCGTTGTCGACCTTGAAGTCGCAGTACAGCAGGTTGCGGCTGTGCAGATGGCCGAGTGCCTCCAGCGCCTCGATGCCGTACGCGCACGCCTGCTCGACCGGCAGCGGATCGCGCCGCCCGGTGGGGGTGCGGCGCTCGTTGGCGATCTCCTTGAGGGCCTTGCCGCCCACGTACTCCATCACTATGTAGCCGTCCAGCGAACCGGTCCGCTGGTCGAGGTGCTCGACGAAGTTGTAGATCCGGACGATGTTGGCGTGCTCGATCTCGGCGAGGAAGCGCCGCTCGGAGATGGCCGCCGCCATCGCGTCCTGGTCCCCGGTGTCCAGCAGGCCCTTGAGCACCACCCAGCGGTCGGAGACCGCCCGGTCCACCGCGAGGTAGACCCAGCCCAGCCCGCCGTGCGCCAGACAGCCGGCGACCTCGTACTGGCCGTGCACGACGTCCCCGGACCGGAGCTTGGGCACGAAGGAGTACGGATGCCCGCACTTGGTGCAGAACCCCTCCGTACGGCCCGCCCGCCCGCCGCGCGACCGGCCGACCGGCGCCCCGCAGTCGGAGCGCGAGCAGAACCGCTTGCGCTCGGGCACCTCCGGGTTCTCCATCACCGCCGACCGCGGATCGGGCCGCGGCACGTCCGGCACCTGCACCAGACCCGCCCCCAGTCGGCCCCGCGCGGAGGCGCCCGAGGTCGAACCGGAGGACCGCACCGACACCGAGCGCGACGTCGCCGCCCCGGACAGCGCCCGCGACAACCGCCCGGACACCGAACGCCGCGAGGTCGACGAACGCGACGAGGAGCGCGCCGACGCCCGGGAGGAGGACCCCGAACCACTGCCCCGGCTGCCCGCACCGCCCACCTGCCCGCCGCCCGCGATCCCGGTCGGCGGCGAACTCACCATGCCGTCCCCAAGTTCTCGGCTTCGCTCGAACAGGGGAGACCCCATGGGCGAGACGACCGGCGCCAGACCGCAGGTGTCGCAGTACAGCTCACCGCCGCCCATGTCCTCGTAACTGCCCTCGCACGCGGGGCGCTGGCACTGCGTACTCATGATCGGTCCCCTTGGTCGCCCCGCCGCCGCAGCGGCCCTTCCACCTCGCGCACCGCGCCGGTCACCGCCGGTCCTCCGGCTCCGGGCGCGGGGACAGCAGCTCGGCCGCCGCCTCCTGGTACCGCAGCACCGCCTGCCCCGCGACCCGCAGGTCGCAGGGCGCGCTCCACAGCATCCGGCGCGCCGCGTCGTACCGCTCGATCAGCAGCGGGTCCTCGGCCAGCCCGTGCCGGGCCACCTTCGCCCTGTACGCGTCGAGCCGGCCGCGCAGCTCCGCCCGGACCGCCAGCGGGGCCGTGACCGCGGTCAGCGACTCACGGGCCCGCAGCAGCTCCTCCTCGGCCTCCCGCTCCAACGTCTCCAGCAGCGGAGACAGCCGGTGCCACTGGGCCCGCCTGCGGTACTCCGAGGCGGCGACCAGCCGCTCCTGGAGCACGGTCGGCGGACCGCTCACCGCGGGCACCTCGGAGGCCGCGATCTTCGCGAGCACCTCGCCGCGCGCCGCCCGCGCCTCGGCCAGGGTGCGGTCCGCGCGGGAGAGCACGTCGCGCAGCTGGACCAGGCGCTGCTCGGCGTCCTGCCGGACCGCGAGGACCGCCTCGATCTCCCGCCGCACCTCCTCCAGCGCCCGCGCCGCCCGGTCGTACCGCTCCGTGTCCGGGCGGCCGCCGCCGGGCGCCGAACTCCCCGGCCCCGGACGCCAGAACGCGAGCGGGTCGGAGACCACCTGTGCCCGCAGCGCGGTCAGTTCGTGGGTGATCGCCTCCAGGTCGTCGCCGGCCGGGTGCTCCCCGGGCCGTACGCCCACCGAGTGCGCCAGCGACCGGGTGCGGTGCAGCTCGGCGGCGAGCAGGTCTATCCGGGCGGGCAGCGCGGACCACACGGCGTCGGAGGCGACGACCACGTCCAGCGAACCGGCGTACAGCTCGTTCATCCGGGCGACCAGCTCCTCCAGCGTGAACCGCTCGGAGAGCCGGGCCGGACCGGCGGCCGACGGATCGGGGCCCGCCGCCGCGTGCGCCACCGTGACGCCCTGGCCGCGCAGCAGCTCGGTCAGGGCGACGAGGTCCTCCCGGTTGGGGTAGCGGCGGCGGGAGCGCACCGACCGCGCCTGGGCGAGCGCCCCCGTGTAGGCGTCGAAGTACCCCCACAGCAGGGTGATCGCCCGGTCGGCGGCGGCCCAGCGCTCCTTGGTGACCCCGGTCAGGTCGGCGCCCTCCAGGAGTCGGCGGCCGGCGTGGTCCTGCAGGGCCAGGAGCGAGGTCTCGATCGCCTCGTGCTCCGCGCCGAGCCGGGCCAGCGCACGGTCCGCCTCGTCCCGGTCCATCACCGGGACGCCGGCCGACCGGTCGGGGAAAGGGCCCGCGACGCCCATCGATCACCTCTCCGCTCTCCGCGCCGGGACGGGCCCCGGCAGAATTCTGTTCCGCTGTCTCCTCGGCCGGGGCCGCCCCGAGGGCCGGCCCGGCGTCAGTCGCTCCGGTACTTGGGCGCCGGCGGTGCCGTGATGCCCGGCAGCCCCTTCTCCAGCCACCGCCGGTACGAACGCATCCAGCGGCTGTCCTTCCCGCCCTCGCGGTAGTCGACCAGCACCTGGTTGACCCGGGCCACCAGGTCGTCGGCGCCCAGCTTCGCCGCCACACCGTAGAACTCGGTGGTGAACGGCTTGTCGCCCTTCAGCTCGACCGCCGGGTCCTGCGCCGCCTGACCGGCCGCCAGCGCGTTGTCCGTGACCACCGCGTCGACCTCGTTCAGCTGCAACCGCACCAGGCAGTCCAGCTGGTTGGGGACGGTGAGCCGGTCCTCGTCGGCCGGGGTGCCGTCGTGCCGGTCCCGGTAGACCGCGCCGTACGACTCCTTCTGCAGCGCCTCGTACGCGGTGGAGCCCACGGCCGTGCAGACCCGCTTGCCCGCCAGCGACCTGTCGTAGCCGGTGATCGGCGAGTCCTTCGGCGCGAGGACCTGCTGGCCGGCCTGGAAGTAGGCGGTGGAGAACGAGACCTGCTTCAGGCGGGCGCAGTTGATGGTCATCGTCCGCACGACGACGTCGACCTTGTCGTGCTCCAGCGCGGCGATCCGCTGGTTGGTGGGGATGGCCCGGAAGATCACCGCGTCCGGGTCGCCCAGGATGTTCTCCGCGATGGCCCGCACCAGGTCGATGTCGAAGCCTTCGAGGGCGTCCTTCCCGGCGGCGGCCGCAGGGTCGCGGTACCCCCAGCTGAAGCTGTTCTGGTCGACGCCCGCGATCAGCTTCCCGCGCCGCTTGATCCGCTCGATGCTCGGACCGCCGGCCGACGAGGGCGGCAGACTCGCCTCCGGGTCCGTGCAGTCGTCCGACCTGATCTGCACCGCCCGCGCCGGACCCGACCCCGCCGGGTCGCCGCCGAGGACCGCGGTGCCGTGCTGGGAGAGCGGCAGCAGGGTGGCCGCGGCCGTCATGGCGCAGGCCACGGCCATGCCCGCCACCCCGCCCCAGCCGCGCAGCCCACCGCGTCCGGGCCGCCCGCCCGTGCGCTTCCTGGTCATCGCTCCTCCGCTCACCGGTACTCCGAGAGCCTGCGGTTGACTCCGACAATCGCCGCCACGGCCCCCAGCACGGCCAGCCCGACGGCCCCGGCCGGCAGCCCGCCCAGCGCCCCGAGCCCGTCCTTCGCGGACCGGGTGAAGGCGACCTGCTCATGGGCGAGCGCCTGCTTCAGAGCGGCGTCCACCCGCTCGAAGGACTCCCCCGTGGAATCCTTCGCCCCGATGATCTGGGCCCGCGCGCCGTCGTAGTCGCCGCCGTCGTCGGCGGTACGGGCCGTGCGGTGGCGGCCCTGCCACTCGGCGACCGCGTCGGCCGCCCTCTTCACCGGGGCCCGGCCCCGGTCGTCGTC
The DNA here is from genome assembly GCF_043079735.1 of Streptomyces sp. NPDC015144. Taxonomy (NCBI): domain Bacteria; kingdom Bacillati; phylum Actinomycetota; class Actinomycetes; order Kitasatosporales; family Streptomycetaceae; genus Streptomyces; species Streptomyces sp. NPDC015144. The sequence continues at coordinate 400,107 of NZ_JBIBUU010000004.1, read as the reverse complement.
GGCGAGCTCCGCGGCCCGGCCCAGCTCCTCGCCGAGCGCCTTCATGTCCGTGGTGTAGTCCGTCTCGTACTTGTCGTTCCTGCCGTCCGGGGTCAGCACCGCACCCCGGGCCACCAGCGTCAGGTTCTCGTTGGCGCGGGCCTTCAGCGAGTCGATCCGCGCGTGGTTGAGGACGTCGAGGGAACGCTGCCCGTTCACCTCCGCCGAACGCAGCTCGGCGCGGGCCACCGTCTGCCCCACGGCCAGCCACAGCAGCAGTACCACGGACGTCGCCGTCGCGAGGAGCATCCCGTGGTTGAACACCCGGTTCGTCCGGCGGTAGTTGCGCCGCTGCGCCCACACCAGCACCGCCAGCGCCACCACACCGAGCCCGAGCGAGAGGAACGGCCAGGCACGGGCCGCGTCGTTGTCCTCGCCCAGCCGGTCCGTCTCCGCCGCGTACAGCCGCTCGGCGGCCGGCAGCAGCACCGTGCTCATCCGCTGGTTGGCGTACCGGAGATAGGCGCCGCCCAGCGGCAGGCCCTGCCGGTTGTTGGCGCGGGCCCGCTCGATCAGGCCCGTGTACCGGGGGAGTTCCTCGTTGAGGGTGGTGATCTCCTGGGCGGAGCGGGTCGACGCGTCCGTGTTGGCGGCGGCCTTCACCAGGAGGCGGGACGCCTCCCGGATGTCCTTCTCGTACCGGTCGTGGACGCCGGCCGGTTCCTGCGCCCCGGCCAGGAAGCCGCTCGCCGCCGAGGTGTCCGCGTCCGCCAGGGAACGGTAGATGGCCGCGGCGTCGGCGCTCAGCGGCTGGCTGCGGCTCACCACGTCGTCGGCGGCGGACGCCCGGTCGGAGATCTCCAGCGCCGTCACCGCGCCGAACGCCACGACCAGCAGGGCCAGTACGGCACCGATGATCTGGAGCCTGCCGGGCTCGGTGGTGGCCGCGGCCCGCACCCGGTCGGCCGCCACGGACAGCGCGCCGCGTCCCGGCGGGACGGGCGCGGCCGCGGGAACGGGCGGCCCGGACCGCCCCTGCTCGGGCGCCGTACGCACACTCGGCGGGTATGTCACTCGACCTCCCCCTCGGTCACTGACGGTGGCCCGGGCCCCGGCCGGTCGGGGACTGGTACCCGGCCATGAAGTATGGCCGCGGGGACCGACGTTCACACCGGGAACGTCCGGACAGACGCCGGGAGCTCCCGGACCGCACATCGGCCCACGGATGCGATCCCCCGCATTCGATCAAGCCATGCGCCGCCGATCAAGCGGATCGGCACACCGGTCCCCGGGAGCGGACCTGCCACCCCACCCCTGAACACGTCCGGAGCCGCCGAACGGTTCCCACGCACGAGGGGCGCCCCGCGGCACGACACCGCGGAACGCCCCAGGCCGGCACCGGGATCAGGAGTACTGCGCGCGCAGCCTCCGGTGGACCTCCGCCGGGGCACCCGTACGGTCCAGTCCGAGCAGCGCAGCCCCCAGCACCGGAGGCTCCGTCACCACCCGGACCACCGCCTTCGGCGCGCGCGCCGCGAAGCGCTCGGCGATCATCGCGTCCAGCTGCGGATGCCGGGCGGCCATCACCCCGCCGCCCAGCAGCACCGGCGCCGCCACGTCCAGCAGATCCAGCCGCCCGAGGGCGACCGAGGCCATCGCGACGACCTCGTCCGCCAGCCGCTCCACCAGGGAGACCGCCACCGGGTCGCCGCCCTGCGCGGTCGCGAAGAGCACCGGGGCCAGCTCATGGCGCCGCTCGAACGCGATCCGGCCCAGGTGCAGCGCCTCGATCAGCGCGTACATCGAGTCCAGCCCGAAGTGCGCGGGCAGCGCACGGGCCAGCTCGGTCGGCCCGCCGCGCCCGTCCTCCGCGCGGGCGGCGAACCACAGGGCCTCGTCGGCCAGCCCGCTGCCCCCGCCCCAGTCGCCCGATATCTTCCCTATCGCGGGGAAGCGGGCGGTGCGCCCGTCCGGCAGCATGCCGACGCAGTTGATCCCCGCGCCGCAGACCACCGCGACGCCGCGCGGCTCGTCCACCCCGGCGCGCAGGATCGCGAAGGTGTCGTTGCGGACCTCGGCCGTACGGCCCCAGCCCCGGCCCACGACGGCCTCGGTCAGCTCGGCCTCCTCCACCGGCAGGTCGACGTTGGCCAGGCACGCCGAGACGTGCTCCACCCCGTCGACCTCCCGGCCGACCCCGGCCAGCGCCCGGTCGACCAGCCCGGCCACCACGTCCAGCGCCGCCGCCACCCCGACCACCGGCGGCTGGAAACCGCCGCCCCGGGCCGTCGACAGCACCGTGCCGTCCTCGCCGATCAACGCCACATCGGTCTTGCTGTTCCCCGCGTCGACCGCGAGGACCGACACCTTCACGCCCACGCCAGGTGCTCCCGGTTGTGCGCGATCAGCTTGTCGGTGAGCGCCTCGGCGTACTCGAACTGGCCGATCAACGGGTGCGCCAGCAGCGCCTTGAACACCCGGTCCCGGCCGCCGCGCAGCGCCGCCTCCAGGGCCAGGTCCTCGTACGCCGTGACCTGCGAGATCAGGCCGGAGTACAGCGGGTCCAGCATCGGTACGGCGAGCGGCGTCGCGCCCGTGCCGTCGACCCGGGCCTGCACCTCGATCACCGCGTCGTCCGGCAGGAACGGCATCGTCCCCCGGTTGTACGTGTTGACCACCTGCACCGCCGAGCCGCCCGCGCCGAGCAGCGAGGACGCCAGGTCGACCGCCGCCTCCGAGTAGAAGGCGCCGCCGCGCTTGGCGAGCAGCGCGGGCTTCTCGTCCAGCGCCGGATCGCCGTACATCGCGAGGAGCTCCTTCTCCATCGCGGCGACCTCGGCCGCCCGGGACGGCTTGGTGCCGAGCTCGCGGACGACCTCGTCGTGCGCGTAGAAGTAGCGCAGGTAGTACGAGGGCACCACGCCGAGCCGGTCGACGATCGCCCGGTCCATCCGCAGGTCGCCGGCGATCGCGTCGCCGTGCTCCGCGATCAGCCGGGGCAGGACGTTCTCGCCGTCCGGGCCGCCGAGCCGCACCCCGAGTTCCCAGGTCAGATGGTTGAGCCCGACGTGGTCGAGGTGGATCTGCTCCGGTGCGACGTCGAGCAGCCGGGCGAACTTCCGCTGGAAGCCGATCGCCACGTTGCACAGGCCGACGGCCTTGTGCCCGGCCTGGAGGAGCGCCCGGGTGACGATGCCCACCGGGTTGGTGAAGTCGATGATCCAGGCGTTCGGGTTGGTGCGGCGGACCCGCTCGGCGATGTCCAGCACGACCGGCACGGTCCGCAGCGCCTTGGCGAGGCCCCCGGCGCCGGTGGTCTCCTGGCCGACGCAGCCGCACTCCAGCGGCCAGGTCTCGTCCTGGTTGCGGGCGGCCTGGCCGCCGACGCGCAACTGGAGCAGGACCGCGTCGGCGTCGGCGACGCCCGCGTCCAGGTCCGAGGTGGTGGTGATCCGACCCGGGTGGCCCTGCTTGGCGAAGATCCGCCGCGCCAGGCCGCCCACCAGCTCCAGGCGGTCGGCCGCCGGATCGACGAGCACCAGCTCCTCGATGGGCAGCGTGTCGCGCAGCCGGGCGAATCCGTCGATCAGTTCGGGGGTGTAGGTGGACCCGCCACCCACTACTGCGAGCTTCATGGTCAGCCCTTTACTCCGGTCAGTGTCACGCCTTCGACGAACGCCTTCTGGGCGAAGAAGAAGACGAGGATCACGGGGGCCATGACCAGTACGGTCGCGGCCATGGTCAGGTTCCAGTCGGTGTGGTGCGCGCTCTTGAAGGAATCCAGGCCGTAACTGAGCGTCCAGGCGGCCGGGTTCTCCGAGGCGTAGATCTGTGGGCCGAAGTAGTCGTTCCAGGCGTAGAAGAACTGGAAGAGGGCCACCGCGGCGATGCCGGGCCTGGCCATCGGCACGACGACCTTCAGCAGGGTGCGCAGTTCGCCGCAGCCGTCGACCTTCGCCGCGTCCAGGTACTCGTCGGGGATGGTCAGCAGGAACTGGCGCAGCAGGAAGATGGAGAACGCGTCACCGAACGCCATCGGGATGATCAGCGGCCAGAGCGTGCCGGACAGGTCGAGCTGCTTCGCCCAGAACAGGTACATCGGGATGACGACGACCTGCGGCGGCAGCATCATCATCGAGATGACCAGCATCAGCGACAGACGCCGCCCGCGGAAGCGGAACTTGGCGAGCGCGTACGCCACCGGCAGCGAGGACACGACGGTCAGTACGGTGCCGACGCCCGCGTACAGCAGGGTGTTGCGCCACCAGACCAGGAAGCCGTCGGTCTCGAAGACCCGCCGGTAGTTGTCCCACTCGAAGGGGTGCGGCCACAGGTCGCGGGTGAGTGCCTGCTGGTCGCTCATGAGCGAGGTGAGCACCAGGAAGACGAACGGCAGGACGAAGAAGAGCGCCGCGGCGACGCCGAGCGCGTGCACGGCGATCCAGTGGAGCAGCGCCCTGCGGCGGGCGGTGCGCCCGGCCGGGGTGTCCCCGGCGGTCTCGGGAGCGGTGCTCCGGGGGGTGTCGAGAACCTGCGCCACGTCACTCACCTGCCTGGATCAGTCCGCCGCGGCGCCGCATCAGCAGTGCGGTGAACGCCATGGCGAGGACGAAGAGAACGAGCGCGACCACGCAGGCGGAGCCGTAGTCGAAGCGCTGGAAGCCGAGGTTGTAGACCACCTGCGGAAGCGTCAGTGTCGACTTGTCGGGATAGCCCGGTTCGAACTGCTGCCCGGAGCCGCCCATCACCCCGGACGCGACCTTCCCGGCCACGAACGGCTGGGTGTAGTACTGCATCGTCTGGATGATCCCGGTCACCACCGCGAACAGGATGATCGGCGAGATGTTCGGCAGGGTGATGTGGCGGAAGCGCTGGAGCGCCGTCGCCCCGTCCAGCTCCGCCGCCTCGTACTGCTCCTTCGGTACGTCGAGCAGCGCGGCCATGAAGATCACCATCAGATCGCCGACGCCCCACACCGCGAGCGCGGTCAGCGCCGGCTTGGACCAGGCGGCGTCGGTGAACCAGCCGGGGGTGGGCAGCCCCACCGCGTCGAGCAGTGAATTGGCCGGTCCGGTACCGGGGTTGAGCAGGAAGACGAAGGCGAGCGTCGCCGCGACCGGCGGTGCCAGGTACGGCAGGTAGAACAGGGTGCGGAAGACGCCGACGCCCGTTTTGATCCGGGTGATCAGCAGCCCGATCCCGAGACCGAAGACCACCCGGCAGCTCACCATGACCACGACCAGCCAGAGCGTGTTGCGCAGCGCCGGCCAGAACAGCGGGTAGTCCTGGAAGACGTACGCCCAGTTCTTCGTCCCGCTGAACGCGGGCGGGGTGAAGCCGTCGTAGGTGGTGAAGGAGAAGTAGACCGTGGAGATCAGCGGGTAGGCGAAGAAGACGCAGAACCCGATCAGCCACGGCGCCATGAAGGCGGCGGTGCGCAGCGCCGACCGGCGGCGCTTCGCCCGGAGCGTGTATGTGGTCATCGGGCCCCTACTTCGCCTGCGCGATCGCCGCGTCGATCTCCCGGGCGGTCTTCTCCAGCCCCGCCTTCACATCGGTCTGCTTGCCCTTCTCGATGTCGAAGCCGAGGTTCTGGAGGGACGTCAGGTAGGCGCCGCCGTTCACCGAGGGCGGGGTGGTGGTGCTCTTCGGGTTGGCGGCGATGTCCAGGAAGACCTTGAACCGGGGGTCCTGCTTCAGCCGGGGCGACTTCAGCGCGGCCAGCGTGGAGGGCACGTTGTGGATGGAGTTGGCGAAGTCCACCACCGCGTCGGTGTCGGTCGTCATGAACTTGACCAGCTCCCAGGCCGCGTTCTGCTTCTTGGAGGTGGCGGCGATCCCGGCGATGGTGCCGGTCAGATAGCCCCTGCCGTAGCTGTCGGCCTGGTCGTCGGAGACGGGCATCGGGGCCACCCCGATCTCGAAGCCGGGCTTGGCCGCCTCGGCCATCCCGAGCCGCCACTCGCCGTCGATCTGCATGGCGACCTGGCCGGTGTGGAAGGGGTGCTTGGCGCCCCACTCGTCGCCGAAGGAGGTGCGGAACTTCTCCAGCTTCTCGTAGCCGCCGAGCGAGTCGACCAGCTTCTTCTGGGCCGTCAGCATCTGTGCGAACGCCGGGTCCTTGGCGATGTTCGACTTGCCGTCGGCGTCGAAGTACGTCGGGTCCCAGCTGCCGAGGTAGTGCTCGGTCGTGGACTCGTAGCCGTGGTAGTTCGGCATGAAGCCCAGCCGCTCGTACGAGTCGCCCTTGGTCTTCGTCAGTTTCCTGGCGTCCGCGGCCAGCTCCGACCAGGTCCGCGGCGGCCGCTTGATCCCGGCCTTCTCGAACGCGTCCTTGTTGTAGTACAGGCCGTACGCGTCGCCGAGCAGCGGCACCGTGCAGCGCACCCCGTCGAACTGCGTGTACTCGTTCATCGCCTTGGGGAAGGTGGTCTCCGGGTCGATCCCGTCCTTCTTCAGGAAGGGGTTGAGATCGAGGAACGCCTTCGACGAGCAGAACTTGCCGACGTTGTTGGTGGTGAACGACGAGACGACGTCCGGGGCGTTCGAACCGCCCGCCCGCAGCGCCTGGTTGATCTTGTCGTCGGTCATGTTGCCGACGACCTTCACATGGATGTTGGGATGCGCCTTGGTGAAGGCGTCGACCACCCCCTGGATCGCCTCGACCTCACCCGGATTGTTCCAGCCGTGCCAGAAGGTGATCGTCGTCTCCTTGGACGGGTCGTCGTTGGCACCGGAGCTGCTCTGCCCCGTACAGGCGGAGGCGAGCAGGGATATGGCGGCGGTCGCGGCGAGTGCGACGGCCGTCTTCCGGCGGTTTCCGGACATGGCGGTCTCCCGGTGGAGGATGGGGGCGGACGTACGGAGGAACGGACGTGCCAGGAAGAGTCAGCGGGACGACGTGTCGAAGACCTCGTCGCGGGTGGTGGCGAGGGCGCTCTCCAGCGCGCCGCGCAGGACGGGACGGTGGATCACCTCGCCGGCGATCAGCCGCGGGCGGGAGGCGGAGAGTTCGGCGAGCTCGGCGGTGACCCGGCGGCGCAGCTCCTCGCCGCCGGCCGCGATCACCGCGCCGGACAGCACGACCACCTCCGGGTCGAGCACGGCGGCCATCGCGGCGATACCGGTCGCCAGGCCGGTGGCGAACCGGTCGAGGAGCCGGGGGTACGGGCCGTTCTCGCCCGCCGCAGCGGCCTCGGCGGCGCGGGCCAGCAGCCGGGCGGCGACCTCGTGGTGGGTCCCGGGGGTACGGATCAGCGCGTCGTCGATGCCGAGCTCGCGGCCGATCCGGGCCAGCACCTGGGCGCCCGCCAGCTCCTGGAAGCCGCCCGCGTTCACCTTGGTGACCTGGCGGACCAGCGGGACGCCCGGCACGGGCAGGAAGCCGACCTCCCCGGCGCCTCCGGTGAAGCCGCGGTGCAGCCGGCCGTTTATGACGAGGGCGGCGCCGAGCCCCTCCTCGTTCCACAGCAGGACGAAGTCCTCGTGCCCGCGCGCCGCGCCCAGGCGCTGCTCGGCCACCGCGACCAGGTTGACGTCGTTCTCGTACTCCACCGGCATGGGCAGGAAGGCGGCCAGCTCCTCCAGGAGCGTGGGGGAGTGCCAGCCCGGCAGGTGCGAGGCGTACCGCAGCCGCCCGGTGCCCGGGTCGAAGGCGCCCGGGGTGCCGATGACGACCCGGTGCACGTCGGAGCGGCTGAGCCCGGCGTCCGCGACCGCCCCGTCCAGGGCCCGGGCCACCTGGCGCACCACGCCGTCCGTCCGCCGCCCCGGGGTGGCCAGCTCGAACTCGCCGACCGTCTCGCCGGTCACATCGGCGACGGCGGCGACGATCCGGCGGGCGTCCACGTCCAGCCCGGCGACATGGGCGGCGCGCGCGTTGACCCCGTACAGCTGGGCGTTGGGCCCCGGGCGGCCGGCCACCGTCCCGGTCGCGACGACCAGCCCGGCCGCCTCCAGCCGGGCCAGCAGCTGGGACGCGGTGGGCTTGGAGAGCCCGGTCAGCTTCCCGATCCGGGTCCGGGAGAGGGGGCCGTGCTCCAGCAGCAGGTCGAGGGCCGCGCGGTCGTTCATGGCCCGCAGTACGCGGGGGGTCCCCGGTGTGGTTCCGGCCATGCGTCCTGCACCCGCCCTCTGTTAGGAAAGTTTCCTATTCGGTGAGAGGACCGTAAGGCGCCTTTGCCGGGCCGTCAATGGGCGGCACCGGCGCGGCAACCAAAGCGTTACCCTGCGGCCGCCTCCCGGTCGTGCGCGACACTCCGGGGGGAACGCCCTACCTGCCCCGGGGCTGGGGCGCGGGCGGCGTGATCGGGTTGCTGGCCAGGGTCTGCGGGGAGGTCGCCGAGTTGAAGGCCGAGGGGGCGGCCACCGAGGCGGACGGGTCGGCCGGCGGCTCCTCCGCCTCCGGCGGGACCTCGCCGAACATCCGGATGCCGGCCGCGTCCAGCGCCACCTTGATCCGCCAGCGCAGCTCGCGCTCCACGGACACGGCCTTGCCGGGCATCGTCTTCGCGGCCACCTTGACCGTCATCGAGTCGAGCTGCACCGCGTCCAGGCCGAGCACCTCGACCGGGCCCCACAGCCGCTCGTTCCACGGGTCCTCCTTGGCCATCGCGGTGGCGGCGTCGGTGATGACCGTACGGACCCGCTCCAGGTCCTCGGAGGGGTGCAGGACCACCTCGACGCCGGCGGTGGACCAGCCCTGGCTGAGGTTGCCGATCCGCTTCACCTCGCCGTTGCGGACGTACCAGATCTCGCCGTCGGCGCCGCGCAGCTTGGTGACCCGCAGGCCGACCTCGATGACCTCGCCGGAGGCGACCCCCGCGTCGATGGTGTCGCCGACGCCGTACTGGTCCTCCAGGATCATGAAGACGCCGGAGAGGAAGTCGGTGACCAGGTTGCGGGCGCCGAAACCGATCGCCACACCGGCCACACCGGCGGAGGCCAGCAGCGGCGCCAGATTGATCTGGAACGCGCCCAGGATCATCAGGGCGGCCGTGCCGACGATCAGGAAGGACGCCACCGAACGGAGGACCGAACCGATCGCCTCCGAGCGCTGGCGGCGGCGCTCCGCGTTGACCAGCAGCCCGCCCAGCGTGGTGCCCTCGACCGCCTGGGCGCTGCGGTTCATCCGCTCTATGAGCTTGGTCAGGGCGCGCCGGACGGCGACCCGCAGCACCACCGCGACAGCGGCGATGAGCATGATCCGCAGACCGGTGCTCAGCCAGACGGACCAGTTCTCCTGCACCCAGCTCGCGGCGTCGCCGGCCTGCTTGGCCGCGTCGTCCAGCGAACTGACCGGCTCGGGCGACGGGGCCGAGGCCAACAGGGCGGACAGGGACACGGTGGAACCTCCAGGTGGACGACGGCCTTCCAACCACACTAACGGGGTACCGAAGGTGCTCTGGTGCCCCGACAGAGGGGGTGGGAAACGCATCAATCGGGGGATACCGAGGGACGTCGGCACGGGCGCGACGGCCCCCGCGGCGGCCTCCTGTGGCCGATCGCACACCCGGCGGTCCGCCCGGCCGGAGCGGGCCTCCGTGAAAATCCTCCCGGCCCGTTACCCGCACGTGGTGGCGCTCCGACCAGGCAGGAGTGGAGACTGAGAGCGGATCGTCCCGGCGCGAGCCACGCGCCGCCGGCGTACAAGGAGGCATCCACCGTGCCGCACGTCCTGGTTCTCAACGCGTCGTACGAGCCGCTCGGCGTCGTACCGCTCCGCCGCGCGCTCGTGCTCGTCCTCGAAAACAAGGCCATATGCCTGGAGGAGTCCGGCGCCTTCCTGCACAGTGCCACCCAAGCCGTCCCGGCCCCCAGCGTCGTCCGACTGAAGCGGTTCGTCCGCATCCCCTACCGGGGGCCCGTGCCGCTCACCCGGCGGGCGCTGTTCGCCCGGGACGGGGGCCGCTGCATGTACTGCGGGGCCGCCGCGACCAGCGTCGACCACGTGATTCCGCGCAGCCGCGGCGGGCAGCACGCCTGGGACAACGTGGTGGCGGCCTGCCGCCGCTGCAACCACGTCAAGGCCGACCGGCACCTGCCGGAGCTCGGCTGGCGGCTGCACCGGCCGCCCGCCCCGCCGACCGGCCTGGCCTGGCGGATCATCGGCACGGGACATCGCGACCCGCGCTGGTTGCCGTACTTGCAACCGTTCGGCGCGGAGGACGCCATGGCCCGGATCGACGGCATATCAGCCTGAGATCCGGGCCTCCGTCGTTCCCGGGGCGGTACGGAGGACGGCTCCGTCACTCCGCCTCGGCGACGGCGTACGCCTCCACCGACCAGAGCGAATAGCCGTACTCGGTGGCCCGGGCGTCGCCCTGGACCCGGAGGTAGCGGACGTCCTTCGCGTCCATCCGGACCGACTCGCGCCCGCCCCGGCCCTCCTGGACGGTGGCCGCGGTGCGCCAGTTGCGGCCGTCCGCGGAGACCTGCACGCGGTAGCGGGCGGCGTACGCGTCCTGCCAGTGCAGCACCACCCGGCCGACCCGGGTGGGCCGCTCCAGCTCCGCCTGCCACCAGGAGTTGTCCTCGGTGGGGGAGGACCAGCGGGTCCCGGCGTCCCCGTCCGCGGCGGCCGACGCCGGGAAGTCGGGCGTCTCGTCGGCGGAGGACGACGCGGTGGCGGACCGCAGCAGGTCCGGGCCCGCCGTGCGCGGGAACGCCCGGACGGTGAGCGTGCTGCGCTCGTCGCCGAACCGGAACGGCACCTCGTACTCCCCGGCCGGGGTGCCCGCCGGGACGGTGATCTCCACGGGCACCCGGGTACGGGAACCACGCGGCACCCGCGTCTGCTTCGGGACGTCCACCTTGATGCCCCGGGGCGCCCGCGCGACGAGCGAGCCCCGCACCTCGACCGGGTGGCGGGCGTCCAGCCGGGCCTCGACCCGCAGCGGCCCGCCGCCGATCTCGGCGTCCGTCTCGTCGCGCGCGAGGTCGAGCCGGGCCGCGGGCTCATCGCCGAACCACGGCACCAGCGCCCGCACCTCGGGGGCCGGGACGGGGGCCTGGACCGTGCGGCCCGGGGCCATCGGCGCCACCGTCCGGGAGACCACCGGGGGCAGCCCGGTGCCGCTGGTGGGCCAGCTGATCCGGACGGCGTCGGCCCGCAGCCCCTTCGCCGTCGTCTGGGTCCAGCCGGAGGACGAGAGCGCGCCCAGCCGGCGCCACCCCTCGCCCGGCACGTGCGCCTCCAGCACCGCCCCGGCCACGGTTCCCCCGCCGGGCGCGACCATCGCCGTCACGGTCTCCACCGGGCGGGGCCGGTCGAGCCGGACCGTGTAGGCGCCCTCGGACCGGGTCACCGAACCGGCGTCCCGGTCCGCGCCCGTCCAGGAGTCCGCCTCCCGGCGCACCCGGTCCAGGAAGGGGGCCAGCACCCCCTTGCCGACCGTCGCCTTGTCCGCCTTCGCCGCCCCGCGCACCGGCTCCAGGGCCAGCGAGGCCCGCCAGGCCGCGTCGCCGTCGCCGCGCGACTGCGCCTGGAGCAGGTCCACGGCCAGCTCGCCGGCCCGGCCGTACCGGGACAACTGCTCCGCCCACGGCGCGACTTCCGCGCCCAGCCGCCCGCCCGCCAGGCCCTTCAGCCGCTGCGGGGTCTCCCGCATCACGGTGAACGCCTCCCGCAGCCGGCGCGCCGCCGCGTCCCGCGCACCGGTGTCGTGCCCCGCACGGGTCGTCCAGAACGCCTCCAGCAACGGCCGCAGATACGCGGACTCGTCGCCGCCCAGCACCGACTCCGCGCTGTTCCCGGCCAGCGCCCGCAGCGCTTCCCGGCCGCGCGCGTCACCGCCCGCCAGATCGTCCACCGCCGCCCGCCAGGACTCCTGCGGCCGGTAGCCCTCCGGGTTCCAGGCGAAGTCGGCGGCGGTGAACAGCGGGATGCGGGACGCCGACGGCTGCTCCATCGCGTTGGCGAGCAGCGCCGCCGACCCCGTCGCCACCGCGGGCTCCCGGCCGGTGTACGGGCCGAGGAAGATCCGGTCCTGGGCGTAGTCGTTGACCGGGTAGTTGTCCATCGTGACCAGCGGGTGCCCGAACGCGGCGCGCGCCCCGGCCAGCTCCCCGCCGGTGATGGTCCTCGGCACGACCCCGACCCCGGTCCAGGCGACCTGCACCCGCGCGTCCAGCTCGCGGGCGAGCGCCGTGCGGTACTCGGTCGCCCCGTCCTGGTAGAACTCCGTCGGCATCACCGACAGCGGCCGCGCGCCCGGGTACCGCTCCGCGAGGTGGCGGGCCACCGCCCCGGCCACCCGCGCCTGCGCCCGCGCCGCGGCCCGGGGGCCGTTGCCGAAGGCGTCGGCGTCCGCGCCGCAGTGCCACTCGCTGTAGCTGACGTCCTGGAACTGGAGCTGGAAGACCCGGACACCCAGCGCCCACATCGCGTCGATCTTCTTCGTCAGCGCCCGCACATCGCCGTCCGACGACATGCACATGGCCTGGCCGGGCGAGACCGCCCAGCCGAGCGTCACGTGCTCCGCCCGCGCCCGCCGGGCCAGCGCCCGGAAGTCGGCCCGCCGCTCGGCCGGGTACGGATCGCGCCAGCGGGACTGCCGGTAGGGGTCGTCGCCCGCCGCGTACAGATACCTGTTCTGCTTGGTCCGCCCCATGAAGCCGATCTGGGCGAGCCGTTCGTCGAGGGTCCACGGCTGCCCGTAGAAGCCCTCGGTCATGCCGCGCACGGCGGTCCCCGGCCAGTCGCGGACCGCGACCCCCGCGACCCCGCCGTCCCGGATGAGCTGACGCAGCGTCTGCACGCCGTGGAAGAGGCCGTCCTCGCCGGAGCCGTCGATGGCGACGGTGTCCCGCCCCGCGACCCGGCCGACCGAGAGCAGATAGCCCCCGGAGGGCAGCTCGCCGCGTGCCGGGGCGCGCAGGGCGCGCAGCGCCTCCCGGGCGCCGTCGCCGCCGAGCCGGACGACCGGGCCGCCGCCGGGCAGGGCCTCGTGGACGGTGCGCACGCCCGCCTCCCGCAGGACCGTCCGCGCCGCGTCGACCGCGTACGGGTCCGCACCGGCACCGGCCACCAGCGTGACCTCGGTGGTCAGCGGGACGGACGGGCCGGCGGCCACCAGGGACTGCGGCCGGGGCCACACGGAGGGCGGCGCGCCGTCGTCCGCGCGGTCGGGGGCGGTCAGGGCGAGGGAGCCGGGATCGGCCGGAGCGGCGACGGCCTGCGTCCCCGTGGAGAGGATCCCGCCGAGCACGGCGACCGCGATGGCCGCCGCCTGCTTTCCACGCCTGAGCCGCATCGCCCGTCTCCCTCGTCCCGCTCTGCCCGTCGGTGGGCTTCGAGCCCACCACCCGGGGGCGAAGGTGTCAATGTACGTGGGCGGTGTGCCGGGAATGACCGTTGCGGCAGGTGGGGCGGGGTACGGGGCCGGAAGCGATCGGCGCCGCACGGAGGGCGGGGCGACCGGCCCGCCCGGTCCGGGCACGCCAAGGATGACGCCGGATGGCCGAAATCGGCGGACAACTTACGGAGAACTGGCCCGGGAAGGGCGGAATGTGACCCGGAGGACGTTGAATTCGTTGTGCTGGCGGCCATGTCCGCGACCGGTTTCGTGGGTAGGGCTGTCCCGTGGTCCCCGACGGACCGGCGTGCGGCGCCGGACGCGGTGCACCGTGGCGCGGAGGAACGTCCCAAGGGCCGGAGGTACGCGGACGTTCCGGCGGCGCGGCGAGGCACCGCGTCCGACGCCGCCCGCCCGCCGGGGCCACGAGACAGCCCTAGTGGCTCGCAGTGTCCCGTGTGTCCTGATTCCCACGGCCAGGAGGCCGCCATGCCCGTAGCCGCGAAGCCCCCGCTCCTCTCCCTTCCCGCGCAGGCGTCGGCGCCCGCCGCCGCGCCGTCCGGCCCGCTGACCAGCGAACCGCCGCTCGCCGACGCGATACCCCTCACCAGCGAGCCCCCGCTCGCCGACGCCACGCATCTCACCAGCGAACCCCCGCTCGCCGTGCACGCGCCGCTGACCAGCGAACCGGTCGCGCCGAGCGGTGCCGGGGGACCGGAGTACCCAGGAGTCTGAATGGGCCTGTCCCGGCTCGCCGCCCTGCACGGCGTCGCCACCTCCGCCCCGTCCGCCGGCACGGGCGCCCCCGTCCCCGACGCCACCGTCGTCGCCGTGCTCGGCGCGCTCGGGGTGGACGCCACCACGCCCGGGGCGGTCCAGGACGCGCTCGCCGCCGCCGAGTCCGCCGCCCGCTCCCGGCTGCTGCCGAGGACGGTCGTGGTGTGGGACGGGGAACCGCCGCCCGGGGCGCTGACCGCCCTGCCGCCCGGCACCACGCTGGAGATCGCCCTCGAAGGCGGCGGCCAGGCCCCGCCGCTGCGGATGCGGGTCGCGGCGCCGCCGGGCGGGGCGGCTTCGGCCGGGGCGGGCCGGGAGGAGGCGCCGCCACCCGCCTGGTGGAGCCCGCCGCCGCTCGGGGTGCACCGGCTGGCCGCCCGGGCCCCCGGCGGCCGGAGCGGGTCCGCCGTGCTCGTCGTCGCCCCGGCCGCCGCGCCCCGGCCGCCCCGGCGCACCCACGGCCTCCTCGTCCAGCTCTACTCCCTGCTCTCCGCCCGCTCCTGGGGCATGGGCGACCTCGGCGACCTGGCCGACCTCGCCGCCTGGTCGGGGCGGACCCTCGGCACCGGCTTCGTCCAGGTCAACCCGTTGCACGCCGCCGTACCCGGCCGCCCCACCGACCCCTCCCCGTACCGCCCGTCCTCGCGGCGCTTCCCCGACCCCGTGCACCTGCGCGTCGAGTCCGTCCCCGAGTACGGCCACGCCGAGGACCGGAGCATCCTCGACGACCTGCGGCAGAGCGCCGCCGCGCTCGGCGACACCGTGCTCAACAAGGGCGCCCTGATCGACCGCGACGCCGTACGCGACCTCAAGTACCAGGCGTTCGACGTCCTCCGCCGGGTGCCCCTCACCCCCGGCCGCCGCGCCGCCTACTGCGACTTCCTGGCCGGCCAGGGGCAGGCCCTGGAGGACCACGCCCTGTGGTGCGCCCTCGCCGAGATCCACGGCCCCGACTGGCACCGCTGGCCCGCCGGGCTGCGCGACCCGCGCTCCCCGGAGACCGCCCGCGCCCGCCGCGGACTGCTCGACCGGATCGACCTCCACTCCTGGCTCGCCTGGCTGACCGACACCCAGCTCGCCGACGCCCAGCGCGCCGCCCTCGACGCGGGCATGCCGCTCGGCATCGTCCACGACCTCGCCGTCGGCGTGCACCCCGGCGGCGCCGACGCCTGGGCCCAGCAGGACGCACTCGCCCCCGGCATGTCCGTCGGCGCCCCGCCCGACGCCTTCAACGCCCGGGGCCAGGACTGGGGGCTGCCCCCGTGGCGCCCCGACGTCCTCGCCGCCTCCGGCTACGCCCCGTACCGCGGACTGCTGCGCGGGCTCCTCGCCCACGCCGGGGCGCTGCGCATCGACCATGTGATGGGCCTCTTCCGGCTCTGGTGGGTGCCCGAGGGCCGCCCGCCCGCCGAGGGCGCCTACGTCTCCTACGACGGTGAGGCGATGCTCGCCGTCCTGGTCCTGGAGGCGCACCGGGCCGGCGCGGCCGTCCTGGGCGAGGACCTCGGCACGGTCGAGCCGGGCGTCCGCGAGGCGCTGGCCCGGCGCGGGGTGCTCGGCACCTCCGTCCTCTGGTTCGAACGCGACTGGGCGGGCACCGGCCGCCCGTCCGCCCCCGAGCAGTGGCGCGAGGACTGCATCGCCACCGCCACCACCCACGACCTGCCGCCCACCGCCGCCCGGCTCACCGGCGAACACGTCGCCCTGCGCCACAGCCTCGGCCTGCTCACCCGCCCCCTCGCCGAGGAGCTGACCGCCGACGCGGCGGACACCGCCGAATGGCTGGGCCTGCTCACCGCGCTCGGCCTGCTCCCCGAGGACGAGAGCGACGAGGAGGGCGCCGTCCGCGCCGTCCACCGCTACCTGCTGCGCACCCCCGCCCGCATGGTCGGCGTCTGGCTGCCCGACGCGCTGGGCGACCGCCGCCCGCAGAACCTCCCGGGCACCTGGGACCAGTACCCCAACTGGCGGCTGCCCGTCTCCGACTCCGAGGGCCGGCCGGTCACCCTGGAGGAGCTGGCCACCGCGCCCCGACTCCACCGGCTGATGGCGCTCTTCGCCCCGCGGCCCGGCGGCCCGGCCCCGCGCCACGACGGTCCGGGGCCGCTGCGGTGACCCCGTTCCGGCCCCGTACGGCACCCCCGGGCGCGCGCCCCTCGCGGGCGTTCGCTACGTTTGCACCGTGGACAAGAAGAACGCTATGCGCGCCGGCGCCGTCGCGGCCGGAACGACGCTGATGATGCTGCTCATGTCGTCCCCCGCGCTCGCGCTCACCCGCGACGACGGTGACGACCCGGGGCCCGGCCTGAGCGCGATGGAGACCGTCGGCCTCTACGTCGTCGCGCCCATCGTCCTGTTCCTGGTCATCACGGGCCTGGTCATGGTCCTGGACAAGTCCAGGAAGAAGGCGTAACGCCCACCCCTTCCCGTGCGCCGCGTGCACCACGCGGCGCACACGTGTGTCCGGACACGGAAACGCGGGACCTGAGGCCACGGGTACGCGGGACCGCGGGGACGACGCGACCGCGGAGCCGTGACGCCGCCCGTAGGCTGCGGCCATGACCGAGTGGGACGTCAAGAAGCTCCGCATCCTGCGCACCCTGCGCGACCGGGGCACGGTCACCGCGACCGCGCGGGCCCTGATGATGACGCCCTCCGCCGTCTCCCAGCAGCTCTCCAGCCTCTCCCGGCAGCTCGGCGTCCCGCTCCTGGAGGCCCAGGGCCGCCGCGTCCGGCTCACCGACGCCGCCCACCTCGTCCTGCGTCACGCCGAGGTCGTCTTCGCCCAACTGGAACGCGCCGACGCCGAACTGACCGGCTATCTGCGCGGCGAGGCCGGCGAGGTGCGGATCGCGGCGTTCTCCACGGCCGTCCCCGCCCTCGTCGTCCCCGCGGTCCAGCGGCTGCGCGCCGAGCCGCGCCCCGGCCCCGACGTACGGATCCAGGAGGCGGAGGCCGGGCAGGCGTACGAGCTCCTGGCCGCCGGTGACGCCGACCTCGCGCTCTCCCTCGCCGCCCACGCCCCGACGGCCCACGACCCCCGGTTCGCGGTGCTGCCGCTGCTCGCCGACCCGCTGGACGTGGCGCTGCCCGCGCACCACCGGCTGGCCGCCGCCCCCGCCCTCCGGCTGGCGGACCTCGCCGACGACCCGTGGATCTACGGCGGCTCCGGCCCCTGGTCGCAGATCACCACCGCGGCCTGCGAGGCCGCCGGATTCGTCCCCGAGCAGGCGCACAGCGCCTCCGGCTGGACGGCCATCCTCGCCATGGTCGAGGCCGGCATGGGCGTGGCACTGCTCCCGCGCATGGCCTCGGCGGAGCGGCGCGGCCGGGACGGGGTGGTGATGCGGGTCCTCGACGCCGACCAGCCGCGCCGCCATGTGGTGGCGGCGGTCCGGCAGGGCGCCGAGCGGGGCCCCGCGGTGGCCAGGGTCCTGGCCGCCCTCACCGCCACCGCCGCATCGTTCACTTCCACTGAATAGACGATGCAAAAACATTCGATGGACCTGATGGGTCGTTCGCGGCGACAGTGGAGCCATGACCTTCGACGAGAACGAGCCCCGACACGACGACCCCCACGCCAACGACGCGGCCCCGTACGGCGGCGGTGACCCGTACGCCGACTACCGCACCACCGACCTCCCCTTCACCGAGCTCGTCGACCTCGCCGACCGTCGCCTCGGCGCGGGCGTGATCGCCGCCAACGACGAGTTCTTCGCCCAGCGCGAGAACCTCCTGATCCGGGAGCGCGCGGTCTTCGACCCCGAGCACTTCGGCCACAAGGGCAAGATCATGGACGGCTGGGAGACCCGCCGCCGCCGGGGCGCGGACGCCGAGCACCCGTTCCCCGCCCCCGACGAGCACGACTGGGCCCTCGTCCGGCTCGGTGCCCCCGGCATCATCCGGGGCATCGTCGTCGACACCGCCCACTTCCGCGGCAACTACCCGCAGCGCGTCTCGATCCAGGCCACCGCCGTCGAAGGTTCGCCCGGCCCCGAGGAGCTGCTCGCCCCCGACGTGAAGTGGGAGGAGCTCGTCCCGCCCACCCCCGTACGCGGCCACGCCGCCAACGGCTTCGAGATCAGCAGCACCCGCCGCTACACGCACATCCGCCTGTGCCAGCACCCCGACGGCGGCATCGCCCGACTCCGTGTCCACGGCGAGGTCCTGCCCGACCCGTCCTGGCTCGCCACGCTCGGATCCTTCGACCTGCTCTCGGTCCTGAACGGCGGCAGCTACGAGGACGCCTCGGACCGCTTCTACTCCTCGCCGACCCAGATCATCCTGCCGGGCACCTCCCGCAAGATGGACGACGGCTGGGAGAACCGCCGCCGCCGGGTCCGCGACACCAACGACTGGGTCCGCTTCCGCCTCCCCGCCCAGGGCGCGGTCCGCGCCGTCGAGATCGACACTGCCTACCTCAAGGGCAACGCGGCCGGCTGGATCGCCCTCCAGGGCCGCAACGGCGAGACCGGCGAGTGGTTCGAGATCATCCCCCGCACCCGGCTCCAGCCCGACACCCTGCACCGCTTCCCGCTCCGCGCCCAGGCGATCGTCACCCACGTCCGCCTCGACGCCTTCCCGGACGGCGGCGTCGCCCGGATGCGCCTGCACGGCAGCCTGACCGAGACCGGCGCCGCCGACCTGGCCGAACGCTACGAGCAGGCCCGCGCGTAACGACTCCCGCCCGTCGGACGGCCGCGCCACGGCGCCCGCCCGACGGGCGGTTTCCACCTCGGCTCCGGAACGCGGGATAGGAACGCGGCTTCGGAACACAGAAGAGGGGCGCCCCCGTCACGCCGGGGGGCGCCCCTCACTGTCGTACGGCCGCTACCTTACGCCGTCGCGGCAGCCGCGTCCGCCGCCCGGGCCTTCAGGGCCCGCTCGACGCCGGACCGCGACTCCGACACCAGCCGGCGCAGCGCCGCACCCGGCTCGGCCGAGGCGAGCCAGGCGTCGGTGGCCTCCAGCGTGGCCTCGGAGACCTGGAGGGCCGGGTAGAGGCCGATCGCGACCTGCTGCGCCATCTCGTGGCTCCGCGATTCCCAGACGTCCTTCACCGAGGCGAAGAACTTCTCCGTGTACGGGGCCAGCAGCTCGCGCTGGTCGGTCTGGACGAAGCCCGCGATGACCGCCTCCTGGAGGGAGTTCGGCAGCGTGTCGGACTCGACGACCGAGGCCCACGCCTCCGCCTTCGCCGCCTCGGTCGGACGGGCCGCACGGGCGGTCGCCGCGTGCCGCTCGCCCGCCGCCGTACGGTCGCGCTCGTACTCGGCGGCGATCTCCTCCTCCAGCAGCAGGCCGGCGGCCGCGAGCCGCTCCACGAACGCCCAGCGCAGCTCCGTGTCGACGGCCAGGCCCTCGATGGTCTCCTTGCCGTCGAGCAGCGACTGCAGGAGGTCCGTCTGCTGCGGGGTCCGGGCGGTCTCCGCGAAGGCGCGGGCCCACGCCAGCTGGTGGTCGCTGCCGGGCTCGGCCGCGCGCAGGTGCGCCAGCGTCGCCTCGGTCCACCGGGTCAGCCCGGCCTCGCGCCACTCCGGCGCCGCGTACAGGTCCAGCGCCAGCTTCACCTGGCGGTGCAGCGACTGGACGACGCCGATGTCCGTCTCCTTGCCGATGCTGGACAGCACCAGGGAGAGGTAGTCGCGGGTGGCCAGCTCACCGTCGCGGGTCATGTCCCAGGCGGAGGACCAGCACAGGGCGCGCGGGAGGGACTCGGCGAAGTCGCCGAGGTGCTCGGTCACCACGGCCAGCGACTCCGCGTCGAGCCGGACCTTCGCGTACGAGAGGTCGTCGTCGTTGAGCAGGATCACGGCCGGGCGGGCGGTGCCGGCCGGGAACGGGACCTCGGTGCGCTCGCCGTCGACGTCCAGCTCGATCCGCTCGCCGCGGACCAGCTTGCCGTCGGCGTCCAGGTCGTAGCAGCCGATCGCGATGCGGTGCGGGCGCAGCGTCGCCTCGCCCTTCGCGCCGGCCGGGAGCGCCGGGGCCTCCTGGACCACGGTGAACGAGGTGACGTGGCCGTTCTCGTCCGTGGTGATCTCCGGGCGCAGCACGTTGATGCCCGCCGTCTCCAGCCACGCCTTCGACCAGGTCTTCAGGTCGCGGCCGGAGGTCTTCTCCAGCGCGCCCAGCAGGTCCGACAGCCGGGTGTTGCCGAAGGCGTGCGCCTTGAAGTACGCCTGGACGCCCTGGAAGAACGCGTCCATGCCGACATAGGCCACCAGCTGCTTCAGGACCGAGGCGCCCTTGGCGTAGGTGATCCCGTCGAAGTTGACCAGCACGTCGTCCAGATCACGGATGTCCGCCATGATCGGGTGGGTGGACGGCAGCTGGTCCTGGCGGTAGGCCCAGGTCTTCTCGGAGTTGGCGAACGTGGTCCAGGAGTTCGGCCACTTCGTGCCCGGCGCGTACGCCTGGCAGGCGACCGAGGTGTACGTGGCGAACGACTCGTTCAGCCACAGGTCGTTCCACCACTCCATGGTGACCAGGTCGCCGAACCACATGTGCGCCAGCTCGTGCAGGATGGTCTCGGCGCGCCGCTCGTACGCCGCGTCCGTCACCTTCGACCGGAACACGTACTGGTCGCGGATGGTGACCGCGCCCGCGTTCTCCATCGCCCCGGCGTTGAACTCCGGGACGAAGAGCTGGTCGTACTTGGCGAACGGGTAGGCGTAGTCGAACTTCTCCTGGAACCAGTCGAAGCCCTGCCGGGTCACGTCGAAGATGTCGTCCGCGTCGAGGAACTCGGCCAGCGACGGGCGGCAGTAGATGCCGAGCGGGACGGTCCGGCCGTCCTTCTCGTAGCTGCTGTGCACCGAGTGGTACGGGCCGACGATCAGGGCCGTGATGTACGACGAGATGCGCGGGGTCGGCTCGAAGGACCAGACGTCGTCGCGCGGCTCGGGGGTCGGCGAGTTCGAGATGACCGACCAGCCAGCCGGGGCCTTCACGGTGAACCGGAACGTGGCCTTCAGGTCGGGCTGCTCGAAGTTGGCGAAGACGCGGCGGGCGTCCGGCACCTCGAACTGGGTGTACAGGTACGCCTGCTGGTCGACCGGGTCGACGAAGCGGTGCAGACCCTCACCGGTGTTGGTGTACGCGCAGTCGGCGACGACGCGCAGCTCGTTGGAGCCCGCCACCAGGCGCGGCAGCGCGATGCGCGAGTCGCGGAACACGGCCGCCACGTCCAGCGCCTCACCGTTCAGCTCGACCTCGTGCACGGCGGGGGCGATCAGGTCGATGAAGGTCTCGGCACCGGCTTCGGCGGAGTCGAAGCGCACGGTGGTGACGGACCGGTAGGTCCCACCCTCCTGCGCCCCGGAGAGGTCGAGATCGATCTCGTACGCGTCCACGGTCAGCAGGCGCGCCCGCTCCTGTGCCTCTTCGCGGGTGAGATTGGTGCCAGGCACGCGGTCATCTCCTTGGATTGTGAGGTTTTGGCACATCCTTCCATGCCAGGTGCCCGGAGGGAGGAGGGCGTGGGGCGCTGCGTGGGAGGAGTCCGCGGAGGGCACGGAGAAGGGCGGCCACCCGGTGTGGGTGCCGCCCTCCTCGCTCCGGCCCTTCGGACTCCGCCCCTTCGGGCTCCAGCCCGTCCCCGGGACCTCAGCCCTTCAGCTCGTCCGCGACCAGCTCGGCGATCTGCACCGCGTTCAGCGCCGCGCCCTTGCGCAGGTTGTCGTTGGAGACGAAGAGCGCGAGGCCGTGCTCCAGCGTCTCGTCGACCCGGATGCGGCCGACGTAGGACGCGTCCTGCCCGGCCGCCTGGAGCGGGGTCGGGATCTCGGAGAGCTCGACGCCCGGTGCGTCCTTCAGCAGCTCGTACGCCCGCTCCACACCGATCGGGCGCTCGAAGCCCGCGTTGACCTGGAGGGAGTGGCCGGAGAAGACCGGCACCCGCACACAGGTCCCGGACACCTTCAGCTCCGGGATCTCCAGGATCTTGCGGGACTCGTTGCGGAGCTTCTGCTCCTCGTCGGTCTCGAAGGACCCGTCGTCCACGATCGAGCCGGCCAGCGGCAGCACGTTGAAGGCGATCGGACGCTTGTAGACGCCCGGCTCGGGGAAGTCGACGGCCCCGCCGTCGTGGGTCAGCCGCTCGGCGTCGGCCACGACCGCGGTGGCCTGGCCGTGCAGCTCGGCGACCCCGGCCACACCGGAACCGGACACCGCCTGGTAGGTGGCGACGGTCAGCGTCCGCAGCCCGGCCTCCTTGTGCAGCGGGCGCAGCACGGGCATGGCCGCCATCGTGGTGCAGTTCGGGTTGGCGATGATGCCCTTGGGCCGGTCCGCGACCGCGTGCGGGTTGACCTCGGAGACCACGAGCGGGACCTCGGGGTCCCTGCGCCAGGCGGAGGAGTTGTCGATCACCACGGCGCCCTGCCCGGCGACCTTCTCGGCGAGCGCCTTCGACGTCGCGCCACCGGCCGAGAACAGCACGATGTCCAGACCGGTGTAGTCGGCCGTCGAGGCGTCCTCGACGGTGACCTCCCGGCCCTCCCACGCGATCGTGGAGCCCGCGGAGCGCGCCGAGGCGAACAGCCGCAGCTCGTCGACCGGGAACTTCCGCTCGGCCAGGATCCTGAGCATGACTGTGCCGACCTGACCGGTGGCGCCGACGATTCCGACCTTCACAGGAACTCCTCCGAGCGTACGAACGGACACGGTTGCCGCGTCTGCCGCACCCATGATGCGGGTGGCCACGGCTTTCTTGTCCAGTCCATTGTCCGGGGTGTGGACAGCGGACGCCCACCCGGGCACAGGACGGCGGGGCGGGAGCTCCGTAGAGCGCCCGCCCCGCCGCCTTGTCTGTCGTACGGATCACACCCCGGTCGTTACGGAGTGACCTTCTCGATCACGACGCTCCCGGTGCCCGCGGCGGTGCCGCGGCTGTTCACCAGGTGGACCTCGCCGAAGAACTGCCGGCCCTCGGGGGCCGCACCGGCGGCCACGACCTCGGCGGCGATCTGCGTCGAGGCGCCGTTGGCCAGCTTCACGGCCTTCGACTCGTCGACCTTGATCGTGCCGAGCGACGGGGCGTAGTACACGTCGCGGTAGTCGTACGTGCTGGTCCCGGCCGGGACGTCGTAACCGTCGATCACGATGGTGTACGTGCCCGCGGCGGGCTTCGCCAGGCTGACCGCCTCCTCGGAGCCGGCGGTGGTCGACTTCCCGACCGCCTTGTCGCCCAGGTAGACGTACAGGTCCAGGTCGGCGTTGGCGTCCGAGGTGTTGCCGATGGCCACGTCCAGCTTCTCGACGCCCTCACCGAGGGTGACCGTGAACTCCTGGGTGTCACCCGTCTTGATCGAGGGCTTCTCGACGTTGGCCGAACCCAGCGAGCCGCCCTTCAGGCTGCCCTCCAGGTCGCCCGAGACGTTGGTGGCCTTCCAGCTCACCGCGGCCGGCGTACCGATCTTCGCCTCGGCGATGGTCTGCACCGCCGGGTCGAAGGTGGCACCGAGCAGCGAGACATCCAGCTTGTACGGGTTGTCCAGCAGCGGCGAGGTACGCCGTGCCTCGACCTCGATCTCCCAGACGCCCGGCTGCGGGTCCTTGTACGAGCGGACGTCCGGACGGCAGGTGTTGGACGGGTTCTCGTAGTTCGGGTAGCAGTAGATCGTCGCGCTGTCCTCCACCGGCACCCCGTACGGGTGGATGGAGATGAAGCGGGTCTGGCTGCCCGAGCGCAGCGCGCCGAGAGCGACCTCGAGGGTCTTGGCGCCCTCCGGCACGGTCAGGAAGTACGAGGTGCTGCTGTTGCGCTGCACCGAACCGGACGCCTTGAACGCGTACGCCGGCTTCACCAGCTCCTGGGAGACGATCACCGTGGTGAGGACCTGCTGGTCCACGCCCACGGTCTTGTTGTCGTCCACCTCCAGGATCGCGCTGTGCACACCCACGGTGCGCGGCTGCGCCTGCACCTTCACGGT
Organism: Streptomyces sp. NPDC015144; assembly: GCF_043079735.1. NCBI lineage: Bacteria > Bacillati > Actinomycetota > Actinomycetes > Kitasatosporales > Streptomycetaceae > Streptomyces > Streptomyces sp. NPDC015144. The sequence continues at coordinate 376,121 of NZ_JBIBUU010000004.1, read as the reverse complement.
GACGGGCTTGCCGAGCGGCAGGGCGACCGAGGCGGGGCCGGTCAGCTTGAACGTGCCGTCGTTGTTCTTCCACGACAGCTTGTGCTTGACGTCCTTGTCCGCGCCCGTGGTGCGGGTGAGGGTGACGTCGTACGACTTCTTCTGGCCGACCTTCAGGCCGCCGTCCCGGTCGTACAGGCCGGTGCCGAAGCCGGGGGTCTTCAGGTAGCTGGAGAGGACCGTCTCGACCGGGGCCTTCACGGAGAACTCGTTCGCCGGGGCGCCCTGCTTCTTGATCAGCTTCCAGGCGTCGACGATGTTGATCAGACCGGCGCCCTGGGCGTGCGCGGGCACGTCCTTGATGTGGGTGGCGGAGCTGGTCAGCGCGGTGCGCAGGTCGGCCGGGGGCAGCTCGATGTGCTTCTGCTTCGCGGCGGACAGCAGCAGCGCGGTGGCACCGGCGGCCTGCGGCGAGGCCATCGAGGTGCCCTGGAGCATCGAGTAGCCGGCCGGCAGCGAGTAGCCCGCCTCCTTGACCGGGCCGCCGGGCAGCCAGGTCTGGGTGGTGTTGATCGCCGCACCGGGGGCGGTCAGGATCGGCGCGAAGCCGCCGTCCTCACGCGGACCGCGCGAGGAGAAGGGCAGCATGTCGTACTTCTTGGTGACGTTCGAGCCGTAGTTGGCGGCCCAGGTCTCCTTGGAGATGGACGCGCCGACGGAGATGACGTGGTCGGCGAGGCCGGGGTCACCGATGGTGTTGACACCCGGGCCGTCGTTGCCGGCCGAGATGACCAGCTGGACGCCGTAGATGTCGACGAGCCGCTTGTACAGCTCGGCGCGGGCGTTGTTGCCGTCGTTCAGCGGCGGGAGACCGCCGATCGACATGTTGACGACGTCGACACCGCGGTTCACGACGAGGTCGATCATGCCCTCGGTGAGCGCGATGTTGGTGCAGCCGCCGTCCCAGGTGCAGGCACGCGAGGACACGATCTTCGCGCCCGGCGCGGCACCGTTCATCTTGCCGCCGAACAGCCCGTTCGCGGCGGTGATGCCCGCGACGTGGGTGCCGTGCTCGCTCTCGATGACACCGATGTTGACGTAGTCGGCGGTGTCACCGGCGGCGTTGTAGACGACCTTCTTGCGGTTCTCGACGACGAACGGGACGCGCTCGGAGACGTCGGTGCGCGGGTCGTCCTTGCCGAAGTAGGCGACCTGGTGCTTCTCCTTGTACGGCACCAGCTTGGTGTCGTCGGTGAAGTCCGCGTTGTCGTTCAGGTCGACGCGGGTGGTGCCGGTGACCGGGTCGTAGAGCACGGCCCACACGTCGGTGGTGTCGCCGTCCCGGTTCAGGTCGCCCGCCGCGTCGCCGCCCTTGGTGGCGGCCTCGGCGAACAGCTTGATCCGGAAGTCGCCCTCGGGCGCCTTGTACGTACGGCCCTTGTAGGTGAAGACCGGGCCGGACACGGCGTCCGTCATCCGCAGCCAGGTGCCGTCACCGTCGCTGACCGGGTCGGTCGCGGTGACCCAGTCGACGATCTTGCGCTCGCCGGTGGTGGTCTTCTGCAGCGCCGGGTGGCCCAGGTCGACACCGGAGTCGAGGACGCCGATGGTCACCCCGCGGCCGTCGGCCTTCGGGTTCTGCTTGACGAAGTCGACCGCGCCCGTCTCGAAGGACGGGTTGTACGGGTTCTTCGCCGGGGTGTTCTTGCCGGGCGCCGCGTAGGAACCGGTCGCCTTGACCGAGGCCCGGGCCTTGGCCGTGCTGTCCCCGGCGGGCGTCGGGTCGTCCAGCATGATCTCCTGCTTGAGATCGATGCCGTGGACGGACGACAGCTTGGAAGCCGCCTTGATGGTGGCCTCGGCGGTCGCGGTGGGCACGGTGGCCCGCACGTAGCCGAGCTTGTCGTAGGTGCGCCCCAGCACGGAGCCCTTGACGGCGTCCAGCTGCTTGGCGACCTGTGCGGTCGCACCGGGAGCGGTGGCGACCATCATCGTGATGTTCTTCTGGCCCTTGGCCTTGGCCTTGGCCAGGAGCTGCTCGTCGTGGCTGCCCAGCTTGTCGGCCGCGGCGCCCTTGGCCGCGGACTTGACGGGAGCGGGGTCGGCGGTGCCGGCGGCGAAGACGGGCGCGACACCGGTGGCGGCCAGCGCGGCCACCAGGCCGGCGGCCGCGACGACGCGGGCCGTGCGTCTCGCCCCGGGTATGGAGCGGGGGGCTTCGGAGGTCATCAGCATCCCTGGATCGAAAAGAGAGAGTCCGGAATTCGGTACCGGATGACCGCTCACCCTTTCGCAGATGGCAGGGGTTTGTGGAGAGTTGGAGGGGGTCAGATGTTGCCATGGCGGACTTCCGCCACCGGTGCTGATGCGCCATCAGGGACAAAAGGTGAATACGTGGTGCCGGAGGCCCGTGGTGCCGACGCGTCATGGGGCGCGTCGGCCTGGCGCGGCCGTCGCGCCTCGTCACCCGTGCCGCAGGCCCGGGTCAGCCCCACTCGCCGAGTTTCGGGGCATTCGGGGTGGAAGAACCGGGAAAGACCGGCTGAAGGTACTCCTTGTACAGTTCTTCCCACTTCGATTCCTTGGCGCCGTCCTTTTTGAGGATCTCCGACAGGGCGTCCCGCACCTCCTTCTGCAGAAGGTCCTCGCCGGGTTTCATCGCGATTCCGTAACCCGTCGCTCCACCGTCGAATTCATCGGGCAACTTCCTGGTGGCTTTGTTCTCGTCGGCGTAGCCGGCGACGATGGCATCGTCCGTGACGACCGCGTACACCTTGGTGCTGTCGCTCAGCAGTTCCTGGACGCACTCCTCGTAGCTGGGCGGGAAGCGCTTCTCCGCGATGAGCCCTTTTTCTTCGATGTACTTCATGTACGTCGAACCGTTCGCCGTACAGACCTCGACATCGGGGTCGTTGGTCTGCAGATCGCGCAGGCCCTTGATCTTCCGGTGCGCCTTGTCACGCACCAGCAGCCCTCCCAGGGGCTTGAAATAGGGGCCCACGAACGCCACTCCGTCAGCCGCAGCCCGTTCGGGACCTCCGCTGTAGGTGGCGAGGGTGATGTCCACGCGGTCGCTGTCCCGCGTGAGTTTGGCCCGGTTGTCGGACGTCACCCGTACGAATTCGATCTCGTCCCTGTCGTACCCCATGAGTGTGCCGATGAGCCGGGCCAGGGCGGGCTCGAATCCCTTGTAATCTCCGCCCTCCTTCTTGCTCAGCGCGGGCTGGTCCGCCTTGACGCCCACCTTCAGCACGGAGTGCGTGTCCCGGTACCTCTCCGGCTTTCCGTCCTTCTCCGACACGGCGTCGTTCTTCTCACCGGAATCGCTCAACTGCGCGCGGACGAACCACACTCCGCCCAGGAGCAGTGCCGTGCAGAGCACGGACACCGGTACCTTCCACCGGTCCCACCCCTTGCGGCCGGTGGCCGCCCCGGGGAGGGGGACCGCGTTCGCACCGGTGCCGGGCTCCTGCAGGGCCGGAGCCGGGGCCGGGGGCTGCCGGCCGTCAGGCGTGTCCAGGGAGGGGAAGTCCCGGGTGACCTCCTGGAGCATCGCCTCCGCCCGGGCGGCGTCCGGGCGTTGCCGGGGGTCCTTCTGCAGCAGTGCCGTGATCAGCGCGGTGAGCGGACCGGCGAACCGCGGCGGCGGCATCGGCGACTCGCGTACGGCGATCAGGATCTCGATGCTGCCGTGACCGTCGAAGGGACGCCTGCCCTCCACCATTTCGTACAGGGTGATCCCCAGCGCCCACAGGTCGGAGGCCGGTGTGGCCGGGTGGGGCTGCTCGGCGCTGCGGCTGAGCAGTTCGGGCGCGAGGTACTGGACGGTGCCGATGATCTCGTGCGACCGGGTCACCTGCACGGCGCCCTCGAAGGTGGAGATCCCGAAATCCATGAGGAGGGCGCGCCCGTCGGAACGGAACAGGATGTTGTGCGGCTTCACATCGCGGTGCAGCACCCCGGCCTCGTGCACGGCGGCCAGCCCGCGCAGCACCTGGAGGCCGATCCGGGCGGCGTGCGGCACGGAGAGCTGCTGCTGCTCGCGCAGCAGGTCCGCCAGGGAGCGCGAATTGAGGAGCTCCATCACGATCCAGACCTGCTGGCCGTCCTCGATCACGTCGTGGACGGCGACCACGTTCTGGTGGCCGATCCTGGCGATCGCCTGGGCCTCACGGCGGGCCCGGCTCACCCACTGCGTCTGGGCGCCGGGGGTCGCGGCGCCGGGAGTGAGCAGCCCCTTCACGGCCACTTTCCGGTCCAGGCTCGTGTCGAGAGCCTCCCAGACCACTCCCATCCCGCCGTGTCCGAGACGGCGCAGCAGTCTGTACCGGCCGGCGATCACCGTGCCCGGCCCGTCGCCCCTGCCCTCACCGGTCGTGCCCTGGCTGTGCATCCAACCCCCCTGTGTACGCCGGTACCACAGGGTCACAGTAGCCATTTCGCCGGGTGCGAAGCGCGAATCGAGGGGCGGGATACGGCCAGGCTTCCGCCGACCCGCGAGCGGGTCCCGCACGGGGGAGCGGGGCCGGGCCGGAGGTCTGCCCCCGGCCCGGCCCCGCCCACCGGTCAGGCCCCGGCCGCCCCCGCGTCGCAGCTCTGCGCCCGCAGCGCCCGCGCCAGGTCGTCCCGGGACTCCAGCACCAGCCGGCGCAGCGCCGGAGCCGCGTCCGCGTGGTCGGCCAGCCAGGCGTCCGTCGCCGCCAGCGTCGACGGGTCGTCCTGGAGCGACGGGAACAGGCCCCGCACCACGGCCATCCCGATCTGGATCGACCGGTCGGCCCAGACCTGCTCGATCGCCTCGAAGTACCGGCTCGCGTACGGAGCCAGCAGCTTCCGCTGCGAGGACTGCTCGAAGCCCGCGATCGTCGCCTCCACCAGGGCGTTGGACAGCGCCGCCGACTCCACGACGTCCGCCCAGGCGGCCGCCTTCACCTCGGCGGACGGCCGGGAGGCCAGGCACCGCACCTGGTGGCGCTCACCGGACGCGGTGTCGTCGCGGGCCAGTTCGGCCGCGATCGCCGACGCGTCGGCCACCCCGTGCGCGGCCAGCGGGGACAGGAACGCCCACCGCAGCTCCTGGTCGACGTCGAGCCCGTCGATCCGCGCCGAACCGTCCAGCAGCCCGGTCAGCAGCTGGAAGTCGGCGTCCGACCCGGCGACCGACGCGAAGAACCGCGCCCACGCCAGCTGGTGCTCACTGCCCGGCTCGGCGATCCGCAGCTCCCGCAGCGCCCCCTCGGACAGCGCCCGGCCGCCCTCCTCGCGCCAGGCGGGCGCCGCGTACTGCACCAGCGCGGTCCGGGTCCAGGTGTGCAGCATCTGGAGCACCCCGATGTCGGACTCCCGGCCCGCGAAGGCCAGCACCAGCGCGACGAAGTCGCGGGCCGGCATCAGCCCGTCCCGGGTCAGGTTCCACAGCGCCGACCAGCACAGCGCCCGCGCGAGCGGGTCCGTGATGTCGCCCAGGTGCTCCCGCAGCGTGGCCAGCGACGCCTCGTCGAAGCGGACCTTGCAGTACGTGAGGTCGTCGTCGTTGACCAGGATCAGCTCGGGCCGCTCGGCCCCCGCCAGCTCCTCGATCACCGTGCGCGCCCCCGCCACGTCCGCCTCGGCGCGCGCGTACCGCACCAGGTTCCCGTCGACGGCGCGGCGGTACAGCCCGACCGCGACCCGGTGCGGCCGCAGCTCCGGGTGGGACTCGGCCGCCTCCTGGATCACCGCCAGCTCCGTGATCCGGTCGGCGGCGTCGTACGTCACCACCGGGGTCAGCGCGTTGACGCCCGCGGTCTGGAGCCACGCCCGCGACCAGGCGGTCATGTCCCGGCCGGAGGTCTCGGCCAGCACGGACAGCAGGTCGCCCAGCCGGGTGTTGCCGTAGGCGTGCTTCTTGAAGTAGCGCCGGGCGCCCTCCAGGAACGCGTCCCGCCCCACGTACGCCACCAGCTGCTTCAGCACCGAGGCGCCCTTGGCGTAGGTGATGCCGTCGAAGTTGAGCTTGGCGTCCTCCAGGTCACGGATGTCGGCCGTGATCGGGTGGGTGGACGGCAGCTGGTCGGCGCGGTACGCCCAGGACTTCCGGTTGTTGGCGAAGGTGATCCAGCCGTCCTTGAACCGGGTCGACTCCACCATGGAGAACGCCCCCATGAAGTCGGCGAAGGACTCCTTCAGCCACAGGTCGTCCCACCACTGCATGGTGACGAGGTCGCCGAACCACATGTGCGCCATCTCGTGCAGGATGACGTTGGCCCGGCTCTCGTACGCCGCCCGCGTCACCTTGCCGCGGAAGATGTACTCCTCGCGGAACGTGACACAGCCCGGGTTCTCCATCGCGCCCAGGTTGTACTCCGGCACGAAGGCCTGGTCGTACTTGCCGAACGGGTACGGGTAGTCGAAGTTGTCGTGGAAGAAGTCCAGGCCCTGCTTGGTGATCAGGAAGATGTCGTCCGCGTCGAAGTGCCGGGCCAGGCCCTTGCGGCACAGCGCGCCGAGCGGGATCTCCAGCGTGCTGCCGTCCTCGAACGTACGACTGTAGGAGTCCGTCACGTAGTGGTACGGACCGGCCACGACCGCCGTGATGTACGTGGAGATCGGCTTCGTCTCGGCGAACCGCCAGACGCCGCCCTCCCGGGACTCCTCCGCCCCGTTGCTCCAGACCGTCCAGCCCTCGGGCGCCGTCACCCGGAAGCGGTAGGGGGCCTTGAGGTCGGGCTGCTCGAAGTTGGCGAAGACGCGCCGGGCGTCGGCCGGTTCGTACTGCGTGTAGAGGTAGACCTCGCCGTCCTCCGGGTCGACGAAGCGGTGCAGCCCCTCACCGGTCCGGCTGTACGCGCACTGCGCGTCGACCACCAGGGTGTTCTCGCCCTCGGGCAGCCCGTCCAGCGCCACCCGGGTCCCGTCGAAGACGGCCGCGGCGTCGAGCTCCCGCCCGTTCAGGGTCACCGCGTTCACGGACGGCGCCACCAGGTCCGCGAAGGTCGAGGCCCCCGCGCGCGCGTTGCGGAACCGGATCGTCGTCACCGAGCGGAAGGTGAGCGGACCGGCGTCCTCGCCCCCGTCGGGACCGCCGACGGCGGAACGCAGATCGAGCTCGACCTCGTAACCGTCGACGCTCAGCAGCTCGGCCCGCTCGCGGGCCTCGTCACGGGACAGGTTCTCACCGGGCACGGGCACACTCCTTTGTGTCACGTTCGAATACTTTGATCCTCCCATGCCGGTACCGGGCGCGGCCCAGGGGAATGACCGGTGCGTCCCGCGGCGTTTCCGCGCACGGATGTGATCACGCTTCATGAACCGTTCCCGCGCATCACGCCTACGCCTGCGCACACGCTTACGAGGAGAGACGATGTCCGACACCACCGCGGCGACCGCGACCGGCAAGACCCCCGTCGACTTCTGGTTCGACCCGCTCTGCCCCTGGGCCTGGATGACCTCCCGCTGGATGCTGGAGGTGGAGAAGGTCCGGGACGTCGAGGTCCGCTGGCACGTGATGAGCCTGTCGGTGCTCAACGAGGACCGGATCGACGAACTGCCCGAGGAGTACCGCGAGCTGCTGGAGAAGGGCTGGGGCCCGGTCCGGGTCGTCGTCGCCGCCCAGCAGAAGCACGGCGACGACGTCGTCGGCCCGCTCTACACCGCGCTCGGCACCCGCTTCCACAACCAGGGCGAGGGCGCCACCCCCGAGGCGGTCGTGGGCGCCCTCCGGGACGTCGGCCTCCCCGTCGAGCTGGCCAAGTTCGCGGACTCCGACGTCTACGACACCGAACTGCGCGCCTCCCACAAGGAGGGCATCGACAAGGTCGGCCAGGACGTCGGCACCCCGGTCATCGCCGTTCCCGGCGCGGACGGCGAGCAGATCGCCTTCTTCGGCCCGGTCGTCACCCCCGCCCCGAAGGGCGAGGCGGCGGCGCGGCTGTGGGACGGCACGCTGCTGGTGGCGTCGACCCCCGGCTTCTACGAGATCAAGCGGACCCGCACCGAGGGCCCGGTCTTCGACTGATCCCGCCGGGCGGCGTCGGCCGCCGCCCGGACACGGCGCGGTGCGGGACCGGGCGGGCCCCGGCCCCGCACCGCGCTCACCCCGTTCCCGCCGCCCCCCGCGCCGAGGGGCGGGGCAGGGGGCCCGTGGTCCGGGCCGCCCGGCGCCCGGCCGCGGACAGGGCCAGGGTCACCGCCAACGAGGCCCCCGCCATCGCCGTCATCGCCGCGGCCGGGGAGGTCCACTGGGCGAGGCTCCCCGCCAGCGCCGCCGCGACACCCTGAAGAGTGAGCATCCCCGAGGAGTGCAGGCCCAGCGCCTGCCCGGTGAACTCGTCCGGGGTCAGCTCCATCAGCCGTTCCTGGTACAGCAGGCTCGCCGCGAAACCCACCGAGGCCAGAGCCGCCAGGGCGGACGCCACGGGCAGCGCCGGACGCACCACGAAGAGCAGGTACGGGACGGCCAGCAGCAACTGCAACGGAGTGGCCAGCCGGCCCCGCCAGGCCCGGCCGGAGACGAACCGGCCCGCCACCGTGTCCCCGACGAGCATCCCCAGCGCCGCACAGGCGAAGAGCAGCCCGGCATGGGCGGGCGCGTACGGCACGAACAGCGACTCGCAGCCGACGACCAGCCCGTTCGGCACCCAGAGCGCGAGATAGGTCCGGCGGCGCGGCCCCGACGACCACAGCACGGCGTTGATCCGCCAGGTCTCGGCGGGCGTCGGCCGTCCCGCCGCGCGCGGCGGCCGACGCGCCAGCCCGAACCGGGCGACCGCCGCCCCCGCCAGGTACAGGGCGGCGGCGACCAGCAGCGCCCCGCGCGCGGAGACCGCCGCCACCAGCAGCCCGCCGAGCGCGAAGCCGCCGATCTGGGTGAGCCCGGTGCACATGTTCAGCACGGAACGCCCCAGCAGATAACCGTCCTTGGGCAGCACCTCGTTCAGCAGCCCGTACCGCACACCACCGCCCACCGCGGCGACCACCCCCTGGCCCAGGATGATCGCGAAGGCCGCCGGGAGCGGCAGCCCGGGAACGGCGAGCACGGCGGTGGCCAGGGCGAAGACGAGGGACAGGCCGGTCGTCGCGGCCCGGGGCGGCAGCCGGTCCGCCGCCGACATCAGCAGCGCCGCACCGATCACCTGGGCGAGCGAGGAGCCGAACATGGAAACGGCGGCCAGCAGCGGTGACGCGGTCGCGGCGTAGACCAGGGTGGCGAGGGCCAGCCCGCTCATCGTCGTCGCGGCCACCTGCACGGCGCCGACCGTGAAGAGCGGACCGAACTGCGGCGTGCGGAAGAGTTCCCGATAGGTGCGCATACGGGGAGTCTCGGAGGGAGCACGCGCCGGGCGTTACTGTTTCGCGCGGTGGCGAAACGTGCGGGTGGCCGCGTCGACGACGAGCGGGGAGGCGCGGGCGCCCATGGGCCTGTGGCGGATCGATACGGACACCCTGGCCGGGAGCCGGTTCGTCGTCTCACCGCTCGCCGAGACCATCGCCGCCCTGCGCGCCCTGGAGCGCGGGCGGCCCTCGCACCCCGGCGAACGGGCCTGGCTCGGCGCCCATCTGCCCGCCTACCGCGCCCGGCAGGCGGCCGACCCGGTCGCGGCCCGCCTCGTACCGGCCGGGCTCGGCGGCCACTGGAACGCGGACTTCCTCACCCCCACCCCGCGGGGCGAGGGCACCCCCGGCTTCGCGGAGGAGCTGGCCCCGGTCAGGGCGACCACCCCCGGGCGCGCCCGCGCCGACCTGCTGGTCTCGCTGGGCGGCGGCCCCCTCCCCCCGCTCCTGGACCGTGACGACCTGGCGCAGCGCGCCGCCGACGTCCTGGAGTGGGTCTGGCACCGCACCGTGCTGCCGGACTGGCCGCGCCGCCGCCGGATCATCGAGGCGGACATCGTCGCCCGCACCGGCCAGCTCAGCCAGGGCGGCTGGGCCGCCGCCCTGAGCGGGCTGCGCCCCGGGACGCGATGGCTGGGCGACGGCCGGCTGCGGATCAACGCGCACGACTACCCGACGAAGCAACTGTCGGGCGTACGGCTGCTGTTCGTCCCGGTCACCCAGCACGCGGGCTGGGTCTCCTGGGACGACGACGCCGAACGGTACGCGGTGGTCTACCCCTGCTCCGGCACCCTGGCTGACCCGGACCGGGCGCGGGTGCCGGACAGCCTCGCCCGCCTCCTCGGCCCCGCCCGCGCCATGGTCCTGGTCCTCCTCGCCACCCCGAAGAGCACCACTCAGCTCGTGGCCCTGACCGGCCAGGGCCTCGGCTCGGTCGGCCGCCATCTCCGGATCCTCCTGGACAGCGGTCTGACCGCCCGCCGCCGGGTGGGCCGTTCGGTCCTCTACTTCCGCACGGAGACCGGCGACGCCCTGGTCTCCGCCCGACGCGCCCCCTGACCGGCCGCCCTCCGGCGGTACCCCCCTGCGGTCGGCGGCCCGCCACGGCGGGGCGTACGGCTACGGTGGGTCCGTATGACCCATACCGACACCGAGATCACGGCGGAACTCGTCCGCGACCTGCTGCGCGACCAGCACCCCGACCTGGCCGACCGCCCGGTGCGGCTCGGTGCGCGGGGCTGGGACAACCAGCTGTGGCGGCTCGGGGACGACCTCGCGGTACGGCTGCCCTGGGCCACGGAGTCCGCGGACGAGCTGCTGCTCAAGGAGCACGCCTGGATGCCCGTCCTCGCCCCGGGCCTTCCCCTGCCGGTTCCCGTGCCGCAGCGCCTCGGGAAGCCGTCCGCGCGGTACCCCCGGCCCTGGATCGTCACCACCTGGGTGCCGGGCACCCCCGCCGACCTCGCCCCGGCCACCGGCGACGCGTCGGCCGACGCGCTGGCGGCGTTCCTGACCGCCCTCCACCGGCCCGCCCCCGCGACGGCACCGGCCGGCCGCGCCCGGGGCGGACCGCTGACCGAGTGGGACGGACACTTCACCGGGCTGCTGGACTCGGCGGCCGGGCGGGGGCTGGTCCCCGACCCCGGGGCCGTCCGGTCCGTCTGGGACGACGCCCTCGCCGCACCCGGCTGGGACGGGCCGCCGCTGTGGATCCACGGCGACCTGCACGCGGCCAACGTCCTCACCGAACACGGCACCCTCTGCGGCGTCATCGACTTCGGCGACCTCTGCACCGGCGACCCGGCCTACGATCTCGCCGCCGCGTGGACCCTGCTGCCCGACGGCGCGGCCGACCGCTTCTTCGCCGCCTACGGACCGGCCGTGGACCCGGCGACCCTGCTCCGGGCCCGGGGCATCACGGCGCACCGCGCGCTGGTCTGCATCGACATCGGGGACGCCGGTACGCACGGCCGCCCCGGCGGCAAACCCACCTGGGGCCCGCCCGGCCGGGCCGCGCTGCGACGCCTCGTCGCGACGGCGGCCGACTTCCGGACGGCGCCGGAGCGGCCGTCGGGCCGGTCCGCGGTGGAGTGAGGGCCGGGGCCCCACGCGCCGCGGCCGGCTACGCGTCGAACCGTGCGACGACCTCGACCGCGTCCCCGACCCGGATCGTGCCCTCGCACACCACCGCGTTCTTCGCGCCGAAGCTGACCTTGTTCCGGTACTCCGGTTCACGCCGGTACGTCGAGAGGGTGCGGATCGGCTCCGGGCCCGCGCGGTGACCGGTCGACTGGTCGACCATCGGCACGGCGCAGCGCATCGCCCGCACCGAGTGGGCGAGTTCGACGTCACCGATGGTCATCCGGCGCACCCGGTCCTCGAAGTGCGGGGTGTCGTCGCCGGTCAGGACGATGTTGGGGCGGAAGCGGTTCATCGGGACCGGTTCCGCGTCGCCCCGGGCGACGATCCGGTCGTTGAGGTGGTCCAGGGAGGCCGTCGAGGCGACCAGTACCGCGTGGGCGTCGGCGAAGTTGACCTTGCCGGGGGTGTCGCCCCAGCCGTCGCGGTCGAAGCCGGGGGGCACCCGTACCAGACGGGAGCTGACGCCGAGCGCGTCGGAGAACCACTCCGCGACCGCGTCCCCCTGGTCCACCGCCGTACCGAGCGGGCGGTCGAACATGCTGACCTCGCGGCGCGGGCCGTCCCGGTCCACCTCCAGGCGCAGCGCCCCGGCCCCTTCGGCCGACAGGGCCAGCGCCGTCCCGCCGTCCAGGACCTCGACCCGGACGGCGGCCATGGCGGGGTGGGTGCGCTGGCTGCGGAAGGCGCCGTCCGTCGCGTCCACCACCATGAAGGTCCGGTCGTGCTCCAGGCCGGTGCCGAGGACCGGCGCCGAGTCGACGACGGTTCCCGCGCAGCCCTTGACCGGGTAGTACACCAGCTCGCGAACGGTGATCATGGTGCGATGCCCTCCGGGGCGGCCGCTTCGAGCGCGTCGACGCTGCCGGACATGATGGTGCGGATGTGCCGGGTGAGGTGATCGAGGGGCCAGTCCCACCAGGCGACGGCGAGCAGCCTGGCGATGGTCTCCTCGTCGTAGCGGGTCCGTATGAGACGGGCCGGGTTCCCGCCGACGATGCCGTAGTCGGGCACGTCGGAGGTGACGACGGACCCGGCGCCGATGATCGCGCCGTGCCCGATCCGCACGCCCGGCATCACCATCGAGCCGTAGCCGAACCAGACGTCGTTGCCGACCACCGTGTCACCCCGCGAGGGCAGCCCGGTCAGCAGGTCGAAGTGGTCGGTCCAGGAGCCGCCCATGGACGGGAACGGGAACGTGGACGGGCCGTCCATCCGGTGGTTGGCGCCGTTCATGAGGAACCGCGTGCCCGTCCCCAGCGCGCAGAACTTCCCGATGACGAGCTTCTCCGGGCCGTAGTGGTACAGCACGTTGCGGGTCTCGAACCCGGTGGCGTCATCCGGGTCGTCGTAGTACGAGAAGTCCCCGACCTCGATCAGTTCCGACTTCACCAGGGGCTTCAGCAGGACGACCCTGGGCTGTCCCGGCATCGGGTGCAGCGCGGTGGGATCGGCGTGATCAGGGCTCATGGCGCCCATCATCGCATCCACCCCGCATGAGGTAAGTTCCTATTGGGAACTCACTGATCCGCGAGAGAGGGCAGTCATGACGGACGCGCGATGGGCCGAGGTGGACGGCTACTTCAACGGCCTGCTGGTGGGCCCGGACGAGGTTCTGGACGCGGCGGTGGCGGCGAGCGAGGCGGCGGGGCTTCCGGCGATCCAGGTCGCCGCCAACCAGGGCAAGCTGCTGAACCTGCTGACCCGGTTGCAGGGGGCGCGCAGGGTGCTGGAGATCGGCACCCTCGGCGGCTACAGCACCATCTGGCTGGCCCGTGCGCTGCCGGAGGGCGGCAAGGTCGTCACGCTGGAGGCCGACCCGGCGTACGCGGAGGTGGCCCGGGCCAACGTCGAGCGGGCCGGTCTCGGGCAGGTCGTCGAGGTCCGGGTGGGCCGCGCCCTGGACACGCTGCCGGAGCTGGCCGCTGAGGAACCGGAGCCGTTCGACGTCGTGTTCATCGACGCCGACAAGCCGAGCAACCCCGAGTACCTGGCCTGGTCGCTGAAGCTGACCCGGCCCGGGAGTCTGATCATCGCGGACAACGTCGTACGCGACGGCGAGGTGGCCGACGCCACCAGCGACGACCCGAAGGTGCGGGGCGTCCGCCGGTTCACCGAACTCGTCGCGGCCGAACCGAGGCTGAGCGCGACCGCGCTCCAGACCGTCGGCGAGAAGGGCTACGACGGCCTGATGATGGCACTGGTCACCGGCTGAACACCCTCTGGCATGCTGAGGCCTGTTTTCACAGGTGGTTCACGTGAAGAGCACATGACTCACCTGAACCGCATGGTTCTTGGGCAGAGGGGTGCGTCGGGGTGGGGACGAGAAGAAGGGCGGCGGCCGCGGTGCTGTGCGCCGCCGCACTGGCCGGAGGGCTGGCGGGCTGCGGCGGATCGGACGGGGCGGACGGCTCCGGGGGCGGTGCCCCGTCCGCGGCGCCCGCCATGAGCGACACGCAGCGGATGAACGAGTCGCTCAAGCTGTTCAAGGGGTACCGCTCCTTCCGCATGAAGGGCGAAGTTCGGCAGCCGATACCGAGGATGGTGGACCTGAGCGCCGACCGGCGGGGCAACTGCGTCGGCACGTACGCGGACTCACGCATTCCCAATGACGTCGTCATCACGGGTGGTCGCGCCTGGGTGCGCTACGGCGAGGAGAGCCGGAAACAGTTGCGCGAGCTCGCGAAGGTGGCCGCGCCGCACAAACTGGCCGCCGTCGACGAGGCGCTCGCGAAATCCCGCGGGAAGTACATCGAGTACGCCGCTGAGGACGCCCTGAAGGACCCGGGACTCTCGCTCTGCGCGCTCGACACGGCGTTCGCGGGAATCCCGGCGAAGGCCGACAAGGCGGAGCGGAGGGGAAACCCGCGACCCGAGGGCGATGTACGGACCGTTCAGATCGCGCACGGGACCGGCATCGGTGAGGTGTCGGTGTACGTGGCGGAGAAGGGCGGTAATGAACCCCGCGGTATCGACTTCACTCTCGGCGACGTCCCCGTGATGCTCAAACTGGACGCGTACGACAAGCCGGTCGTCGCCAAGCCGCCGAAGCCCTCGGAGACCGTGCAGGCGAAGGACCTCCCCGCACTGGATGTGCTCGCCGACTGAGCGGGGTCCGTAGCGGCGACCGGTGCGGGCCCGCCCGGAATCCCTTCGACATCGGCGGTGGGGGCGGTCACGATCGAACGTATGAGTTCGTATGTGAGTGACCCGATTCGTGCAGGTGCGCAGAGGCTGCCGGGAGGGCGGCTGCTGGGGTGGGCCGAGTGGGGGCCCGAGGACGGGGTGCCCGTGCTGTTCTCGCCCGGGGCGGCCACCAGTCGGCACCTCGGGTTCGGCGCCGGTGCCGTGGACCGGCTCGGGGTGCGGCTGGTGGCCGTCGACCGGCCGGGGCTGGGCGCCTCCTCGCCCGCTCCGGGCCGTACGTTCGGTGACTTCGCCGAGGACGTCCGGGCGTTCGCCGCCCTGCGGGGCCTCGGGCAACGGCCGCTGATGGCCGGGAACTCGCAGGGGGCGCCGTTCGCGCTGGCGTGCGCCGCGGCCGGGGTGGTCGGGGCGCTCGCAGTGGTCTCCGGTGCGGACGAGGTCGCCGACCCGGGCTTCGCCGACGCGCTCCCGGCGGAGCTGCGGCGCCTGGTGGACCTGGCCGTCACCGACCCGGCCGCCGCCGAAGGGGTCTTCGCCGGGTTCACCGCACAGGCGATGCTGGACATGGTCATGTCCAGCAGCCCGGAGTGTGACCTCGCGGTCTACCGGGAGCCCGCGTTCGCCGCCGCGTACCGGCGCGCCCTCGACGAGGCGTTCGCGCGGGGCGCCGAGGGGTACGCCCGGGACACCGTGCTGGCCATGGGGCGCTGGGGGATCGGGCTGTCGGACATCGCCGTACCCGTCGACCTCTGGTACGGCACCGAGGACACCGGCCACTCGCCCGACCAGGGGCTCCGGCTGACCGCCCGCATCCCGGGCGCGGTCCGGCACCTGGTGCCGGAGGCCGACGGGGCGGTGCTCTGGACCCATGCCGAGCAGGTGCTGAGCACCCTCCTGGCCCACGCCGCCCCCGCCCCCTGAGCCGCGGAACGCGACAGAAGGGCCCCCGCCTGTCACGTCCAGGCGGGGGCCCTCCCTCCATCCGCCTGCCGGGTGAAGGTTGAGAAGACGATCACGAGGCAGGACGATTCACGCGCCGCCCGGTCAGGGGGCGAGCAGCAGCACGTCGGCGCGCTCCTTGGCGGCCGCGTAACGCTTGGCCACGTCCTGCCAGTTGACGACGGCCCACATCGCGTCGATGAAGTCGACCTTCTGGTTCTTGTACTGGAGGTAGAAGGCGTGCTCCCAGGCGTCGAAGACCAGGATCGGGGTGGAGCCCTGGCCCACGTTGCCCTGGTGGTCGTAGACCTGTTCGACGATCAGCTTGCCGCTGACCGGCTCGTACGCGAGGACGCCCCAGCCGGAACCCTGCGTGGTGGCCGCGGCCTTCGTCAGCTGGGCCTTGAAGCCGGCGAACGAGCCGAAGGACTCGGTGATCGCGTCCGCCAGGTCACCGACGCCGTCCGCCGCGAGCGGCTCGCCGCCGCCGTCGCCGGTCATGTTGTGCCAGTAGATCGAGTGCAGGATGTGGCCGGAGAGGTGGAACGCCAGGTTCTTCTGGAGCCCGTTGATCGATCCCCAGGAACCCTTGTCGCGCGCCTCCTCCAGCTGCTCCAGGGTGTCGTTCGCACCCTTCACGTACGCGGCGTGGTGCTTGTCGTGGTGGAGCTCGATGATCTGCGGATTGATGACCGGTTCGAGCGCCGCGTAGTCGTACGGGAGTTCCGGGAGCGTGTACGTGGCCATGTGATCGAACCCTCCAGCTGCTTACCTGTGGTTATTGCAACCTATATGCAAGAGCATCCTAAGGGTAGGAGGGTTCCGCCCGTGATCAGTCCTTCGGCCTAGTCGGAGCTTCGACGGGATCCGATGGCGCGGTGGCGTTCTCGCGAGGACAACGCCACTAGGCTGCTGCGGAGTTGACCAACAGGGGGAGAGCACTGTGCGAGCGAAGCACCGGCACGTCATGCATCTGGCTCTCGTGGCAGTGCTGACCGGTTTGGCGGGCTGTTCCGATGGCGCGTCCGGGACGGATACGGACGCCGGGGCCCCGGGTGCGGCCTCCGGCGCCGAGCCTCCGGCCGCGGCGAAGCCGAAGGCCTTCGATCCTCCCGCGAAGTTCGGCAAGGAGATCGCACTGCCCGTGGACGAGGACGTCAAGGACTGGGGGTTTGCCCTGCACGGGCCCAGGCTGTACCACCGGACCTCCGAGGCGCTCGACGCCTACGACACCCACTCCGGGGAGAAGCTCTGGTCGTCCCCCCTCGGCCGCAAGGACTGGTACACGGGCAAGGAGGGCGTGCCGAGCGACGACCAGACCATCCCGCCGGTCCTCGCCCAGCAGGACGGCCGCACGGGCGTCCTCTTCGCGTACGCCGACTACACGAAGGGCTCGGGCACCGAGCGCGACCGGACCGACGTCTACCTGCGCTCCGTCGACGCGGACAGCGGCAAGGTGTCCTGGACGGTCCGGCTGCCCGCGCCGAAGGGGGCGACCGTCAGTGACCTGGAGCCGGCGGTGATCGGCGCCGAGGGCGGAACCGCGGCCCTCAGGGTCCTCACACGCACGGACGATGCCGGCGGTGACGGCGGCCAGAGCGCCACCACCTACGCGGTCGACCTGAAGAGCCACCGGGCGATCTGGCAGAAGGACGGCTTCGCGGGCGCCGCGCTGGACGGCGGCACCGTCATCGGCGCCCAGCTCGGCAAGGAAGCGACCTTCCAGGCGATCGACGGCTGGCACTCCCCTCAGGAGGACGTCGCCCTGGCGGGCCTGGCGCTCACGGACGGCTCCCCGCGCTGGAAGCAGGAGGGCCGTGCCGGGGTGGAGATCGAGCAGGTGGGAGGCGGCTTCTTCGTCGCGGGAACGCTGCGCGACAGCCGTACTGGCGAGCCCGTCCCCAGCGCACCGAACGGCAGCTTAATCCACTGCATCCACGACCAGCGGTCCACGGTCGTCTGCGACACCAAGGAGGCCGCACGGGGCATCGACGCCCAGAGCCGCAAGGTGCTCTGGACCCTCTCGGAGGAGGACCCCTCACGGAAGAAGCCCGAGGTCGCGAACGCCTTCCACGGTGCCGTCTACGCCACCGCCGACGCCGACAGCGTCATCCTCGACGCCCGCACGGGCAAGGACCGCGGCCTCTACGACAACGCGAGCACGTACGTGATCAACGAGTACGCCGCGGTGGGCATCGACATGAACGTGTACCCCGCGACCGGATGAGCTGGTGCCACCGGTCGATCTGCGTCCGGTGCGCCGTTGCGGCCTCGGGTTTCCTCCCGGCAGGGCCTGAAGGCGTTCGTAGTCGGGGCGGTCGTTGTCGTCCGGTGCGGTGATCTCCCCGTCCGACATCGCCGACCGGCCCTCGGGCGTGGCGGCCAGGCCTCGTAGTTCGGGGGAGGCGGCGGTGATTTCATGTCCGCCTGGTGATCTGCCCGCAGCACCCCGGACGCTCCGTCACGCTGACTCGTCGGAAGCAACTTTCGCGCTGAAACCCGCGTCTGCCAGGGAGAAAGGGGCCGAACCCCAGTATCCCCATGCGTGAACGGAGCTTTCGGTGCTCATAGGACTGCTCGCCGCCGTGGCAGCATCGATCTGCTATGGCACGGGCTCCGTCCTGCAGGCCGTCGGATCACGGAAGTCAGCCCGCCGGGAGGCCGTCGCGGGCAGCGTGACCCAGCATGGTGGCCCGAGCCTGTCGTCCACTGCGAAGGCCGCGATGACCTGGGAGTTCATCGTCGGAACCATCCTGGACTTCGTCGGCTTCGGGCTCGGCGTACTGGCGGCGCGCCTCCTGCCGCTGTTCCTGTCGCAGACCGTGATCAGCGCCAACCTGGTGATCACGGCGTTGCTGAGCATCAAGCTCCTCGGTCTCCGCCTCAACCGCGCCGAGTGGACCTCGATCGCGGTGGTCTGCTCCGCGCTGGTGCTTCTCGCGACGGCGGCGGGCCCGGAAGGCACCGGCGACACCCCGATCTCCACGCACTGGTGGCTGTTGGGGATCTCGCTGCTCCTGATCGTGGGCGGCACCGTGGTCGTACGCCTGCTGGGGGCGCGCGCCGCGATCCTGGCCGGCCTGCTGTCCGGGCTGGGCTTCGGCGCCCTCGGCGTCGGGGTGCGCGTGCTGAACGGCGTCGACCCCTTCGATCCGGCGGCACTGCTCTGCGATCCGGCGTTCTACGCGATCCTGGTGGGAGGCATCGGCGGCATGTACCTGCACACGGTCGCCCTGCAGGTCGGCTCGGTCAACGGCGCCACCGCCGCGCTGGTCGTCGGCGAGACCGTCCTGCCGGGCATCATCGGCGTGCTGTGGCTCGGCGACGCCTCCCGTCCCGGTTTCGCCTGGGCGGCGATCACCGGATTCGTGCTCGCCGTATCGGGCGCGGTGGCAGTGGCCTGGTTCGGGTCCCCGACAGGGCACGACGGCGACCTGAAACAGCGCCCGTGACACCCGCCAAGGACGCCCCGGACCTCCGCAGGGGCCTGCCCCGGCACCGGATCCGCCGAATCTTCCCCGCCTGGACCCGTACCGGAGTCCGGTGGCCGGACCGTGATCGGGCGGCCTGCGGCCGGGGGACGGAGGGACCCGTGGAGGCCGTCCGGCGGGTTCGGCCGTCGAGGTGCCCCGTGGCGGGCTGATCCAGATGCGTAGGGCCGGAGACAGGTGAAGGATCGGAATGCGGCAGAGTGCCTGACCTCGGAGGTTCGATATGCCGAGACCCTTGTGGGCAGGGGCCATCAGTTTCGGCCTGGTGACCATCCCGGTGAAGATCCTTTCCGCCGGCGAGGACCGCTCGGTGCGCTTCCGCCAGGTCCACCTGGAGGACATGGGCCGCGTCCGTACCCGGAAGATCTGCGAGCTCGACGGGAAGGTGCTGGAGCAGGACGAGATCGGCAAGGGGTACGAGGTCGCCCGGGACGAGATGGTGCCGATCACCGACGACGAGCTCGCCGGGATGCCGCTGCCGACCGCGAAGGCCATCGAGATCGTCGCATTCGTCGACGCCGACAGCATCGACCCCGTCCGCCTCGGTGACAGCTACTACCTGGCCGTCGACGGCCAGGTCGCCGCCAAGCCCTACACCCTCCTGCGCCGGGCACTGGAGCGCTCCGACAAGGTCGCGGTCGCGAAGCTCGCCTGGCACGGCCGCGAGCGCCTCGGGATGCTCCAGGTGCGCGAGGACGCGATCGTGCTGCACAGCATGCGCTGGCCGGACGAGATCCGCAGCCCCGACTCCCTCGCCCCGAAGCCCGTCGACCTGGACGACGACGAGATCGACCGCGCCGTCCAGCTCACCGAGACCATGACCCGGGACGACATCTCCGGCTTCCGCGACGAATACCGCGACGCCCTGGAGAACCTCATCGAGGCGAAGGCCGAGGACAGGACGCCCCCGCAGCCGGGAGAGGAAGAACGGGAGCGGCAGCCGGGGAAGGTCGTGGATCTGATGGCTGCCCTGAACGCGTCCGTGAAGGCCGCCCAGGAGGCCCGCGGGGAGCACGACGGCGCGGAGGCGACCGTGCACGAGATCCGCCCCACGAAGCCCGCCACGAAGACGAAGGCCACCGCCTCCAGGACGACCAAGCGGGCCCCGGCGAAGAAGGCCGCCCCGAAGAAGACCGCTCCCAGGAAGACCGCCGCGAAGAAGCGGCGGAACGCCTCCTGACCCCGGGTCCCGGCGTCCTTCACACCATGACCGTGCTGCCGCGCATCGAGCCCATGCTCGCCACCCCCGGCCGCCTCCCCGTGGACGACGAGCAGTGGTCGTTCGAGGTGAAGCAGGACGGGCAACGGGCGATGGTCTACCTGCCGGGCGACGGCACCGTGCTCCTGCGGGCACGGTCCGGGGCCGATATCACCCCGGCCTACCCCGAACTCGCCGGCCTGGGCGCCGTCCTCCGCCGGCCCGCGGTCCTGGACGGCGAAGTCATCGCCCCCGACCCGGAAGGGCGCGGCGACTTCGAACTCCTCCAGTCCCGCATGGGCCTGGCCGGCTCCGCGGCGAAGGCAGCCCGCATGGCGGCCACGGTCCCCGTGCACCTGGTCGTCTTCGACGTCGTCTTCCTCGAGGCCGAGTCCTTGATACGGGAGCCGTACGCCGAGCGCCGCACCGTGCTGGAGGGCCTCGGCCTGGATGGACCGTACTGGTCGGCACCGGCAGCGATCACCGGCCACGGGGACCGGGCCCTGGAGACGACCCGCGCGGCCGGGCTCGAAGGACTGGTCGCCAAGCGCCTGACCTCCCACTACGAGCCGGGGGTGAGGTCCAGGTCCTGGACGAAGATCCGCAACGTGCACACCATCGACGTCATCGTCGGCGGCTGGACCCCCGGCCGAGGCAGACTCGCCGGACTCCCCGGCGCCCTCCTCGTCGGCCGGCCGCAACCCGACGGCACCCTGCTCTACGCGGGCAGCGTCGGCACCGGATGGACCGACCGCGAACGCACCGCCCTCGCCGACCACCTGCACAGGACCACCACCAGCACCTGCCCCTTCCACCCCCGACCCACCGTGGCCGGAGCCCACTGGGTGGAACCCCGCCTCGTCGGCGAGATCCGCTACGCCGCCCGGACCCGAGCCGGACTCCTGCGCCACCCTTCCTGGCACCGACTACGCCCCGATCTCACCTGGCAGGACATCGGGTGACCCGGACGTCCCTCCGGCCGCTCCGGTCGTCGCCGCGTGGCCCGGGTCAGGCGCGGGCGTGGGTGCGGGCCTCGGTGAGGCGGGACAGGTGGTCCTCGTACGCCTTCGCGTAGTACGCCGACCGGGCCGGGTCCGGGGCGGCGGTCTGGGTCGGGGCCGTCCACACCGCCTCGTCCAGCTCCGCCCCGAAGCGCCGGGCCGCCGCCAGCACCGCGCCCCGCGCCCCGACCTCGCCCTCCACGATCCGCACCGGCCGGCCCAGCACATCGGCGAACAGCCGCATCCAGGCGGGCGACCGGGTGCCGCCGCCGCACAGGGCGAGGGTGCCGGTGAGGCCCGCCGCCTCCAGGCAGTGCCGGGCGGCGAACCCGATGCCTTCGCAGACGGCCCGGATCAGGTCCGCCGGGGTGGTCTCCAGCGACACCCCGGTCAGTTCGGCGCGCAGCCGGGGTTCGACGAACGGGGCGCGCTCGCCGGACGGGGCGAAGTAGGGGAGCACCCGGACCCCGTTCGCGCCCGGCGGGGTGGCGGCCAGCAGCGCGTCCACCTCCGCGTGGCGTACGCCGGTGGTGGTCAGGACCCAGTCCAGGGCGGCGGTGCCGACCATCGCGGGCATGGCGCGCAGCCAGTGGCCGGGCTGGTCGGTGGAGATGTGCAGCCCGGCCGGTTCGCCGGTCAGGTCGATCCGGTCGGTGGCCGCCAGCGCGGCCAGGCAGGTGCCGACGATCAGGAGGCCGTCGCCGGGGCGGGTGACGCCCGCGCCGAGCGCGCAGGCCGGCAGGTCGTACGGGCCGTTGGAGACCCGTAACCCGGAGGGGAGCGTGCCGGTGGCGACCGGGTCGCTGACCGGGGCCAGCAGGGCGGCCCGGTGGGCGAGGCCGAGCGCGTCCAGCACCTCGGGGTCGTACGCCCTGGTCACCGGGGACAGGAACGGCATCGACGCGTCGGAGACGTCGGTCGCCCGCACCCCGGTGAGCCGCTGGAACACCATGTCCTTGCAGTACAGCGCGGCCTTCGCGGCGTCCAGCGCGGCCGGTTCGTGGCGGTCGAGCCAGGCCAGCACCGGGCCCGGACAGCCCGGGAACATCGCGCCGCCGGTGCGCCGGTAGACGGTCTCGAAGACCCCGTCCGCCAGCCAGCCGTCGACCAGTTCATGGGCCCGGCCGTCCATCCAGGAGATCGCCTTGCGGACCGGCAGTCCCGCCGCGTCCACCAGCCAGACGCCGTCGCCCTGGCCGGTGAGCCCGGCGAACTCCACCCCGTCGGTGGAGAGCGCGGCCAGCACCTCGCCGACCGCCCCGTACACCTCGTCCATGTCCTGCTCCACGCACCCGTCGTGGATCGACAGCCCCACCGGGCGGGACTCCACGGCCAGGGTGCGGCCCCGCGCGTCGAAGGCCGCGGCCTTCACCACGGAGGTGCCGACGTCGATACCGATGTAGCGCGGTCCGGTTCCGGTCATGGTCACAGCTCCCCTCAGAGGGCGTGGGCGAGCGGTTCGCCCCGCACGTAGCGCGCCACCTCGGCCGCCGCGATCCCGGCCGCCTTCTCCGCGACGGCCCGGCTGGCCCCGGCCACGTGCGGGGTCATCAGGAGGTGCGGAGTACGGAAGAGCCGCGATCCGGGCGGCGGCGGCTCCTGCTCGTACGTGTCCAGCGCCGCCGCCCGCAACTGCCCCGAGTCCAGCGCGTCGCACAGCGCGTCCGTGTCCAGCAGGGCGCCCCGGGCCGCGTTCACCAGCACCGCGCCGCGCGGCAGCAGCGCCAGCTCCCGGGCCCCGATCAGATGCCGGGACTCCGGGGTCAGCCGGGCGTGCAGCGTGAGCACGCGCGAACGGGCCAGCAGCTCCTCCAGCGAACCGGCCCGCATGCCGTGCACATCGCCCCGCACATACGGGTCGTACACCTCGACCCGCGCGCCGAACGCGGCGAGCACCCGGGCCACCCGGCTGCCCACCGCGCCGTAGCCGACCAGCCCGACCGGGGTGTCCTCCAGCTCCAGGCCGCAGTTCTCGTACGTGTAGTGGGTGGCGTCCCAGCGGCCGTCCGCGGCGAGGGCGTGGTGCGCCTCGGGGATCCGGCGCAGCGCGGCCAGCATCAGCCCGACGGTGAACTCCGCGGTCGCCGCCGCGTTGCGCCCCGGCGCGAAGCACACGTGCACGCCCCGGGCGCGGGCGGCGGCGGCGTTCACATTGACCGGGCCGCCCCGGCAGACCACGATCAGCCGGAGGTCGGGCGCGGCGGCGAGCACCCGCTCGGTGAACGGGGCCATCTGGGTGACGCACACCTCGACCCCGTCCAGGGCGGCGATCAGCGCGTCCTCGGCGTCGCTCGCCTCGGTCACCTCGGCGACGGGGCCGAAGGGTTCGAGCGGCCAGGGCAGGGTCAGCTCGTCGAGGCGGGGCTCCACGGTGAGCGGGCCCAGCGCCCGGTACAGGGCCTCGGCCAGCAGCGTGTTGCGGACGAAGTGGTCACCGGCGAGCAGAATCCTCGTCACCGGGCGAACCGTCTCGGAACGGGTCATCACAGAGCGTCTCCTGTCTGGGCGTCGAAGACATGGACGTGCCGGGGATCGGCGGTGATGCGTACGGTGTCGTCCCGGTCGGGCCGTACCTCCGGGCCGACCACGACGACCAGCGGCTTCGCCACCCCGTCGAGCGACAGCGTGGTGATGCCGGATTCCAGCAGGGGTTCGTGGGCGGCGACCCGCGCCCGTGCACCAGTGTCGTCCAGGCACAGGTCCTCCGGGCGGATGCCGAGCACCACCGCGCGTCCCGCCGCGAGCCGGTGCGCCACCGGGAGGCGGACCGTGTCGGAGAGGCGGACCCCGCCGGAGCCGTCGGCGGTGCCGGGCAGCAGGTTGATCGAGGGTTCCCCGACGAAGTCGGCGACGAACAGGTTGGCCGGGGCGTCGTAGATCTCCTCGGGCGTGCCGAGCTGCTGGATCGCGCCGTCCCGCATCACCGCGATCCGGTCGGCGAGCGACAGCGCCTCCTCCTGGTCGTGCGTCACCAGGATGGCGGTGTGCCCGCTGTCGCGCTGGATGCGTTTCAGCTCGCGCCGGGTGGTGTCCCGCTGGGCGGCGTCCAGATGGGAGAGCGGCTCGTCCAGGAGGAGGACGTCGGGCTCCCGGATGAGGGCCCGGGCCAGTGCGACCCGCTGTTTCTGGCCGCTGGAGAGCCCGGCCGGGCGGGCGTCCAGCAGCTCGGTGATCCCGATGCGGGCGGCCATCTCCGCCACTCTGCGGCGGATCTCCGTCCGGCCGAGGCCGCCGCGGGCGGCGAGCCCGAAGGCCAGGTTCCCGGCCACCGTCAGCGGCGGGTACAGCGCGTAGTTCTCGAACGCCACCCCGATGTTGCGCCGCCGGGCCGGGAGCCCCACCACCGACGTGCCGCCGATCAGGATGTCGCCGCCGGTCACCGGTTCCAGACCGGCGATCATCCGCAGGGTCGTGGACTTGCCGCAGCCGGACGGGCCGAGCAGCCCCAGCAGTTCGCCGGAGCCCAGCTCGGCGTCGAGGCACCGGACGGCCTCGACGGCGGCCCGGCCCCGACCGGTGTAGGTCTTGCGCAGCGCGCGCAGCGCCAGCCCGGTCACGGGGCCACCACCGCCCCGGCGGCCGTCCCCGTCCGGAAGGCGGCGGCGCCGGCCGCCACGCCCGGCCGGAGCCCCGCGGTGCCCGCGTCCGGCCGGCACCTCGTCGGTTCAGTCACACGTCATCGCCGCCTCGCCGCGTCGGGGTCATCCGTCGTCGCCGTCCTCCGCGCCGGTGGAACGGCCGGTGGGGCAGACCTCGTAGGGCACCTTGTGCTCGTCCAGTTCGCGCAGCGCCCGCGGCGTGGCCCCGTCGTCGACCAGCAGCAGATCGAAGCGGGAGAGCGGGGCCAGCCGGTGCAGGGCCACCCGGCCCAGCTTCGAGTGGTCGAGCAGCAGCACATTGCGGCTCGCCGAGTCGAGCATCGCCCGCTTCACCGAGATGATGTGCTGCTCCTGGTGGTAGGCGAAGCCGCCGGACACCGCGGAGGTGGAGGTGAAACAGACGTCGACCTGGAGCGACTGCACCGCCTCCACGCACGACACGCCGAGGAACGAGGAGTGCAGCGGGTCGAAGTCCCCGCCCAGGCCCATCAGATGGATGCCCCGCTCCTGCGACAGCAGGTTGATCGCCTCCAGGAAGTTGGTGACGACGGTCAGCGGGGTGATGGAGCGCAGCCGGCGGGCTATCTCCAGCGTCGACGTCGAGTCGTCCAGCATCACCGCCATGCCCGGCTCTATCAGCCTCAGGGCCCGCTCGGCGATGGCGGCCTTCTCGGCCCGCATCGTCTTCAGCCGGTAGGAGACGTTCGACTCGAAGACGCCGGAGGGCTGGGCGGTGACCCCGCCGCGGAACTTGCGGACGATGCCCTGGCGTTCCAGCTCGTCCAGATCGCGGTGGATGGTCATCAGGCTGACGTCGAAGCGCTCCGCCAGTTCGGCGGCGCTCACCTCGCCCTGCGCGAGGACGTACTCGGCCATGGATGCCTGGCGGGGGGCGGGGCCCCGCTGCGGAACGTTGCTCACGTGCTGATCCTTCGTCCTGGACGTGCCGGCCGGTCGGCCTCGAACAGCAGCAGACTCTCAGGCCGTACGGAGAGCCGGACCGGGCGGTCGGGGCTCAGCCCCGCCGCCTCGGCGCGCGGTACGACGAACGAGAGCCGCTGCCCGCCGAGCCGGACGGTGACCTCGGTGGACCGGCCCAGCAGTTCGGTGACGTGGACGGCGCCCGTCAGCCCGTACGCGGTGCCCGGCGGCGGCTCCCCGAGGGCGACGTCCCGGGGCCGCAGGCCCAGTTGGACCTCGGTGCCGGGCGGCACGGGGACGCGCAGCGGCAGCTCGTACGCCCCGTCCGGTGCCCGGACAGCGCCCTCGGCCGTCACCGTGCCCGGCAGCAGATTGATCTGCGGGCGGCCGAAGGACCGGGCGACGAAGGTGTCGTACGGGCGGTGCCACACCTCCTCGCGGGTGCCGGTCTGGACCGTGCGGCCGTCCCGGAGGACCCCGATCCGGTCGCCGAGCGCCAGCGCCTCCACCGAGTCGTGCGTGACGTAGAGCGTGGTGGTGTTCCGGACCGCGCCGATCGCCCGCAGCTCCGCCCGCATCGCCTGGCGCAGCTTCGCGTCGAGATGCGAGAGGGGTTCGTCCAGCAGGAACGCGCGGGCCGGACGCACCAGCACCCGGCCGAGCGCGACCCGCTGCCGCTGCCCGTTGGAGAGCCGCCCCACCGATCGGTCCAACAGCGCCCCGATCCCCAGCAGTTCGGCGACCTCCCCGATCCGCTCGCGCGCCAGGTGCGCGGGGAGGCGGTGGCGCGGTGAGCGGAGCGGGGAGGCGAGGTTGTCGTACACGGTGCGGTGCGGGTAGAGCGCGTACGACTCGAAGCACATGGCCACGCCCCGGTCGTACGGCTCCACGCCCGCCATGTCCGCGCCGCCCAGTTCGACCGTCCCGGCCTCCGGCTCGACGAGGCCGGCGATCGTCTTCAGCGTGGTCGTCTTGCCCGCCCCGGACGGGCCGAGCAGGCAGAAGAACTCGCCCTCGGCGACCTCCAGGTCGAGCCCGTCGAGCGCGGTGGTCCGCCCGTACCGCTTGCTGACGCCGCGCAGCGCGAGGGCGGCCGGGCCGGTCATGACTTCACCGCCCCGAACGACAGCCCGCGCACCAGGTACCGCTGGATGGTGAGGGCCAGCAGCAGCGGCGGGACCACCGAGACCAGGGCGGCGGCGGCCGTCAGGTTGTACCGGGGCCGGTCGCCGCCGAGGAAGGACAGCGCGCCGACCGTCACCGTCTGGGCGCTCGACGAGGTGAGGATCAGCGGGAAGACGAAGTTGTTCCACGCGAAGATGAACGCCAGCAGCGAGACGGCCGCGATCCCCGGCCGCACCAGCGGCAGCGCCACCCGGAAGAACGCCTGTTTGCGGGTGTAGCCGTCCAGCAGCGCCGCCTGCTCCAGCTCCGGGGAGAGGTCCTGGAAGTACGAGCGCATGATCCAGACGACCAGCGGCAGCGTCACCAGCTGGAGCACCCACACCATGCCGACGTAGGTGTCGAAGAGCCCGAGCTGCTGGTAGAGCACGAACAGCGGGATGATCACGGTCAGTTCGGGCGCGAAGCGGAACGAGAGCAGGGTGAACATCAGGTTCTCCGAGCCGCGGAACCGCCACCGCGCGGCGGCGTACGCGGCGGGCAGCCCCACCACCAGCGACAGCGCGACCGCCCCCAGCGACACGACGAGGCTGTTCACGAAGAAGCGGAGGAACGGCACCCCCTGGTCGTCCCCCGAGCCCAGCACCGTGCGGTACGAGTCGAGCGTCGGGGTGAACGAGAAGTACGTGCTGAACAGCTCGTTCGCCGGTTTCAGCGACAGCACCACCATCCAGACGACCGGGAAGAGCGAGAAGACGAAGTAGCCGATCAGCGCCAGATCGGCGGCGACGGCGAGCACCCGGCGCCTCATCCGGCCACCCCCGCCGCCCGGCCCCGGCCCACCCGGGCCCCCGCGTGAAAGCCCCGGATCATGCGGGCACCTCCGCCGCACGGCTCTGCACCCGGCCCAGATAGCGCACCAGCGCCATCGTGACCAGATAGACCACGGCCCACAGCACGATCATGTAGCTGATCCCGAAGGAGTACCGCTGGAAGCGGATCGCCTCCAGGTACGCCCGGATCTGGAGCACCATCGTGGAGTCGCCCGGTCCGCCCTCGGTCAGCGCGTAGATGATGTCGAAGACCTTCAGCGAGTCCATGAACCGGAAGATCACGGCGACCAGGACGTACGGCCAGAGCATCGGCAGCGTCAGCCGCCGGAAGGTGAACCACCAGCCCGCCCCGTCGACCGCCGCCGCCTCGAACGGGGAGACGGGCAGCGACCGCAGCCCGGCCAGCGCCAGCACCGCGACGAACGGGGTGTAGACCCACACGTCCACCGCGATCGAGGAGAGCAGCGCACCCGTCGGCGTGTCCGTCCACTGCACCCCGCCCAGGCCCACCGGCTCCAGCAGATGGTTCACCACCCCGACCGAGGGCTGGAGCATCAGCTTCCACATGATCGCGGCGATCACCGGAGCGATCATCAGCGGCAGGATGAGGATCTTCTCCAGCACCCGGCCGACCCGGCTCGACCGGTGCAGCAGGAGGGCAACCGCCACCCCGAGCACCGTCTCGACCGCCGCCGCGCCGACCGCGTACGCCACCGTCACCCGGGCCGAGTCCCAGAACGCGGGCTGGGTGAGGATGCGGTGGTAGTTGCCGAACTCCACCAGGTCCGGGCGCGGCTTGCTCGCCGCGAAGTCGAAGACCGTGTAGTAGAGGCCGAGCCCGAACGGGTAGAGGATGCCGCCGGTCAGCAGCAGCGCGGGCACGATCAGCAGATACGGCCGCAGCGCCCGACGCCGGGCCGGCACCGCCCGCACCACCCGCGCCTCCCGTACCCCGGGTTCCTCCCGCACCTTCCGTGCCGTGCCGCGCACCCCGGTCAGCCGACCTTCGCGGCCAGCTCGCCGGCCAGGCCGTTCAGCACCGACGACGCGTTCTTCCCGCCGTATATCTCCTGGAGCGCCGCCGCCCAGGAGGTCGTCGCGTCGAAGAACTGCTCCTGCGGGGTGAACTGGACACGCGTCCGGTCGACCACCGTCTCGAAGGTCTCCAGGAAGCCGGGGATCGCCCGCATCCGGTCCTTGTACGCGGCGTCCTGGCTGATCGACCTCCGTACCGGGTCGATGTGATGGTGCTCGACCGCCCCCTTGCGCAGGTGCTCCTTGCCGGTCGCCCACTGGAGGAAAAGCCAGGCGGCGGACTTCTGGCGGCTGCGCGCGTTCATCCCCAGCGACCAGATCCACATGTTCGTGTCGAGGGAGCCGCCGGGCCCCTCGGGGCCCGGGTGGAAGGCGATCTTCCCGGAGGCGGGGGAGGCCCCCTCCACCGCCTGGAAGTAGGCGGCGGTGTCCGCGTCGAAGAGCATCCCCGCCTTCTTCGCCCCGAGGTCGCTGGAGCACTGGTACCAGGTGTACGAGGTCCAGGACGGCGGCCCGCCCTTCCTGACCATCTCCGCCCAGTCCCGGGTGAAGGCGACCGCCTCCGGGGAGTTCATCGCGGGCCGCACCTTCCCGCCCTCCACGGTGAAGTCCTTCAGGCCGTTGCGGGCGTACATCGTCATGAAGCCGGGGTGGATCGTCGCCCAGCTGCGCGAGCCGCGCACCGCGACCCCGTACATCCCGTCGAAACCCGCCCCCGGCGCCCGGCGGCTGATCGCCGCGGCGGTCTCGCGCAGCTCGTCGAAGGTTTCGGCGGGTTTCAGCCCCAGCTTCGAGAACACCTCGGTGTTGTACGCGACGACATTGGTCTCCCAGCCCCACGGCAGCGCGTACTGCCCGCCCCGGCCGAGCGGCGCGCCCGCCTTCAGGGACCACTGGTCGGCGGCGAGGAGGTTGGGGAAGAAGTCCTCCCGGTCCCACTCCGCCCCGGTGGCCGATTCATTGCGCATCCACGGGCCGAGATCCTCCAGCCAGCCCGGCGGACCGTACTGCCACACCATGTACGCGCCGAGCATGAACACGTCGTAGGAGGCGCGTCCGCTGGAGAGGTCGACGGTGAGCTTGTCGAAGTAGTTGTCCTCGGGGAAGACGTCGTACGCGACCTCGATCCCGGTCTTCTCCGTGAACGCCTTCAGATCGGCGATCAGCGCGTCGGTGTACGGGTGCTTGTTCAGCAGCGCCCGCACCTTGCGGCCCTTGGCCCGCTTCCAGTCGAAGGAGCCGGTGACCTCGTCGGCCGCGGAGCCGCCGCCCTGCGAGCCGCCGCCACCGCCGAAGCCGGTGCCGCAGGCGGTCAGCAACGGGGTGGCGGCCGCGGCCGCCACCCCGGCTCCGCCGAGGGCGAGCAACCGACGCCGGTCGTACGCACGCATGTCCATCCGTGACCTCCAC
Organism: Streptomyces sp. NPDC015144; assembly: GCF_043079735.1. NCBI lineage: Bacteria > Bacillati > Actinomycetota > Actinomycetes > Kitasatosporales > Streptomycetaceae > Streptomyces > Streptomyces sp. NPDC015144. Next base: position 345,995 of record NZ_JBIBUU010000004.1, on the reverse strand, counting down.
GGCCTGCCGGAGCTGAGTGGGGGGACCGTTCACACATCGGGACGACTGGTTAACAGAGCTTGTAACGGCAGAAGTTGGCCGTCAATCCCTCGCGCACGGGAAATTCTCGGTGCAGAGTGAGAAGTTCACAGAGGGGGCCGATATGTGGATGGGCATCGATCTCGGCACGCAGAGCGTCCGGGCGGTGGTGGCGGGAGACCGCGGTGAGATCCTCGGCAGCGGCGCTGCCCCGCTCACCGGCAGACGCGAGGGCGCGCGGCACGAGCAGCGGCCGCTCGACTGGTGGACGGCGCTGTGCGCGGCCACCCGGCAGGCGCTGGCCGACGCCCCCGCCCCGCGCGCGCTCGCCGTCTGCGCCACCTCCGGCACCGTGCTCCTGGCCGACCGGGCGGGCCGCCCGCTCACCCCCGGCGTGATGTACGACGACGGCCGGGCCGTGGCCGAGGCGGCCCGCGCCGGCACCCCGCCGAGCTGGGCGCTGCCGAGGGCGATGTGGCTGCTGCGGGAGCACGGCGGTGCGGCGGACGGCACCGTACGCATCACCCATCAGGCCGATTCCGTGCTGACCAGACTCGCCGGGACGCCGCTGCCCACCGATTCCAGCCACGCCCTGAAGACCGGCTACGACCTGGTCCGGCAGGAGTGGCCCCGGCGCCGCTTCGCGAAGCTCGGCCTGCCCGACGCGCTCTTCCCGGACGTGGTGCGGCCCGGCACCCCGATCGGCGAGGTGGGCCGGGCCGCCGCCGAGGAGACCGGGATCCCGGCGGGCACCCCGCTGGTCGCCGGGATGACGGACGGCTGCGCGGCACAGCTCGCCTCCGGCTCGCTCGCGGTCGGCTCCTGGAACTCGGTGCTCGGGACGACGCTGGTCCTCAAGGGGGTCACCTCGTCACCGGTCGAGGACCCGGCCGGGGTGGTGTACAGCCACCGCGCGCCGGACGGGAGCTGGCTGCCGGGCGGGGCCTCCGGGGTGGGCGGCGGGGCGCTGACGGCCGCCTTCCCGGGGGTGGACCCGGCCCGGATGGACGAGGCGGCCCGGTCCTGCGAACCGGCCCGGGTGGTGGCGTACCCGCTGGTGGCGACGGGGGAGCGGTTCCCGTTCGTGGCGCCGGAGGCCACCGGTTTCCTGATCGGCGAGCCCGCCTCGGACGCCGAGCACTGGGCGGCCCTGCTGACCGGGGTGGGGCTGGTGGAACGGCTCTGCCTCGACTACCTGGACCTGCTCGGCGCCCAGACGTACGACCGGCTCACCTTCACCGGCGGCGCGGTCCGCAGCGGCCACTGGAGCCGGCTGCGCGCCGACGTCCTGGGCCGCCCCGTGCACATCCCGCGGTACAGCGAACCCGCCCTCGGCATGGCGATCCTCGCCGCGTACGGGGCGGGCGGCGCGGGCAGCCTCCAGGAGGCGGCGGGCCGGATGGTGCGGCTGCGCCACGTGCTGCACCCGCACCCGGTGCGCACCGCGTGGTACACCGAGCCGTACCTCACCCTGGTGGCCGAGCTGGAGCGGCGCGGCTGGCTGCCCGGCCGGGTCGCCGCCCACGCCCGCACCCGCGCCGAGCACGCGTGACCGTCCCCCCACCACCCCCGCACCCGAACGGAGACACCATGACCGCCCCCGCCACCCTGCTGCTCGCCCGCCACGGGCAGACCGTCTGGCACGCGGAGAACCGCTACGCCGGGGTCAGCGACATCGCGCTGACCGAGGAGGGCCGCCGCCAGGCCGGACGGCTCGGCGCCTGGGCGGCCCGCAACAAGGTCGACGCGGTGTGGACCTCCCCGGTCGGCCGGGCCGTCGAGACCGCGCGACCGGCCTGCGAGGCGCTCGGCCTCACCCCCGGCCGCGACCACGACCTGCGCGAATGCGATTTCGGCGCGGTGGAGGGGCGTACGTTGGCGGAGTTCGCGGTCGAGCAGCCGGAGCGGGCCCGGGAGTACCGCGCCGACCCGGTCGCCCACCCCTTCCCGGGGGCGGAGGACCCCCGGGCGGCCGCCGCCCGGGGCACGGCGGCGCTGCGCCGGATCGCGGCCGCCCACCCGGGGCAGCGGGTCCTCGTCGTCGCCCACAACACCTTGCTGCGGCTGGTCCTCTGCGAGCTGCTGGCGATCCCGGCGGGCAGCTACCGCCGGGTCCTGCCGAGGCTGCTGAACGCGGCGGTGAGCGAGGTGCGGCTCGGGCCGGAGGGTGCCGCGCTGCTCTCCCTCAACGTGCCCTGCGACGTCTGAGGGGAGCCGTCAGCCCCGGGCGGCCGCCGACGCCCGCCGCTGGCGCACCAGGCCGATGGCGGCGAGCACCAGCGTCAGGGAGCCCGAGGCCACGAGCTGGTCCCGGGTGTCCGGCTGGCGCAGCATCAGCACGAAGACGCCCGCCATCGCCAGCAGCGCCACCACCGTCAGCCCCGGGAAGAGCCACATCCGCACGACCAGCCGGTCCGGGGACTCGCGCTCCAGCCGTCGGCGCAGGACCAGCTGGGAGACGGCGATGAAGGCCCAGACGACGAGGATCACCGCGCCGACCATGTTGAGCAGCCACGGGAAGACGTCCTCGGGGCGCCAGTAGCTGAGCAGTACGCACAGGAAGCCGAAGCCGGACGAGACCAGCACCGCGGTGCGCGGCACCCCCGAGGAGATCCGGCCGATCCGCGCCGGGCCCTGCCCGCGGGCCACCAGCGAGCAGGCCATCCGGGAGGCGCCGTAGATGTTGGCGTTCATCGCGGAGAGCAGGGCGACCAGGATGACCACGTTCATGATCTCCGCGGCGCCGTGGATGCCGAGGTGGTCCAGGGCGGCGTAGAACGGGCCGACCTCCACGACCTTCGGGTCGCTCCACGGGACCAGGGTCACGACGACCGCCATCGAGCCGACGTAGAAGAGCGCGATCCGCCACATCGCCGTACGGACCGCCCTGGCGACCCCGTTCACCGGGTCGTCGGACTCCGCCGCGGCGATCGTCACGGTCTCCAGCCCGCCGTACGCGAAGAGGGAGGCGAGCAGCCCGATCACCAGGCCCTCCGCCCCATGGGGCAGGAATCCGCCCGCGCCGGTGAGGTTGGCGGTCCCCGGGGCGGGCGTACCGGGAAGCAGGCCCAGCACCGCCAGCACCCCCAGCACCAGGAAGAGCGTGATCGCCGCGACCTTGAGGGCGGCGAACCAGAACTCGAACTCGCCGAACTTCTTCACCGCGGCCAGGTTGGTGCCCATGAAGACCACCATGAAGAGCGCGACCCAGGCCCACTGGGGCGTGCCGGGCAGCCAGCCGGTCACGATCTTCGCCGCGCCGATCCCCTCCAGGCCGACGGCGACGCAGAGCAGCACCCAGAACGCCCAGCCCGCGGTGAACCCCGCCCACGGGCCGATCGCCCGCTCCGCGTGCACGGAGAAGGAACCGGAGGCCGGGTACGCCGCCGACATCTCGCCGAGCATCCGCATCACCAGCATGACCAGCAGCCCGGAGACGGCGTACGCCACGACGATCGACGGACCGGCGGCGGCGATGCCCTTGCCCGAGCCGACGAAGAGGCCGGCCCCGATGACACCGCCGAGGGCGATCATCGAGAGGTGGCGCTGCTTGAGGCCGTGACCGAGGGCCGTATCGGCACCGGTTCCGGCCCCGGTCGCGGCTTCGGTCCCGGTGCCGGTTTCGGCCCCGGTTTCGGGTCCGGGGTCGTCGGCGGGGGAGGAGGGGCCGGTGGGGGGAGGCACGGACTTCCGTGGCATGGACGTGCTCTGTTCGCTCGGTGAAACGTGGGGGATGTGGGGGGACGCGGGGATCCGGGGACTGCGGGAAACGGGAAGAAAAACGGGAGAACGCGGAGGTGTGGGATCCGCGCGGACAGTCTGGGCGGGGCGACCGCCCCCATGGAATCATCGTCCGCTATGCGGACAACCTGTTCACGCCAGGTGTCCGGCCGACCGCGCGGCGGCGACCGCGCCGACGACCGGAGGGAGGCCTCCCGGTCGTTTTGGTGGGAAACCTACAGTCCTTCCCGGACGTCGCGCCGCGTCGGACCGGGGTCGTTCCGCCCCCACCTCCAGTGACGATCATCACGCCACCGCGCGGTTGAACGACCCTCTTTGTGCAGACCCCACCAACCGCTCCGACAGCGCTTTGTGGGCCACGGATGGTGATCGGGCGTTAACCGGTGGGCTAACGTCGGGCTCAATCTGTCCCCGTCTGCCCTCACCCCCGCGGAGTCCCGATGAGCACTGCTGCCGCCGCCCCTGCCCGCACCGGAGCGGTCCTCGCCGACCTGCTCCCCGCCGCCCGGCACCGCTACGCCGTCGACACGGCCCTGGTCCTCGGCGGCGCCGCGCTCACCGGCATAGCCGCCCAGATCGCCGTCCCGGTCCCCGGCTCCCCGGTCCCGGTCACCGGCCAGACCTTCGCCGCGCTCCTGGTCGGCACCGCGCTCGGCGCCCGCCGCGGCTTCCTCTCCCTCGCGGTCTACGCGCTGGTCGGCATGGCGGGCATGCCGTGGTTCTCCGAGGGCAACTCCGGCATGGGCTTCCCCTCCTTCGGCTACGTCCTCGGCATGCTGCTCGCCGCCGCCGTGGTCGGCGGCCTCGCCCGCCGGGGCGGCGACCGCTCCGTGCTGCGCACCGCGGGCACGATGGTGCTGGGCTCCGCGATCATCTACGCGGTCGGCGTCCCCTACCTGGCCCTCGCCACCGGCATGTCGGCGAGCGCCGCGATCGCGGCCGGCCTGGTGCCGTTCCTCATCGGTGACGCGCTGAAGGCCGCGCTCGCCATGGGCGCGCTGCCCGCCGCCTGGAAGCTGGCCGGCCGCCGGGGCTGACGCCCCCCGCCCGTACGAGGGCCCGCCGGACCGCGTGGACGAACGCGGACGGCGGGCCCTCGCCGTCCGTACGGGTCCGGTCCCGGACCCCGATGGCGGCCGGTGCGCGCCGCACGTGCCACACTCGGATGCATGCGCGTGTACCTCGGCTCGGACCATGCCGGCTATGAACTCAAGAACCACCTCGTCGAGTGGCTCACGGCCCAGGGCCACGAGGCCGTCGACTGCGGACCCCACATCTACGACGCCCAGGACGACTACCCGCCGTTCTGCCTCCGTGCCGCCGAGCGGACGGCCGCGGACCCGGAGAGCCTCGGCATCGTGATCGGCGGCTCCGGCAACGGCGAGCAGATCGCCGCCAACAAGGTCAAGGGCGTCCGCGCCGCGCTGGCCTGGAGCGAGCAGACCGCCGCCCTGGGCCGCGAGCACAACAACGCCAACGTGATCGCCATCGGCGGCCGGATGCACCCGGTGGAGGAGTCCACCAGGTTCGTCGAGATCTTCCTCGCCACGCCGTACTCGAACGAGGAGCGCCACACCCGCCGCATCGAGATGCTGACGGCGTACGAGACGACCGGCGAGCTTCCCCCGATCCCGGCCCACCACCCGCAGCAGGGCTGAGCCCACCCACCTCCTGTGCCGCCGGGCCGCCCCCGGCGGCACAGCCGTTTCCGTACCCGCCCCGCAAGGAACCGAGGAGCAGCCGCCGCCGTGCCCGAGGGACACACCATCCACCGCCTCGCCGCCGACCACGAGGAACGCTTCGCCGGACGGCCGGTGCGGGTGAGCAGCCCGCAGGGCCGGTTCGCCGCCGGTGCCGCGCTGCTCGACGGGCTGCCCCTCACCGGGGTCGACGCCCACGGCAAGCACCTCTTCCTCGGCTTCGGGGACACCGGCTGGGTCCACATCCACCTGGGCCTCTTCGGCAAGCTCGGCTTCGGCACCGTCCCGGCCCCGCCGCCCACCGACACGGTCCGGCTGCGGCTGCTCAACGACGAACACCACGCCGACCTGCGGGGCCCCACCGCCTGCGCCCTGCTCACCGAGCCGGAGAAGCGCGCGATACACGACCGCCTCGGCCCGGACCCGCTGCGCACCGACGAGGACGGCGAGCGGGCCTGGCGGCGGATCTCCCGCAGCCGGATCACCGTCGCCGCCCTGCTGATGGACCAGAAGGTCGTCGCGGGCGTCGGCAACGTCTACCGCGCCGAGGTGCTCTTCCGGCACGGCATCGACCCGTACCGGCCCGGCAAGGACCTCACCCGCGCCGAGTGGGACGCGATCTGGGCGGACCTGGTGGCCCTGATGCGCGAGGGCGTACGGAACAACCGGATCGACACCGTCCGCCCCGAGCACCTGCCCGAGGCGATGGGCCGCCCGCCGCGCGTCGACGACCACGGCGGCGAGGTGTACGTCTACCGCCGCGCCCGTCAGTCCTGCCACATCTGCGGCGGCGAGATCCGCACCGCCGACCTCGCCGCCCGCAACCTCTTCTGGTGCCCCGGCTGCCAGGCCGCCTAGAACCCCCGGGGCAGCCAGGGCGCGACGTCGGAGAGGAAGGCCGCCGAGGTCTCCGCCAGCGCGCCCGGGGTCAGCTCCCGCACCCGCCCGGCCCCGGCCAGCGCGCTCAGCGCCTCGCCGCCCAGATACGCCGAGCCCAGCTCCCGCACCGAGAGCGCCAGGTCGGCCGGGTCCTCGGTCCGGCGGCAGGTCGCGACGCCCTTCGCGTCGGCGGTCAGCCGCCAGCGCCCGGCGTTCCACGGGCAGAACGCGTCCTCCACGTCGAACACCACGTCCAGCGGGCCCCGGTAGGTCCGTGCCTCCAGCGCCGCCCCCAACTCCACCAGCCGGACGTGGAGGCAGTCGCGGACCCGGACGTTGCACCGCCGGGTGTCCGACACCAGGTGCAGGACCGGGTCGTCGACCGGGCGGTTGCGGGCCACGACCGTCGTCATCAGGTCGATGTCGAAGACGAACCGCCACAGCGCCGCGTACGCCGCCGGGTCCAGCGCCTGCAGGTCGTTGACCTCCACGGTCCCCTTGGGGCCGGACGGCTCCCACGCGGGCCGGAGGTGGTAGTTCACATAGCCGACGACCTGTCCGTCCAGCTCCGCCAGCACGCACTGCTGGGTCGAGGCGCCCTGCCGCTGGGAGGCCGGATCGACCATCGGCTTGCGCTCCCAGCCGGGCCCGTGGGCCGGGATGCCGGGACGGCCCGCCACCAGCCGCGCGTACACGCCCTCGCAGGCCGCGAGCGCCTCGTCCGGCTTCGCGTGGCGCAGCCGCACCGCCTCCGTGCCCGGCGGCACCTCCAGCCGGACCCGGTCCTTCTCGATCGTCAGCGACATCTGCCGCGAGGCCGTGCCGTAGCCGAACCGGCCGTAGATCACCGGCTCCGAGGCCGTCAGCACGGCGAACGGCTCGCCCAGCGCCCGGATGTCGTCCAGCTGACGGCGCATCATCGAGGTCAGCAGCCCGCGCCTGCGGTGCGTGGAGGCGACGCTCACCATCGTGATCCCCGCCGCGGGCACCACCGCCCCGCCCGGCACCGCCACCCGGAAGCTGAACGCCCCCGCCGTGCCGACCACGTCGTCACCGTCCCAGACACCGAGCGAACGCTCCGGCTCGGTCAGCTCCTGGAACAGCTCACGCTCCTCCGGCGACTCCGGAACGCCTCCGAACGCCAGCTCCAGGCATTCGAACCATTGGTTCCATTCGGACGGACGCAGTACACGGAGCTCAGTAGTCATGGGCCATGCCTACCAGGGCTTCGACGGCGGAGCGAACCGATTTCGAACGCATTGCCACGGGGTACCCCTCCACCTCGGGCTGCCGGGTGGATAAGGTCCCCGCAATGGCACGACGCACAGGAGCAGAGACGTACCCGGCCCGATTGCGGAAATCGGCGCACCGGGTACGCGTCACGCTGCGCAGATCCGGGGTCGACTACTTCCGGGGCGACGGATCGGACTGGATCGCCCTGGCCGGTCTGATGCTGACCATCCCCGCGATCACCGTCGCCACTCTCCTCCAGCCCCTCTGGTGCTCCCCGTCCGCGCTCGTGCTGCCGATCGTCGCGGGCGGTCTGCTGCTGCGCCCGGCCAGCCTGCTCGGGCTGTACGCGACCGCCGCCACGGCCCTGATCGTGGAGTCGGCCGTGCTGGGGCCCTACAAGGACGGCGCGGCCCGGGTGACCCCGGGCGTCGTCCTGGTGGTCGCCGCCTGCGGCCTGTTCGGGCTGGTCCTCGCGCAGTTCCGGGCCCGGGTCGGGGTGCCATGGCGGCGCGGGGGCACCATGCTCTTCGACCTCCGCGAACGCATCCGCGTCCAGAGCGCCCTGCCCCGGCTGCCACAGGGCTGGCACCGCGAGATGGCGCTGCGCCCGGCGGGCGGCCAGTCCTTCTCCGGGGACTTCGTCGTCGCCGCCCGCACCAACGGCGGGCGGACCCTGGAGGCCGTGCTCACCGACGTCTCCGGCAAGGGCATGGACGCGGGCTCCCGCGCCCTGCTGCTCTCCGGGGCCTTCGGCGGGCTGCTCGGCTCGCTGCCGCCGCACGGCTTCCTCCCGGCGGCCAACGGCTATCTGCTGCGCCAGGACTGGGACGAGGGCTTCGCCACCTCGATCCATCTGGTGCTGGACCTGGAATCGGGCGACTACGAACTCCTCTCGGCCGGCCACCCGCCCGCCCTCCAGCTCCACGCGGGCAGCGGCCAGTGGGAGGAGATGGCCGCCGAGGGCCCGCTGCTGGGGGTGTACGACGGGGCCGAGTTCGACGCCGTGAAGGGCTCGCTGGCCCCCGGCGACGTCCTGATGCTCTTCACGGACGGCCTGGTCGAGGCGTCGGACCGGGACATCGCCGAGGGCATCGACCGGCTGACCGGCGAGGCCGACCGCTACGTCGCCACCGGCTTCGAGGGCGCGGCCTGGCATCTGATCGAGGCCTGCGCCAAGGACGTCAACGACGACCGGGCGCTGCTCCTCCTGTCGCGCCGGGCCTGAGCCGCCGCGCGGACGACCGGGGGTCTCCCGCGTACGACCAGGACCGCCGCACGTACGACCAGGGCCGCTGGCGTACGACCCGGCTCGGTCCGCGTACGACCAGGGGCCGTCCCGCGTACGACCCGGCCCGGTCCGGACACGGCACTGGGGGCCGTGCCCGCGACCGGGCCGCAGGTGCGGGGGTGACCGCCGGGCGGGCTCAGGTCCGTGCCGCGAGTGGTTCGGCGGCATCCTCACCGGCGCCGTTCCCGCTGCCCCGGTCGCGGTCGCGGTCACGGCCGCCCGGCAGGATGCGGGCCAGCCAGTGCGAGCGCCCGGCGGCCAGCGGAGCCAGTACGGCGAGCAGCAGCACATAGCCCGCGATGAACGGGGAGAGCCGCTCGTCCAGCCCGGCGGCCGCCGCCATCGTGGCGAGGATCAGGGCGAACTCGCCGCGCGCCACCAGCGTGGTGGAGATGTTCGCGGTGGCCTGCGGGCCGAAGGAGTAGACCTTCGCGGCGGCGAGACCGGCCAGGACGTTCATGAGCAGGGTCACCGCGACGGCGGCCAGCACCGGCCAGAACACGACCGGCAGGTCGCCGGGGTCGATGGAGAGCCCGAAGGCGAAGAAGAAGATGGCGCCGAAGGCGTCCCGCAGCGGATGGACCAGCTTCAGGATGCGTTCGCCGGAGGTGGTGCTGCCGAGCATCAGGCCGACCATGAAGGCGCCGATCGCGTCCGCGACCCCGAACCACTCCGAGACCCCCGCCACCAGCACGGCGACGCCGAGGAAGGAGATGACCAGCAGTTCGTCGTCCCGGGTGTTGATCAGCTTGCCGATGACCCGGGTGCCGAAGCGGGCGGCGAGCGCGAGCAGTAGCAGGAACCCGAAGGCCTTGCCGCCGTCGACCGCCGCGGAGGAGAGGCTGTCGGCGCCGGACAGGATGGGCTGGAGGGCGGCCAGGTACAGGGCGAGGAAGACGTCCTCGACCACGATGATGCCGAGGATCGGCTTGGTCTCGGGGTTGCCGATCCGGCCCAGGTCGACCAGGACCTTGGTGACGATCGCCGACGAGGAGATGCCGAGCACCCCGGCGAGGACCAGCGCCTCGGAGGTGCCCCAGCCCAGCGCGAAGCCGAAGCCGAGCCCGGCGCCGACGTTCAGGGCGAGATAGGTGCCACCGGCGATCGCCATCTTGCGGCCGCCGGTCTTGAGGTCGTCGAGATGGAATTCGAGACCGAGGTAGAAGAGCAGCAGCACCAGGCCGAGCGCGGAGAGCATCTCCAGCTCGTGCGGGTCGGCGACGAGGACGATGCCGGGGGTGTGCGGGCCGAGCAGGATCCCGGCCAGGATGAAGAGGGGGATGGTCGGCAGTCCGATGCGGCTGCCGACGCGGGCGAGAACAGCGGCGGCCAGGAAGGCGCCGCCCATGGCGATGAGCGTGTCTGCGTGTCCGATGAGCCCGATCCTTCACTTGGTCAAGAGAGTGTCAAGAAAGCGTCAGTAATTAGTTTACCGAACGATTGACGTTGCAAGTATCCCCTGGCCAAAACTCCGCTCGACCGCTCCCCGATCCCTCGCGGACCCCCGGTGCTCCCGCCCTGCCCTCCGGTGCCGCGGACCCCGTTCCCACCTCGCCCTTTCGGTCTTCCCCCGACGCGGGCTGGGGTTTTCCCCACCCCGGATCCGCCAGCAGCCGCCATGTCCCGCGACCGCCTCCGCTCCATAGGTTCGGAACACGGCCGAAGGGGCCGACGAAACGGCCGCTCGGCCGACGAGCGCACGATCAACGGAAGGCGGACGACATGGGGCTGCGAGCCACCAGGCGGCGCGGGCAGGACGGGCGGTACCCGACGGACCTCCACCACGGGACCGGCACCACGGACGCATGGGGGCCCGTCGGCGTCCAGGACCCCCGCGCCGGGGCCCGCGCCGCCGACCTCGCCGTCGAACTGCGCGGTGTACGCCGCCAGTACGGCCGGGGTGGCGCCATCGTCCACGCGCTGCGCGGCATCGACCTCGCCCTCCCGCGCGCCTCCTTCACCGCCGTGATGGGCCCCTCCGGCTCCGGGAAGTCGACCTTCCTCCAGTGCGCGGCCGGACTCGACCGCCCCACCGAGGGCTCCGTACGCCTCGGCGGCACCGAGATCACCGGCATGAGCGAGAACCGGCTCACCGAACTGCGCCGCACCCGCCTCGGCTTCGTCTTCCAGTCCTTCAACCTGCTGCCGTCGCTGACGGTCGAGCAGAACGTCGTCCTGCCCATGCGCCTGGCCGGACAGCGCACCCGCTCCGCACGCGGCCGCCGCGAGGCCGCCGAGATCCTCGCCCGGGTCGGCCTCGGCGACAAGGGCGGCCGCCGCCCCGCCCAGCTCTCCGGCGGCCAGCAGCAGCGCGTCGCCGTCGCCCGCGCCCTGGTCACCCGGCCCGACGTGGTCTTCGCCGACGAGCCGACCGGCGCCCTCGACACCACCACGGCCGCCGAGATCCTCGCCCTGCTCCGCAACGCGGTGGACCAGCTCGGCGCCACCGTCGTCATGGTCACCCACGACCCCGTCGCCGCGTCCTGCGCCGACCAGGTCCTCTTCCTCGCCGACGGCGCGATCGCCGACCGCCTGCCGCGCTCCGGCGCCGACCGGATCGCCGCCCGGATGACCGGACTGACCGCCCGTACCGCCCCCGGCCCCGCAGGAGCGGCTGCCTGATGCTCACCCCGCACGCCCCGAACGGTCTCGCCCGCGCCGCCGTCCGGTTCAAACCCTCCTCGTTCGTCGGGACCTTCGTCGCGCTCCTGCTGGCCGCCGCCATCGCCTCCGCCTGCGGCATCCTGCTGGAGACCGGCCTGCGCGCCTCGGTCCCGGCCGACCGCTACGCCAAGGCCCCCGTGGTGGTCGCCGCCGACCAGCAGATCCACCTGAAGGTCGGCCAGGGCGAGAGCGAGGAGACCACCGACGTCCTGATCCCGGACACCGCCCGGCTGCCCGAGACCCTGGTCGCCAAGGCCGCGCACACCCCCGGCGCGGCCGGGGCGATCGGCGACGTCACCTACCCCGTACGCCAGGACGGCACCCCCCTCACCGCCCACGGCTGGGGCTCCGCCGTCCTCACCGGCGCCACGCTCGCCGACGGCGCCGCGCCCCGCACCGGCGAGGTCGTCCTCCCCGCCGGCGGCAAGGCCCGCACCGGCGACCGCGTCACCCTCGACACCCCCGCCGGCCCCCGCGCGTTCCGGGTCTCCGGCACGGCCGCCGCCCCCGGCACCGTCTGGTTCACCGACCCTCAGGCCGTCCGGCTCTCCGGCCACCCCGGCCGGGTCGACGCCGTCGCCGTGTTCGCCGCCCCCGGCACCGCCACCGCCGCCCTCGCCGACCAGGTACGCGCGTCCGTGGGCCGCACCGCCACCGTCCAGGTCCACACCGGCGACGACCGGGGCGCCGTCGAGACCCCGGCCCTCGCCTCCACCAAGGAACTCCTCTTCGGGCTCAGCGTCTCCTTCGGCGCCGTCGCCACCCTGGTCGCCGTCATGACCGCGGCCGGCACCGTCGCCCTCGCCGTCGGCCAGCGCGGCCGCGAGTACGCCCTGCTCCGTGCCATCGGCGCCACCCCGCGCCAGCTGCGCCGCACCATCGCCACGGAGGCGCTCCTCGTCGCCCCGCTCGCCGGAGCGCTCGGCTGCCTCCCCGGAACGGCCCTGGCCGGCTGGTGGTTCGGCCAGCTCCAGGACCGGGGCGCCGTCCTCGACTCCGTCGGCCTGAAGATCTCCTGGATGCCGTTCGCCGCCGCCGTCGTGCTGTCGCTGCTCACCGCGGTGGGTGCCGGATTCCTCGCCGCCCGGCGCCCCGCCCGGATGAAGCCCGGACTCGCCCTCGCCGAGACCGCCGTGGAGCGCTCCGCGTTCGGCCCGGTCCGCACCCCCCTCGGCGTCCTCGCCCTGATCGGCGGCGGGTCCCTCGCCGGGGTCGCCGCCAGCACCTCCGGCGACGACTCCGCCAACGCGGCCCTCGGCGTCGTCATGCTCTTCATGCTCGCGGTCGGGCTGCTCGGCCCGGTCATCGCCCGGGGCTGCGCCGCCGTCCTCGGACTCGCGCTGCGCGCCGCCGGCGCCCCCGGCTCGCTGGCCGCCGCCAACTCCCGCACCAACTCCCGCCGGCTGGCCTCCGCGATCACCCCGATCGTCCTCGCCATGGCCTTCGCGTCCACGCTCGTCTTCATGCAGACCAGCCAGGAGCGCGCCACCGCCCACCAGCAGCGCGACGCGATCACCGCCGACCACATCGTCACCGGACCCGCCGGACTCACTTCCGACGCCACCGCACGGGCCGCCGCCACCCCCGGCGTCACCACCGCCGTCGGCCTGCTCCGCACCTCCGTACTGGTCTCCACCGACCCCGGACCACAGCTCCAGGCCGCCTCCGCGCAGGGCGTCATCGGCACCGGCGCACAGCTCACGAAGGTCCAGGACCTCGACATCCGGACCGGCTCCCTCACGGCCCTGCGGCCCGGGACCGTCGCCGTCGACACCACGCTCGCCGACTCCGCGGGCGTCCGCACCGGCGACCGGCTGGCCCTGCGCCTCCCGGACGGCACCCCGGCGCGGCCGCAGGTCGTCGCGGTCTACGGACGCGGCCTCGGCACCAGCCTCCTCACCTTCCCCGCCGCCGACCTCGCCGACCGCGTGACCGCGCCGTACGCCTCCGAGGTCCTGGTCCGAGCCACCCCGGCCGGCGCGAAGGGGCTCGCCGCGCTCGGCACCGTCACCGACGCCACCGGCTACGCCGCCGCGCAGGACGAGGCCCGCGAACTGAACGCCTGGGCCAACACCGTCATGGCCGCCGTGCTCGGCGGATTCGCCGCCGTCGCCGCCGTGAACACCCTGGTGATGACCATCCTCGACCGCCGCCGCGAACTGACCGTCCTGCGCCTGATCGGCACCACCCGCCGCCAGGTCCTGGGCATGGTCCGCTGGGAGGCGCTGCTGGTCACCGTGGCCGGCGCCGTCCTCGGCACGGCCATCGCGCTGGCCACGCTCTTCCCGATGATGAGGGGCCTCACCGGCGAGGACCCGTACATTCCGCCGCTCCTGTACGGGACCTTCGTCGCCGCGACGATCGGCCTCGGCCTCGCCGCCATGCTGCTCCCGGCCCGGGCGGCCCTGCGGACGGCGGACGCCCGGCCGTAGAGTCCGGGCATGACCCCATCGCATCCCCAGCTGACCCTGGCCGAGGTCGAGGCGATCGCCCGCGAGGCCCACGCCCACCAGCGCGACAAGGCGGGCCGCCCGTACACCGAGCACCTCGCCGCCGTCGCGGAGGGGGTACGGGCCCGGGGCGGCAGCGACGAACAGATCGCCGCGGCCTGGCTGCACGACGCGGTCGAGGACGACGCGCTGTCGGAACGCTGGCTGGCCGAAGCGGCCCTGCCGCAGCGGGTGAAGGACATGGTCCTCGCCGTCTCCAAACGGGACGGCGAGGACCTCTCCGCGTACACCCGGCGCATCCTGGAGACCCCGGGAGCCCTGCTGGTCAAGGAGGCGGACCTGGCCCACAACGCGGACCCGGCCCGCCTCGCGGCACTGGAACCGGCGACCCGTACCCGGCTGACCGAGAAATACGCACGGGTGCGGAGACTGCTCGGTCTCACCCCGGACGAATCGCCCATCGACCGATCGGATCAAGCCAACACGGCGAAGTCCTGACCCTCGGCGCCGAACCGCCCGGCCCCGGCCGACCGGTTCAGCGCCGGGCGGGGTCCTTCCGGAAGGCCAGGTCCAGGTCCGGTTCCGTCACCGGCCGCAGCGCCCGCCGCACCGGCGGCGTGCACATCAGCGTCACCGCCACGGCGGCGACCACCGAGACCAGGACCAGCCCGGCGGGCTCCGCCAGCCAGTCGTGGGCGTCGAACACGCCCGCGTACCCGGCGCCCTTGATCAGGAAGCCGTGCAGCAGGTAGCCGCAGATCGTCCCGGCACCGAGCACCGTGAACCACATGCGGCGGCGCGGCACCCAGGCCAGGAACCCGATGGTGAGCAGCAGCGCGGCGCAGAACATCAGCAGCGTCATCACCGCCCCCGACCACCAGGGCGCGTCCATCTCCTGGGCGCTGTTGCTGCGGTAGAACCAGCCCAGCTGCATCCGGGGCGCCGCCCAGTACGCGAGGGCCACGGCCCCGGCGAAGAGCGGGACGGCGAACATCCGCACCTCGCGCCGGTGCACCAGCCGGAAGTGCTCGGGGCGCAGCCGGAGCCCCAGCACGAAGAACGGCAGGAACTGCAGGACCCGCTGGAGGTCCAGGTCGTCGCCGATCGAGGGGGAGAGGGAGGCGAGCACGGCGATCACCAGCGCCACCGGCAGCGGATGGCGCAGCGCCTGCCAGATCGGGGTGGTGATCCGCCAGATGAAGAGCGCGATCAGGAACCAGGTGAGGTACCAGGGGTCGAGCAGGCTGATCTCCATGTCGCCGGTGTCGCCCGCGTACCACCGGAACAGGGAGTACGCCGTCTCGAACACGATGTAGGGCAGGGCGACGCCGGTGACCAGGCGCTTCACCTTGGCCGCGGACATGTCGAAGGAACGGGAGAAGTAGCCGGAGACGATGATGAACGCCGGCATGTGGAAGGTGTACGCGACCATGTACAGCGCGCGGGCGGTCCGGCTGCCGTCCATCACCGGTTCCCACGAGTGGGCCACCGCGACCAGCACGATGGCCAGGTATTTCACGTTGTCGAAGTAGGCCTCGCGCCGTTTCGCCGGTGCGCCCGCCGGAGGCTCGTTCGCCACCGTTCCGGACGGTCTCGCCTGCGTGGGGGATGTCGCGACGGCGGTCGCCGCACCTCTGCCTCCGGGCTCCGACCCTTGGTGCGCCGGTGGGATCTGGGCCCGCTGGAATACGTTCGGAGCGTGGAACATTCCAGTCACCTTAGACGCCGGGATCGGAATTCGTAAAACCGCTCGGGGATATTGATCTGTCGCCGTCCCTTCGAAAGGGAAACCGCCATTTACCGACCGATATGCACCGATTCATCCCACTTAAATGGGGCATATCGGCAAGGTTCTGTGCGACCTGAATCTAATCGCACTTGAATCTTGGAATTGCCTGTGAATGAAGTGTGCGGGTATGGAAATCGTCACAATGGAAGTCCGTCGAAACCTCCTGGCCGGCCGTTCGCGCGGGACGGCGGAGGGGGCTGCGCGCCCCTCTCGTGCAGCGGTGCGCCCCTGGTGCGCGCGGGGCGCGGGGAATGGCGAGAACCGGTCACTTCGAACCGTCACCCGGCAGCGATCCACGGGGAGTTGGTGGCACGATGGACCGGACGGAGGGGTGCCGCGTCGCATCTCTCCGGGCCGGCAAGGCGGACCGACCGAAGGTGTGATCAGGCGTGGCGATTTCGCTGTCTGTGGTGTTGATGTTGGCGATCATCCTGGTCGTGCTGATCAGAGGCGGTTCCCTCAAGGCCGGACCGGCGGTCGTCGCCGTGCTCTTCGGCTTCTTCCTGGCGTCCAGCGGCATGGCGCCGTCGATCCAGCGGTTCCTGGACTCGATAGCGCAGACCGTCAGCCAGCTCTCCTTCTGACGCCACCCCTGCGGCCCGCGCGAACCGGGCTCACGGGCAACGGCCCGTGAGCGCCCGGTTCTTTCGTGTGCGGTCCTTCTGTGCCTACGAGGGAACGCGAAAGGCCCGGTCCGGCGAGGAATTCGCCGGACCGGGCCCTGTCATGGAGCGGGCGACGGGAATCGAACCCGCGTAGCTAGTTTGGAAGACTAGGGCTCTACCATTGAGCTACGCCCGCACAGCCGCGCCGCAGGCCCGGAGGCCGGTGGCACGTGGAGCATCGTAGCGGGTCGTGGACGCCGCGCGCACACCCCTCGGCCGGAGACCCGGCACCGCCGTCGGCGACGGCTCCGGTGCGGCCCGCGCAAAGCGGCCGACGCACCGCCCCGCTGCATGTACCCTACGTGTCGCACCGACGGGGTGTGGCGCAGCTTGGTAGCGCGTCCGCTTTGGGAGCGGAAGGTCGTCGGTTCGAATCCGGCCACCCCGACCAACCGGCACGACCAGGAACCACCGCGCGGCGGTACCGCGGAGCGGGACCAGGACCGCCCGGGACCTCGCGCCGGGGCAGGTCGCACGATGCGTCGGCCGAGGGCGGAGCGCGTTGCGGGAGTCCGACTCCTTGCCGTTACTATGCAAAATGCGTGCCCGTGTGTCTGATGTACCGGGCTCGGTCCGCGAAGCCGCCGAACCGTGCGGCGGAGCAGAACCCCAAGAAGTCAGCCACAAGGAGACCGAACCGTGAAGAGCGCCGTGGAGACCCTGAACCCGACCCGGGTTCGGCTCACTGTCGAGGTGCCCTTCGAGGAGCTCAAGGACAGCCTCGACGCGGCGTACAAGAAGATCAACCAGCAGGTCACGGTGAAGGGCTTCCGCAAGGGCAAGATCCCTGCCCGGGTCATCGACCAGCGCTTCGGCCGCGGTGCGGTGCTGGAGGAGGCCGTCAACGACGCCCTCCCGAAGTTCTACACCGAGGCCGTCAACGAGGGCGAGCTCAACGTCCTCGGCCAGCCGGAGGTCGACATCACCGAGCTGAAGGACGGCGAGCTGCTGGCCTTCACCGCCGAGGTTGACGTACGCCCCGAGATCGAGATTCCGGACTACTCCGGCATCGAGGTCACCGTCGACGCCCTCGAGGTCAGCGACGAGGACATCGAGAAGGCCGTGGAGCAGCTCCGTGAGCGCTTCGCCTCCACCAACCCGGTCGAGCGTGCCGCCGCCGAGGGCGACGTCGTGACGATCGACCTGCAGGCCAAGGTCGACGGCGAGGTCCTGGAGGACGGCGTGGCCGACGGTGTCTCGTACACCATCGGCTCCGGCGAGCTGCTCGACGGCATCGACGCCGCCGTGACCGGCCTGGAGGCGGGTGGCGAGGCCACCTTCACCTCCGAGCTGAAGGGCGGCTCCGCCGCGGGCAAGGAGGCCGAGGTCACCGTCAAGGTCACCGCCGTCGCCGCCCGCGAGCTGCCCGAGCTGGACGACGAGTTCGCCCAGATGGCCAGCGAGTTCGACACCCTCGACGAGCTGAAGGCCGACAGCCGCAAGCGCCTGGAGAACACCAAGCAGTACGACCAGGCCACCCAGGCCCAGGAGCGTGTCCTGGACGAGCTGCTCAAGCTCGCCGAGGTCCCGATCCCGGAGAAGCTGCTCGCGGACGAGATCCAGACCCGCAAGCACAACCTGGAGCACCACCAGCTCGGCCAGATGGGCCTGACCCTCGACAAGTACCTCGAGATCCAGGGCAAGACCGCCGAGGAGTTCGACACCGAGACCTCCGAGCAGGCGATCAAGGGCATCAAGACCCAGTTCATCCTGGACGAGATCGTCAACAAGGAGAAGCTCAACGTCAACCAGGAGGAGCTCACCGAGCACCTCATGCGGCGTGCCGCCTCCTCCGGCATGAGCCCGGACCAGTTCGCCCAGGCCGTCGTCGAGGGCGGCCAGGTGCCGATGCTCGTCGGCGAGGTCGCCCGCGGCAAGGCGCTGGCCGTGGTCGTCGAGGCCGCCAAGGTCGTCGACACCAACGGTGAGGTCATCGACCTGGAGGACGAGGAGGACGAGTCCACCGAGGCCGTCGAGGCCGCGGAGGGCACCGACACCGCCGAGGCCACCGAGGCGAAGAACGAGGCCTGAGCCTCGCGCTGACCCCCGTACGACGGGCTCCGGACGCACCCGCGTCCGGGGCCCGTCGCCGTAGGGCGTACGGTGCCCCACAACCCTTGTGCGGACTGCGGAGCTTGCGCTCCCAGCGAACAGTTGCGGAAGCGGGATGGCGTTGTCCCACCTGCGCGTTAGGGTCCATGAAGAGGAAGGGTGGGGAAGCTCCCCGCCCACCCCGGTACGAAGACGCTGAGACGGCCGGAGCCGTCAGAGACGAGCAGGTGGATACGTGACGAATCTGATGCCCTACGCCGCCGGAGAGCCGTCCCTCGGTGGAGGCCTCGGTGACCAGGTCTACAGCCGGCTGCTCGGCGAGCGCATCATCTTCCTCGGCCAGCAGGTCGACGACGAGATCGCCAACAAGATCACCGCGCAGCTCCTTCTTCTCGCCGCGGAGCCCGAGAAGGACATCTACCTCTACATCAACAGCCCCGGCGGTTCGGTGACGGCCGGCATGGCGGTCTACGACACCATGCAGTACATCCCCAACGACGTGGTGACGATCGGGATGGGCATGGCGGCCTCCATGGGCCAGTTCCTGCTCACCGGCGGCACCGCGGGCAAGCGCTTCGCGCTCCCGAACACCGACATCCTCATGCACCAGGGTTCGGCCGGCATCGGCGGTACGGCCTCGGACATCAAGATCCAGGCCCAGTACCTGCTGCGCACCAAGCAGCGGATGGCGGAGATCACCGCCCGCCACTCCGGCCAGACCGTCGAGACGATCATCCGCGACGGCGACCGCGACCGTTGGTACACCGCGGAGGAGGCCAAGGAGTACGGCCTCATCGACGAGATCATCTCGGTCGCATCGGGCGTTCCGGGCGGCGGCGGCACCGGCGCCTGATCCGGCTCCCACCGGACCGGCGCCACCGCCCCGCGCACCTCTCGTACGCCGAGACATCCAGCCACAGAACGCCACCAGGATGGTGAACACCCCTATGAACAACTTCCCCGGCGCCTCCGCGAGCGGCCTCTACACCGGCCCGCAGGTGGACAACCGCTACATCGTCCCGCGCTTCGTGGAGCGCACCTCGCAGGGCGTGCGCGAGTACGACCCGTACGCGAAGCTCTTCGAGGAGCGCGTGATCTTCCTCGGCGTGCAGATCGACGACGCCTCCGCCAACGACGTCATGGCGCAGCTCCTCTGCCTGGAGTCGATGGACCCGGACCGGGACATCTCGATCTACATCAACAGCCCCGGCGGCTCGTTCACCGCGCTCACCGCGATCTACGACACGATGCAGTTCGTGAAGCCGGACATCCAGACGGTCTGCATGGGCCAGGCGGCCTCCGCCGCGGCCGTGCTGCTCGCCGCGGGCACCCCCGGCAAGCGCATGGCGCTGCCCAACGCCCGCGTGCTGATCCACCAGCCGTCCTCGCAGACCGGCCGCGAGCAGCTCTCCGACCTGGAGATCGCGGCCAACGAGATCCTGCGGATGCGCACCCAGCTGGAGGAGCTGCTGGCCAAGCACTCCACCACCCCGCTGGAGAAGGTCCGCGACGACATCGAGCGCGACAAGATCCTGACCGCCGAGGAAGCCCTCGCCTACGGTCTCGTCGACCAGATCGTGTCGACCCGCAAGCAGGCGGCCTCGGCCGTCTGACGCCGGTCTTCAGCCCCTTGGCACACCGTGTTCGCCCGGCTCCGGCCGCGTGAACCGTGCCAAGGGGGGCCCGAACGGGGGGCCAGGCAAGGTACCGTCGGATAGAGGCACCAGGAGCCGCTGAACCAAGCTGCTCCCAGGCGAAGGGGAAGCACCTCGTGGCACGCATCGGTGATGGCGGCGACCTGCTCAAGTGCTCGTTCTGCGGAAAGAGCCAGAAGCAGGTGAAGAAGCTCATCGCGGGACCCGGTGTGTACATCTGCGACGAGTGCATCGATCTCTGCAACGAGATCATCGAGGAGGAGCTCGCCGAGACCTCCGAGGTGCGCTGGGAGGAACTCCCCAAGCCGCGCGAGATCTACGAGTTCCTCGAGGGGTACGTCGTCGGGCAGGAGCCCGCGAAGAAGGCCCTCTCGGTCGCGGTGTACAACCACTACAAGCGGGTCCAGGCGGGTGAGAACGGCGGCGCCCAGGGCCGGGACGACGCCATCGAGCTGGCCAAGTCCAACATCCTGCTGCTGGGCCCCACGGGCTCCGGCAAGACGCTGCTCGCGCAGACCCTGGCCCGCATGCTCAACGTCCCGTTCGCCATCGCCGACGCGACGGCGCTGACGGAGGCCGGCTACGTCGGCGAGGACGTCGAGAACATCCTGCTGAAGCTGATCCAGGCCGCGGACTACGACGTCAAGAAGGCCGAGACCGGGATCATCTACATCGACGAGATCGACAAGGTCGCCCGCAAGAGCGAGAACCCGTCGATCACCCGCGACGTCTCCGGCGAGGGCGTCCAGCAGGCCCTGCTGAAGATCCTGGAGGGCACCACCGCCTCCGTACCGCCGCAGGGCGGCCGGAAGCACCCGCACCAGGAATTCATCCAGATCGACACGACGAACGTGCTCTTCATCGTCGGCGGCGCCTTCTCCGGCCTGGAGCGGATCATCGAGTCCCGGGCGGGCGCCAAGGGCATCGGCTTCGGCGCCACGATCCGTTCCAAGCGGGAGATCGAGGCGAGCGACCAGTTCCAGGAGGTCATGCCGGAGGACCTGGTGAAGTTCGGGATGATCCCGGAGTTCATCGGCCGCCTCCCCGTCCTCACCTCGGTCCACAACCTCGACCGCGAGGCGCTGCTCCAGATCCTCGTCGAGCCGCGCAACGCGCTGGTGAAGCAGTACCAGCGCCTCTTCGAACTCGACGGTGTGGAGCTGGACTTCGAACGCGGGGCGCTGGAAGCCATCGCCGACCAGGCGATCCTCCGCCAGACCGGCGCGCGCGGGCTGCGCGCCATCATGGAGGAAGTCCTCCAGTCCGTGATGTACGAGGTCCCGTCCCGCAAGGACGTCGCCCGCGTCGTCATCACCCCGGACGTCGTCCGCAACAACGTGAACCCCACCCTGGTCCCGCGCGAGCCGCGCACGATCGGCAAGGGCGACGGCGGCCGGCACGAGAAGTCCGCGTAGCCGCGGCCGCACATAGACGGAAGGGGCGCCCGGCCAGGTGAACTGGCGGGCGCCCCTTCCGCGTTGCGGCGATCACTTCTTGACGCGGATCTCCTTGCGGAGGTCCGCCGCAATCTTGGCCGCGGTGTCCTTGTCCACGCTTCCCGTCATGTCGCCGGGGGAGACCATCGCCAGGGTGCTGTAGTCCGCCCAGGCGCAGAACCAGTCGCTCTTCGGCTTCTGGGTCTGGGGGTTCGTGCCCTCGGTGCCCTGGCACTTCATGATGCCGTTGTCGAACCCGGCGGGGGAGACCTCCTCCGGGCTGCCGACGAGCTTGCCGCTCTTGCTCTCGGACGCGCTCTTCTGCATGGAGGCGAAGAACGCGTCCAGCGTCTTGGCCGGATCGCTGATCTTGCCGTACGCGCCGGCGAGGGTGATGGTCTTCGCGGTCAGCATCTTCGGGTCGTTGGGATTGTTGGGGTCGAACTTGGTGACGTCCGCGGTCGAGTAGATTCCGGCGGCGGTCTTCGGGTCCTGGATGCCGGTCTGGGTCAGTTCCTTGGTGTCGGCGTCGCTCTGCTTCTGGCTCGCGGCGTCCTTGCTCAGGCGCTTGTAGTCGCCCAGCACCGTCGCCGGGGTCGTCAGTGTGTGCGGACCGTCGTCGCTGAGCCCACCGCCGCCCCCGCCGGTCAGGAAGTAGATGCCGCCGCCGATGACCGCCAGGGCCACGATGACACCGCCGACGACCAGGCCGGTCTTCTTCTTCGGCTGGGCCGGGGGCATCGGCATCTGGCCGCCGTAGGCCGGCTGGCCGCCGTACGGGGGAGCGGGCGGCTGCTGGCCGTACGGGCCGGGCTGCTGGGGCTGCTGCTGCGGGTAGCCGTAGCCCGGCTGGCCCTGCGGGGGGACGCCCTGGGGGGCCTGCTGGGGGTAGCCGTAGCCGGGCTGGCCCTGCGGGGGCTGCTGGCCGTACGGGCCCGGCTGCTGGCCGTAGGGGCCGGGCTGACCCTGGGGCGGCTGACCACCGTACGGACCGGGCTGGCCCTGCGGAGGCTGGCCGCCGTACGGGCCCGGCTGGTTGTAGCTCATCTGCGGTTCCCCTGTTCGGAAGTGCTCATCGAAGTGTTTATGTGTTTTAGACATCCTGGCGGAAGGTCCACCCGGATGGGGCACCGGGACCCGCACCGTTACTGAACAAACCGGTTTCAGTGCACGACTGTGACGGCCCTAAACTGTCCCCCGTGACCGAGAAGACTCAGCAGACGCCAGCCAGCACCCCCGAACTGCCGACCCAGTACGCGCCGGCCGAGGTAGAGGGGAAGCTGTACGAGCGCTGGGTGGAGCGCGGTTACTTCGAGGCCGACGAGCACAGCGAGAAGCCCCCGTTCACCGTCGTCATCCCGCCGCCGAACGTCACGGGCAGCCTCCACCTGGGCCACGCCTTCGAACACACGCTGATCGACGCGCTGACCCGGCGCGCCCGGATGCAGGGGTACGAGACGCTCTGGCAGCCCGGCATGGACCACGCGGGCATCGCCACGCAGAACGTCGTCGAGCGCGAGCTGGCCAAGGAGGGCAAGTCCCGCCACGACCTGGGCCGCGAGGCGTTCGTCGAGCGCGTCTGGAAGTGGAAGAACGAGTCCGGTGGCCAGATCTCCGGCCAGATGCGCCGCCTCGGCGACGGCGTCGCCTGGTCCCGTGAGCGGTTCACCATGGACGAGGGCCTCTCCCAGGCCGTCCAGACCATCTTCAAGAAGCTCTACGACGACGAGCTGATCTACCGCGCCGAGCGCATCATCAACTGGTGCCCGCGCTGTCTGACGGCCATCTCGGACATCGAGGTGGAGTACCAGGACGACGACGGCGAGCTCGTCTCCATGACGTACGGCGAGGGCGAGGAGACCATCGTCGTCGCCACCACCCGCGCCGAGACGATGCTCGGCGACACCGCCGTCGCCGTCCACCCCGACGACGAGCGCTACCGCCACCTGGTCGGCAAGCAGATCAAGCTGCCGCTCACCGACCGTACGATCCCGGTCGTCGCGGACACCCACGTCGACCCCGAATTCGGCACCGGCGCCGTCAAGGTGACGCCCGCCCACGACCCGAACGACTTCGAGATCGGCCGGCGCCACGACCTGCCCTCGATCGCCGTCATGAACGAGCGCGCGGTCATCACCGTCCCCGGCCCCTTCGAGGGACTGGACCGGCTGGAGGCCCGCTCCGCCATCGTCGCCGCCCTGCGCGCCGAGGGCCGGATCGTCGCCGAGAAGCGCCCGTACGTCCACTCCGTCGGCCACTGCTCGCGCTGCAAGACGACCGTCGAGCCGCGCCTGTCGATGCAGTGGTGGGTCAAGGTCGGCCCGCTCGCGCAGGCCGCCGGTGACGCCGTCCGCGACGGCAGGGTCAAGATCCACCCGCAGGAGATGGAGAAGCGGTACTTCGACTGGGTCGACAACCTCCACGACTGGTGCATCTCGCGCCAGCTCTGGTGGGGCCACCGCATCCCCGTCTGGTACGGCCCGAACGGCGAGATCGTCTGCGTCGGCCCCGGCGAGGAGCCGCCGACCGGCGAGGGCTGGCACCAGGAGACCGACGTCCTGGACACCTGGTTCTCCTCCGGCCTGTGGCCGTTCTCCACCCTCGGCTGGCCCGAGCAGACCGACAGCCTCGCGAAGTTCTACCCGAACTCCGTCCTGGTCACCGGCTACGACATCCTCTTCTTCTGGGTCGCCCGGATGATGATGTTCGGCCTGTACGCGATGGACGGCACCCCGCCGTTCCACACCATCGCCCTGCACGGCATGGTCCGCGACCAGTTCGGCAAGAAGATGTCGAAGTCCTTCGGCAACGCGGTCAACCCGATCGACTGGATGGACAAGTACGGCTCCGACGCGCTCCGCTTCACGCTGGCCCGCGGCGCCAACCCCGGCGTCGACGTCCCGATCGGCGAGGACTGGGTCCAGGGCTCGCGCAACTTCGCCAACAAGATCTGGAACGCCACGCGCTTCGCGCTGATGAACGGCGCCACGATCGAGGGCGAGCTGCCCCCGGCCGAGTCGATGTCCTCGGTCGACCGCTGGATCCTGTCGCGGCTGAACAAGACCGTCGCCGAGGTGGACGCCCTCTACGACGACTTCCAGTTCGCCAAGCTCAGCGACGCCCTGTTCCACTTCGCCTGGGACGAGGTCTTCGACTGGTACGTCGAGCTGTCCAAGACCACGTTCTTCGCGGGCGGCGAGCAGGCCCGGGTCTCCGGCCGGGTCCTCGGCGAGGTCCTGGACGTGATGCTCCGTCTGCTCCACCCCGTCGTCCCGTTCGTCACCGAGACGCTGTGGACGGCGCTCACCGGCCGGGAGTCCGTCGTCGTCGCCGACTGGCCGAAGGACTCCGGTTTCCGTGACGAGGCGGCCGAGCGGGAGATCGAGCTCGTCCAGCAGCTCGTCACCGAGGTCCGCCGGTTCCGCTCCGACCAGGGCCTCCAGCCCGGCCAGAAGGTCCCGGCCGAGCTCACCCTGGCCGGTACGGCGCTCGCGCCGCACGAGGCGGCCGTCCGCCAGCTCCTGCGGCTCCAGCCCGCCGGAGAGGGCTTCCACGCCACCGCCTCGCTGCCCGTCGCGGGCGTCACGGTCGCCCTGGACCTCTCCGGCACCATCGACGTCGAGGCGGAGCGCAAGCGCCTGACGAAGGATCTGGCCGCCGCCGAGAAGGAGAAGGCGCAGGCGACCGGGAAGCTCGGCAACGAGGCGTTCCTCGCCAAGGCGCCCGACCAGGTCGTCGACAAGATCCGCGGCCGGCTCGCCAAGGCCGAGGCCGACATCGAGCGGATCACCGGTCAGCTGGCGAAACTGCCGCAGAGCTGATCACCTGAGCACGGAGCCCCCGTCCCCCTGACCGACCAGGGGGACGGGGGCTTCGTTCCGTCCGCACCATGCGCCGCGCGCGTTGTCGGTGCCCATCCGTAGACTGGCTCGTGTGAGTGAGCCCCGCCCTTCCGACCGGCCCGACAACTCCGACTCCGACGACGCCTTCGCGGAGATCGTCGACGAAGAGACCCAGCGCGACCCCGACCTGGCGGTGATCGAGGCCGGGAGCCGTACGCTGCGCACCCGCTCCGGCCCGCCGCAGGGTGCGGAGCTTCCGGCCCGCCCCGCCGACCCCGAGGTGGACAAGGCGCTGCGCGAGGTGGAGCAGGAGCTCGCCGGCCGCTGGGGCGAGACCAAGCTGGAGCCGTCCGTCACCCGCATCGCCGCGCTGATGGACGTGCTCGGCGAGCCGCAGCGCGCCTACCCCTCGATCCACATCACCGGGACCAACGGCAAGACGAGCACGGCCCGCATGATCGAGGCGCTGTTCGGCGCCTTCGACCTGCGCACCGGCCGCTACACCTCGCCGCACGTCCAGTCGATCACCGAGCGGATCAGCCTGGACGGCGCCCCGATCGCCCCCGAGCGGTTCGTCGAGACGTACCAGGACATCAAGCCGTACGTGGAGATGGTCGACAGCCAGCAGCCGTACCGGCTCTCCTTCTTCGAGGTGCTGACCGGGATGGCCTACGCGGCCTTCGCCGACGCCCCGGTCGACGTCGCCGTCGTCGAGGTCGGCATGGGCGGCAGCTGGGACGCGACGAACGTGATCGACGGCTCGGTCGCCGTCGTCACCCCCATCTCGCTGGACCACACCGACCGGCTGGGCTCCACGCCCGCCGAGATCGCCGCGGAGAAGTCCGGGATCATCAAGCAGGGCGCCACGGTCATCCTGGCGCAGCAGCCGGTGGACGCCGCGCAGGTGATGCTCAAGAAGGCCGTCGAGGTCGACGCCACGGTCGCCCGCGAGGGGATGGAGTTCGGCGTCGTCTCCCGGGAGGTCGCGGTCGGCGGGCAGCTGCTGACCCTGCGCGGCCTGGGCGGCGAGGGCAACGAGTACACCGAGATCTTCCTCCCGCTCTACGGGGCCCACCAGGCGCACAACGCCGCGGTGGCGCTCGCCGCGGTGGAGGCGTTCTTCGGGGTCGGGGCGGAGCGTCCCGGCTCGCTCGACGCCGACACGGTCCGTCAGGCGTTCGCCTCGGTGGTCTCCCCGGGCCGCCTGGAGGTCGTCCGCTCCAGCCCCACCGTCGTCCTGGACGCCGCGCACAACCCCGGGGGCGCCCGCGCCACCGCCGAGGGGATCTCCGAGGCGTTCGGCTTCTCCCGGCTGATCGGCGTCGTCGGCACCAGCGCCGACAAGGACGTCAGGGGCCTCCTCGAAGCCTTCGAGCCGATCTTCGCCGAGGTCGTCGTCACTCAGAACTCCACCCCCCGCGCGATGGACGCGGACGCGCTGGCCGCCATCGCCGTGGAGGTCTTCGGCGAGGACCGGGTGCAGGTGGAGCCGCGGCTGGACGACGCGCTGGAGGCGGCGATCACCCTCGCCGAGGAGGAGGACGAATACGCGGGGGCCGGTGTGCTGGTGACCGGTTCCGTGATCACGGTCGGCGAGGCCCGGCTGCTTCTGGGAAGGCGCTGACCCATGCGTACGCTCTGTGCATCCACGCTCATCGGTGAATTCTTCGTGATCGGTTTCGCCGGTCTCGTCGCGATGAAGTCCGACGATCTGAGCAATGGCACGGTCTGGACGGTCTGCGGCATCGGCATGGTGCTCTCCGTGCTGCTCTGCGGGATGATCACTCGTCCCGGTGGTGTCCAGCTCGGCTGGGTGCTCCAGATCGCCCTGGTGCTCGGTGGATTCTTCGTTCCGACGATGTTCATCCTCGGGGTGGTCTTCGCCGGGCTGTGGTGGGCCTCGGTCCACTACGGTCGGAAGATCGACGAGGCGAAGGCCCGCTGGGCGGCGGCACAGGAAGCGGCCGAGGCCGCGGCCTGACCGACGGAGCGCGTCCCGCGGCCAAACCCGGGCGCGGGCCCGGCTCCGTACCCCTGTAGCCTCGATCCACCGCACCCGCATGCCTGCAAGGAGCCGCACACCATGACCCAGCGCACCCTCGTTCTCCTCAAGCCCGACGCTGTCCGGCGCGGACTGGTCGGCGAGATCGTCGGGCGGATCGAGCGCAAGGCCGGCTGGCGGATCACCGCGCTGGAGCTGCGCACCCTCGACCGTGCCACGCTGGAGCAGCACTACGCCGAGCACGTCGGCCGCCCGTTCTACGAGCCGCTGGTGGAGTTCATGCAGTCCGGCCCGATCGTGGCGCTGGTCGCCGAGGGCGAGCGGATCATCGAGGGCGTCCGTACGCTGGCCGGCCCCACCGACCCGATCGCCGCCGCGCCCGGCTCCATCCGGGGTGACTTCGGCACCATCACCCGGGAGAACCTCATCCACGCCTCGGACTCCGAGGAGTCCGCGGAGCGCGAGCTGAAGCTGTTCTTCCCGGGCCTCGCCTGATCGCGGATCAGCCGAACAGCGCTCAACCCTGGGGCGACCGAATTAATTCGGTCGCCCTTCGGTATAGGGTCCTGGATCGCGGGAACGCATCCCTCCGACGTAACGTCACCATGAGGGGAACGGTCTTCCGTTCCACTCGCGAAGGCGAAGCACCCTCGCGCGGTGTCCGTCGGTACGCCACTACGATGGAATCCTCCACGCCCGCCGCGCTCAGCCCGCCATCCAGAACAAGCCACCATGCTTTCTCTGAAGGCCCGACGCATCCTCAATGAGGAACAAGGGGAACTCAATGTCGTTCATCGGTCGTGACATGGCTATCGACCTCGGGACTGCCAACACGCTGGTGTACGTCAGGGGGCGCGGCATCGTTCTGAACGAGCCGTCCGTCGTGGCCATCAACACCAACACCGGCGGCATCCTGGCGGTCGGCTCCGAGGCCAAGAAGATGATCGGCCGTACGCCCGGCAACATCGTCGCCGTACGGCCCCTGAAGGACGGCGTGATCGCCGACTTCGAGATCACCGAGCGGATGCTCCGCTACTTCATCCTGAAGATCCACAAGCGCCGCTACCTGGCCCGTCCGCGGGTCGTGGTCTGCGTGCCCTCCGGCATCACCGGGGTCGAGCGACGCGCCGTCATCGAGGCGTCGACCCAGGCCGGTGCCCGCCAGGTGCACATCATCGAGGAGCCCATGGCCGCCGCCATCGGCTCCGGGCTGCCGGTCCACGAGGCCACCGGCAACATGGTCGTCGACATCGGCGGCGGCACCACCGAGGTCGCGGTCATCTCGCTGGGCGGAATCGTCACTGCCCAGTCGATCCGGGTCGCCGGTGACGAGCTGGACAACGCGATCATCCAGCACGTCAAGAAGGAGTACTCGCTCCTCCTCGGCGAGCGCACCTCCGAGCAGATCAAGATCACCATCGGTTCGGCGTACGACATGGACAAGGACGAGCACACCGAGATCCGCGGCCGCGACCTGGTCTCCGGGCTGCCCAAGACCGTGGTCATCTCCGCCGCCGAGGTCCGCAAGGCCATCGAGGAGCCGGTCAACGCGATCGTCGACGCGGTGAAGACCACGCTCGACAAGTGCCCGCCGGAGCTCTCCGGCGACATCATGGACCGCGGCATCGTCCTCACCGGCGGCGGCGCGCTGCTGCGCGGGCTCGACGAGCGGCTGCGCCGCGAGACCGGCATGCCGATCCACATCGCGGAGGACCCGCTGGACTCGGTGGCCCTCGGCTCCGGCAAGTGCGTCGAGGAGTTCGAGGCGCTCCAGCAGGTGCTGGACGCCCAGCCCCGCAGGTGAACAACCCCGGTCGGCCGTACGGAGCGCCACTGTTCCGTACGGCCGGTCGTTGACATACAGGCACGAATATTCCGACGAGGAAGGCACGGCCGCCGCACGTGAGGGACACACGAGAGAGCCGGCTGCTCCTGGTGCTGCTGATCGCCATCGCGTTCGCTTTGATCACGGTGGATATCCGCGGAGGCGAGGAGTCGCCGGTGGACGGCGCCCGGAAGGCCGCCGCGGCGGCCTTCGGGCCGGTGGAGAACGGCGTCGCGGCCGCCGTCGACCCGGTGGGCAACGCCATAGGGGCGGTACGCGAATCGGGGGCGCGGCACACCCGGATCGCCCAGCTGGAGCAGGAGAACGCCAAGCTCCGCACGGAACTGGGCAGCGACGACCGCAACCGCAGCCGGGTCCGCGAGCTGGACCGGATGCTGAAGAAGTCGGCCACCGGGCAGTACGGCATCAAGGGTGCCGAGGTCATCGCCATAGGAGCGGCCCAGGGCTTCTCCTGGACGATCACCATCGACGCGGGTTCCAAGGACGGCGTCAAGCGCGACATGACCGTCATCAACGGTGACGGTCTGGTGGGCCGGGTCACCACCGTCGGCCCGGACACCGCCACGGTGCTCCTCGCCAACGACCCCGACTTCACCGTCGGCACCCGGATGGAGAAGACCGACGAGCTGGGCTTCGCCACCGGCCAGGGGTCCCAGCCGCTGTCCGTCCAGTTCCTCAACGGCAAGGCCAAGGTGAAGAAGGGCGACCGGCTGGTCACCTTCGGCTCCAGCAAGGACAAGCCGTTCGTACCCGGGGTCCCGGTCGGCGAGGTCGTCCGCGTCGACCCGTCCGGCGGCGGCCTGACCCGTACGGTCTACGTCCGTCCGTACGTCGGGTTCACCAAGCTCGACATCGTCGGCGTCGTGGTCCAGGCGCCGCGCGAGGACCCCCGGGACATGGTGCTGCCCAAGCAGCCGGCCAAGCCCGCCAAGCCGAAGCCGACGCCGACCGTCACGGTCACGATCTCGCCCAACGGCGACATCGTCGACACCGGGGGGAACGTCGTCGGGAACATCCACGAGAGCCCGGACGCCGGCAGGAGCCCGGATCCGAACGGCACTTCGAACGCGGTCGACGAGCAGAGGTAGAGCTGATTCCCATGCGCCTGAACCGGATTCTGCTCTCCACCGTCCTGGTCGTCGTCGCCCTGGTCGTCCAGGTCTCCGTCCTCGCCCGCCTCCAGCTCCCCGGCGCCGTCCCCGACCTGCTGCTGCTCGTCGTGCTCGGTCTCGCCTTCGTGTACGGGCACGTCAGCGGCGCCCTCATCGGCTTCGGCGCGGGGCTCCTGGCGGACCTGGCTCCGCCCGCCGACCACGCGGCCGGGCGGTACGCGCTGGTCCTCTGCGTCATCGGCTACCTCGCCGGGCTGGTCAAGCCCGAGACCGGGCAGCTGAAGTCGGCACTGGTCCCGATGACCGGCGTGGTCGCCGCGGCGATCGGCTCGACCCTGCTGTACGCGATGGTCGGCGCGCTCGTCGGGGACACCGCGGCCCGCCACGTGGGTCTCGGCAGCCTGCTGTTCACCGCGGCCCTCTACGACCTGCTGCTCGCGCCCTTCGTCGTCCCGCTCGTCATGGCCGCCGCCAGACGCACGGTGGGCGACCCGCTCGTCGACACCGGTGGCGGCGGGGACGTGGCGGCCGGCTGGCTCGCCACCGGCACCGGTCTGAGGATCGGCAGCCAGCGCGGCGGACTGCGCGTCAAGGCCGCCCGTAACCGCGCGGCCCGCGCCGGACGCATCAAGGGGGTCAAGCGCCTGTGACCAACATTCCCGAGACCGGCCGGACCCCGCGGGTCCAGATCCGCCTCGTCGTCATCCAGATCCTGGTCCTCTCCCTGCTGCTCACCCTCGGCGGGCGGCTCTGGTACCTCCAGATCCGCAACGGCCAGGAGTACAGCGACGAGGCGAAGAACAACCACGTCCAGCAGGTCGTCCAGCCCGCCGTCCGCGGCTCGATCCTCGACGCGCGCGGGGTGCCGCTCGCCGACAACGAGACCCGGCTGGTGGTCTCCGCCAGCCGTACCGAGCTGCTGAAGATGAAGGACGACGGCAAGAGCGTGCTGACCCGGCTCGCCGGGGTCCTCGACATGAAGCCGAAGGACGTCCTCGACAAGGTCCGGCTCTGCGACGCGAAGACGCCGCAGCCCTGCTGGAACGGCTCGCCCTACCAGCCGATCCCGGTCACCGACGAGGCCACCACCCAGCAGGCCCTGACGATCCGCGAGCGCGCCGAGGACTTCCCCGGGATCACCGCCGAACCCACCGCCGTACGCCGCTACCCGGCCCCCGGCAAGGCCAACACCGCGCAGGTCCTCGGCTACCTCTCGCCGGTCACCGACGAGGAGATCACCAAGGCCCAGGACACCGACTCGCCGTACCTCCGCTCCGACCAGGTCGGCCGCTCCGGCCTGGAGCGCACGTACGACAAGGAGCTGCGCGGCAAGGCCGGGGTCACCCGCTACGAGGTCGACAACCTCGGCCGGGTCATCGGCCAGGCCAAGAACGACAAGGCGGAGCCCGGCTCCTCCGTCGTCACCTCCATCGACGCCCGGGTCCAGGCCGTCGCCGAGTACGAGCTGGACGGGGCGATGAAGGAGGCCCGCAAGGCCTTCGACAAGAACACCGGCGAGAACTACAAGGCCGACTCCGGCGCCGTCGTCGTCATGGAGGCGAAGACCGGCCGGGTCGTCGCGATGGCCTCGCTGCCCAACTACGACCCCAACGCCTGGGTCGGCGGCATCTCCGCCAAGGACTACGCCAAGCTCACCGGCAAGAACTCCAACTTCCCGCTGCTGAACCGGGCCATCCAGGGCCAGGCCGCCCCCGGCTCGATCTTCAAGGTCATCTCCTCGACCGCCGCGGTCAACGCCGGGTACCCCTTCGACGGCCACTACCCCTGCCCCAGCGCGTACAGCATCGGCGGCCAGACCTTCACCAACTACGAGTCCCAGGGATACGGCGACATCACCATCGGCCGCGCCCTGGAGGTCTCCTGCGACACCGTCTACTACGGCCTCGCGCACAAGGAGTGGCTGAAGGACGGCGGCATGAACCCGAAGAAGCACCCCAAGGACTGGTTCTTCAAGACCGCCCACCAGTTCGGCCTCGGCAAGGAGACCGGCATCGACCTCCCCAACGAGGTCAGCGGCCGCGTCCCCGACCGCGAGTGGAAGCAGAAGTTCTTCGACGCCAACAAGGACGCCTGGTGCAAGCAGGGCAAGAAGGACGGCACGTACGTCGAGCGGATCGCCTACGAGAACTGCCTCGAGGGCGACAAGATGCGCGCCGGTGACTCCGTCAACTACTCGATCGGCCAGGGCGACACGCTCGTCACCCCGATCCAGATGGCCACCATCTACGCCGCCATCTCCAACGGCGGCACGCTCTACGACCCGACCGTGGGCAAGGCGATCGTCAGCGGTGACGGCAAGGAGATCCAGAAGATCAGGCCGACGTCGCACGGCAAGCTGCCCTTCACCCGCAAGACCCGCAACGACATAGACAAGGCACTCGCGGGCGTCGCGACCGTCGGTTCGGCCGCCTGGCGGTTCGGCGGCTGGCCGCAGGACAAGATCCCGATGCACGCCAAGACGGGTACGGCCGAGGTCTACGGCAAGCAGACGACCTCCTGGTTCGCCACGTACACCAAGGACTACTCGATCGTCATGACGATCTCCCAGGGCGGTACGGGCTCCGGCGCCTCCGGGCCCGCCGTGCGCAACATCTACGACGCGATCTACGGGCTCGACAAGTCCGGCAACCAGGACCTGAAGAAGGCGCTGCTGCCCGCCCCGCAGAAGTCCCTGCCGAAGATCCAGTCGGACGGTTCGATCGACTCCCCGTCGATCAAGCCCTACGACCCGAGCTCGCAGCAGACCCCGGAGAGCCAGACGCTCGCCGCGATCGTGGGGAGGCGCGACTGATGGCCGGCTTCTCCGTACAGCGGTACGCGCCCGAGCGCACCACCTGGGCCAGGCTCGTCGCCCGCGACTCGGTGGTCCGCAGGCTCGACTGGCCGATGCTCGGGTCCGCCCTCGCGCTCTCCTTCATCGGCTCGCTGCTGGTCTACTCGGCGACCCGGGGGCGCGATTCGCTCACCCACGGCGACCCGTACTACTTCCTCTTCCGGCACGCCCTCAATACCGGCATCGGGCTCGCCCTGATGATCGGCACGATCTGGCTCGGCCACCGCACCCTGCGCGGCGCCGTCCCGATCCTGTACGGCGTCTCGGTGCTCCTGGTGCTGGCGGTGCTCACCCCGCTCGGCGCCACCGTCAACGGCGCCCACGCGTGGATCATCATCGGCGGCGGCTTCTCGCTCCAGCCGTCCGAGTTCACCAAGATCACCATCATCCTGATCATGGCGATGCTCCTTGCCGAGCGCGTCGACGCGGGCGACCAGCTCCACCCCGACCACCGGACGGTCGCCAAGGCCCTCGGCCTGGCCGCCGTCCCGATGATCATCGTGATGGGGATGCCCGACCTCGGCTCGGTGATGGTCATGGTCGTCATCGTGCTCGGCGCGCTGCTCGCCTCCGGGGCCTCGAACCGCTGGATCCTCGGACTCCTCGGCACGGGCGTGGCCGGGGCCGTCGCGATCTGGCAGCTCGGCCTGCTCGACGAGTACCAGATCGCCCGCTTCGCCGCCTTCGCCAACCCCGCGCTCGACCCGGCGGGTGTCGGCTACAACACCAACCAGGCCCGGATCGCCATCGGCTCCGGCGGTCTCACCGGGACCGGCCTCTTCCACGGCACCCAGACCACCGGCCAGTTCGTCCCCGAACAACAGACCGACTTCGTCTTCACCGTCGCGGGCGAGGAACTCGGCTTCGTCGGTGCCGGGCTGATCATCGTCCTGCTCGGGGTCGTCCTCTGGCGGGCCTGCCGGATCGCCCGCGAGACCACCGAGCTCTACGGCACGGTCGTCGCCGCCGGGATCATCGCCTGGTTCGCCTTCCAGTCCTTCGAGAACATCGGGATGACGCTCGGCATCATGCCGGTGGCCGGGCTCCCGCTGCCCTTCGTCTCGTACGGCGGCTCCTCGATGTTCGCCGTCTGGGTGGCGGTCGGGCTGCTCCAGTCGATCAAGGTGCAGCGCCCGATAAGTGCCTGATCCGCCGGAAACACCCGGATCGCCGTAGATTCGGGGTATGGCGAAGACGCGGCACGGACGGCCGCGGTGCGCCGGCGGCGAGGAGCCGGTCACCGCGGGCGACCACGTCCTCGCCTACGTGCGCGAGCAGGCCGGGGCCATCGCCGCCCTCGGACCGGCCGTCCGCCGCGACCGGCCCGACGCCGTGCACCGGATGCGGGTCGCCACCCGCAGCCTGCGCAGCGCCCTGCGGTCCCACCGCAGGCTCCTCTACCGGGACGCCACCGGCCCGCTCGCCCGCGAGCTGAAGTGGCTCGCCGCCGAACTCGGCACCGACCGCGACCAGGAAGTGCTCGACGCCCGGCTCCTCGCCCGCCTCGACGAACTGCCCGGCACCCTGGTCCTCGGCCCGGTCCGCGCCCGGCTGCGGATCCGGTCGGCGGACCGGCGCGGCGGCTCCCGCCGCCGTACCGTCGCCGTACTCGACGGGGACCGCTACCGAGCCCTCCTCGACGCCCTCGACGCCCTTCTCACCGACCCGCCGCTGCTCCCCGCCGCCGCCCGCGACCCCGCCCGGGAACTGCCCCGCGCGGTGCTGCGGGAGTACCGCCGCCTCGCCGCCCGGATCACCCGCGCCCTGCAACTCCCGCCCGGACCCGACCGGGACCTCGCCCTGCACGAGGCCCGCAAGGCCGCCAAACGCGCCCGGTACGCGGCGGACGCCGCCCGCCCCGCCCTCGGCCGCCCGGCAAAGAGGTTCGCCAAGCGGATGAAGGCCGTACAGAGCCTCCTCGGCGACCACCACGACAGCGTGGTCGCCCGCGAGGAGCTGCGCCTGCTGGCCGCCCGCGCCCACGCCGCGGGCGAGTCGGCCTTCACCTGGGGACTGCTGTACGGACGGGAGGAGGCCGCCGCCGCGGCCCGGGAGCGGGAACTCGTCCGCGTATGGAAGCGGGCCTCGCGGCCCGGACTGCGGGCGGCGCTGGAAGGCTGAGCATCGGGGTACGCTTGATGGTCACCCCTTGCCCGCTCTCGAAAGTGCGCGATGTCTGTCGACTCGGTCTTCCCACAGCTCGAAGCTCTGCTCCCGCATGTGCAGAAGCCCATCCAGTACGTCGGCGGTGAGCTGAACTCCACCGTCAAGCCCTGGGACGAATGCGACGTCCGCTGGGCCCTGATGTACCCGGACGCGTACGAGGTCGGGCTCCCCAACCAGGGCGTCATGATCCTCTACGAGGTACTCAACGAGCGGCAGGGCGTCCTCGCCGAGCGCACCTACAGCGTGTGGCCGGACCTGGAAGCGCTGATGCGCGAGCACGGCGTCCCGCAGTTCACCGTGGACAGCCACCGCCCGGTCAAGGCGTTCGACGTCTTCGGGCTGAGCTTCTCCACCGAGCTCGGCTACACCAACATGCTCACCGCGCTCGACCTCGCGGGCATCCCGCTGAACGCCGCGGACCGCACGCTGGACGACCCGATCGTGCTGGCCGGCGGCCACGCCGCGTTCAACCCCGAGCCGATCGCCGAGTTCATCGACTGCGCGGTCATCGGCGACGGCGAGCAGGCCGTCCTGGAGATCACCGAGACCGTCCGCGCCTGGAAGGCCGAAGGCCGCCCCGGTGGCCGCGAGGAGGTGCTGCTGCGCCTCGCGAAGACCGGCGGCGTCTACGTACCGGGCTTCTACGACGTCGAGTACCTCCCCGACGGCCGCATCGGCCGCGTCGTGCCCAACCGTTCGGGCGTGCCGTGGCGGGTCTCCAAGCACACCGTGATGGACCTCGACGAGTGGCCGTACCCGAAGCAGCCGCTCGTCCCGCTCGCCGAGACCGTCCACGAGCGGATGTCCGTCGAGATCTTCCGCGGCTGCACCCGCGGCTGCCGTTTCTGCCAGGCCGGCATGATCACGCGCCCCGTGCGGGAGCGAAGCATCACCGGCATCGGCGAGATGGTCGACAAGGGCCTCAAGGCGACCGGCTTCGAGGAGGTCGGCCTGCTCTCGCTCTCCTCCGCGGACCACACCGAGATCGGTGAGATCGCCAAGGGCCTCGCCGACCGGTACACCGAGGACAAGATCGGTCTCTCGCTGCCCTCCACCCGCGTCGACGCGTTCAACGTGGACCTGGCCAACGAGCTGACCCGCAACGGCCGCCGCTCCGGCCTCACCTTCGCCCCCGAGGGCGGCTCCGAGCGGATGCGCAAGGTCATCAACAAGATGGTCTCGGAGGAGGACCTCATCCGCACGGTGGCCACCGCGTACGGCAACGGCTGGCGCCAGGTGAAGCTGTACTTCATGTGCGGCCTGCCCACCGAGACCGACGAGGACGTCCTCCAGATCGGCGACATGGCGGTCAACGTGATCGCCAAGGGCCGCGAGGTCTCCGGCCAGAACGACATCCGCTGCACCGTCTCCATCGGCGGCTTCGTGCCCAAGCCGCACACGCCCTTCCAGTGGGCCCCGCAGCTGAGCGCCGAGGAGACCGACGAGCGGCTGGCCAAGCTCCGCGACAAGATCCGCGGCGACAAGAAGTACGGCCGCTCCATCGGCTTCCGCTACCACGACGGCAAGCCCGGCATCGTCGAGGGCCTGCTCTCCCGCGGCGACCGCCGCGTCGGCTCCGTCATCCGCGCGGTCTACGAGTCCGGCGGCCGTTTCGACGGCTGGCGCGAGCACTTCAGCTACGACCGCTGGATGACCGCCGCCGAGAAGACCCTGCCCGGCTACGGGGTGGACGTCGACTGGTACACCACCCGCGAGCGCAGCTACGAGGAGGTCCTGCCCTGGGACCACCTGGACTCCGGCCTGGACAAGGACTGGCTCTGGGAGGACTGGCAGGACGCGCTCGACGAGACCGAGGTCGAGGACTGCCGCTGGACCCCGTGCTTCGACTGCGGCGTCTGCCCGCAGATGGACACGAGCATCCAGATCGGCCCGACCGGCAAGAAGCTGCTGCCGCTGTCGGTCGTGAAGTAGAAGCGACCGCCGAGAGGCGGACGGACCCCCGTACTCCGGCCGGAGCACGGGGGTCCGCGCGTGACCGCCGGGAGAACCGCCACGCCCGGACCGCCGCCGGGTGCCGGGGCCCGGCCGGAGACACCCGGACCGGGCCCCGCGCATGCCGGGCATCACCCCGCTGACCAGGGGCGCGGCGGCCCGGGGAACCGGGGAGGCGCCTTGCGCGTACTCTGGGTAGTACAACGACTGTGCCCAGCGCGGCGCCCGAACCAGAGATCTCCCCGCCCGGAACGGCGGGGGTGAGCCGGACCGGACACCCCGGGCCACCTGACATTTCGAGGGCGGCGTGCCACCGCGTCCGCTCCGCATCGAGGAGAAGAACCACTGGGCAAGCGACAGCCCGAAGGCCCGCCGCCCGCACCCGCGGTGCAGCGCATCCGACTGCGTTACACCAAGCGCGGCCGCCTCCGGTTCACCAGTCACCGTGACTTCCAGCGCGCCTTCGAGCGGGCCCTGCGCCGCTCCGAGGTGCCCATGGCCTACTCGGCGGGCTTCACCCCGCACCCCAAGGTCTCCTACGCCAACGCGGCCCCGACCGGCACGGGCAGCGAGGCCGAGTTCCTGGAGATCGCCCTCACCGAGGCCCGCGATCCGGCGGTCCTGCGGGCACTGCTCGACGACTCGCTGCCGGACGGCCTCGACATCGTCGACGCCGTGGAGGCCCACACCTCCGGCCTCGCCGACCGGCTGACCGCCTCCGTCTGGGAGCTGCGGCTGGAGGGCGTGGAGAGCGCCGCGGCGGCCGCGGCGGTGGACGCCTTCAACCGGGCGGAGACCGTGGAGGTCCAGCGCCGGGCGAAGAACGGGATGCGCACCTTCGACGCCCGGGCCGCCGTCGTCGACCTGCGGGTCGTCGATCCGTCGGCTGATAGGCCGGGGGACAGGCCCTGTGCGATACTGCGGCTGGTTGTTCGGCACGTGACACCTGCCGTGCGACCCGACGACGTCCTGTCCGGTCTTCACGTGGTGGCCGACCTGGCGCCGCCGGTCCCCGCAGCGGTGACCAGGCTGGCGCAGGGGCTCCTCGACGAGGATTCCGGCACGGTGACCGACCCGCTCGCGCCCGACCGCGAGGCAGCCCCGGCCGCTCCACCCACGGCCACCGGGACCGCCGCCGCGACGGCGCCGGAAGGTGCAGGTTCCGCGTAAGGCGGTCGTTGCGGCGCGGCCTTCGGCCCCGGAACCATCCGGAGCGGGCCGCGCGATGACCCAATAAGACTTTCGCCAGGCCGTCCGCCCCGCGCGTACGGAACCGGCGAGCCAGACACTGAGCTCCTGTGCGGCGCCCGCGCCCCGGACGGCCAAGCCGCGTATCCCACGCGGACCCTGCCGGACCGGAACCAGGCGCGGCGCCCGGGAGCCTGACGGGAGAACCGCCCGCATGCCCCAGTCCACTGAACCCGGCACGACCGGGAACAACGAAGAGAACAACGCTCCCGGCGACAAGCTGCCGCCGCGCCGCAGGCGCCGCGCCGCGTCCCGGCCGGCCGGTCCGCCGGTGACGGAGGAGCGGGCCGCCGAGGCCGCCGCGCCGGCCATACCGGCCGTTGACGCCGGAGTGTCCGACAGCAAGCCCGCCGAGACCGCCGCTCCGGCGGAGGAGGCGGCCCCCGCCCGTCCGCGTCGTCGTGCGGTGCGCAAGGCGACGTCCCCGGCCGGTGCGCCGAAGGCCGCCGAGGCCACCGAGCCCGTCGCGGCCGCCGAGCCGGTGGCCGCCGAGGCCGCCGCTCCGATGGAGGAGGCGGCCCCGGCCCGTCCGCGTCGTCGTGCGGTGCGCAAGGCGACGTCCCCGGCGGGTGCGCCGAAGAGCGCCGAGGCCGCCGAGGTCGTGGAGGTCGTGGCGGAGGCCCCGGCCGTCGTCGAGCCCGAGCCGGTCGCAGAGACCCCGGCCGCCGAGCCCGCCGCGCCGCGTGGCCGGACCCGCCGCCGGGCATCGGCTCCGGCCGGCGCGCCGCAGTTCGCCGAGCCGGTGGCCGAGGCCGTCGTCGCGGTGGAGGAGGACGAGGAAGAGGAAGCGGAGGCCGTCGAGCCGGTCGCCGAGGTCGTGGAGGCGGCTCCGGCCCGTCCGCGTCGTCGTGCGGTGCGCAAGGCGACGTCCCCGGCCGGTGCGCCGAAGAGCGCCGAGGTCGTGGAGGTCGTGGCGGAGGCCCCGGCCGTCGTCGAGCCCGAGCCGGTCGCCGAGACCCCGGCCGCCGAGCCGGAGGCCGAGGAAGCCGCGCCGCGCGGACGTCAGCGCCGCCGGGCCACTGCCGCCGCCGGCCGGCCGGAGTTCACGGCCCGGACCGAGGAGCCGGCCCGCAAGAGCCGCCGCGCCACCCGTCCCGCCGTGGCCGTGTTCCAGGCGCCGGTCTTCGCCGAGCCGATGTTCCAGACCCCGGAGACGGCGGCCGCCGCCGCTGCCGCCTCGCGTGAGGCGGAGAACGTGGCCGAGGAGGAGCCCGCGGCCGTCGAGGAGACGGTGTCCGCCGTCGAGGCCGAGCCGCAGTCCGGTCCGCGCCGCCGTCGCCGCCGTCGCGGTGAGGCCGCCGAGCCCGAGCAGGCCGCCGCCCCCGTCGTGGAGGAGCCGGCCGAGGAGGAGCCCGCCGAGCCCGAGGCCGAGCACGAGGGCGAGGGCGAGGAGACCGACGAGTACGGGGACCGCCCCTCGCGCCGCCGCCGTCGCGGGGGCCGTCGCCGCCGCCGTGGCGAGGCCCACGAGGGCGAGGAGGCCGCGGAGCAGTCCGCCGACGAGGCCGCCGCCGACCACGCCGAGGACGAGGCGGAGCACGCCGCGGACTCCGACGAGGAGGACGAGGAGCACGAGGCGGCCTCGGGTTCCAGCAGCAGCCGTCGCCGTCGTCGCCGTCGTCGCCGTAGCGGGGACGCCTCGGCCGATGCCGAGGGCGGCGCGGACGACCCGGAGCGCACGGTCGTCAAGGTCCGCGAGCCCCGCCGCAAGGAGGAGCGCGAGCCCGGCACCGGCTTCGACGAGGTCCAGTCCATCAAGGGCTCGACGCGCATGGAGGCCAAGAAGCAGCGCCGTCGCGAGGGCCGCGAGCAGGGCCGCCGCCGCGTCCCGATCATCACCGAGGCCGAGTTCCTGGCCCGCCGCGAGG
This sequence comes from Streptomyces sp. NPDC015144, assembly GCF_043079735.1. NCBI lineage: Bacteria > Bacillati > Actinomycetota > Actinomycetes > Kitasatosporales > Streptomycetaceae > Streptomyces > Streptomyces sp. NPDC015144. The sequence goes on along the minus strand of NZ_JBIBUU010000004.1, from coordinate 305,534 downwards.
CCGTCGAGCGGGTCATGGTCGTCCGCCAGAACGGCGACCGCACCCAGATCGGCGTCCTTGAGGACAACGTGCTCGTCGAGCACTACGTCAACAAGGAGCAGGCCACCAGCTACGTCGGCAACGTCTACCTGGGCAAGGTGCAGAACGTCCTGCCGTCCATGGAGGCCGCCTTCGTCGACATCGGCAAGGGCCGCAACGCCGTGCTCTACGCCGGTGAGGTCAACTTCGAGGCGCTCGGCATGGCCCACGGCCCGCGCCGCATCGAGACCGCCCTCAAGTCCGGCCAGTCCGTCCTCGTGCAGGTCACCAAGGACCCGATCGGCCACAAGGGCGCCCGCCTGACCAGCCAGGTCTCGCTGCCCGGCCGCTACCTGGTCTACGTGCCCGAGGGCTCGATGACCGGTATCAGCCGCAAGCTGCCCGACACCGAGCGGGCCCGGCTGAAGACCATCCTCAAGAAGATCGTTCCCGAGGACGCGGGCGTCATCGTCCGTACCGCCGCGGAGGGCGCGAGCGAGGACGAGCTGCGCCGCGACGTCGAGCGGCTCCAGCAGCAGTGGGAGGAGATCCAGAAGAAGTCGAAGAGCACCGGCAGCTCCAACGCGCCGACCCTGCTCTACGGCGAGCCGGACATGACCGTCCGGGTCGTCCGCGACATCTTCAACGAGGACTTCTCCAAGGTCATCGTCAGCGGCGACGACGCGTGGGAGACCATCCACGGCTACGTCTCGCAGGTGGCGCCGGACCTGGCGGACCGCCTGTCGCGCTGGACCTCCGAGGTCGACATCTTCGCGACGTACCGGATCGACGAGCAGCTGATGAAGGCGCTGGACCGGAAGGTCTACCTGCCGAGCGGCGGCTCGCTGGTGATCGACAAGACCGAGGCGATGGTCGTCGTCGACGTCAACACCGGCAAGTTCACCGGCCAGGGCGGCAACCTCGAGGAGACCGTCACCAAGAACAACCTGGAGGCGGCCGAGGAGATCGTGCGCCAGCTGCGGCTGCGCGACCTCGGTGGCATCGTCGTCGTCGACTTCATCGACATGGTGCTGGAGTCCAACCGGGACCTGGTGCTGCGGCGCCTGCTGGAGTGCCTGGGCCGGGACCGTACGAAGCACCAGGTCGCCGAGGTCACGTCGCTGGGCCTGGTCCAGATGACCCGCAAGCGGGTGGGCCAGGGGCTGCTGGAGTCCTTCTCCGAGACCTGTGTCCACTGCAACGGGCGCGGTGTGATCGTCCACATGGAGCAGCCGACGTCGGTCGGTGGCGGCGGCAAGCGTTCCAAGAAGCGCGGCCGGGGCGGTGCGGACCACGAGCACGTGGCCGAGGCCGTGACGGAGACCGAGGTCGAGGCCGAGACCGAGGCGGAGGTCGCCGCCGAGGCGGCCGCCCCGGTGGCGCTGCCCGAGCCGGAGTTCGCCCCGGACGAGGAGCTGTACAGCAGCGCGGCCGAGGCCGAGGCGGCGGTGTCCCGCGGCCGTGGCCGCCGTCGGGCGACCCGCAAGGCGACGGCCCCGGCCGGTGCCCCGAAGGCCGTCGAGCCGGAGCCCGTCGTGGCCGCCGAGCCCGCCGAGCCCGAGGCCGAGCCGGTCGTGGTTCCGGAGCCGGTGGCCGAGGCCCCCGCCCCGGTGGCCGAGGAGACCCCCGCGGCCGAGGCCCCCAAGGCCCGTACCCGCCGCCGGGCGACCCGCAAGGCGACCGCACCGGCCGGCTCCCCGGCCCCGTCCGAGGAGGCCCCGGCCGAGGCGGCACCCGTCGAGGCGGCCGCCCCGGCGGAGCCCGCCGAGCCCGAGCCGGCTCCGGCCGAGCGGCCCGCCGCTCCGGAGGCCGCACCCGAGGAGGCGCCCGCCGAGGCCGCCCCGCCGCGTGCGCGTCGCCGGGTGACCCGCAAGGTCACCGCCCCCGCGGGGTCGCCCGCCGGTGGAGAGGGTGCCGAGGTCGTCGTGGTGACCGCCTCGTCCGAGCCCGAGCCCGAGCCCGAGGCGACGGCGGACGCGGAGGCCGAGACGGCGGCCCCGGCCAAGAAGGCGGCCCGCAAGACCGCCAAGAAGGCCACGGCCAAGAAGGCGGCCACGAAGAAGACGGCCGCCAAGAAGACCGCCGCGAAGAAGACGACGGCCAAGAAGGCGGCGACGAAGAAGACCGCCACGGCGGAGAAGGCGGCGAAGGCCGCCGCCCCCGCCGACGCCGAGAGCTGACTGGCGGCCGGAACACGACGGAGGGGGCGCGGACCATCGGTCCGCGCCCCCTCCGCGCTTCGTGGGGCGCCCGACGGCCCCGGGGCGGGTTCCTGGGCGCTCGGCCCCCGGGAACGGGCTCTACGGGGTTCCTGGGCGGCGTGGGAAAACTCCTCCCGGGTACCCGCCGCAGCCTGCCCCGCCCCCGTGCGGGGAGGCCCGGTTTGACCGGCTGCGGGCAGCCCCGTAATCTTGCCCATCGGCGTGTTTCCTATGCGCGCCTTCCCCTGAGCACATTCCTCCTGGTGGCTCCGTCCGCCGGGAGAGGCCGCTCGTCCATTCGGATCATTCCGGGCCCCGGCCCGGGTGAGTGGCTGGCATCAGGGGTTCCGTTCCGAGCGAGAGAGAGATCCGCGTGTACGCCATCGTGCGCAGCGGTGGCCGCCAGCACAAGGTTGCTGTCGGTGACATCGTCGAGGTTGACAAGATTTCCACCGCCAAGGTGGGCGACACGGTCGAGCTCTCGACCCTGCTCGTGGTCGACGGCGACGCCGTGACCAGCGACCCGTGGGTGCTGGCCGGCATCAAGGTCCAGGCCGAGGTCGTGGACCACCACAAGGGCGCGAAGATCGACATCCTTCGCTACAAGAACAAGACCGGCTACCGCCGTCGCCAGGGTCACCGTCAGCAGTACACGGCGATCAAGGTCACCGGTATCCCCGCGGCTGCGAAGTAAGGGACTGAGGAGACATGGCACACAAGAAGGGCGCATCGTCCACCCGGAACGGGCGCGATTCCAATGCTCAGCGGCTCGGCGTGAAGCGCTTCGGCGGCCAGGCCGTCAACGCCGGTGAGATCCTGGTCCGCCAGCGCGGCACCCACTTCCACCCGGGCACGGGCGTCGGCCGTGGCGGCGACGACACGCTGTTCGCGCTCGCCGCGGGTGCGGTCGAGTTCGGCACGCACCGTGGCCGCAAGGTCGTGAACATCGTTCCGATCGCCGGCTGACACCCCGGCGCTCGTCGAGCGGTTCCTGCGGAGGCGGACCTCACTTCCCGTTACGGGAAGCGGGTCCGCCTTTCGCGTGTTCCTCCGATGAGGAACGCCGTCCCCCGGCCGTCACGCACGCGGGGAGGGGGCGGCACGAGTGAGACATTTCTGTACGGATGTAACTGGAGGTTCCACCCATGACCACCTTCGTGGACCGCGTCGAACTGCATGTCGCCGCGGGTAACGGAGGCCACGGCTGTGCCTCCGTACACCGCGAGAAGTTCAAGCCGCTCGGCGGCCCGGACGGCGGCAACGGCGGCCGTGGCGGCGATGTGACCCTGGTCGTCGACCAGGCGGTCACCACGCTCCTCGACTACCACCACCACCCCCACCGCAAGGCCACCAACGGCCAGCCCGGCGCGGGCGACCACCGCTCCGGCAAGGACGGCCAGGACCTGGTCCTGCTGGTCCCCGACGGCACGGTCGTCCTCGACCGGAACGGCAAGGTCCTCGCCGACCTGGTCGGCCAGGGCACCACGTTCGTCGCCGGCCAGGGCGGCCGGGGCGGCCTCGGCAACGCCGCGCTGGCGTCCGCCCGGCGCAAGGCCCCCGGTTTCGCGCTGCTCGGCGAGCCCGGCGAGGCCCGGGACATCGTCCTGGAGCTGAAGACCGTCGCCGACGTCGCGCTGGTCGGCTACCCGAGCGCGGGCAAGTCCTCGCTGATCTCGGTCCTCTCCGCGGCCAAGCCGAAGATCGCCGACTACCCCTTCACCACCCTCGTCCCGAACCTCGGCGTGGTCACCGCGGGCAGCACGGTCTACACCGTCGCCGACGTCCCCGGTCTGATCCCGGGCGCCAGCCAGGGCCGGGGCCTCGGCCTGGAGTTCCTGCGCCACGTCGAGCGCTGCTCGGTCCTGGTGCACGTGCTGGACACCGCGACGCTGGAGTCCGACCGCGACCCGGTCTCCGACCTCGACATCATCGAGGAGGAGCTGAAGCAGTACGGCGGGCTGGAGGACCGGCCCCGCATCGTCGTCCTCAACAAGATCGACATCCCGGACGGCCAGGACCTCGCCGACATGATCCGCCCGGACCTGGAGGAGCGCGGCTACCGCGTCTTCGAGGTCTCCGCGGTCGCCCGCACCGGCCTGAAGGAGCTCTCCTACGCGCTCGCCGGGATCGTCGCCGAGGCGCGCGCGGCCAAGCCGGTCGAGGTGGCGACCCGGATCGTCATCCGCCCGAAGGCCGTCGACGACGCGGGCTTCACCGTCACGCAGGAGGAGGACGGCCTCTACCGGGTGCGCGGCGAGAAGCCGGAACGCTGGGTGCGCCAGACCGACTTCAACAACGACGAGGCCGTCGGCTACCTGGCCGACCGGCTCAACCGCCTCGGGGTCGAGGACGCGCTGCTCAAGGCCGGGGCCCGGTCCGGCGACGGCGTCGCGATCGGCGCCGAGGACAACGCGGTCGTCTTCGACTGGGAGCCGTCGATGTCCGCCGGCGCGGAGATGCTCGGCCGCCGCGGCGAGGACCACCGCTTCGAGGCGCCGCGCCCGGCCGCGCAGCGCCGTCGCGACCGCGAGGCGGAGCGCGACGAGGCGCAGCAGGACTACGAGGGGTTCAACCCGTTCTGATCCGGACGCCCGTCCGGCCGGTCGCGCATCCCGTATGGTGCCGTGCGTCGCCTATGGCGCGTACGCACCGTACGGCCCGGTGTGACCGGTCGGAACGCGTTCCTCTTGTCACACGTCCGAGGGAACCAAACCTGCTCAGGGGTGATTCGCGCCGCTCAGTCGTGTGGTGTCGATCACCTGCTCCTGAGGGGCTGATTCCGGTATTCGCCCTGATCGCAAGGGAACAAGAGGTTTCGCCGGGGCGTGCGGGGGCCGTCGTCCACCTTGCGAGACGGTAACGGAGAGTGCAACCATCGCTGTATCTCCCAGCCTCGCAAGGTAGGTCGTCTGTGTCTGCTCAGCACATAGCCAAAGCCCGAACCACAGCAGTCGTGCTCGCCGGCGGCACCGGCCAGCGCGTGGGTCTGTCCATTCCCAAGCAGCTGCTGAAGATCGCTGGCAAGGCCGTCATCGAGCACACGCTGTCGATCTTCCAGCAGGCCGACTCCATCGACGACATCATCGTGCTGATGGCGCCGGGCTACGTCCCCGACGTGGAGAAGATCGTCGCCAAGGCCGGCCTCACCAAGGTCGTCAAGGTGATCGAGGGCGGCTCGACCCGCAACGAGACCACCGAGCGCGCCATCGAGGCCCTCGGCGAGGGCCTGGCCGAGGGCGAGGACCGCAACGTCCTCTTCCACGACGCCGTGCGCCCGCTGCTCTCGCAGCGCGTCATCAAGGACTGCGTCGACGCCCTCGACCGCTACCAGGCGGTCGACGTCGCCATCCCGTCCGCGGACACGATCATCGTGACCCGCACCCACGGCGACGACGGCGAGTTCATCACCGACGTGCCGGACCGCTCCCGGCTGCGCCGGGGCCAGACGCCGCAGGCGTTCAAGCTGTCCACGATCCGCCGGGCCTACGAGGTCGCCTCGGGCGACCCGAACTTCCAGGCGACCGACGACTGCTCGGTCGTCCTGAAGTACCTTCCCGACGTCCCGATCTACGTCGTGGCCGGCGACGAGTACAACATGAAGGTCACGCAGCCGGTCGACGTCTTCATCGCGGACAAGCTGTTCCAGCTGGCCTCCACGGCGGCTCCGCAGCCCGCCGACGACGCCGCCTACCGCGAGCTGCTCACTGGCAAGACCCTGGTCGTCTTCGGCGGTTCGTACGGCATCGGCGCGGACATCGCCGCGCTCGCCGAGTCCTACGGCGCCACCGTCTACGCCCTGGGCCGCTCGACCACCGGCACCCACGTGGAGAACCCGGCCCACGTCGACGAGGCGCTCTCCAAGGCGTACTCCGAGACCGGCCGGGTCGACTACGTGATCAACACCGCCGGGGTGCTCCGCATCGGCAAGCTCGCCGAGACCGACAGCGCGACCATTCAGGAAGCGCTCAACGTCAACTACCTGGCCCCCGTGCAGATCGCCCGCGCCTCGTACAAGTACCTCGCCGAGACCAAGGGCCAGCTGCTGCTCTACACCTCCAGCAGCTACACCCGGGGCCGCGCCGAGTACAGCCTCTACTCCTCGACCAAGGCCGCCATGGTGAACCTCACCCAGGCGCTCTCGGACGAGTGGGCGGCCGACGGTGTGCGGGTGAACTGCGTGAACCCCGAGCGCACCGCCACCCCGATGCGCACCAAGGCGTTCGGCCAGGAGCCGGCGGGCACGCTGCTCTCCTCCGAGGCGGTCGCCAGGACCTCGCTCGACGTCCTGCTCTCCGAGCTGACCGGCCATGTCATCGACGTACGCCAGCAGGACCCGACCAAGGGCGCGTCCGAGGCGTCCGGCTTCGAGCAGGCCCTTGCCGCCGTCCTCGACCGTCAGTCCGATGTGTAATAATTATTGACAATCATCTTTCGGACCCCTGCCGTTCGCGCGCGTGCGAACGGCAGGGGTCCGAATTCGTGAAGCTCTGGCTTCACAATCCCCTCGTAACGTAAAGCAAGTCGGCACCCTCGGGAGCGGTACTTCGTGATTTCGAAAGCCATGCGTTTGGCTCGGGTGGGCAGCGGTTCGGAGCTGGCCGCCGCGCTCCTGGTGGCTGTGGGGTTCCCGTGCATAATGCTCGCGGCGATAATCCCCAATCTCTGGTTCTTCGCCGTGGCCACCGCGGCGACCTATCTCGCCGACCGGCATCTGCACCACTGCGGCAGCTACCTGGTCAACCGCCTCGCCGCGGTCCGGGCGGGACTCTCGATCCGCTTCCTCGTCCGTCAGCTGCTGCTGATCCTGCTGCTGTCCCGCATGGGGTACGGCGAGGAGACGCTGTTCTACGTGACGGTCGCCTGCCTGCTGGCGTTCTACGGGCTCCAGGCGCCGCAGAGCGCGATGGTCACCATGATCCGGCTGCGCCGCAAGCTTCCGGTGGCCACCCGCAACATCGACCTGTCGGCGGTACGGATCGCCGACGCCCCGAAGCCGCTCCTGATGAGCCGGCCCGCGGAGAAGATGCTGCACCTGGACGTCTTCGCGATGGTGGGCGTGCTGATCGCGATCGAGACCGGCAAGGAGGCCGTCGCCTACGTCGGCCTCGGCCTGACGCTCGTGCTCGCGGTCGCCTATCTGGTGGCACTGCTGCCGTACGTCCGCCCGAGCCGGCTCGTGCCGCCGGAGACCAAGGTCCTCAACGCGGTGGGCGAGTGGCTCGCCGAGTACCGGCCGACCGTGGTGCTGTACTTCTCCGGCTCCAAGGAGTCCGCCTACCAGGCCAACATGTGGCTGGAGACGATGGCGCAGCTCGGCGGTCGGCCGATGATCCTGCTGCGTGAGCGCAACATCCTGCCGCAGCTCGCCACCACCTCGGTGCCGGTGCTCTGCGTGCCCGGTGGTGTGCACCTGATGAACCTGGACCTCTCGTCGGTGCGGGTCGCGCTCTACGCGGCCAACGTCGGCAAGAACATCCACCTGCTCCGGGTGCCGACGATGAAGCACGTCTTCATCGGCCACGGCGACAGCGACAAGCTCGCCAGCGTCAACCCGTTCAGCAAGGTCTACGACGAGGTGTGGACCGCGGGCCGGGCCGGCCGCGACCGTTACGCGCTGGCCGACGTCGGAGTGCGCGACGAGGACATCGTGGAGGTGGGCCGGCCGCAGCTGGCCTCCATCCAGACGTGGACCGGTACGCAGAAGAACCCGATCCCGACCGTGCTGTACGCCCCCACCTGGGAGGGCTGGGACGACAACCCGGGCAACACCTCCCTGCTGCTGGCCGGCGAGAACATCGTCCGGCGGCTGCTGGAGGCCGAGCGGCCGGTCCGGCTGCTCTACAAGCCGCACCCCTTCACCGGCACCCGCAGTGCCAAGGCGAAGGCCGTCCATCTGCGCATCACCGCGATGATCGAGCAGGCCGCCACCGAGCGCGCCACCGATCCCCGCTGGGCGGAGCAGGCCGCGGCGCTCAAGGGCGACCAGGCCGCGGCGCGGGCCGAGCTGGCCCGTATCGAGGCCCGGCTGGCCGAGCTGGAGGGCGGCGCGGGCGCCGGCCGCGACGAGGCGGAGACGTCCCGCGACTCGCTGGCCGACCCGGCGCGCGAGGCCGAGACGGCGCGGCTCAAGGACGAGTGGAACGCGGCGTCCTGGCGTGCGCAGGGCTGGTGGGAGCACCGGGTCATCACCGGTGCCCGGATGCGGCTGTACGACTGCTTCAACGAGTCGGACGCGATGGTCTCGGACATCTCCAGCGTGGTCTCCGACTTCATCGCGAGCGGCAAGCCGTACGCGGTCACCGACTCCGCCGAGCTGGGCGAGGAGGAGTTCCGTCGGCAGAACACGGCGGTCCGTGCCGCCGTGATCCTGTCCAACTCGGCGGCCGAGCTGGACGAGCTGCTCGCCGCGGTGACGGACCCGGCCGCGGACACCCGTGCGGAGGGCCGGCGCGAGCTCAAGAACTACCTGCTCGGCCCGGACGAGCCCACCTCGATCGTGCAGTTCGACAACGCGGTCAAGGCGCTCTCGGCCAAGTCCGAGGCCCGGAACACCGGGGTCGCCAAGAGCCTCGGGGAGCCCGTGGGCGGCTGAGGGATCGGCCATTCGCATTACGTGATCGCAGAAGGCCCGGTACAACCCGCAAAAGGTTGTACCGGGCCTTTGTGATGAGTGTCACCATGTATTCATGTCACGGAAGACAACCGATGGAGACGGTCGACTGTCTTCTTTTTACGTGAGCCAGACCCGAATTCCGGACGTGACCGTGGTCGTCGGTGCGTATGAGGCGATGCCCTACCTCGTGCGTTGCCTCGAATCGGTGGAGGCGCAGACGATCGGCGCCGACCGGATTGAAATCGTCGCGGTCGACGACGGTTCCACCGATGGCACCGGTGAGTATCTGGAGGAATTCGCAGCGAGATCGAAAGTCCGCACCAGGGTCGTCCGGCAGAAGAACTCCGGTGGCCCCAGTGGGCCGCGGAATGTGGGGCTCGGTCTCGCGCGCGGTCGCTACGTGTTCTTCCTGGACGCGGACGACTACTTCGGCGAGGAGGCCCTGGCCCGCATGGTGGCCATGGCGGACAAGGCCGGAACCGATGTGGTGCTCGGCAGGGTGGTCGGCGTGAACAGGGGAGCGCCGCAGTCGATGTGGGGCGCCACCGCGGAGCGCGTCGACGTCTACAACTCCAAGGTCATCTACACCCTGAGCGCGCAGAAGCTCTTCCGGCGCGAACTCCTGGAACGGCTCTCCTTGAGGTTCGACGAGAATCTCAGGACCGGTGAGGACGCCCTCTTCACGATGGAGGCGTATCTGCGGGGGTCCGGCGTCTCGGTCGTCGCCGATTACGTCTGCTATTACCTGGTGGGCCGCGACGACGGAAAGCACGTCACGAAGAGCGGCACCTATGAATGGCGCTTCGACTCGGTGCGCGCCATGATGGAGCTCATTCATCGCATCGAACCGCCGGGGCCCAAACGGGATTTCCTGATGGTCCGCCCCTTCACGGTCGGGATGCTCCAGCAGTTCGGCCCCGTCGTGCTGCGGGATTCCGAAGAGGTCCGGCGGCACAAGATGGAACTGGCGCGTCCGCTGATGGACGCGTACTGGCACAGCGGCGTGGCCCGGCTGATCAAGGTCCCGGAGCGGCTGCGGCTCGCCTGCGTGGCGTACGGCAGCCCGGACCTGCTGGTCGAGGTGGTCCGGTACGTCCGGGCGAAGAAGGTGCCGGACCTGGTCTGCTCGCCCGACGGCAGGACGCTCTACCTCGCGTACCCCCGCTTCCGCGACCGGGCGGCCGCGCTGCCCGACTTCCTGTACGAGGTCACCGTGCCCGACTGGCGCGGTGGCGAGCGCGTCGAGAGCCCGCGGGCCGCCGCCCGTCGTGCCTCGCTGTCCAGGAGGGTGGCGCGCCGGATGCGGCGCGACGCGAAGCGCTGGAAGAGGCGCCTGAATGTGGGGTAATGACCCCTTGTAAAGGGTGCGCGTTTCTGGGGGGTGAGTGCGGCGGATTCCCCGAATAACACATCGAATCTCAGTAAAGTCGATCGGACGTCGCGCATGCGACGGGTCCGACAGATCACCATGGGGACTGGTCAAGTGAAGGCTCTCGTACTGTCCGGAGGGGCCGGCACCCGCCTGCGTCCCATCACCCACACCTCGGCCAAGCAGTTGGTGCCGGTGGCGAACAAGCCCGTGCTGTTCTACGGGCTGGAGGCCATCGCGGAAGCCGGGATCACCGAGGTCGGCATCATCGTGGGCGACACGGCCGCGGAGATCCGGGAAGCCGTCGGCGACGGTTCCGCGCTCGGCATCGAGGTCACGTACATCCCGCAGGAGGAGCCGCTCGGGCTGGCCCACGCGGTGCTGATCGCCCGCGACTTCCTGGGCGACGACGACTTCGTCATGTACCTGGGTGACAACTTCATCGTCGGCGGGATCACCGGCCTGGTGGAGGAGTTCCGCTCGGACCGGCCGGACGCGCAGATCCTCCTGACGCGGGTGCCCAACCCGACCTCCTTCGGTGTCGCGGAGCTGGACGCCGCGGGCCGGGTGGTGGCGCTGGAGGAGAAGCCGAAGGAGCCCAAGAGCGATCTGGCGCTCGTCGGCGTCTACCTCTTCACCCCCGTGATCCACGAGGCGGTCCGCGCCATCGAGCCGTCCTGGCGCGGCGAGCTGGAGATCACCCACGCCATCCAGTGGCTGATCGACCAGAAGCGCGACGTGCGCTCCACCACGATCCACGGCTACTGGAAGGACACCGGCAACGTCACCGACATGCTGGAGGTCAACCGGACGGTCCTGGAGACCGTCGAGCCCACCCACGAGGGCGCCGAGGTCGACGCGGACAGTGAGATCATCGGCCGGGTGCGGATCGAGCCGGGCGCCCGGGTCAGCGGCAGCCGGATCGTCGGCCCCGCGATCATCGGCGCCGGTTCGGTGATCAGCGGCGCCTATGTCGGCCCCTTCACCTCGGTCTCGGAGAACGTCCGCATCGAGGACAGCGAGATCGAGTACTCCATCGTCCTGCGGGGCGCCTCCATCGTCGGTGTCCGCCGCGTCGAGGCATCGCTCATCGGCCATGACGTCGAAGTGACCCCCGCCCCCCGTTCCCCGTCCGCCCACCGACTCGTGCTCGGCGACCACAGCAAGGTGCAGATCTCCTCATGACCACGAACATCCTGGTGACCGGCGGTGCCGGCTTCATCGGCTCGCACTACGTCCGTACGGTGCTCGGCCCCGAGGGCCCCGGGGACGTCGCGGTCACCGTGCTCGACAAGCTCACCTACGCGGGAAATCCGGCCAACCTCGACGAGGTGCGCGAGCATCCCGGCTTCCGGTTCGTGCAGGGCGACATCTGCGACGCCGGGCTGGTCGCCAAGCTAATGGCCGAGCACGACCAGGTGGTGCACTTCGCCGCCGAGTCGCACGTGGACCGCTCCATCGACGGCGGCGCCGAGTTCGTCCGCACCAACGTCGTGGGCACGCACACCCTGATCCACGCCGCGCACCTGGCGGGCATCCGGACCTTCGTGCACATCTCCACCGACGAGGTGTACGGCTCGATCGACGAGGGCTCCTGGCCCGAGACCCACCCGCTGGCGCCGAACTCGCCGTACTCCGCGGCCAAGGCGTCCAGCGACCTGATCGCGCTCTCCTACCACCGCACCCACGGCCTCGACGTGCGGGTGACCCGCTGCTCCAACAACTACGGGCACCACCACTTCCCCGAGAAGGTCATCCCGCTCTTCGTCACCAACCTGCTGGACGGGAAGACGGTCCCGCTCTACGGCGACGGCGCCAACGTCCGCGACTGGCTGCACATCGACGACCACGTCCAGGGCATCGAGCTGGTCCGCACCCGGGGCCGGGCCGGCGAGGTCTACAACATCGGCGGCGGCACCGAGCTCTCCAACAAGGAGCTCACCCAGCTGCTGCTGGACGCCTGCGGCGCCGACTGGAACACCAGCGTCACCTACGTCGAGGACCGCAAGGGCCACGACCGCCGTTACTCGGTCGACTGCACCAAGATCCGCGCGGAGCTGGGCTACGAGCCCCGCAAGGACTTCCGCACCGGCCTCGCCGAGACGGTCCAGTGGTACCGCGACAACCGCGCCTGGTGGGAGCCGCTGAAGGAGAGGGCCGCCCTGTGAGCGCCGTCTGGCTGGTCACCGGCGCCGCCGGGATGCTGGGCCGGGACGTCCTGGCCCGGCTCGCCGCGGAGGACGTGACCGCGGTCGCCGCGGACCGCGCGGCGCTGGACGTCGCGGACGCGGACGCGGTGCGGGCCGCCTTCGAGGAGCACCGCCCCGCCGTCGTGGTGAACTGCGCCGCCTGGACCGCGGTCGACGACGCGGAGTCCCAGGAGGAGGCCGCGCTGCGGGTCAACGGCACGGGCCCCGAGGTCCTCGCCCGGGCCTGCCGCGAGCACGGCGCCGTACTCCTCCAGGTCTCCACCGACTACGTCTTCGCCGGCGACGCCGACAAGCCGTACGCCGAGGACGACCCGACCGGACCGCGCGGCGCCTACGGCCGCACCAAGCTCGCCGGCGAGCGGGCCGTGCTCGGCACCCTGCCGGAGACCGGCTACGTGGTCCGCACGGCCTGGCTGTACGGCGCGGGCGGCGGCAACTTCGTCCGGACGATGATCAGGCTGGAGGGCGTCAAGCAGACCCTCGACGTGGTGGACGACCAGCGCGGCCAGCCCACCTGGACGGTCGACCTGGCCGACCGGCTGGTCCGGCTCGGGCAGGCCGCCCTCGCGGGCACCGCGCCCGCCGGCGTCTACCACGGCACCAGCGGCGGCGAGACGACCTGGTTCGGCTTCACCCGGGAGATCTTCCGACTGCTCGGCACCGACCCGGAACGGGTCCGCCCCACCACCAGCGCTGCCTTCGTCCGGCCGGCGCCCCGGCCCGCGTACAGCGTGCTGGGCCACGACCGCTGGGCCGCGGCCGGAATCGAACCGGTCCGGGACTGGCGGGAGGCGCTGACGGAGGCGTTCCCGGCGCTGCTCGCGGCGGAACGCCCCTGAGTGCGGAGCATCGACCGACCGGCCCACACGAAAGAGACACAACACGGATTTACCTATTGACGAATGCTCAGGTCGTGAAGTGGTCATGAGATAACTTCGCGGGACACCAAGTCATTTTGGTTTCTGCGAAGGGCCGCTCCACGTGAACCGCCATGACTTCCTTCGTCAGCTGCACCGTGTCTACCGCCCCCGGAACTATCTGGAGATCGGGGTCAACGACGGCAGAAGCCTGGCCCTTTCACGGGTTCCTTCCGTCGCCGTCGACCCCGCTTTCCGGGTGGTGACCGCCATCAGTTGCGACGTCCACCTGATCAGGGCGACGAGCGACGACTTCTTCGCCCGCGCGGATCCGTTGATTCATCTGCGCATCGGCCGCAACCCGTTCCGCGCCCTCGCCCGTCGCGACGCGTTCGGTCTGTTCGGCGGGGACCCGAAGGTGGAACTGTCGTTCATCGACGGGATACACCTCTTCGAATACGCCCTGCGCGATTTCATGAACGTCGAGCGGCACTCCCGCTGGTCGAGCGTGATCGTGCTGGACGACATGCTGCCGCGCGACGTCGACGAGGCCGCCCGCGAGCGGCACACCAAGTACTGGACCGGCGACGTGTACAAGCTGGTGCGGGTGCTGCGCCGCCACCGGCCCGATCTGCTGGTCGTCGAGGTGGACACGGAGCCGACCGGCGTGGTCGTCGTGTTCGGCGCCGACCCGGCGGACACCACCCTGAGGAACGCGTACGACCGGATCGTCGACGAGTACGTCGTCCCCGACCCGCAGGACGTGCCCGAGGAGGTGCTGGGCCGGAAGAGCGCCGTACGGCCCGAGGCGCTGCTCCGCGCCGAATTCTGGCCGGCCCTCGTCCGGGCCCGCGATCTGCGCCGCCCGCGCTCCGCGTTCACCTCCCTGCGCCCGCGCATCGAGCGGGTGACCGGCTGACACCGGCCGTACGCCGAAGCCCCGCGGGACGGCCCGCGGGGCTTCGGCGTACCGTCCGGGGCTCAGCCGCGGGCGCGCAGCAGCGCGTAGTACTCCTGGCAGGTCGCGTACGTGGGCAGCAGGCCCGTCCGCTCGGCCTCGGCCAGCGAGGGGGCCGCCGCGTCCTTGTCGGACAGGAGCGGGGTGATGTCCGACGGCCATTCGATGCCCAGGTCGGGGTCGAGCGGGTGGAGGCCGTGCTCGCGGGTGGGCGCGTAGCCCTCGGAGCAGAGATAGGCCACCGAGGCGTCGTCGGTCAGCGCCATGAAGGCGTGGCCGAGCCCCTCGGCGAGGTAGACGGAGCGGTGGTCGACGTCGTCGAGCCGGACGGCCTCCCACCGCTTGTACGTGGGGGAGCCGACCCGGATGTCCACGATGACGTCGAGCACCGCACCGCGCACGCACTTGACGTACTTCGCCTGGCTCGGCGGCACGTCGGCGAAGTGCACCCCGCGCAGCGTGCCCCGGCTGGAGACGGAGAAGTTGGCCTGCGCCAGCCGCAGCGTGTGCCCGACGGCCTCCTCCAGCTCCGCGGCCTTGAACCACTCGTGGAAGCTGCCGCGGCTGTCCGGGAAGACCTTGGGCTCATGCACCCAGGCTCCGTCGATGGAGAGCTGCCGCATGCGATCACGTCCTTGTTCTGTGTTCTGGTGCTGATGTGGGGTACGGGGGAGGGGCGGCGCTCAGCCGGTGAACCGGGCGGCCAGCCGCCGGACCTTCTTGCGCCCCGCCGGGGGGAGCCGGCGCACGACCGGGCCGCCGACGGCGCGCAGCGCGCGGCGCAGGGCGGCCTTGCGGCGCTTGGCGGCCACGTCCGCCATGAGGGCCGCGGGGATCTCGGGCAGCCCCGGGTCCACCTTGAGCCGGCCGTCCCCGGTGACGGTGACGGCACAGAGGTCGAGCGCGGGGCGCTTCTCGCCGTCCAGCCGGACGGCGAGCTTCCAGGACCCCGCCGTCACGCCGGGCGCGCGGCCGGGTACGTCGATGTGGGCCCGGCCCCCGGTGGGGCGCAGCGAGGTCCGCAGCGTGTGCGCCGCCGCGCCGGAGCCGTCGGCGGGGCTCAGGACCAGCTCGACGTCGGAGGCGGCGGTCGCCGCGGTGGTGAGCAGGTCCAGCCGGAGCTCGTTGCCGCGCCCGGCGGCCCGCATCACCGGCCGGTCGGCCAGGTAGGTGGCGAGCGTCTTGCTGCGCCGGGCGACATCGAGCGTGAGGTTGCCGAACGGATCGGTGAAGTACGGGATGACGGCGCGGGCCGGTGAGCCCAGCGAGGCGGGCAGGCAGGCGGCGTCCACCTCCGGAGCGCGGTCGGCGCCCAGCCGGGCCTTGCGGACCAGACCGAGGCCGCGCAGCGGCACCCAGATGTCCCAGAAGCCGCGCCCGAGCCGGCCGCGGCCCTTGACCGCCTCCGGGGAGACCCGGCCGCTGCCGTGCAGGACCACTTCGCAGGCCCCGTCGCCGAGATCCTCGATCCGCCGGGTGAACGTCGACGGGCACGGCCACTCGACGGCCGTCTCACGGTTGCGCACGGACATCTCGGCGGAGAAGGAGCCGAGGTCGTCGGTGACGTCGAGGAGCTCGGCCCCGGCCGCCTGCGCGCCCTCGTTGTCCGGGTGCAGGAAGTAGCGGTCGCCCCGGCGCAGCAGCTTCACCGGCTCCTCGTCCTCGCCCCGGACCAGCCGGGCGGTGACGGTGAGGGTGGCGCTGCCGTCCGGCTGCCAGGCGAACTCCTCCAGCCGGGCCGCGGCCTTGACGGAGCCGGCGAACCGGGCGATCCGCAGCAGCCCCTCCCGGTCGTCGGCGCGCAGCAGGTCGGAGCGGAGCCGCAGCAGCGGGCCGAGCCCGTCGTGCACCCCGTCGCCCATGAAGTCCAGGGCCAGCGGCCGGATCGCCTCGCACATCTGGTCGAGGAACTCGGGGTCGTACTTGACCACCGCGGGCTCGCTGAGCCTGCCGAGCATCTCGACCCGGTAGAAGCGGCGCAGCAGCAGGTCGCGGAAGTCGCCCGGCTCGGTGTTGGCGACCACCACGTCCAGGACCTCGCGGAGGTTCCCGTAGTAGGCGTCCGGGACGATCCGGGCGGAGCCCGCGTTCTTGCCGTCGTCGCGGCGGGAGTAGTAGTAGCAGGTGTAGTCGCCCAGGATGGAGACGACCTCCGCCGGGAAGTACGCCTCCATCATGTAGAGCTGGTCCTCCAGGCGGCGCTTCCCCTCGGGGTAGGCGATGCCGTTCTTCCGGAGGAACTCCGTGCGGAACATCTTGTGCGGGGTGAGGCTGTCGTACAGCGGCGCGTCGTGCAGCGTGCACTTCTCGCGGTTCTGCTTGAACACCCCGTGCGGGACGCCGCGGAAGTTGCTGGCCACCTTGCCGATGACGATGTCGGAGCCGTTGCGCCGCCCCATCTCGTACAGCCGCCGCAGGGCGTCGGGGGCGAGGTGGTCGTCCTGGTCGACGAACTGGATGTACTCGCCCTTGGCCTCGCCCACGCCGATGTTGCGGGGCTTCCCCGGCCAGCCGGAATTCGGGATGGTGATGACGCGGAAATGAGGGTGCTCCCCGGCCAGCTTCTCCAGCCGCTCACGCGTGTCGTCGGTCGAGCCGTCGTTGACGAAGAGGACTTCGAATTCCTCCGCCGGGAGGGTCTGCCGCAGAAGCGAGTCGATGCAGGGGGTGATGTATTCCCCCGGGTTGTACACAGGAATGACGACACTTACTTTGACTGGCATTGCTGCGGTCCCATGTCTGTAGAAGTCCCTCTGGCGGCGTTCGATACGGGGTCCATGCCGCTGGAAACGGGCATGGCGCGTCGCCCGCCGTGCACCCTATCGGCTGTTAGATGATCCGGACGCCCCAATGGTTGCCTGTACGGACAGTTGTGATTTGGCCATATGTGAACCGGCGTCCAACAGATGTTCGCCGGGCAGCCGTCCGGCGCCGGGGCAGGTTAAGAACAGGTATTTTGATATTCACGATTCCTTCGCATCGGCGGGGCAACGATGTGCCCGTCCGGTACGTCCGCGTGCGGAGAGGGTGGACGGGGCGGCCCGCTGGTGGGACCCGGGCCGACGGGAGGGGTCCAGGGGGCGGAACACCCGAGCGCCCCCGCCCCGGCTCGCGTAGATTGCGTGGGCCGGAGCGGCCGAAACATTTGGGGATGGACGTGTCAGGGGCAAGGCAGGGCGTCACGGAGGCCCGCAGGATCGTGGTCAAGGTCGGTTCCTCCTCCCTCACCACCGCGGCGGGCGGCCTCGACGCCGACCGCGTCGACGCGCTCGTCGACGTACTGGCCAAGGTGCGCAGCGGCGGGGAACGCGAGATCGTGCTGGTCTCCAGCGGCGCCATCGCGGCCGGGCTCGCCCCGCTCGGCCTGCTGCGCCGCCCCAAGGACCTGGCCAGGCAGCAGGCCGCCGCCAGCGTCGGCCAGGGGCTGCTCGTGGCCCGCTACACCGCCTCCTTCGCGCGGTACGGCGTACGGGTCGGCCAGGTGCTCCTCACCAGCAACGACACCAGCCGCCGCGCCCACTACCGCAACGCCTGCCGCACCCTCGACCAGCTCCTGGACATGGGCGCGCTCCCGGTCGTCAACGAGAACGACACCGTGGCCACGGACGAGATCCGGTTCGGCGACAACGACCGGCTCGCCGCGCTCGTCGCCCACCTCGTCCGCGCCGACCTACTGGTCCTCCTCTCCGACGTGGACGGCCTCTACGACGGCGACCCCAGCACCCCGGGCACCTCGCGGATCGCCGAGGTGGCCGGCCCCGAGGACCTGGCGGGCGTCGTCATCGGCAGCGCCGGGAAGGCGGGGGTCGGCACCGGAGGCATGGTCACCAAGGTCGAGGCCGCCCGGATCGCCACGGCCGCCGGGGTCCCCGTCGTCCTCACCTCGGCCAGCCGGGCCGCCGACGCCCTCGCGGGCCGCGACACCGGTACGTACTTCCACCGCACCGGACGCCGCTCGGCCGACCGGCTCCTCTGGCTCGCCCACGCCTCCACCCCGCAGGGCTCGCTGACCCTGGACGACGGCGCCGTGGCCGCGGTCGTCGAGCGCCACAGCTCGCTGCTGCCTGCGGGGATCGCCTCCGTCGAGGGCGAGTTCACCGCCGGCGACCCGGTGGAGCTGCGCGACCTCGAAGGCCGTCCGGTGGCCCGCGGGCTCGTCAACTTCGACGCCAAGGAGATCCCGCAGCTGCTCGGCCGCTCCACCCGCGATCTGGCGCGGGAGCTCGGCCCGGCCTACGAACGCGAGATCGTACACAGGGACGATCTGGTCGTCCTGGACCGCTGAAGTCCGCCCGGAGACACCCTGAATCGGCTGAAAGTCCAGCCTCGGGACGGAGACCTTCACGAAAACCGCCCCATTTCCCGCCGCGGACTGGTCAACTCTGTAGTGGGGAACAGCGGGGTTACAGCACAGCGAACGCATTCACAGGAGGCCGCCGGTGAGACGAGCGCGCCCGGGGGCGGCGCCCCGAGGAACGAGTGGCCGGGCCCTGACCAGCGTCGGAACGGGGGCCGACTGCGACGGGAGCCGGACGGCGGACCGGGCCGGCGACGGCCGGGCCACCGCGCCCGAGCAGACGGCGCGGGAGGAGCGCACCCCGTCGAAGCTGTGGCACATCACGCTCAGCGTCTCGGGGGACGCCACGCCGCTGAAGGAGGTCAGGCGCGGACTCGAACAGCTCGCGCACGACCACCCCTTCCTGCTGACCAGCAGGTACGCCGACGACCACGCGGAGATCCGCTACTGGGAGGAGGCCCGGGACCTGCACGACGCGGCGGCCGTGGCCCTGCGGCTGTGGGGCGAGCACCGCTCCACGGCGAGACTCCCGCCCTGGAAGATCGTCGGCCTGGAGGTCATCGACCGCGAGACGTACCACCAGCGCGTCGCCGAGGGGTACGGGCCGCCCCCGGCCGCCCCGGTCGGCGTGCATCCCTACTGAGCGCCGGGGCCGTCGGCGGAGAGTCGTCTCGCATCACGGGATACGCGCCGGATGCCCGCAGTGGGCGCACTACCCTGCGGGCATGACCACGCTCTCGCCGTACGACAACATGTCCCCGGTCGCCCAGGCCGCCTACCGGGCCCGCGCCGCCGCCGCCGACATCGCGCCACTGCCGCGCGCGGCGAAGGACGACGCACTGCTCGCGATCGCGGACGCGCTGGAGGTGCGGACCGCCGAGATCGTCGAGGCCAACGCCGAGGACGTCGCCCGCGCCCGCGAGACCGGCACCAGCGAGTCGATCATCGACCGGCTCACCCTCACCCCGGAGCGCATCCGCGCCATCGCCGCCGACGTGCGCCACGTGGCGGCGCTGCCCGACCCGGTCGGCGAGGTCGTCCGCGGCTCGACCCTCCCCAACGGCATCGACCTGCGGCAGGTGCGGGTACCGCTCGGCGTGGTCGGCATCATCTACGAGGCCCGGCCCAATGTGACGGTCGATGCCGCCGCGCTCTGCCTGAAGTCCGGCAACGCGGTCCTGCTGCGGGGTTCCTCCTCCGCGTACTCCTCCAACACCGCCCTCGTCCGGGTACTGCGCGACGCGGTCGGCGGCGCCGGGCTCCCGGCCGACGCGGTGCAGCTGGTCCCGGGCGAGAGCCGCGAATCGGTGCGGGAGCTGATGCGCGCCCGCGGTCTCGTCGACGTCCTCATCCCGCGCGGCGGCGCCTCGCTGATCCGCACCGTCGTCGAGGAGTCCACCGTTCCGGTCATCGAGACCGGCACCGGCAACTGCCACGTCTACGTGGACGCCGAGGCCGACCTCGACATGGCCGTGGACATCCTGATCAACTCCAAGGCGCAGCGCCCGAGCGTCTGCAACGCCGCCGAGACGCTCCTGGTCCACCAGGACATCGCCGACCGGTTCCTGCCCCGCGCCCTGGACGCGCTGGCCGACGCCGGAGTGACGGTCCACGCCGACGCGCGGGTCCGTGCCCACGCCGAGGGCTCCAAGGCCACGGTGGTGGAGGCGGTGCCGGAGGACTGGGAGACCGAGTACCTCTCGTACGACATCGCCGCCGCCGTCGTCGACTCGCTGGACGCCGCCGTCGCGCACATCCGGCTCTGGTCCTCCGGCCACACCGAGGCCATCGTGACCACCTCCCAGGCCGCGGCCCGCCGCTTCACCCAGTTGGTCGACTCCACGACGGTGGCGGTCAACGCCTCCACCCGCTTCACCGACGGCGGCCAGTTCGGCTTCGGCGCCGAGATCGGCATCTCCACGCAGAAGCTGCACGCCAGGGGCCCGATGGGGCTGCCGGAGCTCACCTCGACCAAGTACATCGTCACCGGCGACGGACACGTGCGGTGACGATCCGGGCACGGTGAATGTCGCGGGCTCCCTGCCCAGAACGACCCGGCGGGTCTAGTCTGGAGACGTGCCGGACGACGTGGGGGGCGGGCCGTTCCCGGACGGCTGGGAGCCCGACGACGACCGCGGGGGCGCGGACGAGGACTTCGCCTCCGTGGTGTTCGACGAGGACTTCGTACGGGCCGCCGAGATCCATGAGCCGACCGCCGTCGAGCGACTGCTCGCGGCGGCCCAGGCGCGCGCCGAGGCCGAGGCCGCCCGCGCCGCGTCGCGCGGCGGCCCCCTGGACGACGACCTCCCCGACGAGGGGTACGGCTCCGGCGGGTACGCGCGCCATCCCAAGGGCGACCCCCCGGAGCTCGACGACGACGGGTACGACGACGGCCCCTACGGGCGGCACGGCGGCGGTCTGCGGCCGTACCGGGGCGCCGCACGCTGGCACCGGCCGGTGGCCTGGCTGCTCGCGGTGCTGATGGGCATCGGGATGGTCGCGCTGGCCTTCGGCGCCGTCTACCGGAACAACTCGGGCGGCCGCCAGGACCCCGCCCCGCCACCCGCCACGACGGGGGTGGACACCGCTCCGGGTACCGCCCCGCGGAGTTCGCCGGACTATCCGCGCCCCACGGCGTCCGTGGCCCCGGGGAACAGCTGAGCCGCACCGGCGGCCGTCCGCGGTCCGGCCCGCCTCCACCGTTCCCCACGCTCGCCCGTGGTTCTTCAGGGTCCTCCGTGGTTCCTCGGCGACCGGGCGTTTACCCAGGCCCCGATCGACCTACCCTGAAAGTGTGACCCCTTTCACCGAGAGGGCTCCTCAGCCGTCCGTCGTACGCGTAGCCGGGCGGCGCCATGCGCATTCATGACGGGCAGGCCCTGTCCGAGGCCGCTCGGCCGGGGCGGAGCGAAGCGTTCCGGCCGTGGTCGGTGACGTGGAGTCGGGAGAAGTCATGGCAGACCGCGGAGAACCACCGGATGGGCCCGGCAACCCTGCGGGAGGCGGTGACGACGAGTACCGGTCACTGGTCTTCGACGAGTCGTTCGTCCGCGCCGCCCGGCTGCGCGAGTTCTCCGCCCAGGAACGCATGGAGGACCACGCTCCCGCCGTGCGCAGCCTGCCGTCCCGGCGCTGGCGTACCGGCCCCAGGGCCGCCGTCGTCCTGGTCCTCCTGATCGCGCTGGCCTTCGGCACCGCCGTCTTCATGGGGCTGAGCAGGCCCTACCAGGCATCCTCCGCCCGCCCGGCCGAGCCGCTCAGATCGACCGTGATCCCCCTCGCGCCCCGGGGCACGGTGCCGGGCGGCACCCCCGCCGCGCTCCTCGCCAGGAGCCCCGCCGCGCAGTTCGACACCGGCGCCGACGGCATCAACCTGCCTCCGGCCGGCCCGACGGACAACTTCTCCGAGAGCCAGGTGATGGCGGCCCTGAACACCGCCAAGGAGTACCTCGTCGCCTCCTCGCTCGACCCCGACGTCCTCACCGGAGCCCAGGTGCGCCCCGTGGAGATGCTGCTGGACCCGAGCCAGACCGCCCAGTTCGAGCGGAGCGTGGACCGGCCGAAGGACGACGGCGCGCACGCCACCGCCGGGTGGCTGGTGCGGTTCGACCCCGCGAAGGTGGCGCTGGCCGCTCCGGACGTGAAGGTCCGGGGAACGCTGAAGTACCGGGAGGAGGGAGCCAACACGCTGCAGGTGACCTCGGACCACACCTTCACCTACACCCTGCGCCCGGCCGCCGGAGGCCCCCACCGGACGGGTGACGCCTCCCTCTTCACCGTGCGGCGCGAGCTGACCTTCCGCTTCGACCAGGAGGACCTGCGACTGCACCGGTTGGAGGTGCGCGCCAGCTACGTCGAGGCCGGACCGCAGGCCTGCCCGGCGGACACCACCGGCGCGCTCCGCCCCCTGCTCGCCGGGCAGCATGCCGCCCCCCGCGGCCCCGCGGGCACCGACCCCTACGCGACGGGCCGGTCCGCGGCGGCGCTCTGCGGCACCCTGTCGTTCAGCTCCCGCTAGCCCCCGGCCCCTCGGCGTCCCCCGGCTCCTGGGGCCGGACCGAGTCCGACGACCCGTCGGCGGCACCGTCCTTGCCCGCCGGGCCCCGGCCCTGGCCGGTGAACTTGTCGCGGAGCTTGCCGCCCAGGTCGCCGGCGCCCCCGGCTATGTCGCCGACCAGCTTCATCAGCGGGTCCTTGCTGGAGCGCACCGTGTCCGCGTAATGGGCCGCGGACTCACGGAAGGAGTCGGTCACCGAGGTGTCCTTGTCCTCCTCGCGCCGCGGGTAGTGGCCGTCCATGATCCGCTGGTAGTCACGGGTCTCGGACCACTTCTTCAGCTCTGCGGCGCGCACCGTGGTGAAGGGGTGCGAGCGGGGCAGCAGGTTGAGGATCTTGAGCACCGAGTCGCGCAGATCGCCGCCCTTCTCGTACTCGTCCGCCTGGGCGAGGAAGGCGTCCACGTTCATCTCGTGCAGATGGTTGCCACCCGCGATCTTCATCAGACCGCGCATCGACGCCTGGATGTCCTGGCCGACGAGGAGCCCGGCCCGGTCCGCCGACAGCTCGGACTTGCGGAACCACTCGCGCAGCGCCGTCACGATCGCCATGATCGCTACGTTGCCGAGCGGAATCCAGGCGACCTTCACCGCGATGCTGGTGAGGAAGAGGAGGATCGTGCGGTACACCGCGTGCCCGGAGAGCGCGTGCCCCACCTCGTGGCCGATGACGGCCCGCATCTCCTCCTCGTCGAGCAGCTCGACCAGCCCGGTCGTCACCACGATGATCGGCTCGTCGAGGCCGATGCACATGGCGTTGGGCCGCGGGTCCTGGGTGACGTACATCGGCGGGACCTTCTCCAGGTCCAGGATGTAACAGGCGTCGCGCAGCATGTCGTTGAGGTGGGTGAACTGGGCGTCGCTCACCCGGACGGAGTCGGAGAGGAAGAGCAACCGCAGACTGCGCTCGGGCAGCAGACCGCTCAGCGTCTTGAACACGGTGTCGAAGCCGCTCAGCTTGCGCAGAGCCACCAGGGCGGAGCGGTCCGCCGGGTGTTCGTAGGCACGGGACGAGATGTCCGGGAACCGCCGCCGCTGCCTGCTCGGCACGTTCTCATGGCTCTCGTGGCTGCGTTCGGTCATGAATGGGCCCCCTTTTCGTACACGATGTCGCTCGCCCCCTGACACAGCCCAGCGTAGGTGCTGGGGCTACGGTGTGCGGGGGGCTGTGGATAACTGAGGAGACGCCCGACATGCCGCACACCGTTGCTCTGCTCGCCGCTGCTTCCGGGGCGCAAGGACCCGGCGGCACGCTCCGTGTCGCGCTGCTCGTCTCGATCGTCGGGGCCGTGCTGCTCGCCTGGTTCCTGCTCCGCGGATACCGCAACAACGACGACAACGACTGAGTCGGCGTGAGCGTGCCCGGGGCGCACGCATACGATGTGCGCGACGTCTTCCTTCCGACTCCCGATCGATAGGTCCTGCCGAAGATGAGCCTCACGAGCACCGCGCACCAGCTGGTCACCCTCGCCTCCGAAGGCGGCGAGCACGGTGGCAACCACGAAAGCCTCAACCCGCTTCTCACCGGGGGCGGTGCGTTCGTCGCGCTGCTGCTCCTGCTCTGGATCACCACGCGCTTCAACCGCGACCGCTGAGGCGGAGGCGTACAGCTGTGCCAGTAGGCTCTGCACGCATGGGAGAGCAGGAAGTGCCTACCGGCCGCGTGAAGCGCCGACTCGGCGTGATGGGCGGGACGTTTGACCCGATCCATCATGGACACCTGGTGGCGGCCAGCGAAGTGGCCGCCCAGTTCCACCTCGACGAGGTGGTCTTCGTCCCGACCGGGCAGCCGTGGCAGAAGAGCCACAAGCACGTCTCCCCGGCCGAGGACCGCTATCTGATGACGGTCATCGCGACCGCGTCCAACCCGCAGTTCTCGGTCAGCCGGAGCGACATCGACCGCAGCGGCCCCACGTACACCATCGATACGCTGCGGGACCTGCGCGCCCTCCACGACGACGCGGACCTCTTCTTCATCACCGGCGCCGACGCGCTCTCCCAGATCCTCACCTGGCGGGACGCGGACGAGTTGTTCTCGCTCGCCCACTTCATCGGCGTGACGCGGCCCGGGCACGTGCTCACGGACGCCGGACTGCCGGAGGGCGGGGTCTCCCTGGTGGAGGTTCCCGCGCTCGCGATCTCGTCCACGGACTGCCGTGAGAGGGTCGCGCAGGGGGAGCCGGTCTGGTACCTGGTGCCGGACGGCGTGGTCCGTTACATCGACAAGCGCCAGCTGTACCGCGGCGAATGAGCGAGGCAGAGGGGCACCGGTGAACGACCGACAGAATCCGTACGATCCGTACTATCAGCAGCCGCAGATCGTCGGTTACGACGAGTACGGGCAGCCGGTGTACCAGCAGCCGCAGCACGAACAGCCGCATCAGCAGTACGACCCGTACGGCGGACAGCAGCAGTCGCAGCAGACCGGTCAGGGTTACGGCTACGACCCGTACGCCCAGCCCCAGCAGAGCCAGCAGCCCCAGCCCGCACAGCCGCAGGTGTACGACCCGTACGGGCAACCGCAGCCGCAGCAGCAGGGGTACGGCGGGTACGACGGCTACGGCTACGGCTACGACACCGGGCAGCAGCCCGCCGCGGTCGACACCACCCAGCAGTGGAACATCCCGCAGCAGGCCGCCGCTCCGCCCGTTCCCCCCGCCCCGCCCGAGCCCGCACCGGCCCCGCAGCCCGCGCCGGAGTCGAGGCCGGGGCCGGACGACGGCGCGGACCCCGACCCGGGCGTCCCCGGACAGCGCAGGGCCGACCGCGACTACCGCACCGAGCAGTTCTCCTTCATCGAGGAGCCCGACGAGGACTCCGAAGACGTCATCGACTGGCTGAAGTTCACCGAGAGCAGGAGCGAGCGGCGCGAGGAGGCCCGGCGTCGCGGCCGCAACCGCATGGTCGCGCTCATAGTCGTGGTGGCCCTGGTGGTGGTCGGCGGGATCGGCTACCTCTGGTCCGCCGGAATGATCCCCGGCCTGTCCGACACGGACAAGGACACCACGGCGTCGACGGGCCCGCAGAAGCGGGACGTCATCGTGGTCCACCTGCACAACACCAAGAAGGGCGGCACCTCCACGGCGCTGCTCGTCGACAATGTGACGACCAAGCAGGGCACCACCGTCCTGCTCCCCAACTCGCTCGCGGTGGCCGACGAGGACGGTGTCGGCACCACCCTCGGCAAGTCCGTCGACGCCGACGGCACCACCGGCACCCGCGAATCCCTCGGCAACCTCCTCGGCACCGACATCACGGGCACCTGGCGCCTCGACACCCCGTACCTGGAGACCCTGGTCGACCTGGTCGGCAACATCGAGGTCGACACCGACACCGACGTACCGGACACCAAGAAGGGCGCCTCCCCGCTCGTGAACAAGGGCGAGGCGCAGACGCTGAGCGGCCAGATGGCCGTCGCCTACGCCACCTACCGGGGGCCGGGCGAGGACGAGGCCAAGCAGCTCACCCGGTTCGGGGCGGTCATGCGCGGCGTGCTGCGGAAGGTCTCGGACGACCCGAAGGCCGCCACGGTCACCGTGCAGACGCTGGGACAGATCCTCGACCCGTCGCTCCCCGAGAAGGACCTGGGCGCCTCGCTCGCGAAGCTCGCCCAGCACGCCAAGCTCGGGGACTACAAGACGACGCTGCTGCCGGTGCAGGCGGACGGATCGCTCACCGACGAGGCCACCGAGGACGTCGTCAAGAACATCCTGGGCGGCTCGGTCAAGGCTCCGGCGGCCGACGCGGCCGTGCGGGTCGGCGTCAAGAACGGCACCGGGGACCAGGAGGCGCTGGGCTCCGCCCGGGTCAAGCTGATCAACGGCGGCTACACCTTCGTCAGCGGCGGCTCGTCCACGGCCACGCCCCTGTCCGAGGTCGTCTACCGGGCCGCGGGGGACAAGGAGAAGGCGGCACAGGTCGCCGCGACCCTGGGGCTGCCGGACAGCGCGGTGAAGCAGGGCAAGCCCGCCGCCAACGCGGACGTGTCCGTACTGCTCGGCCAGGACTACAAGATCAAGTGAGCCGTGCCCGTCCGCCCGGACCCTGCCGGTCCGGGCGGACGGCCGTCACTGCGGTCGCTGTCGGTGGTCCGTGAGACCCTAAGGACAGACCCCGCGATCCCTGGCGGGCGCGCGACGACGGCTACGGCGCCTCGCGGCGTTGTCGGAACGTCCGCACACTTCCGGTGTGCGGACGGCCCCTCCGCCCCGCGACGCACCGCGTCCGACGCCGCGCGCCGATCCGCCACGGATGACGGGACAGCCCTTAGAGGCCGACCTGACCTCCGACGAAAGCCTGCATGTGACCGCCACGGACCGCTCCATCGAGCTCATCACCGCCGCCGCCCAGGCGGCCGCCGACCGGCTCGCGCACGACATCATCGCGTACGACGTCAGCGACGTGCTGTCGATCACGGACGCCTTCCTGCTCGCCTCGGCCCCCAACGACCGCCAGGTCAAGTCGATCGTCGACGAGATCGAGGAGCGGCTCCAGAAGGAGCTGGGCGCCAAGCCGGTGCGCCGCGAGGGCGACCGCGACGCCCGCTGGATCCTTCTCGACTACGTCGACATCGTCATCCACGTCCAGCACAGCGAGGAGCGGGTCTTCTACGCGCTGGAGCGCCTCTGGAAGGACTGCCCCGAGATCGCGCTTCCCGAGGACGCCGTCAAGACCCGCGGCAAGGCCGAGGAGCACGCCAGGCTCACCGGCGGCACGGAAGGTGAGCAGAGCTGAACAGCAGCGGAAGCGGCAGGGGCCGCAGGATCGTTCTCTGGCGCCACGGTCAGACGGCCTGGAACCTGGAGCACAGGTTCCAGGGGTCCACGGACATCGCGCTCACCGAGACCGGAGTCGGGCAGGCCCGCCGGGCCGCCCGGCTGCTCGCCTCGCTGAGGCCCGACGCGATCGTCGCCTCCGACCTCCAGCGGGCGGCGGACACGGCGGCCCAGCTCGCCGTGCTCACCGGCCTGGAGGTAGCGCACGACGCGGGCCTGCGGGAAACGTACGCGGGCGCCTGGCAGGGGCTCACCCACGAGGAGATCGTCGCGCGCTACGGCGAGCAGTACGCCGCGTGGAAGCGCGGCGAGCCGGTGCGGCGCGGGGGCGGTGAGCTGGAGACCGAGGTCGCCGACCGGGCCGCCCCGGTCGTGCTGGGCCACGCCGACAAACTGCCGGAGAACGGCACGCTGGTCGTGGTCAGCCACGGGGGCACCATCCGCACCACCATCGGCCGGCTCCTGGGCCTGGAGGCGCACCACTGGGAAGGGCTCGGCGGTCTCTCCAACTGCTGCTGGTCGGTCCTGGGCGAGGGCGCGCGGGGCTGGCGCCTGCTGGAGCACAACGCCGGCACGCTGCCGGAGCCGGTGCTCGGCGACGACACCTGAGCCCCGCCGCACGGGCCGGACCGGACCCGGTCCGGCCGGGAGACCGGGGCCCACCGGCCGGATTTCACTTTCCGGCAGGTCACAGGCTAAAGTTCTTCTTGTTCGCAGCGCGGGAGCGCAGAGAAAAACCGCGAATGACGGGGCTATAGCTCAGTTGGTAGAGCGCCTGCATGGCATGCAGGAGGTCAGGAGTTCAATTCTCCTTAGCTCCACAGTCAAGATCCCGTCCCCGACAGGGGGCGGGATCTTCTGCATCCCCAAAGTGCTCGCCGCGCCGACCGGCCCCGGCGGTCCCGTATCCCGCCGGCCGTCCGCCCCGGGCTCAGGCTCTGCGGCGGCTCCGCAGCACGGCCATCCGCTCCCGGCTGTCCGCGTCCGCCGGGGTGTACGCCACGATCCGGCACTCCGGCATCCCGTTGACGGACAACGACACCGAGGTCATCCGGATGTCCCCGGCCACCGCCCGGTGCCGGAAGACCTTCACCCGTGGCCCCGGCGGTGCGACGTCTCCGCTGCGCCACAGCTCCGCGAAGTACGGGCTGGCGGCCGAGAGCCGCTCGACGAACGACTCCCAGGCCGGTTCCCCCATGTGGCGCCCGTACGCGCCGCGCAGGGTCGCCACCATGATCGGCAGCTCCCGGGACCGGTGGACGACGGGGCAGCCCTCCTCGGAGACCGTGAACAGCGTCCACAGCACATTGCGCACCCGCGCCCCGATCGCGACCGTTTCCGGGACCGCGAAGAGGTCGAGATAGGCGGGATTGGTGGCCAGGACGTCGTAGCGGGAGTTGTAGACCACGGCGGGATGCGGGTCGAGCGCGTCGATGATGCCCTGGATCTCCGGCCCCACCTCGATGACGTCGGACTGCCGGTCGGGCGCGTGGGCCACCTCCGCCAGGTGGTAGAGGTGCTCGCGCTCCGAGGGATCCAGCCGAAGCGTACGCGCCACGGCGTCCAGCACCTGCGGCGACACATTGATCGGTCTTCCCTGCTCCAGCCAGGTGTACCAGGTGATACCGACGCCGGAGAGCTGCGCGACCTCCTCGCGGCGCAGACCCGGCGTGCGGCGGCGCAGCCCGGGGGCCATGCCGACATCGCCCGGCGTCACCCGCGCCCGGCGGTTGCGGAGAAAGGCCGCCAGCTCCGGACGCCGCCGGTGCCGCCCCGTACCGTTCGCCGCCTGATGCGTCGTCACCGTTGTCACACCCCCATGCTCGGTGACCGGCAGGGGAGTTGCCAGGTGCTGTCGGTACCAGCATCGGCGGGCTCTCGTTACCCGTATGGGACCGGGGCCAGGCTCGACCTCATGACGACGGCATCCGAGGCAACTCCACTTTCCGCACCCAGTAAAGACCCCGCCACTGACAACGGGCGCCCGAACGGCGGGCGCGACCGCGGGAGCCGGCCCCGCAGGATCCTCGCCCTGGTGCTCGCGGCCCAGTTCATGGCGCTGCTCGACCTCTTCATCGTCAATGTCGCCGCCCCGACGATCCGGACCGAACTCGGTGCCTCGGGCGCCGGTTTGCAGCTCGTCGTGGCCGGCTACACCATCACGTACGCCGTCCTGCTGGTCACCGGCGCCAGGCTCGGAGACCTGCTGGGGCACGGCCGGGCCCATCTGATCGGGCTCGGTGTCTTCACCGCGGCCTCGCTGGCCTGCGGGCTTGCGTCCGGGGCCGGGCAGTTGATCGCCTTCCGGCTGGTCCAGGGCGCGGCGGCCGCGGTGATGATTCCGCAGGTGCTCAGCCTCGTCCAGCGCCAGTTCACCGGTGAGGCCCGGGTCCGGGCGCTCGCGGCCTACAGCGCGGTGCTGGCCGTCGGGGCGGCCGCCGGGCAGGTGGTCGGCGGGGTGCTGGTCAGCATGGACCTGTTCGGCGCGGGCTGGCGGCCGGTCTTCCTGGTGAACGTGCCGATCGGGATCGTCCTGCTGGTGCTGGGCGCGAGGACGCTGCCCCGTGAACCGCGCACCGCGCCCGGCAGGGTATGGGCGCGGGAGCGTGGCCTCGACCTGCCGGGGCTGCTGCTGCTCGCCGCCGCCGTCACCCTGCTCACCGTCCCCTTGGTGCTCGGGCAGGAACTGGGCTGGCCGGTCTGGTCGCTGGTCTGCCCGGCGTTCTCCGTCGCGGTGTTCGCCGGCTTCGTGGTGTACGAGTCCCGGCTCGCCGCGCGCGGCGGCGCGCCCCTGATCGCGCCCCGGGTGCTCCGCCTGCCCGGCATGGCCCCGGCGGCGCTGCGCGTCCTTCTCACGATGGCGGTCAACGCGGGATTCCTGTTCCTGATGACGCTGCACGTCCAGGCGGATCTGGGCTACTCGCCGCTGCGGGCCGGACTGGTGTTCGCGCCGACCGCGCTCGTCTTCGGGGTGGTCGGGCTGACCTGGCGTCGGTGGCCGGCGGGGCTGCGGCGGTTCCTGGTGCCGGGCGGATTCGTACTGCTGGCCGTGTCCGTAGCGGCCGTCGGGCTGCTGATGCGCGACGGCGGGGACGGCGGGCCCTTCCTCCATGTGGCGTTCGTGACAGTGGGGGCCGGGCTGGCGCTGGGCTTCAGTCCCACCCTGACCGGAGCGCTGGCGGACGTCCGTCCCGAGGACGCGGCCGACGCGAGCGGCGTCCTGGTGACCGTCACTCAGCTCGGCCAGCTGACCGGGGTCGCCGCGTTCGGCACCCTCTACCTCAACCGCCTTGGCGCGCAAGGGCCGCAGGGGTCGGGGCAGGCCCTGTGGGTGTGCGCCCTCGCACTTACCGCGGCCTCGCTGGCGGGCGCGGCGGCGGGGCTCGTACGGCGTCGTCGAACGGGCTGAACTCCGACGGGCTGTTCCCCTTGCGGGGGCATGGCAGAATCGGAACGCCGGAGGGGGCGACGGATCGAACGGGAGGGGGCGCGCGATGCCTGCGAGCGGCCGCACGATCCCGGACCTGCTCCTCGTTTCCGCGTTCCCCGTCTCCGTGCCCCCCGTTCCGGGGCTCGTGCCGGCCCCCGTGAGCCGTGGTCACGTCGGCCTTCTCCCCGCCCCCGGCCGGTCCCCCGTGATCCGCCGCGTGGGCGTCGCCCGCAGCTCCGGTCGGAGCTGATCCATGGGCGCGCACAGGCGGAAATGCGACTGGTGCGGCAGTGGCACGCCCATCGTCAGGGACATGGACCCGATCAATCCGGAGTACCAGTACTGGTGCGAGGAGTGCGCGCGGGCGCTGATCATAAAGGGCGACCCGATCGAGACCTATCGGGAGCTGGAGGGGGAGCCGATCTACGGTCGGCTGCTGGAGGAGCACTGCACGCTCAAGCGCTTCTACTCCTTCGCCACCGCCTGACCGTCCCGTGGTCCCTCCGGCCCGGAACGGTACCGCAAAATCGGGCAAACCGGAGCGGTGGGGAATCGATTTGGTGGACTGGCGGGGTCACCGGTAATGTTCTCGATGTCGCCAGGGAAACCGGGCCGAACACAGCAAGGGGCTATAGCTCAGTTGGTAGAGCGCCTGCATGGCATGCAGGAGGTCAGGAGTTCAATTCTCCTTAGCTCCACAGTGAAAGAGGAAGCGGGTCACTCATCGCGAGTGACCCGCTTCCTTGCTTATTTCCTGACCGTGTCCGGACCGGTTCCGGTGCCGTGCGGTACCCTGACGCCATGCGTGCCGTACGCCTTCTGCTTAGCGAGCCGCGCTGATCAGTCCCGACCGGTGAGAATGCCTGGTCGGAATCGGCGCGGCGTCCCCTCCTGTGCGAGGGGATTTTTCGTTTCCCGAGACGCGTGTCCGTAGGCACGGCGTCGGCAGATGTCGATCGATGGAGCTTTGAGGATCATGAGCGAGACGAATTCCGCAGCCGAGACGGCCGCGCCGCACCGCTACACGGCGGCGATGGCCGCCGACATCGAGGCACGCTGGCAGGACTTCTGGGACGCCGAGGGGACGTACGAGGCGCCGAACCCGAGCGGTGACCTGGCGGGCGATCCGGAGCTGGCCGCCCGGCCGAAGAAGTTCATCATGGACATGTTCCCGTACCCCTCGGGCGCGGGTCTGCACGTCGGCCACCCGCTGGGCTACATCGCCACCGATGTCTTCGCCCGCCACCAGCGGATGACCGGCCACAACGTGCTGCACACCCTGGGCTTCGACGCCTTCGGGCTGCCCGCCGAGCAGTACGCGGTGCAGACCGGCACGCACCCCCGGGTCTCCACCGAGGCCAATATCGCGAACATGACCGCCCAGCTGCGCCGGCTGGGACTGGGCCACGACAAGCGCCGCTCCTTCGCCACGATCGAGGCGGACTACTACAAGTGGACCCAGTGGATCTTCCTGCAGATCTTCAACTCCTGGTACGACACCGAGGCCGACAAGGCCCGCCCGATCTCCGAGCTGGTCGCGCAGTTCGAGAGCGGTGCGCGTCCCACCCCGGACGGCCGTGACTGGAGCGCGCTGAGCGCCGTCGAGCGCGCCGACGTCCTGGGCGAGTACCGACTGGCGTACGCCTCCGACGCGCCGGTCAACTGGTCGCCCGGCCTGGGCACCGTCCTGGCCAACGAGGAGGTCACGGCCGACGGCCGCTCCGAGCGCGGCAACTTCCCGGTGTTCAAGGCGAAGCTGCGGCAGTGGAACATGCGCATCACCGCCTACGCCGACCGGCTGCTGAACGACCTGGACGGCTTGGACTGGCCCGAGGCCATCAAACTGCAGCAGCGCAACTGGATCGGCCGCTCCGAGGGCGCCCGCGTCGACTTCCCGGTGGACGGCGCCGACAGCATCACCGTCTTCACCACCCGCCAGGACACCCTGTTCGGCGCCACCTATATGGTGCTGGCGCCCGAGCACGAGCTGGTCGAGCGGATCACCCCGGCCGTCTGGCCCGAGGGCACCCACCCCGTGTGGACCGGCGGATACGCCACCCCGGCCGAGGCCGTCGCCGCCTACCGCAAGCTGGCCGCCGCCAAGTCCGACGTGGAGCGGCAGGCCGAGGCCAAGGACAAGACCGGCGTCTTCACCGGCGCGTACGCGACCAACCCGGTCAGCGGCGAGAAGGTGCCCGTCTTCATCGCCGACTACGTCCTGATGGGCTACGGCACCGGCGCGATCATGGCCGTACCGGCGCACGACGCGCGCGACTTCGCCTTCGCGCGCGCCTTCGAGCTGCCGATGCGCTGTGTCGTCGAGCCGTCGGACGACCGCGGCACCGACCCCTCGACGTGGGACGACGCCTTCGCTTCGTACGACGCGAAGCTGGTCAACTCCGCCAACGACGAGATCTCGCTGGACGGCCTGGGCGTCGTCGACGCCAAGGCGCGGATCACCGCGTGGCTGACGGAGCACGGCGTCGGCGAGGGCACCGTCAACTTCCGGCTGCGCGACTGGCTGTTCAGCCGCCAGCGCTACTGGGGCGAGCCCTTCCCGATCGTCTACGACGAGGACGGCGTCGCCCACCCGCTGCCCGAGTCGATGCTGCCGCTGGAACTGCCGGAGGTCGACGACTACTCGCCGCGCACCTTCGACCCGGACGACGCGGACACCCAGCCCGAGACCCCGCTGTCCCGGAACGCCGACTGGGTCAACGTCACCCTGGACCTGGGCGACGGCAACGGCCCGAAGAAGTACCGCCGCGAGACCAACACCATGCCCAACTGGGCCGGCTCCTGCTGGTACGAGCTGCGCTACCTGGACCCGAACAACGACCGGCAGCTGGTCGACCCGGCGATCGAGCAGTACTGGATGGGGCCGCGCGAGGGACAGCCGACGGGCGGTGTCGACCTGTACGTCGGCGGCGCCGAGCACGCCGTGCTGCACCTGCTGTACGCCCGTTTCTGGTCCAAGGTGCTGCACGACCTGGGGCACATCTCGTCCGCCGAGCCGTTCCACAAGCTGTACAACCAGGGCATGATCCAGGCGTTCGTCTACCGGGACAGCCGCGGCATCGCGGTCCCGGCGGCCGAGGTCGAGGAGCGCGACGGGGCGTTCTACCACCAGGGCGAGAAGGTCAGCCGCGTCCTGGGCAAGATGGGCAAGTCCCTGAAGAACGCCGTCACCCCCGACGAGATCTGCGCCGAGTACGGGGCGGACACGCTGCGCCTGTACGAGATGGCGATGGGGCCGCTGGACGTGTCGCGGCCGTGGGACACACGCGCGGTCGTCGGCCAGTACCGGCTGCTGCAGCGGCTGTGGCGCAATGTCGTCGACGAGGAGACCGGTGAGGTCACCGTCGTCGACGGCGAGCCGAACGAGGAGACGCTGCGCGCGCTGCACAAGGCGATCGACGGCGTCGGCCAGGACATGGCCGGGATGCGCTTCAACACGGCGATCGCCAAGGTCACCGAGCTGAACAACCACCTGACCAAGGCGGGCGGCCCGCTGCCCCGGTCGGTCGCGGAGTCGCTGGTGCTGCTGGTGGCCCCGCTGGCCCCGCACATCGCCGAGGAGCTGTGGCGCCGGCTGGGCCACACGGAGTCGGTCGTGCACCAGGACTTCCCGGTCGCCGACCCGGCGTACGTGGTGGACGAGACCGTGACCTGCGTCGTGCAGGTGAAGGGCAAGGTCAAGGCCCGCCTGGAGATCTCCCCGTCGATCTCCGACGCGGAGCTGGAGGCCCTGGCCCTGGCCGATCCGGCCGTGGTCGCGGCCCTGGGCGGCGCGGGCATCCGCAAGGTGATCGTGCGGGCGCCGAAGCTGGTCAACATCGTCCCGGCGTGATGGCGCGGCGCCCCGTGGGAGCGGGGCGCCGCAGCGCCGGGCGGTGAAGTGGGGGCGTTCCCCTACGGGCAGGTTGGGGGTTCCGGGGGAACCCCCGGCCGCCCTTTTCCGTTTACGGTGGAGGAGCCGGCACCGGCAGCCGAAACAACCTCCGAGGGGCGCTCATGCTAGCCGTGGTCCTGATCCTGGGATTGCTCTTTCTCGCGTTCGTGGCCCTGGGTGTGTACGCGGGCGTCAAGGCGGTCGGCGCGGCGAAACGCGGCGTGGACCGCACGATCACGCAGGCCCGGCGGACGGTCGAGGAGACCACTCTGCGGGCCAAGAGCTATGGCCAGACGGGCGTGGGCGGTGAGCTGGCACAGCTGCGGCTCTCGCTGCGCACCTCCATGCGGGCCACGCAGGACGCCCTGAGACAGGGTGTCGCCGAGGACGCCTCGCTCGCGGAGTCGCTGAGCCTTTTCGAACGCCTGAGCGCGCACGGGCGGCAGCTCGACGAGGAGCTGAGGAAGCTGGAGCGCGACCCCGACCGGAGTACGGTCGCCTCGCTGCTGCCCGGCCTGAAGCAGCGCACGGAGCGGATCACCCAGTCGGCGGACGCACTGAGGTGGGCGGCGCGCGATCGGGCCCAGCGCATGACCGACGACGATCTCGACGCGCTGAACGCGCAGATCGGCCTGGAGGCGGACGCGCTCCGGCACTGGACGGCGGCGGAGGACCAGCCGGCTGCGGACGGGAACCCGCCCCGGCGGGAAAGCACGGGACGGCCGGAGCGCAGGCGGGAGAACGGTCCGGCGGCCGACGGCACGCCCCGCTCGATCACGCCTCCGGACCCGCTCCGGAACACCGGATACCCCTGGCAGAAGACGGCCCGGCCCGAGGCGACGAACTGACCGGCCCGGTTCGGAACCACGCGTCGTGCGTCCGGGGTCGGAACGCGCGTCGCGCGTCCGGGGCCGGAGAGCCGGCGGGAGTCCGGGGCCGGAACGACGCGTCGTACGGCTAGGCTCGAAACGGTGGGCCGACCCGGAACGTCCGACAGCCCCTTCGGCTCTTTCCGGCCCTCGGTGAACCTGCTGGAGACGGGTGAGCTTTCCGACCTTCCCGGACGTTCGACGACCCCCGGTGACAGGAAGTGATCCGAAGCGATCAGCGGGGATCGTTCGGTCGGGGTCGGACTGCCAGGACACGGACTTGCCAGGTAACCTCCCGCTCATGTCCCGCCATGTCGCGATCGTCACCGATTCCACGGCCTACCTGCCGCCCGAGACGATGGAGCGGCACGGCATCACCGCGGTGCCGCTGACCGTCGTCCTCGGTGATCAGGCACTGGAGGACGGTACGGAGGTCTCCGCCCGCTCGCTGGCGGTGGCGCTCCAGAAGCGCCGGCCGGTGACCACGTCCCGGCCGAGCCCGGAGATGTTCGCCGCCGCGTACCGGGCCGCGGCGGACGCCGGAGCCGTCGGCGTCGTCTCGCTGCACCTCTCGGCGGAGATCTCGGGTACGTACGACGCCGCCGTGCTCGCGGCGAAGGACGCGTTGGTTCCGGTCCGGGTGGTGGACACCGGGATGGTGGCGATGGCGCTCGGGTTCTGTGCCCTGGCCGCGGCGGAGACGGTGGAGACGGGCGGAAGCCTCGACGAAGCGGTCGGCGCCGCGGAGAAGCGGGCCGCGGGCACATCCGCCTACTTCTACGTCGACACCCTGGACTACCTGCGCCGCGGCGGCCGGATCGGCGCCGCGCAGGCGCTGCTGGGGTCGGCGCTCGCGGTGAAGCCGCTGCTCCAGCTCGACGGCGGCCGCATCGAACTGCTGGAGAAGGTGCGGACGGCGTCGAAGGCGATCGCCCGTCTGGAGGAGATCGTCGCGGAGCGGGCGGGCGGTGGGCGGGTGGACATCGCCGTGCATCATCTGGCGTCGCCCGAGCGGGCCGAGCGGCTCGCCGAGCGGCTGTGCGAGCGGGTACCGGGGCTGGTCGATCTGCATGTGAGCGAGGTCGGCGCGGTGATCGGCGCGCACACCGGGCCCGGCCTGCTCGGTGCCGTGGTCTCGCCGCGCTGAGCCCCGCCGGCTCTCGTTCCCCGCTCCCACCCCTCACTCCCAAGGGTGATCGAGTTGTCCACAACTCATGGGGCATCCACAGGAATTGAGGCTGCTCAGCGGGTTCGGACGGATGTGCCTAACGTCGTGAGGCATGGCTCTCCGAACACATCGTGCAAGCAGTCGCGCAGGCAGGGGCAGCGGTCCCGGCCGTGCTCCGGTCTCGGACGTCCGGGTGCGCAGTGGTCCCGGCCGCCGACGGCACGGCGACACGGATGCCGCCCTGGCCGCGGCATCGCGCCGCCGGGCGGACGCCCTGATGGCGGGCGGGTACGACGGGCGGGGCGCGCGGCCGACGCCCGACACGGGTCCGGGGAGCGGTACGAGGGCGGGCCCGGACCCTGATCCGGGTGGGGCCGCGTCCGTCGCCCCGGTCGCTGCTTCCGTCCCCGCTCCGGCCCCCGGTGCCGCCGGACCGGGCGGGCGGTGGGAACGGCTGGCCCCCGCGTTGTGGGAGCGGGTGCCGGTCTGGGTGCGGCTCCGGTGCGGCCTGGATCCCAGGGCCCTCGCCGCCCTGGCCGTGGTCCTGGTCGCGGCCGGGGCCTTCGCCGCGGTGCACTTCTGGTCGGCGCGTCCGCACTCCGTACGGGTGCCCGAGGTCGCCGGGGCCGGGTCCGTGCGGGCACCGTCCCCGGTGGCCGAGGGCGCCGGGGCGCCGGAGCCGTCGAGCGGTCCCGCCCCGGCGGGAGGGCCCGGCGGACACGTGGTCGTGGACGTGAGCGGCAAGGTGCGCAGGCCCGGTGTCCGTACGCTGCCGTCCGGGGCGCGGGTCACCGACGCGTTACGGGCGGCGGGAGGGGTCAGGGAGGGCACCGACCTCAGCGGCCTCAATCGGGCGCGGGTACTCGTCGACGGCGAGCAGATCGTGGTGGGCGCCCCTCCGGAGGGCTCGGTGCCGGGCGGGACGGGCGGAGCCGCCCCGGTCGGCGGCGGATCCCCGCCGACCGGGCCGGTCAGCCTCAACACGGCGACCGCCGAGCAACTGGAGACGCTGCCCGGGGTCGGTCCCGTCCTCGCCCAGCGCATCGTGGGCTACCGCGCACAGCACGGCGGATTCCGGTCCGTCGACGAACTGCGCGAGGTCAGCGGCATCGGTGACCGCAGGTTCGCCGATCTCAGGCCGCTGGTGGGGCCATGAGAGCCGAGGACACCCGCGTGTCGCCGCCCGACCGGCCCGGCGCCCTTGAGCCGCGCCGGGAGGGTCCGGTCGACCTCCGTCTGGTTCCGCCGGCCCTGGCCGCCTGGGCCGGGGCGGCCGTGGCGCTGAGCGCGCCGGGGCGGTGGACCGTCGTGGGCGTGGTGCTCTGCACGGGCGCGGCCATGGTCCTCCTGGCCCTGTCCGGAGCCCGGAGCGTCCGCGCCGCGTCGCACGGCCCCGCCACGAACCCCCGGCGGTGGTCCCGGGACGCGGCGACCGCGACCGCCATCGCCGCGGCGCTGCTCTGCGCGGCGGCCGGGGCCACCTCCGCCGGGCTGCGCGGCGCGGACGTACGGGAGGGGCCGGTCCATCGGCTGGCCCAGGATTACGAGCGGGTCGAGGCGGAGGTGACGGTGGTGTCCGACGCCCGGCGGACCCTGCCCCGGGTGAGTGGCGACCATGGCATGCCCGTCTCGCTCCTGGTGGACGCGGAGGTGAACCGGCTGACCGGGCCCGGCGGTACGGTCACCGGGCTCAGCACGCCGGTACTGCTCGTCGTCACGCCAGGAGGAGCCGGGCCGGACGGAGCCGTTCAGGAAGGAGCCGGGTCCGGTGCGGCCGGGCCCGGTGGGGCGGCGGACCGGTGGCAGCGGCTGCTCCCGTCCACCCGGCTGCGCGTCGACGGCCGACTGGCGCCACCGCTGCACGGCGGCGAGCGCAGTGCCGCCGTCCTGCGGGCCGAGGGCAAGGGTCCGCCCCGTGTCATCGGCCCGCCGTCCCTCCTCCAGCGCACGGCGGGCACGCTGCGGGACGGTCTGCGACAGGCGACCGAGCCGCTCGGCCCCGACGCGCGGGCGCTGCTGCCGGGCCTGGTGGTCGGCGACACCTCGCGGGTCGGTCCCGAACTCCACGAGGCGTTCAGGGCCACCGACCTCACCCACCTGATGGCGGTCTCGGGCGCCAATCTGGCGATCCTGCTGGTCCTTCTCATCGGACCGCCCGGCACGGCCACCCGCGCCGAACGCCGCGGCCTGGCGCCCCGGCTGGGGATTCCGCTCCGGCTGACAGCACTGCTCGGCGGCGGGCTCACCCTGGCCTTCGTACTGGTCTGCCGGCCCGAGCCGAGTGTGCTGCGGGCAGCGGCCTGCGGGCTGATCACCCTGCTCGCCATCGGCACCGGACGGCGCAGATCCCTGATCCCCGCCCTGGCCGCGGCCGTGCTGCTGCTGGTGCTGTACGACCCGTGGATGGCGCGGAGCTACGGTTTCGTCCTCTCCGTGCTGGCCACCGGGGCCCTGCTGACCGTCGCCCCGGTGTGGAGCGGCGCGCTGCGACGGCGCGGGGTGCCGCCCCGGCTCGCGGAGGCGCTGGCCGCGGCCGCCGCCGCGCAGGCGGTGTGCGCCCCGGTCGTCGTGCTGCTCGCCTCCCGGGTCAGCCTGGTGGCGATCCCGTGCAATCTCCTGGCCGAATTCGCGGTGGCTCCGGCCACGGTGCTCGGGTTCGCCGCGCTGGCCGTGGCCCCGGTGGCCATGCCGGTGGCGGAGCTGCTCGCCCGGGTCGCGGGATGGCCGGCCGGGTGGATCGCCACCGTGGCCCGTACCGGGGCGGCCCTGCCCGGCGCGGGGATCGACTGGCCGGACGGCGGCAGGGGAGCGGTGCTGCTCGCCGCCCTGACCCTGGCGGTGGCGCTTCTGGCCCGCCGCCTCGTCCGTCACCCCTGGGTCTGCTCGGCGGCGGCGTTGCTGCTGGTCCTCGCGGTACTGCGCCCCGTGCCGCTCACCCGGGCCCTGACCGGATGGCCGCCGCCCGGCTGGGCGTTCGCGATGTGCGACGTGGGGCAGGGGGACGCCCTGGTGCTGGCCGCGGGGGAGGGGGCGGCGGTGGTCGTCGACGCCGGACCGGACCCGCTGCTCGTCGACCGGTGCCTGCGTGAACTCGGTGTCAACGAGGTGCCGTTCCTGATCCTCACCCACTTCCACGCCGACCATGTGCGCGGGCTGCCCGGTGTGCTGCGGGGCAGGGCGGTCGGCGCGATCGAGACGACGAGCCTGGACGAACCGCCGGACCAGGCCGCCTTCGTACGCAGAACGGCGGCCTCGGCGCACGTACCGCTGGTCCGGGCCCTCCCGGAGGAACACCGCAGGATCGGGGCGCTCGACTGGCAGGTCCTCTGGCCCGCCACCACGGCCGGAGGGGGCGGCGGTTGGGCGGCTTCCGGTGCCGAGCCCGCGCCCCGGGACCCGAACGACGCCAGCGTGACCCTGTACGTCCGGTCCGGCGGGCTGACCCTGCTGCTGCCCGGGGACCTCGAACCCCCGTCCCAGCAGGGGCTGTTGCGCAGATACCCGACGCTGTCGCGGGTGGACGTGCTCAAGGTCGCCCATCACGGCTCGGCCTACCAGGACCCCGCCCTGCTGCGTGCGGTGCGCCCGAGACTCGCTCTGGTGAGCGTGGGCCGGGACAACCCGTACGGTCATCCGGCCGCGCGGACCGTCGACGCGCTCCGGGCGGGCGGGGCCACGGTGCTCCGTACGGACACCGAGGGGGCGATCGCGGTGTCGGGCGCCGGAGCGGGGCTGCGGGCGGTCGGCGATTCGGGGCTTTGGTGATGTCTCGTAACCAGTCGCCACCAGTCGCTCCGTTTGCCTCGAACGCCACAATGGTGGTCGAATGCATGGTCGTCGGTGGGCCGCTGCTCCGACAGGGAGGTTCAGCCGCCGGGCCCAGGCGAACCGTTCCCGGGGAGAGGTGGAAGATGTTCGGGCGTTGGCTGAAGAACCGAGCGGCGGGGCCCGGGCAGGGCAACGCCCTCGCCGGACTCAAGGTGCCGCGGACCGCCGGGCTGCTCAGCTGCCGTGTGCTCGACCCCGTCAACGAGATCGTTCCCATGGCCGAGTTCGCCGTCATGGACAGGTCCGGGCACCGGATCTTCAGCGGTGAGACGGACCCGTTCGGCAGTGTGCTCGCCACCGTCCCGGCCGGTGAGTACCGGCTGGTCGTCACGGCCGAGGGCTTCACCCCGTTCCACGGTTCGGCCACGGTGGTCGAGGGCGGTCACGCCGACCTCGGGGACGTGACCCTCCAACTGTCCCCGCCCCCGCAGCTGCCCGCCCCGGGCGAGTGGGCGATCGAGCCGATGCACTCGCAGATCGGCTTCACCGCCCGGCACATCGGACTCGCGCGGATCCACGGCCGGTTCAACACCTTCGCCGGGGCCGTGCGGATCGCCGACCGCATGGAGGACTCGGCCATGCACGTGATCATCGATGCCGCGTCGATCGACACCAACGTCCAGATGCGCGACGACCACCTGCGCTCCAGCGACTTCCTCGATGTCGGGCGGTACCCGACGATGGAGTTCTACAGCGACCGCTTCGTCCACCGGGGCGGCACCCGCTGGGGCGTGACCGGCGCGCTCACCCTGCACGGTGTCAGCCGGACGGTCACGCTGGACAGCCAGTACCTCGGTCTCGGGAGCGGCCTGGAGGGCGAGACCCGCGCCGCCTGCCGGGCCACCACGGAACTGCACCGCGAGGACTTCACCCTGACCTGGCAGACCATGCTGGCCCGGGGCATCGCTGCCGTCGGCTCCAGCATCGCCATCGACCTGGACATGCAGATAGTCCCCAAGGACTGAGCCGCAGGGGCGCCCCGGGAGCGGGGCTCCAGGGCTACGGGGCTATGGGGCTTCGAGCCACCCCTCGTACTCCGCCGCGAGGGCGTCGAGCGCGGTGGTGTCCAGCCGTGCGGCGGCGTCCTCCACGACCACCAGCCACTGGGCGTCCTCGGCGTCGTCCTCGCCGGCCAGCGCGTCGCGCACGAGCTGGGGCTCCTCGGCGACCCCGAAGCGCAGGCCGAGTTCCTCGGCCACCTCCTCCGCCGCGTCACGGTCGGGCAGCACCAGCACATGTCTCACATCGCTCACCGGGCCATTCTCCTGCACCCGGGAGGTGCCCGGGGAAGCGGTGGGGGAGGGAGCCCGGGGCCGTTGTCGGACGTGCGTGGGATGCTGGACGGCGATGGCCACCAGAAAGAGTTCCACCGACGACCCGCTCGCTCCCGTCACGCTCGCCGTGGGCCAGGAGGACCTGCTCCTGGACCGCGCCGTGCAGCAGGTGGTGGCGGCGGCCCGCGCCTCCGACCCCGACACGGACGTCCGCGACCTCACCTCCGACCAGCTCCAGCCGGGCACCCTCGCCGAGCTGACGAGCCCCTCGCTCTTCGCCGAGCGCAAGGTGGTGATCGTCCGCGGGTCGCAGGACCTCTCCGCCGACTCGGTCAAGGACGTCAAGGCGTACCTCGGCGACCCGGTCGAGGAGATCACCCTGGTCCTGCTGCACGCGGGCGGCGCCAAGGGGAAGGGGCTGCTCGACGCGGCGCGCAAGGCCGGGGCGCGGGAGGTCGCCTGTCCGAAGACGACCAAGCCGGCCGAGCGGCTGTCCTTCGTACGGTCGGAGTTCCGGGCGCTGGGCCGGTCGGCCACGCCCGAGGCGTGCCAGGCCCTGGTCGATTCCATCGGCAGCGACCTGCGGGAGCTGGCGAGCGCGGTCTCGCAGCTCGTCGCGGACGTCGAGGGCACCATCGACGAAGCGGTCGTCGCCCGCTACTACACGGGCCGCGCCGAGGCGTCGAGCTTCACGGTCGCCGACCGCGCGGTGGAGGGGCGAGCGGCGGAGGCGCTGGAGGCGCTGCGCTGGTCGTTGTCGACGGGCGTGGCGCCCGTACTGATCACGAGCGCGCTGGCCCAGGGCGTGCGGGCGATCGGCAAGCTGTCCTCGGCCCGTGGCGGCCGCCCCGCCGACCTCGCCCGTGAGCTGGGCATGCCGCCCTGGAAGATCGACCGGGTGCGGCAGCAGATGCGCGGCTGGACGCCGGACGGGGTGGCCCTCGCGCTGCGCGCGGTCGCGGACGCGGACGCCGGGGTCAAGGGCGGTGGCGACGACCCGGAGTACGCGCTGGAGAAGGCCGTGGTCGCGGTGGCCCGGGCCGCCCGGTCGGGCCGCTAGCCGTTCCTGGTGGGTGTGCGGGAGGGTCAGCCGCGCTCGGAGGGTCGTGGGGCCCCTCTCCCGCGAGGGTCGCGTACTCGCGGATTGCGGGGACGGGCATGCCGGACGCGCGGAGCCGTGGTGCACGGGTGGAGCCACGCAAGGCCCTTCTCTCCTCGGTGGAGGCGCTGAAGGCGACCCGGGGCCGGGCCGTCGCCTGCGTCCCGGATGACGCCCGCCTGCTTTCGGCCCGCCCTGCCTTCGGCCCGCAGCCGTTGCGGGCCCCGGCCCAGGCCCCGCAGGTGCCTCGTAAGCCCGGGGGAACCCCGCGTACGCACGCCGAAGGCCCCGGCAGCCGCCCTGGGGGAGGGCGGAGGCCGGGGCCTTCGGTTCACGCTTCGGTGCGCCGCACCCGCGTGGCGAACGCAGGTTCGGTGTGCGGC
This sequence comes from Streptomyces sp. NPDC015144, assembly GCF_043079735.1. Classification (NCBI taxonomy): domain Bacteria; kingdom Bacillati; phylum Actinomycetota; class Actinomycetes; order Kitasatosporales; family Streptomycetaceae; genus Streptomyces; species Streptomyces sp. NPDC015144. The sequence goes on along the minus strand of NZ_JBIBUU010000004.1, from coordinate 262,238 downwards.
GCGGGGTGCCGGTCAGGAGCGGGAGAGAGGGCCCGCTGGGTCCGTTCCGGCGATCACATCAGAATGCTCAGCCCTGGAGGGTGGCAACCTTGGAGGCCAGTGCCGACTTCTTGTTGGCGGCGGCGTTCTTGTGGATGACACCCTTCGAGACGGCCTTGTCGAGCGCACGGGAAGCGTCGCGGGTGGCCACGGTGGCCTTCTCGACGTCACCGGCGGCGACGGCCTCGCGGGCCTTGCGGATAGCGGTCTTGAGCGAGGACTTGACGGCCTTGTTGCGCAGGCGCGCCTTCTCGTTCGTCTTGTTCCGCTTGATCTGGGACTTGATGTTCGCCACGAAAAGAGCCTTTTCAGGTTCGTTGGATCTTCGGTGTGCGCCCCGCGGCCCGAAAGAGTCGCGAGACACAGCTGTCAACGGTACCAGCACCGCTCCGACCGGCCCAAACCGGTCTCCGCCCGGCAACCATGGGACGATGGAGGCTGCGTATCGATCCGACCGACCCGACATCGACCCGAGACACGGCGTTCGGCGTCTCAAGAATCAGGACCCTGCGTGCCCGCGACCCCTACCCACGTGCCCGAGCCGAGCCGTACCGACCCGGCGCTGATCCGCAACTTCTGCATCATCGCGCACATCGACCACGGCAAGTCGACCCTTGCCGACCGGATGCTCCAGCTGACCGGGGTGGTCGACCAGCGGCAGATGCGCGCTCAGTATCTCGACCGTATGGACATCGAGCGCGAGCGCGGCATCACCATCAAGTCCCAGGCGGTCCGTCTGCCCTGGACGCCCGAGACGGGCGAGGGACAGGGCCGCACCCATGTCCTCAACATGATCGACACCCCGGGCCACGTCGACTTCACCTACGAGGTCTCGCGTTCGCTGGCCGCCTGTGAGGGCACGATCCTGCTGGTCGACGCGGCCCAGGGCATCGAGGCCCAGACCCTCGCCAACCTCTACCTGGCGATGGAGAACGACCTCACCATCGTCCCGGTGCTCAACAAGATCGACCTGCCGGCCGCGCAGCCGGAGAAGTTCTCCGAGGAGCTGGCCAACCTCATCGGCTGCCAGCCGGAGGACGTGCTCAAGGTCTCCGCGAAGACCGGCATCGGCGTGGACGCGCTGCTCGACCGGGTGGTCCGGGACGTTCCGGCCCCGGTCGGCGTCGCGGACGCCCCCGCCCGCGCGATGATCTTCGACTCGGTCTACGACTCGTACCGGGGCGTCGTCACGTACGTCAGGGTCGTCGACGGGCAGCTCAACAAGCGCGAGCGCATCCGGATGATGTCGACCGGCGCCACCCACGAACTGCTGGAGATCGGGGTCTCCTCCCCGGAGATGACCCCGGCCGACGGTCTCGGCGTCGGCGAGGTCGGCTACATCATCACGGGTGTGAAGGACGTCCGGCAGTCCAAGGTCGGTGACACGATCACCTCCCTCAACAAGGGCGCGACCGAGGCGCTGGGCGGCTACAAGGACCCCAAGCCGATGGTGTTCTCCGGGCTCTACCCGCTGGACGGCTCGGACTACCCGGACCTGCGCGAGGCCCTGGACAAGCTCCAGCTCAACGACGCCGCCCTGGTGTACGAGCCGGAGACCTCCGCGGCCCTCGGCTTCGGCTTCCGCGTCGGCTTCCTCGGCCTGCTCCACCTCGACGTGATCCGCGAGCGGCTGGAGCGCGAGTTCGGCCTCGACCTCATCGCCACCGCCCCCAACGTGGTCTACCGCGTCGACATGGAGGACGGCACCGAGCACACCGTCACCAACCCGAGCGAGTTCCCCGAGGGCAAGATCGACAAGGTGCACGAGCCCGTCGTGCGCGCCACGGTCCTGGCCCCCAGCGAGTTCATCGGCGCGATCATGGAGCTCTGCCAGCAGCGCCGCGGCACCCTCCTCGGCATGGACTACCTCTCCGAGGACCGGGTCGAGATCCGCTACACCCTGCCGCTCGCCGAGATCGTCTTCGACTTCTTCGACCAGCTGAAGTCCAAGACGCGCGGGTACGCCTCGCTCGACTACGAGCCCACCGGCGAGCAGACCGCCCAGCTCGTCAAGGTCGACATCCTGCTCCACGGCGACAAGGTCGACGCGTTCTCCGCCGTCACCCACAAGGACAAGGCGTACGCGTACGGCGTGCGGCTGGTCGCCAAGCTGCGCGAGCTGATCCCCCGGCAGAACTTCGAGGTGCCGATCCAGGCCGCCATCGGCTCCCGGGTCATCGCCCGTGAGACGGTCCGCGCCATCCGCAAGGACGTCCTCGCCAAGTGCTACGGCGGTGACATCTCCCGTAAGCGGAAGCTGCTGGAGAAGCAGAAGGAAGGCAAGAAGCGGATGAAGATGGTCGGCAGCGTGGAGGTCCCGCAGGAGGCCTTCATTGCCGTGCTGTCCACCGACGACTCCGGTGCGGAGGGCAAGGGCAAGAAGTAGGCCCGAGCCCAGCCCCCGGGCCGTCCGGACGGGCCCCCGCACCGCAGCGTCCTGCGGCGGCGGGGGCCCGTTCGTTATCAAGCGGCGGCCCCTTGCCCCTTACGCGGCGGACCCGGGCCCTCTACCCTGATCACGGCCTCGTAGTTACTCGCCAGTTAAACAAGCGGGACCGGGAGCCACCGGACCGGCGGACGGCCGTACGCGGAGCACACCGTACGCGGGACACCAGACACAGCAGGACGAAGAAGAAGCAGGAACAAGCAGCAACAGCAGTCAGCAGCAAACAGCAGCCGGTCGTGAAGCACTGCCGCAGGCCCGGAGGACGTCGTGAGCGACACACTGACCTTGATCGAGAACCGACCGCCCTCCGTGGCGAACCTCTTCATCGACCGCGTGGCGGCCACCCCCGACGGGGAGGCGTACCGCTACCCCGTCCCCTCGGCCAGCGGGCAGGGCCCCGACGAGTGGAAGTCGCTGAGCTGGGCGCAGGCCGCCGAGCGGGTCTACGCCGTCGCCGCCGGGCTCATCGCCCTGGGCGTACGGCCCGAGGAGCGGGTCGCGCTCGCCTCCTCCACCCGGGTGGAGTGGATCCTCGCCGACCTCGGCGTGATGTGCGCCGGTGCCGCGACCACCACGGTCTACCCGTCGACCAACGCCGAGGAGTCGGCGTTCATCCTCGCCGACTCCGACAGCAGGGTGCTGATCGCCGAGGACGCCGGCCAGCTCGCCAAGGCCCGTGAGCGCCGCGCCGAGCTGCCCGATCTCGCCCATGTCGTCGTCATCGACCCGGAGGGCGCCGAAGCCGCCGAGGACGACCCCGAGGGCTGGCTGCTCACCCTCGCCGAGCTGGAGGCCCGCGGCACCGCGTACCTGGCGGAGCACCCCGAGGCGATCAAGGAGCGGGTCGCCGCCATCACCCCGGAGCAGCTCGCCACCCTGATCTACACCTCGGGCACCACCGGCCGCCCCAAGGGCGTGCGGCTGCCGCACGACAACTGGTCGTACATGGCCAAGGCGACCGTCTCCACCGGCCTCATCACCTCCGAGGACGTCCAGTACCTCTGGCTGCCGCTCGCGCACGTCTTCGGCAAGGTCCTCACCTCCGGCCAGATCGAGGTCGGCCACGTCACCGCCGTCGACGGCCGGGTCGACAAGATCATCGAGAACCTGCCGGTCGTCCAGCCGACGTACATGGCGGCCGTGCCCCGCATCTTCGAGAAGGTCTACAACGGTGTCGCCGCCAAGGCGCGGGCCGGGGGCGGGGCCAAGTACAAGATCTTCCAGTGGGCGGCCGGGGTCGCCCGGGAGCACGCCAAGGTCTCGCAGGACAACTTCCGGCGCACCGGCACCGCCTCCGTCCCTTTCGCGCTCGGCGCCAAGCACAAGGTCGCCGACACCCTGGTCTTCGCGAAGATCCGGGAGGCGTTCGGCGGCCGGCTGCGGGCCTGCGTCTCCGGCTCCGCCGCGCTCGCCCCGGACATCGGCCTCTTCTTCGCCGGCGCCGGGATCCACATCCTGGAGGGGTACGGACTCACCGAGTCCAGCGCCGCCTCCTTCGTCAACCCGGGCGAGGCGTACCGCACCGGCACCGTCGGCAAGCCGCTCCCCGGCACCGAGGTACGGATCGCCGACGACGGCGAGATCCTGCTGCGCGGCCCCGGGATCATGGAGGGCTACCACGGGCAGCCGGAGAAGACCGCCGAGGTCCTGGAGTCGGACGGCTGGTTCCACACCGGCGACATCGGCGAGTTGTCCGTGGACGGCTACCTGCGGATCACCGACCGCAAGAAGGACCTCATCAAGACCTCCGGCGGCAAGTACATCGCCCCGGCGGAGGTCGAGGGGCAGTTCAAGGCGGTCTGCCCGTTCGTCTCCAACATTTTGGTGCACGGCGCCGACCGCAATTTCTGCACCGCGCTGATCGCCCTCGACGAGCCGACCCTCCTCGGCTGGGCCGCCGAGAACGGCCTGGGCGGCAAGTCGTACGCCGACGTGGTGGCCGCCCCGCAGACCGTCGCCCTCGTCGAGGGGTACGTGAAGCGGCTCAATGAGGGCCTCCAGCGCTGGCAGACCATCAAGAAGTTCCGGCTGCTCCCGCGCGACCTCGACATCGAGCACGGCGAGCTGACCCCCAGCCTCAAGCTGAAGCGGCCGGTCGTCGAGCGCGCGTACAAGGACCTGATCGACGACATGTACGCGGGAACCCGCGAGGCGTAGGGCACGCGCTGACCCACCACGCCCCACCGGCGCGGTCGCGAGTACGGATCTTGCGGCCGCGCCCGTTCCGTCCCGCTCATTTTCTCCGCCCACTTCGGCAACTCGCTGCTTATGGGCATGGTCCATCTGTCACGCTGTCGGTGTCGCCCGCGCAGACGAGAACCGACAGACGGCAACGAGAACAGACAGAGCGAGACAGGTCAGGAGCTGCACCGTGGGGTCCATTCCCTTGCAGCGGGACATCGTTCAGCGTCCCGGAAATCCCGCAGACCGCGCGGACACGCGGCCGACCGCCCACACGTCCCTGCCCGGCAACCTCCTCGCCCCCTCCGCCGCCCGCCGGTTCGTCCGGGCCGCGCTGGAGGAGTGGGCCGGGCTCGGGCTCCCGGCGGCCGTGGGCTTCAGCGGGCGCCTGGCGGAGGACGCGGAGGTCGTCGTCAGCGAGCTGGTGACCAACGCGGTCGTGCACGCCGGGACCACCGTGGAGCTGGTCGTCCGGCTGGAGGAGGCCGACGACGACGAGGCCGCGGCCCTGTCGCTGGAGGTCTCCGACCACCACCCCGCCCGCGCGGTGCGCAGCGACCGCCCCGAGTCCGGAAGCGCGGCCGACGCGGCGGAGGGCACCCGCGCCGTCGGCCCCGACGAGCCCGCCGAGTACGGCCGGGGCCTCCAGCTCGTCGGCACCCTCGCCGAACGCTGGGGGATCACCTACCGCACCGGCCTCAAGACCGTCTGGGCCCGGCTCCCGGTGGACGACTGGAACCCCTTCCCGCAGGCGCCCGCCGATCCCGTCCTCCCGCACGGGCTGCGCGAGGCCGAACTCCTCGCCCCCTCCGCCCGGCGCGCGCTGCGCGACGACGCGGACTGGGCCGGCCGGGGCGCGCTCTCCTTCCTCGCCGAGGCGTCGGACCTGCTGGCCGGTCAGCTCGACGAGGACATCGTTGCCGCGCTCTCCGGACAATTACTGGTACCCCGCCTCGCGGACTGGTGCGCGATCTGGCTGGAGCCGGAGAACGGCGGCCCCTCGGCGGTTCCCCGGCTCGCCAGCGTCTGGCACCGGGACGAGACCGAGACCGGCGGGCTCCGCGCCCTGCTGGAGCAGGGCCCGATACGGCTGCCCGAGCGGGTCGGCACCGGCCCCGTCTCCATGCCCTGGCCCGGCGGCGAGGAGCCCTGGCCCGGCGGTACGGAGGAGACCGGGAAGGACGAGGAGGGCGACGGCCCCGCCGTCTCCGCCCTCGCCTACCGGATCACCTCCGGCGGCCGGACCCTGGGCGCGGTGCTCCTCGGCCGGGAAGGGCTCGCCCGCGTCCCCGACGAGGTGACCGCGCTCATCGAGGACTTCGTACGCCGGGTCGGCCTCGCCGTCGGAGCCGCCCGCGAGTACAGCCGGCAGGCCACCATCAGCCGCATCCTCCAGCGGGCCCTGCTGCCCGGGAAGGTCGCCGACATACCCGGCGTCGCCAGCTCGCTGGTGTACGAGCCCAGCGACGACGGGGTGGTCGGTGGTGATTTCTACGACATCTTCCCCTGCCCCGGCGACCGCTGGTGCTTCGTCCTCGGCGACGTCCAGGGCAGCGGCCCCGAGGCCGCCGTCGTCACCGGCCTCGCCCGGCCCTGGCTGCGGCTGCTGGCCCGGGAGGGCTTCGGCGTCGGCGAGGTCCTGGACCGGCTCAACCGGCTCCTCCTCGACGACGCCATGGAGGCCGCCGAGGCCGCCGCGCTGATGGTGGCCGCCGCCGGCGGCCAGCAGACCGCGGACACCGGCCAGTCCCGCTTCCTGTCCCTGCTGTACGGCGAACTCGTCCCGCTGCCCGGCGGCGGCGCCCGCTGCACGCTGGCCAGCGCCGGCCATCCGCTGCCGCTGCACCTGCGGCCCGACGGCGAGGTGCGCCCGGCCGCCGAACCGCAGATGCTGCTCGGCATCTTCGACGACGTCGCGTACGAGAGCCAGAGCTTCGAGCTGGCGCCCGGCGACAGCCTGCTCTGCGTCACCGACGGGGTCACCGAGCGGCGCTCCGGTACGCGGATGTTCGACGACGGGGACGGCCTGGCCCGGGCGCTGGCCGGATGCGCCGGACTGCCGGCGGACGGCATCGCGGACCGGATCAAACGGGCGGTGCACGAATTCGCCGAGCGGCCGCCCGACGACGACCTGGCCCTGCTGGTCCTCCAGGCAGGCTGATCCCGGACCGGGAAGAGGGGAGCGGACCGAGCGTGGCCGGGAACGCCCCGGCGGCGCGCGACAATGGGCGGTATGCCTTCCGTACTGCCCGATGGTGAACCCGTGCCCGACGACGGGGCGCTGCCCCGCCATGCCCTGGAAGGCGCCGCCGACCGGCCGCTCGGCTTCTACCTGCACGTGCCCTACTGCGCGACCCGCTGCGGCTACTGCGACTTCAACACCTACACCGCGACCGAGCTGCGCGGCTCCGGCGGCGCCCTGGCCTCCCGGGACAACTACGCCGCCCATCTGATCGGCGAGGTCCGCCAGGCCCGGAAGGTCCTCGGCGACGACCCGCGCCCGGTCCGCACGGTCTTCGTCGGCGGCGGCACCCCGACGCTGCTCGCCGCCGCCGACCTGGTCCGGATGCTGGCGGCGATCCGCGAGGAGTTCGGGCTGGCGGACGGTGCCGAGATCACCACCGAGGCCAACCCCGAATCGGTCGGCCCGGCCTACCTCGCCGAACTGCGCGAGGGCGGCTTCAACCGGATCTCCTTCGGGATGCAGAGCGCCCGGCAGCACGTCCTGAAGATCCTGGACCGCACGCACACCCCCGGGCGCCCCGAGGCCTGCGTCGCCGAGGCCCGGCAGGCGGGCTTCGCGCACATCAACCTCGACCTGATCTACGGCACCCCCGGCGAGTCCGACGACGACTGGCGGGCCTCGCTGGACGCGGCGATCGGCGCCGGACCCGACCATGTGTCGGCGTACGCCCTGATCGTCGAGGAGGGCACCCAGCTGGCCCGCCGCATCCGGCGCGGCGAGGTCCCGATGACCGACGACGACGTCCACGCCGACCGCTACCTGATCGCCGAGGAGGCGATGGCCGCGGCGGGCTACTCCTGGTACGAGGTGTCGAACTGGTCCCGCACCCCCGAGGGCCGGTGCCTGCACAACGAGCTGTACTGGCGCGGCGCCGACTGGTGGGGCGCCGGCCCCGGGGCGCACAGCCACGTCGGCGGGGTCCGCTGGTGGAACGTGAAGCACCCCGGCGCCTACGCCCAGGCCCTCGCCGAGGGGCGCTCGCCCGGCGCCGGCCGGGAGATCCTCTCCGCCGAGGACCGGCGCGTCGAGCGCATCCTGCTGGAACTCCGGCTCGCCGACGGCTGCCCGCTGTCGCTGCTGGCCCCGGCCGGTCTCGCCGCCGCCCGCCGCGCCCTGGCCGACGGCCTCCTGGAGCCCGCCCCGTACGAGGACGGGCGGGCGGTGCTCACCCTGCGCGGGCGGCTCCTGGCGGACGCGGTGGTGCGGGACCTGGTCGACTGAGGGCCCCGGGGAAGGCTACTGCGGCGGCGCCGTGACGAAGTCGATCAGGTGCTCCACCGAGCCCAGCAGCGACGGCTCCAGATCCCGGTAGGAGCGGACCGAGGAGAGGATGCGCTGCCAGGCCGCGCCGGTGTTCTCCGGCCAGCCCAGCGCCCGGCACACCCCGGTCTTCCAGTCCTGCCCGCGCGGCACCGCCGGCCACGCCGGGATGCCCACCGAGGACGGCTTCACCGCCTCCCACACGTCGATGTACGGGTGCCCCACCACCAGCACGTCCGCCTCCGTCACCCGCTCGGCGATCCGGGACTCCTTGGAGCCGGGCACCAGATGGTCGACCAGCACGCCCAGCCGGGCGTCCGGGCCGGGGGAGAAGGCGCGCACGATGCCCGGCAGGTCGTCGATGCCCTCCAGGTACTCCACGACCACGCCCTCGATCCGGAGGTCGTCGCCCCAGACCCGCTCCACCAGCTCCGCGTCGTGCCGCCCCTCCACGTAGATCCGCCCGGCCCGTGCGACCCGGGCCCGCGCCCCGGGGACCGCGACCGACCCCGAGGCCGTACGGGACGGGAGTGCCGGGGCGGCGGCCGCCGGGCGGACGAGGGTGACCACCCTGCCCTCCAGCAGGAAGCCGCGCGGCTCCATCGGGAACACCCGGTGCTTGCCGAAGCGGTCCTCCAGGGTCACCGTCGGACCCTGGGCCGTCTTCTCGCACCGGATCACCGCACCGCAGAATCCGGTGGACACCTCCTCCACCACCAGATCGGGCTCGGCGGGGACCTCGGGAACGGGGGCGGACCTCTTCCACGGCGGGGTCAGGTCCGGCTGGTAGCTGCGCATCGCACGACGATAGGACGACCGGAGCCCGGGGGTCACGACACGCCGGAACGTCCGGCCAGTCGCCCGCGCTGCTCCCGTACGAACGCCGCGTCCACCACCGCCCCGTGCCCCGGCACGTACACCGCGTCCTCGCCGCCCAGCGCCAGCAGCCGGTCCAGCGCGCCCGGCCAGCGGGACGGATGCGCGTCCTCGCCGGCCTGGGGCTCGCCGGACTCCTCCACCAGGTCGCCGCAGAGCACGACGGCGGGCGATCCGGGGGAGCCGGGGACGACCGCCACCAGGTCGTGGCCGCTGTGCGCGGGGCCCAGCTCGGCCAGCACCACCTCGCGCCCGCCGCCCAGGCCGACCGTCCACTCCCCGCGCACCGGGTGCCCCGGCACCACCAGCGCGTCGACGGCCTCCGCCGCGTCGCGCTCCGCGACCCCGTGGCGCACCGCCGAGGCGCGCAGCTCCGCCGCGCCGTCCTTCCGCAGGAACTCCGCCAGCCCGGCCGCCCCGTACACCTGGACGCCGGAGAACGCGGCGGTGCCCAGCACGTGGTCGAAGTGCGGATGGCTGAGTGCGACATGTGTCACCCTCCGGCCCAGCAGCGCCTCGGCCTGGGCCCGCACCTCGGCCCCCTCGCGGAGCGTCGACCCGGTGTCGAAGAGCAGCGCGCCGTCCGCCCCGACGACCAGCGCGACCGTCGCATCCCATCCGGGAAGGCGCCGCCGGCCCACTCCGTGGCCGATCCGTTCCCACCCGAACTCTTCCCAAGAAGCGTCCATACCGCGACGCTATCGGCAAAACACCCGCGGGGTCTCGTGACGGGCTGGCCGGTCGCCCTTGCTAGGCCCCCACTCGGCCGCCGTACACTGGCGGGGGATTGCTGGCACTCGGGGTGACAGAGTGCCAGGCGAAATCCTGGACAGGGACACTGGACAGGGACACGGGAACGGCCCGGGAACCACCGAGGAAACACAGCTGGAGGTGTGCGCGATGCTCAGTGAACGCAGACTCGAAGTGCTCCGCGCCATCGTCCAGGACTATGTCGGCACGGAGGAGCCCGTCGGCTCCAAGGCGCTCACCGAGCGGCACAAGCTGGGGGTCTCCCCGGCGACCGTCCGCAACGACATGGCCGTGCTGGAGGACGAGGGGTTCATCGCCCAGCCCCACACCAGCGCCGGACGCATTCCGACGGACAAGGGCTACCGGCTCTTCGTCGACCGGCTCGCGGGGGTCAAGCCCCTCTCGTCGCCGGAGCGCCGCGCGATCCACAACTTCCTCGACGGAGCGGTCGACCTCGACGACGTCGTGGGCCGCACCGTACGGCTGCTCGCGCAGCTGACCCGGCAGGTCGCCATCGTGCAGTACCCCTCGCTGACCCGGTCGACGGTGCGGCACGTGGAACTGCTCTCGCTGGCGCCCGCCCGGCTGATGCTCGTGCTCATCACGGACACCGGCCGGGTCGAACAGCGCATGATCGACTGCCCCGCCCCGTTCGGCGAGACCTCTCTCGCCGACCTGCGGGCCCGGCTCAACAGCCGGGTGGTGGGACGCCGTTTCACGGACGTCCCGCAACTGGTGCAGGATCTGCCGGAATCCTTCGAGAGCGAGGACCGGGGCACCGTCTCCACCGTGCTCTCCATCCTGCTCGAAACCCTCGTCGAGGAGACGGAGGAGCGGCTGATGATCGGCGGCACCTCCAACCTCACGCGCTTCGGGCACGACTTCCCCGTGATGATCCGGCCGGTGCTGGAGGCTCTGGAGGAGCAGGTCGTGCTGCTGAAGCTGCTCGGCGAGGCCAAGGACTCGGGCATGACCGTACGCATCGGGCACGAGAACGCCCACGAGGGGCTCAACTCCACGTCCGTCGTCGCGGTCGGCTACGGTTCGGGCGACGAGGCAGTCGCCAAACTCGGCGTGGTCGGACCGACCCGCATGGACTACCCCGGAACGATGGGAGCGGTACGCGCAGTGGCACGTTACGTCGGACAGATCCTGGCGGAGTCGTAAGTGGCCACGGACTACTACGCCGTACTCGGCGTACGCCGCGACGCGTCCCAGGACGAGATCAAGAAGGCATTCCGTCGGCTCGCCCGCGAGCTGCACCCGGATGTCAACCCCGATCCGAAGACCCAGGAGCGGTTCAAGGAGATCAACGCCGCCTACGAGGTGCTGTCGGACCCGCAGAAGAAGCAGGTCTACGACCTCGGCGGCGACCCGCTGTCCTCCTCCGGCGGCGCCGGCGCGGGCGGCTTCGGACAGGGTGGCTTCGGCAACTTCTCCGACATCATGGACGCGTTCTTCGGCACGTCGCAGCAGCGCGGGCCCCGGTCGCGCACCCGGCGCGGCCAGGACGCGATGATCCGGCTGGAGATCGACCTCGCCGAGGCCGCGTTCGGAACGACCAAGGACATCCAGGTCGACACGGCCGTCGTCTGCACCACGTGCAGCGGCGAGGGCGCCGCGCCCGGTACCTCCGCCCAGACCTGTGACATGTGTCGCGGCCGCGGCGAGGTCTCGCAGGTCACCCGGTCCTTCCTGGGCCAGGTCATGACCTCGCGGCCCTGCCCGCAGTGCCAGGGGTTCGGCACGGTCGTGCCGACGCCGTGCCCGGAGTGCGCCGGTGACGGCCGCATCCGCTCGCGGCGCACGCTCACGGTGAAGATCCCCGCCGGTGTCGACAACGGCACCCGCATCCAGCTCGCGGGCGAGGGCGAGGTCGGCCCCGGCGGCGGCCCGGCCGGCGATCTGTACGTGGAGATCCACGAGCTGTCGCACGCGGTGTTCCAGCGCCGCGGCGACGACCTGCACTGCACGGTCACCATCCCGATGACGGCGGGCGCGCTCGGCACCAAGGTGCCGCTGGAGACGCTCGACGGACTGGAGGAGGTCGACATCCGGCCCGGCACCCAGTCCGGCCAGTCCGTCCCGCTGCACGGCCGCGGCGTCACGCATCTGCGCGGCGGCGGGCGCGGCGACCTGATCGTGCACGTCGAGGTGATGACCCCGACGAAGCTGGACCCGGAGCAGGAACGACTGCTGCGGGACCTGGCGAAGATGCGGGGCGAGGAGCGGCCCACCGGCCAGTTCCAGCCCGGCCAGCAGGGGCTGTTCTCCCGGCTGAAGGACGCCTTCAACGGCCGCTGACCCGCGGTGTCCGGACGCCGGGCGGGGCCCCCTCGACTGGGCCGCCCGGCGTCCGCGCGTACCCGGGTCGCGGCCGGTGCGTCCCGGCGGGTCCGGTCCGGCCCGGACGTGACACGATGCGGTCATGTCATCCGCATTGACCGATCTCTGCCGGTATCCGATCGTGCAGGCCCCGATGGCGGGCGGCGCCTCCGGCCCCCCGCTCGTCGCGGCCGTCTCCGGGGCGGGCGGTCTCGGCTTCCTCGCCGCCGGCTACAAGACGGCGGACGGGATGTACCAGGAGATCAAACAGGTCCGCGGGCTGACCGCCCGGCCCTTCGGCGTCAACCTCTTCCTGCCGCAGCCCGGGCTCGCCGACCCGAGCGCCGTCGAGGTCTACCGCCACCAGCTCGCGGGCGAGGCCGCCTGGTACGAGACCCCGCTCGGTGACCTGGACGTCGACGGGGACGACGGCTACGAGGCCAAGCTGGCCATCCTGCTGGACGACCCGGTTCCGGTCGTCTCGTTCACCTTCGGCTGCCCCACCCGGGACACCCTGGACGCCCTCGCCGGCGTCGGCACGTACACCGTCGTGACGGTCACCACGCCCGAGGAGGCCCAGGCCGCCCAGTGGGCCGGGGCCGACGCGGTCTGCGCCCAGGGCGTCGAGGCGGGCGGCCACCAGTCCACCCACCGCGACGACCCGCAGGCCGACGGCTCCGGGATCGGGCTGCTCTCGCTGGTGTCCCAGGTCCGCGAGACCGTGCAGATCCCGGTTCTTGCCGCCGGCGGGCTGATGCGCGGTGCGCAGATCGCCGCGGTCCTCGCCGCGGGTGCCGACGCGGCCCAGCTCGGTACGGCCTTCCTCGTCTGCCCCGAGTCCGGGGCGAGCCCGCTGCACAAGCAGGCGCTGACCAACCCCCTGTTCGTCCGGACCGCCCTGACCCGGGCTTTCTCCGGCCGCCCCGCCCGGGGCCTGGTCAACCGCTTCATGCGCGAGCACGGCCCGTACGCCCCCGCCGCCTACCCGCAGGTCCACCATCTGACCGCCGGGCTGCGCCGGGCGGCGGCGAAGGCCGGGGACGCGCAGGGCATGGCGCTGTGGGCCGGGCAGGGCCACCGGATGGCCCGCGAGCTGCCGGCCGGCCGGCTGGTCGGACTGCTCGCCGAGGAACTGGACGCCGCGCGTACGGCACTGAGCACCGGAGGCACCAAGTGACCGCACCCGTCTTCGTCGTCGAACAGGTCCCCGACGGGCCCGGGTTCGTCCTGGAGGGTCCCGAGGGCCGGCACGCCGTGTCGGTGAAGCGGCTGCACGCGGGCGAGGCCGTCGTGCTCACCGACGGGCGGGGCCGCTGGACGGAGGGCGTCGTGGCCGCCGCCGAGGGCAAGGACCGCCTCGTCCTCGCCGAACTGGCCCCGGTCCGGGAGGAGGCGGCGCCCGCCCCGCGCATCACCGTCGTCCAGGCCCTGCCCAAGGGCGACCGGGGCGAGGTCGCCGTGGAGACCATGACGGAGACCGGCGTCGACGCGATCGTGCCCTGGCAGGCGGCCCGCTGCATCACCCAGTGGAAGGGCGACCGCGGCCTCAAGTCCCTCTCGAAATGGCGCGGTACGGCCCGGGAGGCGGGCAAGCAGTCCCGCCGGGTGCGCTTCCCCGAGGTGACCGACGCGATGACGACCAAGCAGGTCGCGGCGTTGCTGGCCGAGGCGGACTTCGCGGCCGTGCTGCACGAGGACCGGGACCACGACAGCGAACCGCTGGCCACCGTCGAACTCCCCGAGCGGGGCGGGATCGTGCTGGTCGTCGGGCCCGAGGGCGGGGTGTCGCCGCAGGAACTCGCGGTCTTCGCCGAGGCGGGCGCCCGGACCTGCCGGCTCGGTGCGAGCGTGCTGCGCACCTCCACCGCGGGCACGGCGGCGACGGCCCTGCTCCTGGGGCGCACCGGCCGCTGGTCCTAGGACCTGTCTTCAAACTGCCGCCTGCCGTGCGGCGCCCGGCACGCACGCTCGCCGCGTTGTCGGGGTCACCCCGATACATCCAGTATCGGAGCGACCCTCCGCCTTGCGATCGCACGCACCGGACACCGCACGGCCCGGCCTCCGGCCGGACGACGGCAGTTTGAAGACAGGTCCTAGGGGTGTTTCGAAAGTAGCGTCGCACGATCCCCGGTTGTGCGCCCGGCGCCATTTCCGGCGCGCCCGCATGCCGTCTACCGTCCGGCGGGCGATCGGTGGGAAGCTGCCCGTATGGGGACAACAAGGGCATGGATTCAGGGGCGAGGCCGACGTGTTCCGGCCGCGTCCGCACTCGTGGTCGCGGCCGTCCTGGGCGTCGCCGCCTGCGAACCCACGGGTGGGCTGAACTCCGCCTCCATCGCCGTGACCACCGACCGGGTCGGCACCGGCGCACTGGAGAGCAACGGGGTGAACGTGCGGTGGCTGAGCTGCTCCGCCGGGGTCGACGGCGCCCGCGCCTGGGGCGCCTCGCCCGCCGCGTCCGTACCCCGCAGCGCGAACGTCGACTGCACGGGCCGGACCGGCAACGGTGAGGCGATCACGCTCAGCGGCAAGGTGACCCAGGAGCTCGGCGGCCGGTGCGTACGGGGCGATCTGACCGCCAGGACGGGCGGGCGGTCCGTCTTCCGGGCCGATGTGCTCGGCGACTGCAACGCCCCGCCGCAGACCTCCGTGATCACCCCGGCCCCGCCCGCCGCGGGCGGGAACGGCTTCCGGCCCACCGTCACGGTCACCGTCACGGTGACCGAGACCACCCGGGGAAAGTGAGTGCGAACCGGAGCCCGGCCCACCCGTCGGACTCCGGCCAACCCGGTTACGGGCGGCACAGCGGCGTCCTAGGGTGAGCGGTGTGACGCAGCTTTCCTACCTCCGGTATCCCCATCTCCACGGCGACACGGTCGCCTTCACCGCCGAGGACGACGTCTGGCTGGCTCCGCTGGACGGGGGCCGGGCCTGGCGCGTCAGCGCCGACAACCGGCCGGTCGGCCCGCCGCGGATATCGCCGGACGGGAACCGGGTCGCCTGGACGACCACCCGGGACGGGGCGCCGGAGGTCCACCTCGCGCCGGCCGACGGCGGCCCCGCCACCCGGCTCACGTACTGGGGCGACAGCCGGACCGAGGTCCACGGCTGGACGCCCGGTGGCGAGGTGCTCGTCGTCAGCGCCCAGGGGCAGCCGTCGTTCCGCCGCACCCGGGCGCACGCCGTCCCGGTCGACGGCGGCCCGGCGCGGGTCCTCCCGTACGGGCAGCTCGGCTCGCTCGCGTACGGGCCCGGCGGCCGGGCCCTGCTGCTCTCCGCCACCATGGGGCGCGAGGCCGCCTGGTGGAAGCGCTACCGGGGCGGCGCCGCGGGCAAGTTGTGGATCGAGGGGGAGACCCCGGGCGACGGCCCGGCGCGGTTCGTCCGGCTCCACGAGGAGCTCGACGGAAACATCGAATGCCCCATGTGGGTCGGCGACCGGGTCGCCTTCCTCTCCGACCACGAGGGCACCGGCGCCGTCTACTCCTCCCTCCCCGACGGATCCGGGCTGCGCCGCCACACCGGCCTCGACGGCTTCTACGCCCGCCACGCGAGCACCGACGGCACCCGCGTCGTCTACGTCTTGGGCGGTGAACTCCGGGTCCTGGACGATCTGACGGGCAGCGAACCCCGCCGCCCGGACATCCGGCTCGGCGGCCAGCGCACCGACCTCCAGCCGTTCCCCGTGCACGCCGGGAGTCACGTCGAGTCCGTCTCCCCGGACCGCACCGGGCGCGGCAGCGCCGTCGTGACGCGCGGCGCCGTCCACTGGGTCACCCACCGGAGCGGCCCGGCCCGCGCGCTCGCCGCCGAACCCGGCGTACGCGCCCGGCTGGCCCGTACCTTCCAGGCCGAGGGCGACCCGCACGTCGTCTGGGTCACCGACGCCGAGGGCGAGGACGCGCTGGAGTGCGCCCCCGCCACCGGCGCCGCCCCGGGTACCGCGCCGCACCGGCTCGCCGCCGGCCGGCTCGGCCGGGTCCACGAACTGGCCGCCGCCCCCGACGGCAGCCGGTTCGCCGTCGCCACCCACGACAGGCGCGTCCTGGTCGTCGAACGGGAGAGCGGCGAGGTCCACGAGGTGGACCGCAGCGAACACGGCGACGCCTCCGGACTCGTCTTCTCGCCCGACTCCGCCTGGCTCGCCTGGTCCCACCCCGGCCCCCGCCCGCTCAGCCAGCTCAAACTCGCCCACCTCACCGACCTGTCGGTCGCCGAGGCCACCCCGCTGCGCTTCCGGGACTTCTCGCCCGCGTTCACCGCCGACGGCAAGCACCTCGCCTTCCTCTCCGAGCGCTCCTTCGACCCGGTCTACGACAGCCACGTCTTCGACCTGACGTTCCCCGCCTCCTGCCGCCCGCACCTGCTGACGCTCGCCGCCACCACCCCCTCCCCGTTCGGACCGCAGCGCCACGGCCTGCCCGTCGAGAAGGAGAAGAGCGGCGGCGAGGGCGACCAGGACAACCCGACCGCGCTGCCCATCACCCGGATCGACCTCGACGGGCTCGCCGACCGGATCGTGCCGCTGCCCGTCGCGGCCGCCGGGTACTCCACGCTCCGCGCCGCGAAGGACGGCCTGCTCTGGCTGAGCCACCCGACGACCGGGGTCCTCGGCACCAGCGCCGCCACCCCCGACGCCGCCCGCCCCGAGACCACCCTGGAGCGGTACGACCTGGAGAAGCTGCGCTCCGAGGAGATCGCCTCGGACGTACGGGACTTCGAAGTCAGCGGGGACGGCAAGCGGCTCGTCCTGCACACCCGCGGCGCCCTCCGCGTCGTCCCGTCCGACAGCCATGTCGCGGCCGACGACGAGGACGGCGGCAGCGACGGCGGGATCACCGTCGACCTCTCCCGCGTCCGGCGGCTCCTCGACCCGGCCGCGGAATGGCGCCAGATGTACGCCGAGGCCGGCCGCCTCATGCGGGACAACTTCTGGCGCCCCGACCTGGGCGGCGTCGACTGGGACGGCGTCCTGGACCGCTACCGCCCGGTGCTGGCCCGGGTCGCCACCCACGACGACCTGGTGGACCTGCTGTGGGAGGTCCAGGGCGAGCTCGGCACCTCGCACGCCTACGTCCGCCCCTCCTCCGGCTGGTGCGACGAGTCGACCCGGCAGGGACTGCTCGGAGCCGACATCTCCCGCACGGAGGACGGGAGTTGGCGCATCGACCGGATCCTCCCCTCGGAGACCTCGGATCCGGAGGCGCGCTCACCGCTCGCCGCGCCCGGTGTGGCGGTACGCGCCGGGGACATCCTCCTCGCCGTCGACGGCACCCCGGTCGACCCGGTGACCGGCCCCGCCCCGCTGCTCACCGGCTCGGCGGACCACCCGGTCGAACTGACCGTCGCCCCGGCGGACGGCGGGGACCCCCGCCATGTCGTCGTCGTACCGGTCGACGACGAGGAGGCGCTGCGCTACCACGACTGGGTCGCCGGCCGGCGGGCCCGGGTGCACGAGCTCTCCGGCGGCCGCCTCGGCTACCTCCACGTCCCCGACATGAGCGGCGCGGGCTGGGCGCAGCTCCACCGCGACCTGCGGATCGAGATGGCCCGCGACGGGCTGGTGCTGGACGTCCGGGAGAACCGCGGCGGCCACACCTCCCAGCTCATCGTGGAGAAGCTGGCCCGCCGGGTGATCGGCTGGGACGTACCGCGCGGGGCGCGGCCGCACAGCTACCCGCTGGACGCGCCGCGCGGCCCGGTGGTCACCGTCGCCGACGAGTTCGCCGGATCGGACGGCGACATCGTGACCGCCGCGGTCAAGGCGCTCGGCATCGGCCCGGTCGTCGGCACCCGCACCTGGGGCGGTGTGATCGGCATCGACAGCCGCTACCGCCTCGTCGACGGAACCCTGGTCACCCAGCCCAAGTACGCGTTCTGGTTCGAGCGGTACGGCTGGGACGTGGAGAACCACGGGGTCGACCCCGACGTCGAGGTCGTCGTCACCCCGCAGGACCACGTGGCGGGCCGCGACCCGCAGCTCGAGGAGGCGGTCCGGATCGCCCTCGAAGCGCTCACCCGCAACCCGGCCGTCCGGGCACCCGGGCTGCCCGCACTGCCCGGGGCATAGCCGCCGAGGTGGCGGGGCGAACCGCCCCGCTACCATGCCGTACAACGATCACCAGCTACCGAGGAGCCAGTCCCATGGCGGGAGAACCGCAGCCCGACTGCCTGTTCTGCAAGATCGTCTCGGGCGAGGTCCCGGCCACCATCGTCCGGGAGACCGAGACCACCGTCGCCTTCCGGGACATCAACCCGCAGGCCCCCGTCCACGTCCTCGTCATCCCGCGCCTCCACCACCCCGACGCCGCCTCGCTGGCCGCCGCCGAACCCGCGGTCGCCGCCGACGTGCTGCGCGAGGCCGGGCAGGTCGCCGCCGACGAGAAGATCGTGGACACCGGCTACCGGATCGTCCTCAACACCGGCGCCGGAGCGGGCCAGACCGTCTTCCACGCCCACGCCCACGTCCTCGGGGGCCGCGGCCTCCAGTGGCCCCCCGGCTAGGGGGTGCCTGACACATGCCTGCGGCGTCGCGGGGTCCGGTGCGCACGCTCGCGGCGTTGCCGAACCGCCCACGTGGCTCCTTCCTCGAGCTCTCAACTCCGTTCGAGCAGGGGAGACCCCATCCGCAGACGCTCCGGCGCCTTGCGATCGCACGCACCGGACCCCGCTCCTTCACCCGCACTCATTTATCAGACACCCCCTAGGGCCCGTCGTCCGGATCGGGCCCCGCTCCCTGATCCGGCCTGATCCGAACGAAAGGCCCCAGGCTCCCGTGTCCGTACGCGAACTCGTGGTCCTCGGCACCGCCAGCCAGGTCCCGACCCGGCACCGCAACCACAACGGCTATCTGCTCCGCTGGGACGGGGAGGGCATCCTCTTCGATCCCGGCGAGGGCACCCAGCGCCAGATGCTGCGGGCCGGAGTCGCCGCGCACGACATCGATCGGATCTGCGTCACGCACTTCCACGGCGACCACTCGCTGGGCCTGGCCGGGGTGATCCAGCGGATCAACCTCGACCAGGTCCCGCACCCGGTCACCGCGCACTACCCGGCGAGCGGGCAGCGCTTCTTCGAACGGCTCCGGTACGCCACCGCCTACCGCGAGTCCGTCGCCCTGACCGAGGCACCCGTCGCCGCCGACGGTGCGCTCGCCACCACCGGCGGGTACACCCTCAGCGCCCACCGCCTCTCGCACCCCGTCGAGTCGTACGGCTACCGGCTCGTCGAGCCCGACGGGCGCCGGATGCTGCCCGGGAAGCTCGCCGAGCACGGCATCCGGGGCCCGGACGTCGGCCGCATCCAGCGCGAGGGCGCCCTCGGCGGCGTCACCCTCGACGACGTCTCCGAACGCCGGCGCGGCCAGCGGTTCGCGTTCATCATGGACACCCGGCTCTGCGACGGCGTCCACGTCCTCGCCGAGGGCTGCGACCTGCTGGTCATCGAGTCGACCTTCCTCGACGAGGACGAACGGCTCGCCACCGACCACGGCCATCTGACCGCCGGCCAGGCGGGCCGGGTGGCCCGGGACGCGGGCGTACGGCACCTGGTGCTGACCCACTTCTCGCAGCGCTACGACGACCCGGCCGCCTTCGGGGCCCAGGCCCGCGCGGCCGGGTTCGAGGGCGAACTGACCGTCGCCCAGGACCTCTCCAGGATCCCCGTGCCCACCCGGCACCTCTGACCACCCCCGTACCAGCACCATCGTCTGTGAGCGTGAAGAACCCGTGCACCTCCCCAAGGCCGAACTCCATCTGCACATCGAAGGCACCCTCGAACCCGAGCTGGCCTTCGCCCTCGCCGCGCGCAACGGCGTGGACCTGCCGTACGCGGACACCGAGGAACTCCGCAAGGCCTACCTCTTCGACGACCTCCAGAGCTTCCTGGACCTCTACTACGCCCTGATGGCCGTGCTCCGCACCGAGCGCGACTTCGAGGAGCTCGCCGACGCCTACCTCGCCCGCGCCGCCACCCAGGGCGTCCGGCACGCCGAGATCTTCTTCGACCCGCAGGCGCACACCGCCCGCGGCGTCCCGATCGGCACCGTCGTCGAGGGGCTCGGCCGGGCGCTGGAGCGCAGCGAGGAGAAGCACGGCATCTCCACCCAGCTGATCATGTGCTTCCTGCGCGACGAGTCCGCCGACTCGGCGCTGGAGACCCTGGAGGCGGCCAGGCCGCACCTGCACCGGATCAGCGCGGTCGGCCTGGACTCCGCGGAGGTCGGCCACCCGCCCGCCAAGTTCCGCGAGGTCTTCGAGGCGGCCGCCGCGCTCGGGCTGCGCCGGGTCGCCCACGCCGGGGAGGAGGGCCCGCCCGCCTACATCCGCGAGGCCCTGGACGTCCTCGGCGTCGAGCGGATCGACCACGGGCTGCGCTGCATGGAGGACCCGGAACTGGTGGAGCGGCTGGTCGCCGAGCGGGTGCCGCTCACCCTCTGCCCGCTGTCCAACGTACGGCTGCGCGCCATCGACGTACTGGAGGAGCACCCGCTGCGCGAGATGATGGCCGCCGGCCTCCTGTGCACCGTCAACTCCGACGACCCCGCCTACTTCGGCGGCTACGTCGGCGACACCTTCCACGCCGTCCACGAGGCGCTCGGACTCGACCGCGAGCAGCTGCGCACCCTGGCCCGCAACTCCTTCGAGGCGGCCTTCCTCGACCACGACGAGGAGCGCCGGGCGCGCTACCTGTCCGAGGTCGAGGCGTACGCGTTCGACTGACCGGCGCCGCCCGCCGGACCGGCCGTGCGGAACGCACCCCGCACCGGCCGCCTGCGCCGTACCGGCAGGCTGATCTCCGTGACGGCCTGCTCGGGCGAGCCCAGCCGGGGCACGGCCCCGGGCACCGCCCCGGTGGTGACGGCGAGCAGCGCGGCCGGTGCGCCGCCCCGGCGGCGCACCGACCCCGGCACCAGCGGGCGGCCGCCGGTGTGCAGCGCGACGGCGGTGAACGGGGCGGCGATCAGCAGCGTGGCCGCGCCCAGCACCAGCCCCATCACCGGGTAGCCCGCCAGCTCCGACAGCACACTGCCGAGCACCGGGCCGCAGGCCACCCCGACCGACGACGCGGAGCCCGCGAGCACCGCCCAGCGGCCGCGCGCGTCCAGCGAGGCGGCCAGCCCGATCAGATACGACAGGACCACCGGGTACACGGTGTTCCAGAGGATCTCGCCGGTCGCGAACGAGCCGAGGCTCCCGGCCGAGGAGCTGAGCACGATGCTCACCGCGATGACCACGGTCCCCAGCCCGATCGGCACCGCCCGTCCCACCCGGGCCCCCAGCAGCCCGGCCCCCGCCACCCCGAGCAGCCCGGCCCCGAGCGCCGCGGCGAACACCGCGCCGATGACGACCTCGGAGAGCCCGACCTGGGCGACCCCGATCCGGCCGCTGACCCCCCACAGCGCGTTCTGCGCCATGGACCAGACGAGCATCCCGCCCGCGAGCACCAGCCCGGACCTGCGGTGCGGCAGCCGGCCGCCGGCCGGAGCGCCGGAGACGGCGGGCGCGGGGCCGCCGAGCCGGGCGGTGGCGGGCCAGACGAGCAGCGCGACCAGGGCGATCGAGGCGAACGGCAGCCGGTGGCCGCCGCCCAGGTGCGGGATCGTCAGATAGAGGGCGCCCGCCGTGGCGGAGACGCTCAGCAGCCCGAGCGAGGACGTCCGGTGCGGGTCGCGCTGGGCTGCGATGCCCGAGGCGGCCACGGCGGTCGCCGTCCCCGAACCGATCCCGCCGACCACCGCGCCCGCCACCACCAGCGGCACCGATCCGGCCAGCGCCGCGCAGCCGTACCCGGCCATCGCCAGCAGCAGCCCGATCCGGGCCGGACGCCGCGGCCCGTACGACTCGACCCGGCCCGCCAGGGAGAACCCGGCGCCCGCCGAGCCCAGCAGCAGGGCACTGCCGACCAGACCGGCCTGGGCCGTGCCGAGGCCGAGATGGACGGAGAGCCGCCCGACGATGGTGGGGAGCAGGTAGGAGGCGAGGTAACCGGCGGTGAACACGGCGACCAGAGGCCACGCGGCGCGCGGGCGCGAGGACATGGGCGTTCCTGAAGACATGCCGGGACACGGCAGAAGGCAAGGGGAGGGCAATGCGGGACATGCGAGATGTACGGGACGTACGGGGAATTCGCGCCACTCGTCGGCAACCGTCACCGAAGGGGCTCGCGAGCCAATTTGTATCAACCGCGGACAGTCCCCCGAAAGGTGGCCTCAAGTGATCTGGGTCACATCTGTGTTTACGCTCCGAGTGCGCGGGTAATAGCTGACGTTTGCGCTGGTCCACGCCGTGCCCAAGGTGCTGCGACCGGCTCGCGCGACCGGCGGCGCGCGCCCTCCGGTCACGCCTCCCGATCGGGCACACTGGCCGGATCCACCACGACCGGGAGTGCAAGGTGAGCGCGGACATTCCAGGCATCGACCCACTCGACGGGCTGCGCGCCCCGCAGGACCCGGACTGCGACGTCTTCCTCACCGGCACCGTCTTCCTCGACATCATCTTCACCGGCCTGGACAGCGCCCCCGTGCGCGGCACCGAGTCCTGGGCGCGCGGCATGGGCTCCAGCCCCGGCGGCGTCGCCAACATGGCCACCGCCCTCGCCCGGCTGGGCCTGCACACCTCCCTGGCCGCCGCCTTCGGCGACGACCACTACGGCGAGTACTGCTGGGACGCCCTGGAGCAGGGCGAGGGCATCGACCTGTCCATGTCGCACACGGTCCCCGGCTGGCACTCCCCGGTGACCGTCTCGATGGCCTACGAGGGCGAGCGGACGATGGTCTCGCACGGCCACGAGGCCCCCGGCCCAGACGGCCCCGACGACGCCCCGGACGTCCCCCGCTGCCCGCCCCGGGCCCGCGCCGCCGTCGCCTCCCTCGCCCCCGGCCGCAGCGAACCCTGGGTCGCCGCCGCGGCCCGCGCTGGCGCCCGGATCTTCGCCGACGTCGGCTGGGACGAGACCGGCCGCTGGGACCTGGACGCCCTCACCGACCTGGAGCACTGCCGGGCCTTCCTCCCCAACGCGGAGGAGGCGATGCGCTACACCCGCACCGACTGCCCGCGCGCCGCCGCCCACGCCCTGGCCGAACGGGTGCCGCTCGCCGTGGTCACCCTCGGCCGGGAGGGCGCGTACGCGGTGGACGCGGCGACCGGACAGAGCGCCGAGGTGCCCGCGATCGAGGTCGAGGCGCTCGACCCCACCGGCGCCGGGGACGTCTTCGTCGCCGGATTCGTCACCGGCACCCTGGCGGACTGGCCGCTGGCCGACCGGCTGGCCTTCGCCGGACTCACCGCCGCCCTCTCCGTCCAGGAGTTCGGCGGCTCGCTCTCGGCACCCGGCTGGACGGAGATCGCCGCCTGGTGGCAGCGGGTCCGCACCTTCGACGACCAGGACCCGGCCGCGCTGCGCCGCTACGCCTTCCTGGACGACCTGCTGCCCGCCGCCGCCCGCCCCTGGCCGCTGCGCCGCGCCGTCCCGACGATCGGCTTCCGGCACCACGCCTGACGACCGCGGGGCCCGGTTCGCCCGTCTGTGCGAAAAAGCTCTCGGTGTTGCGGGTGCGGGGCCGTACGCTTGGTAATCCGAGAGGTTGTCGATCGGCGAGAACCTTGCAACGGGAGGTATGCGCAGGCCACAGAGCCGGCCCATGACTCAGACACCCACAGCCCAGACCCCTGCGCCGAGGCAGGCGCGAGCCCACTTCACCGTCCCCGCGAGCCATCCGATGGTGACGGTCCTGGGCTCGGGTGACGCCTTGCTGCGCGTGATCGAGACGGCCTTCCCGGCGGCCGACATCCACGTCCGGGGGAACGAGATCAGCGCCGTCGGGGACGCGGCGGAAGTCGCCCTGATCCAGCGCCTGTTCGACGAGATCATGCTGGTGCTCCGCACCGGTCAGCCGATGACGGAGGACGCAGTGGAACGCTCGATCGCCATGCTCAGGGCGGCGGAGCGCGGAGAGAAGGACGGCGAGGAGACCCCCGCCGAGGTGCTCACGCAGAACATCCTCTCCAGCCGCGGCCGCACCATCCGCCCCAAGACGCTCAACCAGAAGCGGTACGTCGACGCGATCGACAAGCACACGATCGTCTTCGGCATCGGCCCCGCGGGCACCGGCAAGACCTACCTCGCCATGGCCAAGGCCGTCCAGGCCCTCCAGTCCAAGCAGGTCAACCGGATCATCCTGACCCGCCCCGCCGTCGAGGCCGGCGAGCGGCTCGGCTTCCTGCCCGGCACGCTCTACGAGAAGATCGACCCGTACCTGCGCCCCCTCTACGACGCGCTGCACGACATGCTCGACCCCGACTCGATCCCGCGCCTCATGGCGGCGGGCACGATCGAGGTGGCGCCCCTGGCCTACATGCGAGGCCGGAGCCAACCGGTCTTCACGAACGTGCTCACGCCGGATGGCTGGCGTCCCATCGGCGAGCTCCAGGTCGGCGACCTTGTCATCGGCTCCGACGGCGAGCCCACGCCTGTCCTCGGCGTCTACCCGCAGGGCGAAAGAGACATCTACCGGGTCTCCGCCCAGGACGGTTCCTGGACTCTGTGCTGCGGCGAGCATCTGTGGACGGTCCGCACGGCGTCGGACAAGCGCCGTGATCGGCCCTGGCGGGTCATGGAGACCCAGGACATGATCGGCAATCTTCGCGCGGCGCACGCCCGCCGTTACGAACTGCCGATGCTCACCGCGCCCGTCAGCCTTCCCGCGCGAGAAGTCCCGATGGACCCGTATGCGGTGGGGCTTCTGCTCGGGGACGGCTGTCTGACCGGCTCGACCACCCCGGCGTTCGCCACCGAGGACCGCGAACTGGCCGAGGCGCTGGAAGAGGCACTGCCCGGTGTTTCGGTACGGCACAAGGGCGGGCCGGACTATGTTCTGAACAGGCAGAAGGCGCCGGGCGACGTCGTCACGCTGGAAAACCCGGTCACCCGTGTCCTGCGTGAGCTGGAGCTGCTGGGCAGCCGGTCCCACTCCAAGTTCGTGCCGGACGTGTACCTCCGTAATTCCGCGGACGTCCGCCTGGCCGTTCTCCAGGGGCTGCTCGACGCGGACGGTGGCCCGGTCACGCAGCGGGGACGTACCTGCCGTGTCCAGTACTCGACGGCATCGATCCTTCTCCGTGACGACGTGATCGCACTCGTGCAGTCCCTCGGGGGCACCGCGTACACCCGGCGCAGGGCTGCCGAGGGGCGCGCACCCGGGCTGGCGAGGGGCCGCGAGGTCCATCACCGCTACGACAGCCATGTGGTCGACATCCGCCTCCCCGAGGGCATCGAGCCCTTCCGCCTCGCCCGCAAGGCCGAGAGGTACCACGCGGCGGGCGGCGGCGGCCGTCCGATGCGTTTCATCGACAGCATCGAGCCGGCCGGACGGGAGGAGACGGTCTGCATCCAGGTGGCGGCGGAGGACTCGCTCTACGTCACACAGGACTATCTGCTGACCCACAACACCCTCAACGATGCCTTCATCATCCTCGACGAGGCGCAGAACACCAGCGCCGAGCAGATGAAGATGTTCCTGACCCGGCTCGGCTTCGACTCGAAGATCGTCATCACCGGTGACATCACCCAGGTCGACCTGCCGAACGGCACGAAGAGCGGTCTGCGCCAGGTCCAGGAGATCCTCGACGGGGTGGAGGACGTCCACTTCTCCAGGCTCACCTCCCAGGATGTCGTCCGGCACAAGCTCGTCGGCCGTATCGTCGACGCGTACGAGAAGTACGACAGCCGAGACAGCCACAACGGGAAGCAGTAGCAGCGCACCATGTCGATCGATGTCAACAACGAGTCCGGAACCGAGGTCGACGAGCAGGCGATCCTCGACATCGCCCGCTACGCACTCGCGAGGATGCGGATCCATCCGCTGTCCGAGCTCTCGGTGATCGTGATCGACGCCGACGCCATGGAGCAGCTCCACATCCAGTGGATGGACCTTCCCGGTCCGACCGATGTCATGTCCTTCCCGATGGACGAGCTGCGTCCGCCGTCGAAGGACGACGAGGAGCCCCCGCAGGGGCTCCTCGGCGACATCGTGCTCTGCCCTGAGGTCGCCAAGAAGCAGGGCGACGAGGCGGAGACCCGG
This sequence comes from Streptomyces sp. NPDC015144, assembly GCF_043079735.1. NCBI lineage: Bacteria > Bacillati > Actinomycetota > Actinomycetes > Kitasatosporales > Streptomycetaceae > Streptomyces > Streptomyces sp. NPDC015144. The sequence continues at coordinate 236,036 of NZ_JBIBUU010000004.1, read as the reverse complement.
CACTCCATGGACGAGGAGCTCCAGCTCCTCACCGTCCACGGGGTGCTGCACCTCCTCGGGTACGACCACGAGGAGCCGGACGAGAAGGCCGAGATGTTCGGGCTCCAGGCCGCGATCGTCGACGGCTGGCGCGCGGAGCGGGGCATGGAAGGCCCGTCGCCCGCCCCCACCGTCTCGTGAGCGTTCCCCTCGTCCTCGGTGCCGTGCTGCTGGTCGTCGTCGGCTGGCTGGCGGCCTGCGCGGAGGCGGGCATCGCCCGGGTCTCCAGCTTCCGGGCCGCCGAGGCGGTCCGCTCCGGCCGGCGCGGCAGCGCCCGGCTGGAGCAGGTCGCGGCCGACCCGACCCGCTACCTCAACATGGCCCTGCTGGTCCGGGTCGCCTGCGAGATGTCGGCCGGGGTGCTCGTCACGTACGCGTGCCTGAAGGAGTTCCCGGAGACCTGGCAGGCGCTGGCCGTCGCCATGGCGCTGATGGTGCTCGTCTCCTACGTCGCCATCGGCGTCTCGCCGCGCACCATCGGCCGCCAGCACCCGCTGAACACCGCCACCGCCGCCGCGTACGTCCTGCTGCCGCTGGCCCGGGTCATGGGCCCGATCCCGCAGCTGCTGATCCTCATCGGCAACGCGCTGACCCCCGGCAAGGGCTTCCGCAAGGGGCCGTTCGCCAGCGAGGCCGAGCTGCGCGCGATGGTCGACCTCGCCGAGGCGGAGTCGCTGATCGAGGACGAGGAGCGCCGCATGGTGCACTCGGTCTTCGAGCTCGGTGACACACTCGTGCGCGAGGTCATGGTGCCGCGTACGGACCTGGTCTGCATCGAGCGCTACAAGACGATCCGGCAGGCGCTGACCCTGGCCCTGCGCTCCGGTTTCTCCCGCATCCCGGTCACCGGGGAGAACGAGGACGACATCGTGGGCGTCGTCTACCTCAAGGACCTGGTCCGCAAGACCCACATCAACCGCGACTCCGAGGCCGACCCGGTCTCCACCGCGATGCGCCCCGCCACCTTCGTGCCCGACACGAAGAACGCGGGCGACCTGCTGCGCGAGATGCAGCAGGAGCGCAACCACGTCGCCGTCGTGATCGACGAGTACGGCGGCACGGCGGGCATCGTCACCATCGAGGACATCCTCGAGGAGATCGTCGGCGAGATCACCGACGAGTACGACCGCGAGCTCCCGCCCGTCCAGGAGCTCGGGGACGACCGCTTCCGGGTGACCGCCCGCCTGGACATCGGCGATCTCGGGGAGCTGTTCGGCTTCGACGAGTACGACGACGAGGACGTGGAGACCGTCGGCGGGCTGCTGGCCAAGGCGCTGGGGCGGGTGCCGATCGCCGGTGCCTCGGCCGTGGTCGACCTGCCGGACGGGCGCCGGCTGCGGCTGACCGCGGAGTCCCCGGCCGGCCGCCGGAACAAGATCGTCACGGTGCTGGTGGAGCCGGTGGCGCCCGAGCCGGAGGAGGCCGCGTGACCCCGGAGAAGCTGCGGGCGCTCTGCCTGGGGTTCAACGCGAGCGTCGAGGAGTTCCCGTTCGGGCCCGAGACCTCCGTCTTCAAGGTGCTCGGCAAGATGTTCGCGCTCAGCGCGCTGGACGCCCGCCCGCTGACGGTGAACCTGAAGTGCGATCCGGACGAGGCGGTGCGGCTGCGGGAGAAGTACGAGGCCGTGGTGCCCGGCTGGCACATGAACAAGCGCCACTGGAACACGGTGACGGTCTCCGGCGTCCCCGACCGGGTCCTGCGCGAGCTGGTCGAGGACTCCTACGACCTGGTGGTGGCCGGGCTGCCCCGGGCGGAGCGGCTCCGGCTCGACCGGCCGTAGGCCGGGTCCCGGCGGCCCGTGCGCGGGGGCTCGCGCACGGGCGCGGCGCCGGTTCGTATGCTCGGCACATGACTGAGAGCACCGACCTCGGCCCCGAGGACCGCAAGATCGTCACGCTGGCACGCAGCGCCCGTGCCCGCAACGGTGTGCCGGAGGGCGCGGCCGTACGGGACGAGACCGGGCGCACCTACGTCGCGGGCACCGTACGGCTGGAGTCGCTGAAGCTGAGCGCGCTCCAGACCGCCGTGGCCATGGCCGTCGCCAGCGGGGCCACCTCGCTGGAGGCGGCCGCGGTCGTCTCGGAGGCGCAGGCCCCGTCCGAGGAGGACCGGGCCGCCGTGCGCGATCTGGGTGGTCCGGACACCCCGGTCCTGCTCGCCGGGCCGGACGGCGCCCTGCGGGTCAGTGTCACGGCGGGCTGACCCGGCCGCAGTTCCGTGCGCGCGTACGGATCTTGACAGCATCTGATGGTCCATCAGTGAACGTGCTCCGTCCCCATTGACTTCTTCGGGGGCGGAGCCGTCAATGGGCCCCCGTCGGCGCGGGCGCGGAAGAGCCGCTGCCCGCATCCGCAGGAGGGGGCTCCATGCGTTCGACCGTCCGCAGAGTCAGTACGCGAAGATCCGGCGCCCGCAGGCATCCCGCCCGCGCCCGCCGCTGGGCCGCCGCGCTGGGCGTCGGCGCGCTCGTCGTCGCCGGGGGAGGCGTGCTCGCGGGCCCCGCGCAGGCCCTGGCGACCGCCTCGGTCCCGGTGGACTTCCCCACCCACTGCATCCCGCCGGCCATCGCGGGCATTCCGCCGATCGACGGGACGACCAGGGCCGAGATCACGGTCGACAACGCCGCCCCGAAGGTCGGCGACACGGTCACCGTCACCTACACCGTGATCGAGGCCGCCGCGAGCAACCCGGTCGACCTCGCCCTGCCCGCCGACATCATGACGCCGACCGGCAAGGTCACCGTCGGCGGCGCCCAGAGCGCGAGCGTCACGGTCACCGGCCCGAAGAAGAACGACCCAGTGCCCGGCAAGGGCGTCTTCCCGTCGTTCTCGATGACCGGCACCTTCACGGTCACCGCCCCCGGGCAGATCAGGCTCTCGCCCGGCGACTACAACATCCACACCAGCTACATCATGGAGCTGGACACCCCCTGCACGGTGACCGATCCGCCCGCCCCCGTCTCCGAGACGATCATCGCGACGGACGAGGGCGGCCAGGTCAACGAGCGCGCCATCCGGCTCGGGGCCGCCTCCGGCCCGGCGGGCGGGGCGGTCGCCGTCACCGGGTCGAAGTTCACCCCGGGCGCCCCGGTCACCCTGGCCGGCCGGGCCGGTGACCGGCAGACCGCCGACACGGCCACCGTCACCGCGGACGGCTCGGGCGGCTTCGACGGACGGCTCACCGTCACCGACCCGGCGACCACCGGGATCGTCGCGTACGAGGGCGGCTCCTGGGACCCGGCCAAGGGGGCGGGCCCCCAGGCGTACACCGTCACCCCCGGCGGCGGTGAGGTTCCGGACGGCAGCCAGCGGCTGAAGACCTCCGTCCGGGCGGGCACCCTCTCCATGCTCCAGGACGGGGACACCGTCGAGATGTCGGCGGTCGACCTCGGCCGCGGCGGCGCCTCCCGGGGCTCCCTGCGGACGGTCACGGTCGAGGACTACCGCGGCGGCCCCGCGGGCTGGTCCCTGACCGGGAAGGTCACCGACTTCCAGGGCCCCGGCGGCGCGACGATCGGTGCGTCGGCGCTCGGCTGGACCCCGGCCTGCACGACGAAGGCCGGCAGCCCGAGCACCTGCCTGGCGGGCTCGGCCGGACCGGTCGGCAGCGGGGGCGCCACCCTGGCCTCCGCCCCGAACGGCGCGGTGACCGGCGGCGAGTTCACCGTCGACGCCCGGCTCGCGCTGACCGTACCGGCGTACACCGCCCCCGGCGCGTACTCCGGAGTGCTCACCCTCACCCTCACGTGACCGAGCGTCTTCCCGCAGCCGGTGGTCCGGGCGCGCACCCGCCCGGACCGTCGGCACGTTCCGTCCCGCCCACCACCCGGGGGTCCCGTACCGTGCGCCGCATCCGCATCCGCCCGTTCCCGCCGACCGGCATCCGCCCGGCCGGTCTCCTCCTGGCCGGTCTGCTCCTGGCGGCCGGGACGCCCCCCGCCCACGCCGCGGACAACGGCAGCTGGTCGGTCTACCCGGCCACCACCCGCCTCGGCCAGCGCCCGTACTTCTACCTGTCGGCCGACCCCGGGGCCACGCTCCACGACAAGGTCACCGTCACCAACAAGGGCGACCGGCCGCGGACCTACCGCCTCTACGCGGCCGACGCCTACAACACGGCCCGTGACGGCGGCTTCGCCGTACGCGGCGAGGACGAGCGGCAGCGCTCGGTCGGCGCCTGGGCCAGGACCGGCCGCCCACGGGTCACCGTGCCCCCGCGGGGTTCGGTGGACGTCCCGATCACCGTCACCGTCCCCGAGGACGCCGAACCGGGCGACCACCCCGGCGCGCTGGTCGCCCTCGACGAGCAGGTCGGCCCGGCCGGTGACGGATCCGTCGCCGTCGGCATCCGGCGGGCCGTCGGCGCCCGGATCTACCTGCGGGTGAACGGGCCGACCGTGCCCGCGCTCTCGGTGGACGACATCCGCATCGAGCACAGCCAGCCCCTGGTCCCCGGCACCGGCAGCAGCCGGGCGGTCATCTCGTACACGCTCCGCAACCGGGGCAACGTCACCCTCAGCCCCAAGGTCGCGCTCCGGGCCGAGGGGCTCTTCGGCCGCACCCTGCTCGCCCGCGACCTCAAGCGCGTCCCCTCCGAACTGCTGCCGCGCCAGCAGGTCCGGCTGACCGAGCAGTGGGCCGGCGCCCCGCAGCTGGAATGGGGCGAGGTCCGGCTCACCGCGAGCGCCGACCGGACCAGGGAGTCCGCCACCGCCTCGTACTTCGCGCTGCCCTGGCTGGTGGCGGGGGTCCTGCTGGTGGCCGTCGCCGGAGGGACCGCGCTGTGGGTACGGGCCCGCCGCGCCCGGAGCCGTACGGCCTGAGAGCCTGCCGGGCGGCCCCTGACCGGGCGGCCACGCCCCGGCACGCGCGCCTCCGGCATGCCGGAAGGACCGAGCAGCCCCGCCACCAGGCCCTCCCGGTGCCCCGGAATCGCACGCACCGTGCCGCGTCCGCTCTGCGGTCGGAGGCCACCCGGCAGGCTCGGCGCCGGCACCGACCGGCCCCGCGGTACGGCGGGGCCGCCGGGATCGGGGACAATGGGCGCCATGAGCGTTCGACCTGACACAGACGCCGCCGCGCGGCAGGCCCCGGGCACAGCCCCCCACCGGGCCGGTTTCGCCTGCTTCGTGGGCCGCCCCAACGCGGGCAAGTCCACTCTCACGAACGCTCTGGTCGGCCAGAAGGTGGCGATCACCTCCAACCGGCCGCAGACCACCCGGCACACCGTGCGCGGCATCGTGCACCGCGAGGACGCCCAGCTGATCCTGGTCGACACGCCCGGCCTCCACAAGCCGCGCACCCTGCTCGGCGAGCGGCTCAACGACGTCGTGCGGACCACCTGGGCCGAGGTCGACGTCATCGGCTTCTGCCTGCCCGCCGACCAGAAGCTCGGCCCCGGCGACAAGTACATCGTCAAGGAGCTCGCGGCGATCAGGAAGACGCCCAAGCTCGCCATCATCACCAAGACCGACCTGGTCGACTCCAAGCAGCTCGCCGAGCAGCTGATCGCCGTCTCCCGGCTCGCCGAGGAGCTCGGCTTCGAGTGGGCGGAGATCGTCCCGGTCTCCGCCGTCGAGGACAAGCAGGTCGGGCTGCTGGCCGACCTGATCGTGCCGCTGCTCCCGGAGAGCCCGCCGCTCTACCCGGAGGGCGACCTCACCGACGAGCCCGAGATGGTCATGGTCGCGGAGCTGATCCGCGAGGCCGCGCTCGAAGGCGTACGGGACGAGCTGCCGCACTCCATCGCGGTCGTCGTCGAGGAGATGCTGCCGCGCGAGGACCGCCCGGCCGACAAGCCGCTGCTCGACATCCACGCCAACGTCTACATCGAGCGCCCCAGCCAGAAGGGCATCATCATCGGCCCCAAGGGCAAGCGGCTGAAGGACGTCGGGACCAAGTCCCGCAAGCACATCGAGGCGCTGCTCGGCACGCCGGTCTTCCTGGACCTGCACGTGAAGGTCGCCAAGGACTGGCAGCGCGACCCCAAGCAGCTGCGCAAGCTCGGCTTCTGAAGCCCGCTCCTCATCCGCCGTCGGCCGGTCTCACGCGCCCTCCTTCAGGACGCGTGAGATCAGGGCCCGCTGGGCGTCGGTCAGCTTCGGGTCCGCGCAGTGCACCGTGCGGCCGCCGACCGTGATCCGGTAGCGGAAGCCGTCCGGCACCCCCTGCGGAGGCGCCTCGTGGCCCTCGGCGAGCGCGGACGCAGCCAGCGCCTCCCACTCCGCCCCGTCGACCCGCCCGGCGGTGTCGATCTCACGATCGCGTGGGATGCCGGTGAAACCACCGGTCCTGCTGACCTGAATACGCATGCGACGACCTCCGGGCCGGGCGGGCTGACTGGGTTCTACGAGGTCGGAACACCCACTTCCGACCACGCCTTCAGGACGGCCTCGACCTCGTCGCCCTCACCGAAGCGGCTGCGGGCGGCCTCGACCGTCAGCCGGGCGAACTCCGAGAAATCGGCGTCCGTGGCCAGTTGACCACCTGTGAGCACATCGAACCAGAGCTGGCCGGCCCGTTCCCACGCATGGCCGCCGAGCGCCGTCGCCAGCAGGTAGAACGCGCGGTTGGGAATGCCGGAGTTGATGTGCACCCCGCCGTTGTCCTGGCTGGTGCGGACGTAGTCGTCCATCGAGGCGGGCTGCGGGTCCTTGCCGAGCACGTCGTCGTCGTACGCCGTGCCCGGGGCCTTCATCGAGCGCAGCGCGACGCCCTGGACGTCGGGGGCCAGCAGGCCGGCGCCGATCAGCCAGTCGGCCTGGTCGGCGGTCTGGCCCAGGGTGTACTGCTTGACCAGGGAGCCGAAGACGTCGGACACCGACTCGTTGAGCGCGCCGGACTGGCCGTAGTAGCTCAGGTTGGCGGTGTACTGGGTCAGGCCGTGGGTCAGCTCGTGGCCGATCACGTCGATCGCGACGGTGAAGTCGAGGAAGACCACCCCGTCCCCGTCGCCGAAGACCATCTGCTCGCCGTCGAAGAAGGCGTTGTTGTACTTCTCGTCGTAGTGGACCGAGCCGATCAGCGGCAGCCCGTTGCCGTCGATCGAACGGCGGCCGTACGCCTTGAGGAGCAGCTCGAAGGTGGAGCCGAGCCCGGCGTACGCGCGGTTGACGCTGGCGTCCTGGGTCGGGTCGTCGCCCTCGGCGCGGACCTTGGTGCCCGGGAGATCGGTGCGGTGGCGGCAGTCGTAGATCGTCCGGTTCGGCTTGTCGGACTCCTCCGCACCGTCCGCGGGACGGGGCGCGACGGCGACCATCGTGGTCATCTGGCGCCGGGTGCGGCGGGCCGCGTCGCCCTCCAGGGTGCGGCGGGAGGGCCCGGCGAGGTCGGGGTTCTCGGACTGCGAGAGCTTGTCGAGAACGTGGGGCGGCACGATCGTGCAGAAGACGGGGTGGAACCCGTCGGGTGACTGAGGCTGCATACAACCGACTGTGGCACCGGCGTCACCGCGATGTCACCCATTGCGACGAGGATTGACGAAATGGAGTGATCGGTCGCCGTTGGGCGTTTCCTGCGCCCGGTCCCGCATACTGATACGGGACGGACGCATCAGCCGCCTCTCGGCTACGCTCGCCGCATCATGCGTTTCGGGCTGCTTCTTCTTAGCTGCCGCGGCGAGGGCCTGTAGTCGTAGGCCGACCCCCTCCCCGCGGAGTCTGGTGCTGCAGCGACACAGTCGGCCGTCCCACCGCTGGATCCCGAGGAGCCGTACGTCATGACCGCCACCCGCCCGACGCCGATCACCAACGCGACGCGGCTGCAGAAGCCGTCCGGGATGCCGATCCACAAGTACCGCGGTTACGACGCGGTCGACATCCCCGACCGCACCTGGCCGGACCAGCGGATCACCCAGGCCCCCCGCTGGCTCTCCACCGACCTGCGCGACGGCAACCAGGCCCTGATCGACCCGATGTCGCCGGCCCGCAAGCGCGAGATGTTCGACCTGCTCGTACGCATGGGCTACAAGGAGATCGAGGTCGGCTTCCCGTCCTCCGGCGAGACCGACTTCGCGTTCGTCCGCTCCATCATCGAAGAGGGCGCGATCCCCGAGGACGTGACGATCTCCGTCCTGACCCAGGCCCGCGAGGACCTGATCGAGCGGACCGTGGAGTCCCTGATCGGCGCCCGCCGCGCCACCGTCCACCTGTACAACGCCACCGCGCCGACCTTCCGCCGGGTCGTCTTCCGCGGCTCCAAGGACGACATCAAGCAGATCGCCGTGGACGGCACCCGGCTGGTCATGGAGTACGCGGAGAAGCTGCTGGGCCCGGAGACGGTCTTCGGCTACCAGTACAGCCCGGAGATCTTCACCGACACCGAGCTGGACTTCGCCCTGGAGGTCTGCGAGGCCGTCTGCGACGTCTGGCAGCCCGGGGAGGGCCGCGAGATCATCCTCAACCTGCCCGCCACCGTGGAGCGCTCGACGCCGTCCACGCACGCGGACCGGTTCGAGTGGATGTCGCGCAACCTGACCCGCCGCGAGCACGTCTGCCTCTCCGTCCACCCGCACAACGACCGCGGCACCGCCGTCGCCGCCGCCGAGCTGGCCCTGATGGCCGGGGCCGACCGGATCGAGGGCTGCCTGTTCGGCCAGGGCGAGCGCACCGGCAACGTCGACCTGGTCACCCTGGGCATGAACCTGTTCTCCCAGGGCGTCGACCCGCAGATCGACTTCTCCCAGATCGACGAGGTCCGCCGCACCAGCGAGTACTGCAACCAGATGGAGGTCCACCCGCGCCACCCCTACGCGGGCGACCTGGTCTACACCGCCTTCTCCGGCTCCCACCAGGACGCCATCAAGAAGGGCTTCGACGCCATGGAGGCCGACGCGGCCGCCCAGGGGCGGACGGTCGACGACATCGAGTGGGCGGTGCCGTACCTGCCGATCGACCCGAAGGACGTCGGCCGCAGCTACGAGGCCGTCATCCGGGTCAACTCGCAGTCCGGCAAGGGCGGGATCGCCTACGTCCTGAAGAACGACCACAAGCTGGACCTGCCGCGCCGGATGCAGATCGAGTTCTCCCGGATCATTCAGGCCAAGACCGACGCCGAGGGCGGCGAGGTCACGCCGACCCAGATCTGGTCCACCTTCCGCGACGAGTACCTGCCCAACCCGGACGACGCCTGGGGCCGCGTACAGCTGCGCACCGGCCAGACCACCACCGGCTCCGACGGCCGCGACACGATCACCGTCGAGGCGACCGTGGACGGCACCGACACCGTGCTGAGCGGCACCGGCAACGGCCCGATCTCCGCGTTCTTCGAAGCGCTGCAGGCCATCGGCATCGACGCCCGGCTGCTGGACTACACCGAGCACACCATGAGCGAGGGCGCCAGCTCCCAGGCCGCCTCGTACATCGAGTGCGCCATCGACGGAAAGGTCCTGTGGGGCATCGGCATCGACGCCAACACCACCCGGGCCTCGCTCAAGGCCGTCGTCTCCGCCGTCAACCGCGCCAGCCGCTGACCCCGGCGCCCCGCGGGGCACCGCCCGGACCCCGTCCTCCCGTACCAGGAGGGCGGGGTTCGGCCATCTCCGCGGTGGTTGTGACGGGCGAGGTGCTGACGCCGCCTCACGACTGTGGTTAACATCACGTGCACCCGGCAATGTTGCCGGAGTGTTACGGAGGTGTGCGACGTGCGGTCAGCGCTGGGACGACGCGCCAGGAAGCTGCGCATCTGCGGCATTCGCACCACCTGGGACCCGGTCGGCGACGGGGAGTTCTTCTGCCCCGGCTGCGGCGGCGACCGGAACTACCGCCGCCTCACCGGCCGTCGGCGCTTCGCCGTGCTCGGCGTGCCGATGGTGGGCCGCGGCACCGTGGGTCCGGTCGTCGAATGCGCCGCCTGCCGGGAGCACTTCGGCATCGACGCGCTCGACCACCCCACCACCACCCGGCTCTCCACCATGCTCCGGGACGCCGTCCACACCGTGACGCTCGGCGTCCTGGCGGCCGGCGGCACCGCCTCCCGCCCCGTCCTGGAGGCCGCGACCGCCACCGTCCGCGGCGCCGGGTTCGACGACTGCACCGCGGAGCAGCTCCGTACCGTCGTCGAGGTCCTCGCCGCCGACGTCGGGGACGGCTCGGGGCCGGCCGCCGAGGCGTGCGGCGCGGCCCTCGCCATCGAGCTCCACGAGGCGCTGGAGCCGCTCGCCCCGCACCTGGCCCCCGCCGGGCGCGAGGCGGTCCTGCTCCAGGGTGCCCGGATCGCGCTCGCCGACGGCCCGTACGGACCGGCCGAGCGCGAGGTGCTGACCACCATCGGCGCCGCCCTCCAGCTCCGTGCCGAGGACACCGCCCGGCTCCTCGCCGAGGCCGCCCGCACCCCCTCCTGACCGCCCGGCGGCCCGGCACCCCGTCCCCGTACCGGACAATGGACGCATGAGCTTGTTCCGGGACGACGGCGTGGTGCTGCGCACGCAGAAGCTGGGCGAGGCCGACCGGATCATCACGATCCTGACCCGCGGCCACGGCCGGGTGCGCGCCGTCGCCCGAGGCGTGCGGCGCACCAAGTCCAAGTTCGGCGCCCGGCTGGAGCCCTTCTCCCACGTCGACGTGCAGTTCTTCGCCCGGGGCAGCGAGCTGATCGGCCGCGGGCTGCCGCTCTGCACCCAGAGCGAGACGATCGCCCCGTACGGCGGCGGCATCGTCACCGACTACGCCCGCTACACCGCCGGCACCGCGATGCTGGAGACCGCCGAGCGGTTCACCGACCACGAGGGCGAGCCGGCGGTCCAGCAGTACCTGCTGCTCGTCGGCGGGCTGCGCACCCTGGCCCGGGGCGAGCACGAACCGCATCTCATCCTCGACGCGTTCCTGCTGCGCTCGCTCGCCGTCAACGGCTACGCCCCGAGCTTCGCGGACTGCGCCCGGTGCGGACTGCCGGGGCCGAATCGGTTCTTCTCCGTCGCGGCGGGCGGGGTGGTGTGCGGCGACTGCCGGGTGCCCGGCAGCGTCGTACCCTCGGCGGAGGCCGTCACGCTGCTGAGCGCGCTGCTCAGCGGCGACTGGGAGACGGCGGACGCGTGCGAGACGCGTCATGCCAGGGAGGCGAGCGGGCTGGTGTCCGCGTATCTGCACTGGCACCTGGAGCGCGGGCTGCGCTCACTGCGGTATGTAGAGAAGTGACACAGGCGGATCAGGCACAGGGAGCGGGACAGTTTCATGGCAGTACGCGGGATGCTCGGCGGCCGTAACAAGCGCGACTACAAGACCCCGGAACCGCACCCGTCCGGTGCCACGCCCCCCAGGATCCCCGGCGAGCTGGTGCCCAAGCACGTAGCCGTCGTGATGGACGGCAACGGCCGCTGGGCCAAGGAGCGCGGTCTGCCGCGCACCGAGGGCCACAAGGTCGGCGAGGGCGTCGTCATGGACGTGCTCAAGGGCTGCATCGAGATGGGCGTCAAGAACCTCTCGCTGTACGCGTTCTCCACGGAGAACTGGAAGCGGTCCCCGGAAGAGGTGAAGTTCCTGATGAACTTCAACCGGGACGTGATCCGCCGCCGTCGCGACGAGATGGACGAGCTGGGCATCCGCATCCGCTGGGTGGGCCGGATGCCCAAGCTGTGGAAGTCCGTGGTCCAGGAGCTCCAGGTCGCCCAGGAGCAGACCAGGGACAACGACAGGATGACGCTGTACTTCTGCGTCAACTACGGCGGCCGGGCCGAGATCGCCGATGCCGCGCAGCGGATCGCCCAGGACGTGGCGGCCGGGAAGCTCGACCCGTCGAAGGTCAACGAGAAGACCTTCCAGAAGTACATCTACTACCCGGACATGCCGGACGTGGACCTCTTCGTCCGCCCCAGCGGGGAGCAGCGCACCTCGAACTACCTGATCTGGCAGAGCGCCTACGCCGAGATGGTCTTCCAGGACGTGCTCTGGCCGGACTTCGACCGCCGCGACCTGTGGCGGGCCTGCCTGGAGTTCGCCCAGCGGGACCGGCGCTTCGGCGGTGCGGTGGAGACGCAGCAGCTCGCGAAGTGACGGCGGGAGGTCCGGGGGCGGTGCTCCCGGACCTCGTCGCTCACGCCTTCTCGGCGTCCTGTTTGCCGGCGCACTCGGCGCAGGTGCCGAAGATCTCCACGGTGTGCGCCACGTTGACGTAGCCGTGCTGGGCGGCGATGGTCTCCGCCCACTGCTCCACCGCCGGGCCCTCGACCTCCACGGCCTTGCCGCACAGCCGGCAGACCAGGTGGTGATGGTGGTCCCCGGTCGAGCAGCGGCGGTACACGGACTCGCCCTCCGTGGTGCGCAGCACGTCGACCTCGCCCGCGTCGGCGAGGGACTGGAGGGTGCGGTAGACGGTGGTCAGTCCGACCGAGTCGCCGCGGTGCTTGAGCACGTCGTGCAGCTCCTGGGCGCTGCGGAACTCGTCTACCTCGTCGAGCGCCGCGGCCACCGCCGCCCGCTGGCGGGTCGACCGGCCGCGTACCGGGGCCGCGTTCGTTCCACTGATCGGCGCCGTCGCCACAGCAGCCTCCTCGTGTCGCCCGTACCTGTGTCGGGCCATTGTGCCAGCCCGGCCCGGTCTCAGGGCCGAACCACGAGATCGTCCCCGGCGGCCCGGGTGGCCGGTACTTCCAGGGTGCATCCGTCGGTGCCCGTCTCGTCCCGCCGGGCGCGGCGCCGGGCCAGCGGGGCGGCGAGCGCCGTCAGTCCGACGAAGACGGCGATGGCCAGCAGCACGATCGTCGCCCCGGGCGGGACGTCCTGGTAGTAGGAGGTGACGGTGCCGGCCAGGGTCACCGCCGTACCGATGACCACGGCGAGGACGAACGTCACCCGGAAGGAGCGGGCGATCTGCTGCGCGGCGGCGACCGGCACCACCATCAGCGCGCTGACCAGCAGCAGCCCGACGACCCGCATCGCGACGGTCACGGTGACCGCCGCGGTGACCGCGACCAGCAGGTTCAGCGCGCGCACCGGCAGCCCGGTGACCCGGGCGAACTCCTCGTCCTGGCTGACCGCGAAGAGCTGGCGGCGCAGCCCCAGCGTCACCAGCAGCACGAAGGCGGCCAGCAGGCAGATCGAGGTGATGTCGCCGGTGGAGACGGTGGACAGCGAGCCGAAGAGGTACGAGGTGAGGTTGGCGCTGGAACCGGTGTCGGAGAGGTTGATCAGCAGCACCCCGCCCGCCATGCCGCCGTAGAAGAGCATGGCCAGCGCGATGTCGCCGCGGGTGCGGCCGTACCAGCGGATCAGCTCCATGACGACCGCGCCGGCCACCGCGACCGCCGTGGCCATCCAGACCGGGCTGGTGGAGAGCAGGAAGCCGAGGCCGACGCCGGTCATGGCGATGTGGCCGATGCCGTCGCCCATCAGGGCCTGGCGGCGCTGGACGAGGTAGACGCCGACGGAGGGGGCGATGACGCCGACGAGCACGGCGGCGAGCAGGGCCCGCTGCATGAAGGGGGGGTTCAGGAATTCCATGGTCAGCTCAGCAGTCCCGTCCGGGTGGGCTCGTAGGCCGCGTGGGGGTGTACGTGGTCGTGGCCGGGCAGGGCGTGCTGGCCCCGCGCCTCCGGGGGCGGCCCGTCGTGCAGGACGCAGCCGTCGCGCAGCACGATCGCGCGGTCGATCAGCGGCTCCAGCGGGCCCAGTTCGTGCAGGACGAGCAGGACCGTGGTGCCGGCCGCGACCTGCTCGCGCAGGGTGGCGGCGAGGATCTCCTGACTGGCCAGGTCGACGCCGGCCATCGGCTCGTCCATGATCAGCAGCTCCGGTTCGGCGGCCAGCGCGCGGGCGATCAGCACCCGCTGGTGCTGCCCGCCGGAAAGCGCCTCCACCGGGTCCCCGGCCCGGTCGGCGAGGCCGACCAGTTCGATGGCGCGGTCGACGGCGGCCCGGTCGGCCCGGCGCAGCAGCCCGAGCCGGGTACGGGACAGCCGTCCGGAGGTGACGACCTCGCGGATCGTGGCGGGGACGCCGCCGGACGCCGTGGTGCGCTGGGGCACGTAGCCGATCCGCGCCCACTGCCGGAAGCGGCGCAGCGGGGTGCCGAACAGCTCGACGGAGCCGCCGGTGAGCGGAACCTGGCCGATGACGGAGCGCACCGCGGTGGACTTGCCGGAGCCGTTGGCGCCGAGGAGGGCGGCGACCTCGCCCCGGTGGACGGTGAAGTCGATGCCCCGCAGCACCCGGCGGGCGCCCAGCGTGGCGGAGGCGCCGCGCAGGGCTATGACGGGTTCGGGGGTGGTGCTCCCGGTCGCGGGCATGGGTGCCTCCGGTGCTGCGGGGGTGGGGGTGGTGGACGTCACTTCGCGCCGAGCGCCTTCTGGAGGGCGGCGAGGTTGGACCGCATGACCTCCAGGTAGTCGGTGCCCTTGGACTGCTTGGTGATGCCTTCGAGCGGGTCCAGGACGTCGGTGCGCAGGCCGGTGTCCTTGGCGAGCGTCCTGGCCGTCCGGTCGCTGGCGAGCGTCTCGAAGAACACGGTGGTGGCCTTGTCCTTCTTGGCTATGGCGTGGATCTCGTTGATCCGGGCGGGGCTGGGGTCGGCCTCCGGGTCGACGCCCGCGATGCCCTCCTGGGTGAGGCCGTAGCGCTCGGCGAGGTAGCCGAAGGCGGAGTGGGTGGTGATGAACGTCCGGGTCGCGGTGGACCGCAGGCCGTCCTCGAAGGCGGTGTTCAGCTCGTCGAGCCGGGCGACCAGGGCGGTGGTGTTCTTCCGGTAGTCCGCTGCGTGGGCGGGGTCGGCCTTCTCCAGGCTCTTGCCGACGCCCTTGGCGACCTCGGCGTACTTGACCGGGTCCAGCCAGACGTGGGGGTCGGCCCCGGCCTCGTCGCCGTGGTGCTCGTGGCCGTGGTCGTCCGCGCCCACCTCGGTGCCGTGGTCCTCCAGCGTGGTGAGCGTCGAGGCGTCGAGCACGTGCTTGGCGCCGGAGAGCCCGATGGCGTCGTCGACGGCCGGCTGGATGCCCTTGAGATAGAGGACGAGGCCGGCGTCGGTGAGCCCGCCGATCTGCCGCGGGCTGAGCTCCAGGTCGTGCGGTTCCTGGCCGGGCTTGGTGAGCGTGGTGACGGAGACGTGCTCGCCGCCGATCCGCTCGGCGAGGAACTGCATCGGATAGAAGGAGGCCACCACGTCCAGCCCGTCGCCCTTCTTGCCGTCCGCGCCGTCGGCGGCGGAGCAGCCGGTGAGCGCGGTGAGACCGAGGGCGGCCGCCGTGGCGACGGCGGCGACGGGGACGAGGCGGCTTATGTTCATGACAGTCATTTTCAACAAAGCTGGAAACGATTGTCAACAAGGATGATGAAATGACCGCGCGACCGGCGGGGCCGGTCCCAATTTGTTCGACAGGGCGTGCCCGCCGGTAATCTGAAGCCCGCAGGAGCAGCACGCCGTCGTAGAAGAGAGCACCGTGGCCGCCGACAAGATCGACTCCATCGTCAGCCTGAGCAAGCGCCGAGGCTTCGTCTATCCCTGTAGTGAGATCTACGGTGGTCAGCGAGCCGCCTGGGACTACGGGCCGCTGGGTGTCGAGATGAAGGAGAACCTGAAGCGCCAGTGGTGGCGCTACATGGTCACCTCCCGCGAGGACGTGGTCGGTATCGACTCGTCGGTCATCCTCGCCCCCGAGGTCTGGGTCGCCTCCGGTCACGTCGCCACGTTCACCGACCCCCTCACCGAGTGCACCTCCTGCCACAAGCGCTTCCGCGCGGACCACCTGGTGGAGGCGTACGAGGAGAAGCACGGCCACGGCCCCGCGAACGGCCTGGCCGACCTCAACTGCCCCAACTGCGGCAACAAGGGCACGTTCACCGAGCCCAAGCAGTTCTCCGGGCTGCTCTCCACCCACCTCGGCCCGACCCAGGACTCCGGCTCCGTCGCGTACCTGCGCCCCGAGACCGCCCAGGGCATCTTCACCAACTTCGGCCAGGTGCAGCAGACCTCGCGCAAGAAGCCGCCGTTCGGCATCGCCCAGATGGGCAAGTCCTTCCGCAACGAGATCACTCCCGGCAACTTCATCTTCCGGACCCGCGAGTTCGAGCAGATGGAGATGGAGTTCTTCGTCAAGCCGGGCGAGGACGAGGAGTGGCAGCAGTACTGGATGGACCAGCGCTGGAACTGGTACACCGACCTCGGCATGCGCGAGGAGAACATGCGGTGGTACGAGCACCCCAGGGAGAAGCTCTCCCACTACTCCAAGCGCACCGCCGACATCGAGTACCGCTTCCGCTTCGGCGGCAGCGAGTGGGGTGAGCTGGAGGGCGTCGCCAACCGCACGGACTACGACCTCAAGGCCCACTCCACCGCCTCGGGCACGGACCTGTCGTACTTCGACCAGGAGGCCGGCGAGCGCTGGACCCCGTACGTCATCGAGCCCGCGGCCGGTGTCGGCCGGGCGATGCTCGCCTTCCTCCTCGACGCCTACGTCGAGGACGAGGCGCCCAACGCCAAGGGCGTCATGGAGAAGCGCACCGTGATGCGCCTCGACCCGCGCCTCGCGCCGGTCAAGGTCGCCGTGCTGCCGCTCTCCCGCAACCCGCAGCTCTCGCCGAAGGCCAAGGGCCTCGCGACCGACCTCCGGAAGAACTGGAACATCGAGTTCGACGACGCGGGCGCCATCGGCCGTCGCTACCGCCGCCAGGACGAGATCGGCACCCCGTTCTGCGTCACCGTCGACTTCGACACCCTCGACGACAACGCGGTGACCGTGCGCGAGCGCGACACGATGAAGCAGGAGCGCGTCTCCCTGGACCAGATCCAGTCCTACCTCGGCGCCCGCCTGCTCGGCTGCTGAGCCCCGTACGCCGGAGCCCCCGACCCCTCGGATCCGCCGGAGGGGCCGGGGGCTCCGGCGATTCCGGCGCACTGCCGCCGCCTGCCGCGCGAGTAGGGTGCGCGGGGTGAACACCGCACCCCCGCCCCGCCGCGCCTTCCGTCTGATCGTCACGGGGGGAGGCACCGGAGGTCATACCTACCCCGCCCTGACCGCGATCCGCGCTCTGCGGAGCAGGCTCGCGGCGGACGGCGGACAGCTCGACGTCCTGTGGATCGGGACGCCCGACGGGCTGGAGGCCCGCGTCGCACCGGCCGAGGGCATCGCCTTCACCACGGTCGCCACCGGAAAGATCCGGCGTTCCCGCAACCCGCTCAAGCTGGTCTCGTCGGCCAACGTCAAGGACATGGCGCGGGTGCCGCTCGGGGTCGCGCAGGCCCGTCGGATCGTCGCCGACTTCCGGCCGGACGTCGTCCTGGCCACCGGCGGCTACGTGGCCGTTCCGGCGGGGCTGGCCGCCCGCCTGTGCCGACGCCCGCTGGTCCTCCACGAGCAGACCGTGCGCCTGGGCCTCGCCAACCGGAGACTCGCAGGCTCGGCGACGAGGATCGCGGTGTCCTCGGAGTCGTCACTGCCGCTGCTGCCGGACTCGGTGCGTGCCGCTGGGGTCGTCACCGGCAACCCCGTCCGGCCCGAGGTGCTGACCGGCCACGCGGACAAGGCGGTCGAGGCGCTGGGGTTGCGCGGGTTCGACCGGCGTCTGCCCACTGTGTACGTCACCGGCGGCGCCCAGGGTGCCCAGCAGATCAACGGAATCGTCCGTGACGCTCTGCCGTGGCTGCTGGAGCGCGCGAACGTGATCCACCAGTGCGGCCCGGACCACGTGGACGCGCTGCGGGCACACGGGGCGGTCCTGCCCGAGGCGCTGCGGGGGCGGTACCACCTGACCGGGTTCGTCGGTGCGGAACTGCCCGACGTCCTGGCGCTCGCGGAAGTCGTGGTCTCCCGCAGCGGGGCCGGGACACTCGCCGAGCTGACCGCCCTGGGCAAGCCTGCGGTTTTCGTCCCGCTCGCCACGTCGGCCGGGAACGAGCAGGCGCACAACGCCCGGCACCTGGAGGAGGCCGGCGCCGCCGTCGCGCTGCTCGGCGAGGTCACCGCCGACCGGCTCAAGGACACGGTCGGTCCGCTGCTCACCGACCCCGTACGGCGTGCGGCGATGGCGGAGCGGGCGCGTGCGCACGGCCGACCGGACGCGGCGGACAGGCTGGTGGACGTGCTTCTGTCCGCAGCCTCCGGCTGATCAGAGCGGTACTGGACCCGTACCGGCCCCGCCCGGGCGAAAAACCGGTGCGCGGGGTGGGGCGGGGCCGGTACGGTTCCGGCATGTATGCGTTCTTCCAGATCTACGAGTGAGAGCGCGGCGGGTCCGCGTACCCGCCGCCACCGGACCGATCACGGGTCGCCCGGACCGCATGTCGCACGGCGGCCTCACTTCGCACTACGAACGGGAGAACACCGTGGCCAAGAGCCGAAACAACCTGCTCGGCGTGGGCGGGCAGCGCAAGAAGCTGTCCCGGGCGGGCGGGCAGGGCGTCGGCCCCGCCAACGAAACCGACCGCCGGGCGGCCGCCGACCAGAAGCAGGAGCTGCTGCGCCGGATGCGCGAGCGCGCCCAGGGGGGCGCCGAGGCCCAGACCCCGGAGCCCGTCGAGGCACCGGCAAAGGACGACGCGCAGAGCTGACGCCCCGCGTCCCGCATGTACGACCGTGGGCCCGGATCATCCGTGATCCGGGCCCACGGCCTTGTCCGGCGCCCGGCCGGGGACGCCGCTCATGCCACCGTGCGCGGCAGCCGCAGGCCGAGGAGGGCCCGTCAGGACGCTCGCGGGTCAGTTCACCGGCGGCATCATCACCGCCAGTGCGTCCCGCATGCCCGTGTCCGTGGTCGAGCGGAACGGCGTGCCGAGGGCGGCCAGGCCCAGGGCCGGTGCCGCTTGCCGGGGCGGGCTCTCCGGGCCGGGCACACCGAATGACGTACGCCGACGCCGACGAGGGGACCCGGCAGCGGCTGCACCGCCTCCAGGCCCCGGCCCCCGCAGGGTCCCGCCGGGGCCGAGGTCAGGAGGCCCGGGAGTTCGCCGAGGAGCGGTTGCCGGGCAGGGGGGCCGACTGCTTCTCCAGCCGCAGGGCCGTCCGGGCGGCCGTCTCCATGGCCCAGCGGCCACTGGTCAGCGCGCCCACCAGGAGGACGGCCAGGCCGCAGCCGGCGATGATCCACCAGGCGGGCCGGCTCGCGTCCACGAAGGCCGTCGCGTACGCGGCACCGTGCGGCGAGCCGGTGCCCGCCACCCCGGAGGCCAGCACCGCGCCGATCACGGCGACCCCGAGGGTTCCGCCGATCTGGCGGCTGGTCGAGGCGACCGCGGCCGCCACCCCGGCCTGGGCGCGGGGCATCCCGGAGACCGCGGTGTTGGTGATCGGCGCGTTCACCATGCCGAAGCCGAGGCCGAAGAGGACGTAGCCGGTGAAGAGCAGCGTGGTGTCGCCCTCCGCGTCGAACAGCGCGAACAGCAGCCCGCAGGCCGTCATCGTCACGCCCGCCACGAGCAGCGGCAACCGCGGCCCCCGGTTGCCGACCAGCCGGCCGGACAGCGGGGCGCAGACGAAGGTCAGGGCCGCCATCGGGAGCATGTACAGCCCGGCGTGGAGCGCGCTCAGCCCGCGGACGTTCTGGAGGTACAGGGTGTTCAGGAAGAGGAACCCGCTCAGCGCCGCGAAGGAGCAGACCGCGATGACGGTGGCGCCGCTGAACGGCGCGCTGTGGAAGAAGCGCAGGTCGATCAGGGGTTCGGCGCGCCGGGGCTCGTACACCAGCAGACCGGCCAGCGAGCCGAGGGCGAGCGCGGCGAACAGCAGGATGCGCGGCGAGGTCACGCCCGAGGAGGGCGCCTCGATGATCGCGTACGTCAACGAGCCGAGCAGCCCGATCACCAGCAGCTGACCCACCGGGTCGGGGCGGCGGGGCCTCGGGGCACGGGACTCGGGGACGTACCGCCAGGTGAGCAGGAGCGCGGCGAGGCCGACCGGCAGGTTGATCCAGAAGATGGACCGCCAGCCGACCGAGTCCACCAGCAGCCCGCCGACCACCGGGCCGGCCGCCATCGATATGCCGACCACCCCGCCCCACACCCCGATGGCGCGGGCCCGCTCGCGCGGGTCGGTGAAGGTGTTGGTGATGATCGACATGGCGACCGGGTTGAGCATCGAACCGCCCACCGCCTGCACCATGCGGAACGCGACCAGCGACTCCAGGTTCGGCGCCAGGGAGCAGAGCAGCGAGCCGAGGGTGAAGAGGACCAGCCCGGCCTTGAAGACCCTCCGGCGCCCGATCCGGTCGGCGGTGGAGCCCGCGAGCATCAGCAGCGAGGCCAGCACCAGGGTGTAGGCGTCGATCGTCCACTGCATACCGGCGACCGTGGCGTGCAGCTCCTTCTGCATGGAGGGGAGTGCGACGTTGAGCACGGTGTTGTCGAGGCTGACGATCAGCAGACTCATGCAGCAGATCGCCAGGACCAGCTGTCGGCGGCGGGGGCTGAGCTCGGGCATACAAGGATAGTACGGTTAACTAACGAACTCCGCCGCCGGAGTGGCTCGTCCGGTACGGGACAATGGGGCCATGACCACGCTCGCCCCCTCGCTCCCGCAGCTCCGCATCGGCCCGCACACGGTGCAGCCGCCGGTGGTGCTCGCCCCCATGGCCGGGATCACCAACGCACCGTTCCGCACCCTGTGCCGGGAGTTCTCCGGCGGCAAGGGGTTGTTCGTCAGCGAGATGATCACCACGCGGGCGCTGGTCGAGCGCAACGAGAAGACCATGCAGCTGATCCACTTCGACGCGAGCGAGACCCCGCGTTCGATCCAGTTGTACGGGGTGGACCCGGTCACCGTCGGCAAGGCCGTCCGGATGATCGTCGACGAGGACCTGGCCGACCACATCGACCTGAACTTCGGCTGCCCGGTCCCCAAAGTGACCCGCAAGGGCGGCGGCTCGGCGCTCCCCTACAAGCGGCCGCTGCTGCGGGCCATCCTCCAGCAGGCGGTCTCCCACGCGGGGGATCTGCCGGTCACGATCAAGATGCGCAAGGGCATCGACGACGACCACACGACCTATCTGGACGCGGGCCGGATAGCGGTCGAGGAGGGCGTCACCGCCGTCGCCCTGCACGGCCGTACGGCCGCCCAGCACTACGGCGGGACCGCCGACTGGGACGCCATCGCCCGCCTGAAGGAGCACGTCCCGGAGATCCCCGTCCTCGGCAACGGCGACATCTGGTGCGCGGACGACGCGCTGCGGATGATGCGGGAGACCGGCTGCGACGGTGTGGTCGTGGGCCGGGGCTGCCTGGGCCGCCCGTGGCTCTTCGGCGACCTGGTGAACGCGTTCGAGGGCACGGCGGCGCGTCAGGCGCCGGGGCTGCGGAAGGTCGCCGAGGTGATGGTGCGGCACGCGACGCTGCTGGGGGAGTGGATCGGCGACGAGAAGCGCGGGGTGATCGACTTCCGCAAGCATGTCGCCTGGTACCTCAAGGGCTTCTCGGTCGGCTCCGAGATGCGCAAGCGCCTCGCGGTGACCTCCTCGCTGGAGGAGCTGGCCGGTCAGCTCGCGGAGCTGGACCTGGACCAGCCGTGGCCGGACGGCGCGGACGGGCCGCGCGGGCGCACCTCGGGCAACAACCGGGTCGTCCTGCCGGACGGCTGGCTGAAGGACCCGTACGACTGCGCGGGCGTGAGCCCGGACGCGGAGCTGGACACCTCGGGCGGCTGAGCCCCTCCCCCGGGCCTTCGAGGCACGCGGCGCCACCAGGCACCGCGTGCCTCTTGCTTTTGCTCGCTCATGTGAGCGCTTCATGCGGCTGGATTCGGCGTGGTTCCGGTCGATCCATGCCCGGAACGGGCGGATGGCGTTCTTCGGGCGCCACCTCGGGTCGCCGGTGAGTCCGTTCCGTGATGTCGTGATGACGTACGGTCGCCCGTTCGGCGTCCGAATGGTGACATCTGAGCGGCGGCCGTAGAGTGATTCTCGCCACCTTGAGAGCTCTTGCGCTCAGATGAGCGCGTTTTCGAGGGCTTGACTTCTCAAATGGTGGCACTCGGTGCCAGCGGCCTCTATTTTGATCGATCGATGCGATGGTGGCTCAGTGTGATCGAAATAGGGATTCTCGGTGGCGCATCGTCATCATGTGTTCAAGAAGTGAATGAATTCTGCCGCTGGGGCAGCTGATCGTGTCACTTTCGATCCGCTGGCGGATGGGTGGTCGGGGCCTGGTGACGCGCAAGTGGACGTACCCAGAAACCTTCGATCTGGGTATGTTCCTCGCCGTCAGGGCAGCCACCCGCGTCCTCAAGGAGTCGAGACCCGTGTCGGAAAACAAAGATCCTCACGTAGCCAACCCGGAGTCCCGGGGGTCCGAGGGCGAGAAGTTCGTCTATGACTTCACCGAGGGCAACAAGGATCTGAAGGACCTTCTCGGCGGCAAGGGTGCGAATCTCGCCGAGATGACCAACCTCGGGCTTCCCGTCCCTCCGGGATTCACCATCACCACCGAGGCGTGCAAGGTCTACCTGGAGAGCGGCGAGGAGCCGAAGGAGCTGCGCGCCGAGGTCAGCGCGCACCTCGACGCCCTCGAATCGCGGATGGGCAAGAAGCTCGGCCAGGCCGACGACCCGCTGCTGGTCTCGGTCCGCTCCGGCGCCAAGTTCTCGATGCCCGGCATGATGGACACGGTCCTCAACATCGGCCTCTCCGACGAGTCCGTGACCGGTCTCGCCACGCAGGCGGGCGACGAGCGCTTCGCCTGGGACTCCTACCGGCGCCTCATCCAGATGTTCGGCAAGACCGTCCTCGGCGTCGACGGCGACCTCTTCGAGGAGGCGCTGGAGGAGGCGAAGGAGGCCAAGGGCATCACCGTCGACGTCGACCTCGACGCCGCCGACCTGAAGAAGCTGGTCGAGCGGTTCAAGGAGATCGTCGCGCGGGACGCCGGACGGGCCTTCCCGCAGGACCCGCGCGAGCAGATGGACCTGGCCATCAAGGCCGTCTTCGATTCGTGGAACACCGACCGGGCCAAGCTCTACCGCCGCCAGGAGCGCATCCCCGGCGACCTGGGCACCGCCGTCAACGTCTGCTCGATGGTCTTCGGCAACCTCGGCCCCGACTCCGGCACGGGCGTCGCCTTCACCCGCGACCCGGCCAGCGGCCACCAGGGCGTCTACGGCGACTACCTGCAGAACGCGCAGGGCGAGGACGTGGTGGCCGGCATCCGCAACACCGTGCCGCTCGCCGAGCTGGAGTCGATCGACAAGAGCTCCTACGACCAGCTGATGCAGATCATGGAGACCCTCGAAACGCACTACAAGGACCTGTGCGACATCGAGTTCACCATCGAGCGCGGACAGCTGTGGATGCTCCAGACCCGGGTCGGCAAGCGCACCGCCGGTGCCGCCTTCCGGATCGCCACCCAGCTCGTCGACCAGGGCCTGATCGACGAGGCCGAGGCGCTCCAGCGGGTCAACGGGGCGCAGCTCGCGCAGCTGATGTTCCCGCGCTTCGACGACGAGGCGAAGACGGAGCTGCTGGGCCGGGGCATCGCCGCATCGCCGGGCGCGGCGGTCGGCAAGGCGGTCTTCGACTCGTACACCGCGGTCAAGTGGTCCCGCTCCGGCGAGAAGGTCATCCTGATCCGCCGCGAGACCAACCCCGACGACCTCGACGGCATGATCGCGGCCGAGGGCATCCTGACCTCGCGCGGCGGCAAGACCTCGCACGCCGCCGTCGTCGCCCGCGGCATGGGCAAGACCTGTGTCTGCGGCGCCGAGGAGCTGGAGGTCGACACCAAGCGCCGCCGGATGACGGTGGGCGGCCGGGTGATCGAGGAGGGCGACGTCGTCTCCATCGACGGCTCCACCGGCAAGGTGTACCTCGGTGAGGTCCCCGTCGTGCCGTCCCCGGTCGTCGAGTACTTCGAGGGCCGGATGCACGCCGGTGCCGACGACGCCGACGAGCTGGTCGCCGCCGTCCACCGGATCATGGCGTACGCGGACCGGGTGCGCCGGCTGCGGGTGCGGGCCAACGCCGACAACGCCGAGGACGCGCTGCGGGCCCGCCGCTTCGGCGCCCAGGGCATCGGGCTGTGCCGTACCGAGCACATGTTCCTCGGCGAGCGCCGCTCGATGGTCGAGAAGCTGATCCTCGCCGACACCGACGCCGAGCGCGAGACCGCGCTGGCGGAGCTGCTCCCGCTCCAGAAGGCCGACTTCATAGAGTTGTTCGAGGCGATGGACGGGCTGCCCGTCACCGTCCGGCTGCTCGACCCGCCGCTGCACGAGTTCCTGCCCGACATCACCGAGCTGTCGGTGCGGGTCGCGCTCGCCGAGTCCCGCAAGGACGCCAACGAGAACGATCTGCGCCTCCTCCAGGCCGTCCACAAGCTGCACGAGCAGAACCCGATGCTGGGTCTGCGCGGGGTCCGGCTCGGCCTGGTCATCCCCGGCCTGTTCGCCATGCAGGTACGGGCGATCGCCGAGGCCGCGGCCGAGCGGAAGAACGCCAAGGGCGACCCGCGCGCCGAGATCATGATCCCGCTCGTCGGTACGGTCCAGGAGCTGGAGATCGTCCGCGAGGAGGCCGACCGGGTCATCGCCGAGGTCGAGGAGGCCACCGGCACCCGGCTGCGGCTGACCATCGGCACGATGATCGAGCTGCCCCGGGCCGCGCTGACCGCCGGCCAGATCGCCGAGGCCGCGGAGTTCTTCTCCTTCGGCACCAACGACCTGACCCAGACGGTGTGGGGCTTCTCCCGCGACGACGTGGAGGCGTCCTTCTTCACCGCGTACCTGGAGAAGGGCATCTTCGGGGTGTCGCCGTTCGAGACGATCGACAGGGACGGCGTGGGCTCGCTGGTCCGCAGCGCCGTCGCGGCCGGCCGGGCCACCCGCCCGGACCTGAAGCTCGGCGTCTGCGGTGAGCACGGCGGCGACCCGGAGTCGGTGCACTTCTTCCACGAGGCGGGCCTGGACTACGTGTCCTGCTCCCCGTTCCGCATCCCCGTCGCCCGGCTCGAAGCGGGGCGCGCGGCGGCGGGCTCCACCGGCAGCGACAGCCGCTGACCCGGTAGCCCACCGGCCGGGCGCGCCCTGCGGCCCGGTACGGGAACACCGTGATCCACCGCCCGGAGACGGCGGCACCCTGTGCGGGGGTGCCGCCGTCTCGTTTCGTTCCGGGTAAAACGGTTGTTCGGCATTGTTCTTTTTTCTTCGTTAAGGGGACGTGCTTCTTTGTTTAATGCGCAAAGAAGGGACCGGAAACGGACCGGGACGCGCCCCTTGGATCCCCACCCATGGGTCGCGTCCCGGGTTACCCCCATCGGGAACGGTGCCGCACCGTCGACCACCGCCGCCAGGCTTGCGAAACCCCCCACGGCCTTCGCTCGCCCTTCCGGTGGCGTCGGATTCGTGCCCGACGTCGTACAGCTTTTCGGGTGGTGGCGGTCCGGTGCGAGGCGTTTCACCTGTGGCCGAAACCCCGTGGTGACGTGCTGTTACGGATCACCTACCCTGGGATGGGGGTAATTGCAGGTGCAACAAGTGGGGGACCGGTGCTGCGTATCCATATGTCCGGGGTGGACCTGTCCAAGGTCCGGATGGCCTCCCGGCCGGACGCGCTGTGGGAAACCGCGCTGAGTTTCCACCGGCTGCGGGACCGGCGCGGTTCCGCGGTGTTCGGTGAATGGCGTACGGAAACCCGCTCCCGGTTGAATGGTGAAGCACGTCTGCTGTCCGCGGTGATTCCGGCCCGCGGCTATTTCCCGGATTTCCTGACGCCTTCTCAGGAAAGCGCCGAGCCGTACGGCATCGACGCCGGGATGGAGGCCCTGCGCGCCACCCCGACCGGCCGGGTCCTCGCCGAGCTGGCCCTGCTCGGCGCCGAGAGCCGCGCCGCGGCCCGCCTGCCCGACGTCCACGCCGACCCGCTCGGCCGGATCGCCGACGCGCTCCGCCGCTACCACCGCGCGGCCATCGAGCCCTACTGGCCGCACATCCGGGCCAGCGTCGAGGCCGACCGGGCGGTGCGCGGCCGGGCCCTCCTGGACGGCGGGGCCGACGAACTGCTCGCCTCCCTCGCGCCGATGATCCGCTGGCGGGCCCCGGTGCTGGAGGCGGACTACCCCGTCGACCGGGAGCTCCGGCTGGACGGGCGGGGGCTGCTGCTCCAGCCCTCCTTCTTCTGCCGCGTCACCCCGGTCGTCTACCGCGACCCCGGCCTCCCGCCGGTGCTCGTCTATCCGGTGACCCACTCCCGCGCCCCGGTCTTCGCCGAGCCGGGCCCCTGGCTCGGCCGGCTCCTGGGCAACACCCGCTCCACGGTCCTGAGCGCCATAGGGAGCGGCTGCACGACCAGCGAGCTCGCGCTGCGGGCCGGGGTCTCCCTCGCCTCGGCGAGCCAGCACGCCTGCGTGCTGCGCGAGGCGGGCCTGGTCCACACCCTGCGGCACGGCGGCTCGGTCGTGCACACGCTGACCCCGTTGGGCGGTTCGCTGCTCCGGGGCGGTGCGCCGCTCGCCCTGTCCTGACCCCGGGTGGCGGGTGCGTTCGAGGTCGGCGAAAGTTTTTTCGAGACGAGCGATGAGTTCTCCGAGGTCCCGCCGTCTACCTGTCGTACCCGTTCGGACAACGAGAGAGCGAAGCGACCATGCCTCAGATGATCTTCGTCAACCTGCCGGTCAAGGACCTGGAGAGGTCCAAGGACTTCTTCGGCAAGCTGGGCTACTTCAGCAACCCGCAGTTCACCGACGAGACCACCGCCTGCGTGGTCATCAGCGAGACCATCTTCGTGATGCTGCTGACCGAGGAGCGCTTCCGGCAGTTCACCAAGAAGGAGATCGCCGACCCGGCGACGTCCACCGGGGCGATCCTCGCGCTGAGCGCCGAGAGCCGTCAGAAGGTGGACGAGCTGGCCGACGCCGCCCTCGCGGCCGGTGGCTCGTTCGCCAACGACCCGATGGACTACGGCACCATGTACGGCCGCTCCTTCCAGGACCCGGACGGCCACCTCTGGGAGGTCATGTGGATGGACCCGGCCGTCGTCGAGGGCGGGCAGAACGGCTGAGCCCGCCCGGTCAGACCGTGCCGAGCTCCGGGTACGTCACGCCGGTGAGCTGCTCGGACGCCACCCAGAGCCGTTCGCCGCGCACGTCGTCGCGGGTCCGCCGGGCCCGCCAGGAGGGGGCCGGGGCGCCGCGCCAGCCCAGCGGTCCCGGCCCGGTGAACGAATCGGGGCGCACGCCGGGCGCGGTGGCCGCGTACAGGGTGGGCAGCGCCCCGGCGGAGGCCGACTGGGCGACGATCCGGTTGCCCAGCTCGAAGAACCGCTCGGCCGCCCGGCGGTTCTCCATCCGGGCGGCGGCGGACTGCAGGTTGGTCGACGCGTAGCCCGGGTGCGCGGCGGCGGCCACCAGCCGGGAGCCCGCCCGGGAGAGCCGCCGGGCCAGCTCGTGGACGAAGAGCAGGTTGGCGGTCTTCGAACGGCCGTAGGCGATCCAGCGGCGGTACCTGCGCTCGCTGTTGAGGTCGCCCATGTCGATGTCGGCCAGCGCGTGCAGCCCGCTGGAGACGGTCACCACCCGGGCCCCGGGGGTGTCCAGGAGGCGGGGGAGCAGCAGCCCGGTCAGCGCGAAGTGCCCCAGGTGGTTGACGCCGAACTGCCGCTCGAAGCCGTCGGCCGTCGTCCCGTACGGGAGGGCCATCACGCCCGCGTTGTTGATCAGCAGGTCGATCCGCTCGGGCGCGTGGGCGGTGGCGAATTCCCGTACCGAGCGGAGATCGGCCAGGTCGAGGGGGACGAACGCCACGTCCGCGCCGGTGACCGCCTTGCGCAGCAGGCTCTCGGCCGCCCGGCCGCGGGATTCGTCGCGGCAGGCCAGCAGGACCCGCGCACCGTGCTGGGCCAGCTCCCGGGCGGTGTTCAGGCCGATGCCGCTGTTGGCCCCGGTGATCACGGCCGTGCGGCCGCGCTGGTCCGGGATGTCGTCGGCGTTCCAGCCATGGCTCATGCGCCCCAGCGTACGGCCGCGGCCACCGGCCGGGGGAAGCCCGTGGGGAAGCTCAGTTTTGGCTCAACGGAATGGACGGGGCCCGGACCGCGTCCCTAGGGTCGCGATCATGCCCGACATAGCCATAACGACCCTGGTCGTCCTGTGTATCGCCGCCGCCGCGGCCGGCTGGATCGACGCGGTGGTGGGCGGTGGCGGACTGCTGTTGCTGCCCGCGCTCCTGCTGGGGCTGCCGCAGGTGCCGGCCGCGCACGTGCTGGGGACGAACAAGGCGGTCGCGATCGTCGGCACCTCCGGTGCGGCCGTGGCATACGTGCGCAGGACCCCGGTGCGGCTGGGGACCGGGCTGCGGATCGGGCTCGCGGCGCTGGCCGGTTCGATGGCCGGGGCGTTCTTCGCCGCGGGGCTCAGCAGTGAGGTGCTCCGGCCGGTGATCATGGTCGTGCTGCTGGCCGTCGCGGCGTTCGTGCTGCTGCGGCCGTCCTTCGGCAAGGAGCTCGGCGACGGGGAGCACAAGAGGGTCACCCGGGCCCGTACGGTCACCGCGATCGTGCTGGTCGGCGGCGGCATCGGCTTCTACGACGGGCTCTTCGGCCCCGGCACCGGCACGTTCCTGGTGCTGGCGCTGACCGCGGTCCTCCATCTCGACCTGGTGACCGCCTCCGCCACCGCCAAGATCGTCAACGTCTGCACCAACGCCGGTGCGCTGGCCATGTTCGCCTACCAGGGCAGCGTGCTGTGGCAGTTGGCGGCGCTGATGGCGGTGTTCAACCTGGCGGGCGGGATCGTCGGGGCGCGGATGGCGCTCAGCCGGGGCAGCGGGTTCGTCCGGGGCGTGCTGCTGGTCGTGGTGTTCTCGCTGGTCGCGAAGTTGGCCTTCGACCAGTGGGTCGCCTGAGCGGGGGCTCCGCCGGACCCGCCCCGGCCCGGTCTCAGCGGACGGCGGTCAGGTGCGCGTACGCCACCACGTTGCCCTGGTAGCCCGTCGCCTTCGAGAAGCCGCCGCCGCAGGTGATCAGCCGCAGTGAGGCGAAGGGGGCGGCGCCGTACACCCGCTTGTCGGGGAAGGCGTCGTTCTCGTAGACCTCGACCGCGTCGAGCGAGAAGACGGCGGTGCGGCCGTCCTGGCGGACCACCTCCACCGTGCTGCCCCTGCGCAGGGCGCCGAGGTCGTAGAAGACCGAGCGGCCCTCCGCGTTGTCCACGTGTCCGGCCATGATGGCGCTGCCCTCGGAGCCCGGGGGAGTGCCGTCCTTGTACCAGCCGACGACGTTGCGGTTCTCGGCCGGCGGCACGTCGAGCCGGCCGCCGGGCCCGAGGCCGAGCCGCGTCACCGGGGCGTCCACCCGGATGCTCGGGATGCGCAGCCGGACCGGGGCGGACGGCTTCAGCGGGGCGGCCAGCAGGGAGCCCGGCTGCGGTACGGGGCCGTCGGCGAAGGACTGGGCGGCGGTGGGTCCGGGCGGGACCACCTGGGTGTCGGCACCGTTGCGGATCAGCCAGACACCGGCCAGCGCCGCGATGGCCAGCAGCCAGCCCTTGGCCTTCTGGGACACGGTCGTCCTCCGGTCGGCGGTACGGGAAGGGCACGTACCGGGCAGCGGCGGTACGCGTCGGGGCGCGTACCGGACACCGGCGGTACGGGAACGGTCCCGTCCCGGTGGCACGCGGCCACCGGGACGGGCACCGGGCGGTACGGAGCCGTGAATCCGGCTCCGTCAGCCGGCTCCCTGCGTGCCGCTCGCCCGGCGACGCAGGAGCCAGGCTCCGCCGACGGCGGCCACGGCGAGTACGCCGGCGCCCGCCGCGATCTGGGTGGTGTCGGAGTGGACACTGCCGCCGACACCGGTTCCGACATGCCCGGTGGGGCCGGTGGGGCGATGACCGGACGGCGCGTCCCCGCGCCCCGGGGCCTCGCGCCCGTCGCCGGGGCCGTCATCGCGGCGGCCCGGATCCTCCTTGTCGCCCCGGCCGGAGTCCCCGTGCGAGGAGTCCCGGCCGGAGTCCCCGTGCGAGGAATCCCCGTGCGAGGAGTCCCGGCCGCCCGAGGGCTCGCGTCCGTCCGGGCCGCTGTCGTGGCCCGACGCGTGGTCGCCGCGGCCGGACGAGTCGCCCCGGCCGCCGCCCCGGTCCGAACCTCTGCCGCCGTCTCCTCCGTCCCTCTCCCCGTATCCGCTCCCGTCCCCGTCCCCGGAGGCGTCGCCGAATCCGGAGAAGGCGCCGCCCCCGCCCGCCGCGTCGAGCAGCGAGGGCACCTGGCGCCCGGAGAGGACGTCGAGGGGGAACAACTCCTCGGCGCCGTCCCCGGAGCCGTCGCCCGCAGGGTCCTCGTCGGTGCGCGACACGGCCTGGGCCGGACCGGACCGCGGTGCGTCGGCCCCAGCCGCGTAGGCCGACGGCCCGGTGGTGAGGAGGCCGAGCGCGGCTATGGTGACCGCGGATGCTGCGGTACCGGTCGCTATGCGGACAGGGCGCATGGGGGGTTCCTCCGGCGATGGTCACGAGTCGGTGTGTCCTGACCACGAGCTAACGGGCGACACGCCGTGCACGCCTGCTGACACGGGGTCAGCTTCCACCCGTTCGGACCGGCGCGCCGTCCTTGCCAAGGCGCGATCGTGCAGGTCACGGCCGTGATCGGGGGGGATGTGGTCAGCCCTTTGCCATCCGGTGCCGATCGGGTGACGCGAGGCATACGCGGTGTGGCGTACGTCACACGCATGACTCGGCGACCGCCGGGCACATGTTCCACACCCCCCACGGGACGGTGTCACGGCCGCCCCCGGCTGCCGCCCCCGCCGAGCCCGCCCCCCTGGGCTCGGCGGGGGCGGATTCGTGTCCGTGCGTGATTGCATCCGTGCGTTCCGTGACGCTTTGTTGCCGATTGCTTCGGCGGTATGTCGAGTGCATGGCGAGAGTGGCTGAAACCTGGTGTCCCTCGACGGCGCGAACCAGGCTGGAACTCGCACATTCGTGCCCATGGCCCGTCCATAGAAAGCCCACGCCGCAGATGCACACGCCCCTTCGATCCGGCATCCCCGAGATGCGCCTTCCGCGCGCGGGGAGGAGGTGGCGCACGTGCTCCGCTATGTGACCCGCAAGGCGGCCGGCTGGCTGCTGATGATCGTGGTCGCGACCAACGCCACCTATTTCCTCGCCAGTTGGTTCCTGGACCCGCGGGCGAACTTCCGGGAGCTGCGTCCGGTCCGTACCGAGGAGCAGATCGACCGGGCCCTCGCGCCGTACAACCTGAGCCCGCAGGAACCGGTGCTGCACCGCTGGTGGGACTGGTTCACCTCGGTGGTGCTCCACTTCGACTGGGGCCGGTCGCCCACCGGCGTCGCCGTCAACGGCGAGATCGGCTACCGGGCGCTGATCAGCGGGGAGCTGGTCATCGTCGCCACGGTCCTCTCCGTGGTCATCGGCGTCGGACTGGCCGTGTACACCGCCTCGCGGCAGTACGGCTGGGCCGACCGGATCTCCCAGGCCGTGTCCATCGCGGTCTTCAACGTCCCGACCGCCGTCGCCGCGCTCGCCGTGGTCTTCGTGGCCATCTGGCTCAACCAGCACGCCGGGCTGACCTTCCTCTACGTCGCCGGGGAGAACTCCCCGGACGTACAAGGGGTGTTCGCGACGATCGGCGACCGGCTGCTGCATCTGATCCTGCCGACCGTGAGCCTGACGCTCATGGGCTACGTGGGCTACCACCTGACCCAGCGCTCCCTGCTGCTCGACACGATCAACGCGGACTTCGTCCGGACCGCCCGGGCCACCGGCCTCACCCGGTCCCGGGCGATCCGCAGACACGCCCTGCGCGCCGCGCTCATCCCGACCGCCACCTCCGTGGCGTTCAGCATCCCGGCCATGTTCACCGGCGCCGTCATCACCGAGACGATCTTCGGCTGGAACGGCATGGGCCGCTACTTCATCCAGACCATCAGCAAGAACGACGTGCACGGCACGGTCGCGACGGCGGCCTTCGCCGCCGTCCTCACCGCGATCGGCGCGATCCTCGCGGACGTCGCCACCGTCTTCCTCGACCCCCGAGTGAGGGTGAACTGACGTGGCGACAGACCTTCGGACCGAAACCCCCGAGGAGACCGGGGACGCGCCCCACCTGGGCCTCGGCCGGCTCTACCTGCGACGCTTCCTGCGCAACCGGTTCGCCGTCGTCGGCGTGGTGATCTTCCTGCTGCTGGTGCTGTTCAGCGCCTTCGGCGGGCTGCTCACCCCGTACACGTACTCCGACGTCGACTTCGCCGCGCTCACCCAGGCACCGAGCGCCACCCACTGGTTCGGCACCAACCAGGGCGGCAACGATGTCTACGCCTCCGCCGTCCACGGGCTCCAGCGCTCCCTGGTGATCGCGGTGAGCGTCTCCGTCCTGACCGTCGTCGTCGCCGCGGTCATCGGCTCCAGCGCCGCGTACTTCGGCGGCCGGGTGGAGAAGGCGACCCTCGCCCTCATCCACTTCCTGCTGGTCGTCCCCTCGTTCCTGATCCTCGCCCTGGTCTCCCACCGGCTGGCCGGGGACTGGCGGGTCCTCATCGTCGTCCTCACCGTCTTCGGCTGGATGTCGACCGCGCGGGTCGTCTGGTCCGTCTCCACCTCGCTGCGGGAACGGGACTACGTGACGGCCGCCGAGTTCATGGGTGTCCGCGCCTCCCGGATCATCCTGCGCCACATCATCCCCAACCTCGGCTCGCTGCTGATCGTCAACCTGACGCTCGGCGTCGTGGCGACCGTGCTCAGCGAGACCGCCCTGTCCTTCCTCGGCTTCGGCGTCCAGACCCCGGACGTCTCCCTCGGCACGATGCTGGCCGACGGCGCGTCCACCGTCACCAGCGCCCCCTGGCTCTTCGCCTTCCCCGCCGGGCTGGTCGTGCTGCTCACCGTGTCGATGACCTTCGTCGGCGACGGGCTGCGCGACGCCCTCGACCCCACGTCCGTGACCGGTGCGGCAGGAGGCCGACGATGACCCTCACCACCCAGGCCGGGCCCCAGGCCGCTCCCGCCACCGCCGAACCGGTCCTCTCGGTACGGGACCTGCGCGTCACCTTCCCCTCGGAGGCCGGGCCCGTCGAAGCGGTGCGCGGCGTCGGCTTCGACCTGCTGCCCGGCCGCACCCTCGGCATCGTCGGCGAGTCCGGCTCCGGGAAGTCGGCCACCGCGATGGCCGTGATGGGCCTGCTGCCCGCCTCCGCCGAGGTGAGCGGCCAGGTGATGCTCGGCGGGCGCGACCTGGTCGGCCTCGGCGACAAGGAGCTCTCCGCGATCCGCGGCAACTCCATCGGCATGGTCTTCCAGGACCCGCTCTCCGCGCTCACCCCGATCTTCTCCGTGGGCCGGCTCCTCGCCGACGCCCTCCGCGTCCACCAGGACCTGACGAAGAAGGCCGCCTGGGAACAGGCGGTCGAACTCCTCGACCTGGTCGGCATCCCCGACCCCCGGGGCCGGGCCAAGTCCTTCCCGCACGAGTTCTCCGGCGGCATGCGCCAGCGCGTCGTCATCGCGATGGCCATCGCCAACCGGCCCCCGGTGCTCGTCGCCGACGAACCCACCACCGCCCTCGACGTCACCGTGCAGGCCCAGATCCTGGACGTGCTGCGGCTCGCCCAGCGGGAGACCGGCGCCGGGCTCGTCCTCATCACCCACGACCTCGGCGTGGTGGCCGGCCACGCCGACGACGTCGCCGTCATGTACGCGGGCCGGGTCGTGGAACGGGCCGGTGTCGACGAGCTGTTCCGCCGTCCCGCGATGCCCTACACCGCACGGCTCCTCGCCGCCGTGCCCACCGTGGACAGCGGCGTCCACCGGCCCCTGGTCCCGATCGGCGGCGAACCGCCCGTGCTCGTGGGCCTCCCGGCGGGCTGCCCCTTCGCGAGCCGCTGCGCCGTGGTCGAGGACGCCTGCCGGTCCGAGGAGCCCGCCCTCCGCGAGATCACCGGCCACGGCCGCGCCGCCTGCCTGCGCGCCGACGAGATCGTCGCCGGGACCCTGGACCCCGGCGGGGACCCCGTGCCGGAGACACCGTCCGACGCGGCCGGGGAGCCGGCCGTCGGCGAGGTGGTGCTGCGGGTCGAGGACCTGGTCAAGACCTTCCCCGTCACCAAGGGCGCGCTGCTCCGGCGCCGGGTCGGCACCCTGCACGCCGTCAACGGGGTGAGCTTCGAGCTGCGCGCCGGGGAGACCCTCGGCCTGGTCGGCGAGTCGGGCAGCGGCAAGACCACCACCCTGATGGAGGTCCTGAGGCTGAAGCGGCCCGAGAGCGGCCGGATCGAGGTCTCCGGCACCGAGACCGGCACGGCCGAGTCCGCCGCCCGCGCCCGGGAGCTGCGGCAGGACGTACAGATCGTCATGCAGGACCCGCTCGGGGCCCTGAACCCGCGACTGCCCGTCTTCGAACTCCTCGCCGAACCGCTCCGGGCGGCCGGGAAGGACCGGGAGACGATCACCGCCCGGGTCCGCGAACTCCTCGCGCTGGTCGGCCTCGACCCCTCGGTGGGCGGCCGCTTCCCGGCCGCGCTCTCCGGCGGCCAGCGCCAGCGGATCGGCATCGCCCGGGCCCTGGCCACCGAGCCGAAGCTGCTCGCGCTCGACGAGCCGCTGTCGGCGCTGGACGTGTCCGTACAGGCCGGGGTGATCAATCTGCTGGCCCGGCTCCGGCGCGAACTCGGCCTCGCCTACCTGGTGGTCGCCCACGACCTGGCCGTGGTCCGGTACGTCTCCGACCGGATCGCGGTGATGTACCTCGGGCACATCGTCGAGACCGGCGAGACCGAGGCGATCTTCTCCGACCCCCGGCACCCCTACACCCGGGCGCTGCTGTCGGCGATCCCGGTGCCCGACCCGGGGCGGGAACGGGCCCGCGAACGGATCGTGCTCCAGGGCGAGCAGCCCAGCGCCACCCGCCCGCCGGCCGGCTGCGTCTTCGTCGACCGCTGCCCGCTGTACCGCCTCGCCGACGAGGACGTGCGGGCCCGCTGCCGCACCGAGCGCCCCGCCACCACGGAGGTGGCCACGCGCCCCGGCCACCGGTACGCCTGCCACGCCGTCTGAACCCGCCCGCACCCCCTGAACACGCCCCCCACCACCGAACCAGTAAGGAACTCCTCCGCCATGCGCGCAAGACTCGCCCTGCCCCTCGCCCTCGTCGCCGCCGTCTCGGTCGCGGCCACCGCGTGCGACTCCTCGTCCGGGAAGGGCGGGGGCGGCGCGGCGGGCAAGGACGCCCCCAAGGCCGCCTCGTCCGTGACCGACTACAACCCCGTTCCGTACGACAAGGTCAAGGACGGCGGCACGTACACCAGCGCCGGGACCTTCGACGACCAGGGCAACCCGTTCAACGTCAACGCCACCCTGACCGCGTCCCGGATCTGGGCCTGGTACAACGCCGACGCGATCACGTACGCGCCCACCGGCGAGGTGCAGTACAACCCGGACTACTACAGCGATGTGAAGGTCACCACCGAGGGCGGCAACCAGAAGGTCGTCCTGACGATCAACGAGAAGGCCACGTTCAACGACGGCACCCCGATCGACTGGACCGCCATCGAGGCCACCTGGAAGGCCAACAACGGCTCCGACAAGGGCTTCGCCGCCTCCACCACCGACGGCTACAGCCAGATCACCTCGGTGACCAAGGGCGCGAACGCCAAGCAGGCCGTCATCACCTTCAAGGGCGTCGACGCCGCCTGGTCGACCCTGTTCAGCACCTTCCTGCACCCCGAGGCGGCCACCGTCGCCAACTTCAACAAGGCGTACGTCAAGAAGGCCCACCCGGAGTGGGGCGCGGGCCCGTACACCGTCGGCGAGTGGAACACCCACTCCGGCAACATCACCTTCGTCCGCAACCCCAAGTGGTGGGGGAAGAAGGGCAAGCTCGACAAGCGCGTCTACGTCAACCTGGAGTCGACCGCCGCCGTCAACGCCTTCAAGAACGGCCAGCTCGACTACACCTCGGCCGTCGACGCCGAGAGCCTCAAGCAGCTCAAGGGGCTGAAGGGGACGGAGATCCGCAGCGGCGGCTCCCCCTTCGAGTACTCGCTCTACTTCAACACCAAGTCCGCGAACCTCGCCGACCAGGCCGTCCGCAAGGCCATCCAGCAGAGCGTCGACCGCTCGCAGATCGCGAAGATCCAGTTCCAGGGGCTCGACTACACGGAGCCGCTGCCCGGCTCGGCCGTGCTGTACAGCTTCCAGAAGGGCTACGAGGACAACGTCTCGAAGGTGCTGACGTACGCGCCGGACGAGGCGAAGAAGACCCTCGACAAGGCCGGCTGGAAGCCCGGCGCCGACGGCATCCGCGCCAAGGACGGCAAGAAGCTGACGGTCGGCTACACCATCGTCGGCGAGGACCCGCTGGACAAGGCCATCGCCGGTGCCTTCACCGCGATGCTGAAGCCGGTCGGCGTCGAACTGGTCGTCAAGAAGGCCGACGCGGCGGACTTCGCGAAGGTCATCAGCGAGCGCAGGTTCGACCTCTTCCTGTCCGGGAACCGCTCCATGGACCCGTACGGCGCCCGCTACCTGTGCGACTTCTACTGCTCCGACCGTGACTCCAACATCACCGGTTCCGGCACCCCGGAGCTGGACAGGAAGATCCGCGACGTCCTCGGCATCGCCGACCTCGACAAGCAGGCCGCGGCCGCCAACGAGGTCGAGCGCGAGGCGCTCCAGCAGTACGCCTTCCTGCCGCTGTTCAGCGGGCCGTCCACGTACAGCGTGAAGAAGGGCCTGGCCAACGTCGGCGCCACCATCTTCCACAGCCCGCTCCCGGAGACGATCGGCTGGGAGAAGTAACCGCACACGCACGGTTCTCCGCGCCCCGGTACGGCCACCCCGGCCGCACCGGGGCGCGGCGCGTCCGGGGGCCGGTCTCCGAACGGGCTTGACCTCAAGTCTTGTTGAGGTACGAAGCTCTTCGCATGGACCTCACCACAGCGCCCACGACGCCCGCCACCGCACCCCTGAAGGTCGCGGTCATCCTCGCCAGCAACCGCGAGGGCCGGTTCGCCCCGGTCGTCGCCGACTGGCTCCTCACCCACACCGGGGCCCACCCCGACATCGAGACCGACCTGATCGACGTCGCGGAGGCCGACCTCCCGACCGCCATCTCCTTCCGGCCCGCCCCGGACGCGCAGGCCCGGCTCGACGCCGTCGCGCCCCGGCTGGCGGCGGCCGACGCCTTCGTCGTCGTCACCCCCGAGTACAACCACTCCTACCCGGCCCCGCTGAAGAACCTCATCGACTGGTACCGGAACGAATGGCAGGCCAAGCCGGTCGGCTTCGTCTCGTACGGCGGGGTCTCCGGCGGCCTGCGGGCCGTCGAGCACCTGCGGCAGGTCTTCGCCGAGCAGCACGCCGTCTCCGTCCGCGAGACCGTCTCCTTCCACAACGCGGGCGCCCTCTTCGACGAGGGGGGCGGGCTCCGCGACCCGGAGGGCAGCGACGCGGCGGCCAAGGCGCTGCTCGACCAGTTGCTGTGGTGGGGGAGGGCGCTGCGCGAGGCCAGGGCCACGCACCCCTACACGGGCTGACCGCCCGTCAGGGCGCGTCCGCCCCCAGGGCTTCCACGATTCCGGTCTCGCGCGGGCCCAGGAAGTGCGGATCGCGGTCGAGGAGCGCGTCCAGCGCCGCCTTCCCCGCCGCGAACACCTCCCGGGTCCCGCCGTAGTACCAGGTCGCGTCGTGCACCGCGTCCACGCCGACCCCGTACGCGTCGATCCCGGCGGTCCGGCAGAGGGCGACCGCCCGGCGGATGTGGAAGCCCTGGCTCACCAGCACCGCGCGGTCGACCCCGAATATCTTCTTGGCCCGCACACACGAGTCCCAGGTGTCGAAACCGGCGAAATCGCTCACGATGCGCCGGTCCGGCACCCCGTGCTCCCTGAGGTAGGTGCGCATGGCGTCCGGCTCGTCGTACTCCTCGCGGCTGTTGTCGCCGGTCACCAGCACGACCCGCACCTTCCCGTCCCGGTACAGCTGGGCGGCGGTCTTCAGCCGGTTCGCGAGATACGGGGACGGCCTGCCCTGCCACAGGCCGGCCCCGAACACCACCGCCACCTGGCGCGACGGAGCGTCCGCGACCGACCCGACCCGGGCGCCGGCGGCCGCGTACGTCCACGTCATGGGCGCCAGCCCGAGCACACACGCGACCATCACCCCCTGCACGGCCCGCCGCTGCCCACGCCGCGTCCGCAGCCACCCGGGCCGTCCCACCCGCATACCGAACCCTCCCGTCCTCACCCCTACGACCTGATGGACGATCCGGAGATCGAAAAGGTTCTCGAATCGACACAAGAGGGCGGAACCCGGTGCCGGAGCGCCCGAAGTGCCCCGGAGTATCTGGAGCGTCTGGAGTGCCCGGAGCGTCACTGTCGGTGCGGCCGTCTACTGTCGGAACCATGGACGGTACGCACGGCACGCACAGCTCGTACGGCACGGAACCCTACGGTCCGGCGGACACCGAGCGCTGGGACACCGAGCCGGACAAACGGCCCGGCCGCACCGCGTTCCAGCGCGACCGCGCCCGCGTACTGCACTCCGCCGCGCTGCGACGGCTCGCCGGAAAGACCCAGGTCGTCGCCCCCGGCACCGTCGGCCGCTCCTGGGACGCCAGCCCGCGCACCCGGCTCACCCACTCCCTCGAATGCGCCCAGGTCGGCCGGGAGCTCGGCGCCGCCCTCGGCTGCGACCCCGACCTGGTCGAGACGGCCTGCCTCGCCCACGACCTGGGCCATCCGCCCTTCGGGCACAACGGCGAACAGGCGCTCAACGACTTCGCGTCGGACTGCGGGGGCTTCGAGGGCAACGCCCAGTCGCTGCGCCTGCTGACCCGGATCGAGCCCAAGCGCTTCGTCCCCGACACCCGCACCGGCGAACCGGTCAGCGTCGGCCTCAACCTGACCCGCGCCGCCCTGGACGCCGCCACCAAGTACCCCTGGCCCCGCGGCGGACACCCCACCGACCCCGGCTCCCCGAAGTTCGGGGTCTACGAGGACGACCTCCCGGTCTTCACCTGGGCCCGCAAGGGCGCGCCCGGACACCGCACCTGCTTCGAGGCCCAGGTCATGGACTGGTCCGACGACGTCGCCTACTCCGTGCACGACTTCGAGGACGGGCTGCACGCCGGGCACATCGACCCCGACCGGCTCTGCGCCCCCTCCGAGCGCGACGGCATCCCCGCGGTCGCCCTCGGCCGCTACGTACCGGCCGACACCGACCCGGCCGAGCTGACCGAGGCGCTGGACCGGCTCACCGCCCAGGAGTGGTGGCCGCGCGGCTACGACGGGACGGCTGTCGCCCAGGCCCGGCTCAAGGACGCCACCAGCCAGCTGATCGGCCGGTTCTGCCTCGCGGCCGAACGCGCCACCCGCCGGGCGTACGGAACCGGCCGCCTCGGCCGCTACACCGCCGAGCTGGTCGTCCCCCGCGAGGCCCGCCTGGAGTGCGCGGTGCTCAAGGCGGTCGCCGACCGGTACGTGATGCGCCGCGCCGAGCAGGAGGCGGTCCGCGCCGAGCAGCGGGTCGTCATCGCCGAGCTGGCCGCCGCCCTGACCGCCAGCGCCCCCGAGGGGCTGGAACCGCAGTTCCGGGCGCTCTTCGACGCCGCCCGTGACGACACCGCCCGCAAACGCGTCCTGGTCGACCAGATCGCCTCCCTCACCGACGCCTCCGCCCGCTCCCTGCACGCGGCGCTCGCCTGACCAATCCGTCCCCGTCGGGCCGGGCTCGCGTGCCGTGCCCCGCCCGGCGCCCCGGTCCCACCAGACTGGTGACCGGGTACACCCCTACCGCCATCACGCCGCGTGCGGGAGGCTCGCAGGCGGCGGAGCGCAGCAAGCACCGAGGAGGCATCACGTGGTCGACGCACACCAGACGTTCGTCATCGTCGGCGGAGGACTGGCCGGAGCCAAGGCGGCCGAGACGCTCCGGACGGAGGGATTCAGCGGCCGGGTGATCCTGCTCGGCGACGAACGCGACCATCCCTACGAACGGCCCCCGCTCTCCAAGGGCTACCTGACCGGCAAGGATGAACGGGGCAGCGTCTTCGTCCACGAACCCGCCTGGTACGCGGGCGCCGAGATCGAACTGCACCTGGGCCAGCCGGTCACCGCCCTCGACCGCAAGGCCCGCACCGTCCGGCTCGGCGACGGCACCGTCGTCCACTACGACAAGCTGCTGCTCGCCACCGGGGCCGAGCCGCGCCGCCTCCAGATCCCCGGCACGGACCTGGCCGGCGTCCACCACCTGCGCCGCCTCGCCCACGCCGACCGGCTGCGCAACGTGCTCTCCGCACTGGGCCGCGACAACGGCCACCTGGTGATCTCCGGGGCCGGCTGGATCGGCCTGGAGGTCGCGGCGGCGGCCCGCGGCTACGGCGCCGAGGTCACCGTCATGGAGCCGGAGCCGACCCCGCTCCACCGGGTGCTGGGCCCCGAGCTCGGCCAGCTCTTCACCGACCTCCACAGCGACCACGGCGTCCGCTTCCACTTCGGCGTCCGCCTCACCGAGATCATCGGCCAGGACGGCCTGGTCCTCGCCGTCCGCACCGACGACGGCGAGGAGCACCCCGCCCACGACGTGCTCGCCGCGATCGGCGCCGCCCCCCGCACCGCCCTGGCCGAGACCGCCGGGCTCGCCATGGCCCCGCGCGCGGACGGCGGCGGCATCGCCGTCGACGCCTCGCTGCGCACCAGCGACCCGCACATCTTCGCCGCCGGGGACGTCGCCAACGTCGCCCATCCGCTGTTCTCCACCCGGCTGCGGGTGGAGCACTGGGCCAACGCGCTGAACGGCGGCCCGGCCGCGGCCCGCGCCATGCTCGGCCAGGAGGTCAGCTACGACCGGGTGCCGTACTTCTTCTCCGACCAGTACGACCTCGGCCTCGAATACTCCGGCTGGGCGCCGCCCGGCAGCTACGACCAGGTGGTGGTCCGGGGCGACACCGGAAAGCGGGAGTTCATCGCCTTCTGGCTGAAGGACCAGCGGGTGCTGGCCGGGATGAACGTCAATGTGTGGGACGTCACCGAGCCCGTCCAGGCACTGATCAGGTCCGGCCGCCAGACCGACCCCGAGGCCCTGGGGGACCCGTCCGTACCCCTGGAGTCCCTGGCCTGAGCCGGGCCGACGGCCCCGTGCGCGGGGCCGGTCCACGGCGGGCGGCAGGACTGTCGCACCTCACCCGTAGAATTCACTCGTGGCAGGCAGGATCAATGACGACGATGTGAAGGCGGTACGGGACGCGGTCCCGATCGACGCCGTCGTGTCCGAGTACCTCCAGCTGCGCAACGCGGGCGGCGGCAACCTCAAGGGCCTCTGCCCGTTCCACGACGAGAAGTCACCCTCCTTCCAGGTCAGTCCGAGCAAGGGACTCTTCCACTGCTTCGGCTGCCAGGAGGGCGGGGACACGATCGCCTTCGTGATGAAGATCGACCATCTCTCCTTCTCCGAGACGGTCGAGCGCCTCGCCGCCAAGGCGGGCATCACCCTGCGCTACGAGGAGGGCGGCTACAACCCCTCCCACCAGCGCGGCGAGCGCATCAGGCTGGTCGAGGCGCACAAGGCGGCCGCCGAGTTCTACACCCGGCAGCTGGAGGGGCCCGAGGCCGAGATCGGCCGCACGTTCCTCGCCGAGCGCGGGTTCGACCAGGCCGCCGCCGCCCACTTCGGCGTCGGCTACAGCCCGGCCGGCTGGGACCACCTCACCCGCTACCTGCGCGGCAAGGGCTTCAGCGACAAGGAGCTGATCGCCTCCGGCCTCTCCCAGGACGGCCGCCGCGGCCCCATCGACCGCTTCCGCGGCCGCCTGATGTGGCCGATCAGCGACACCTCCGGCGACATCGTCGGCTTCGGCGCCCGCAAGCTCCGCGAGGACGACAACGGCCCCAAGTACCTCAACACCCCCGAGACCGCGATCTACAAGAAGTCCCAGGTGCTCTACGGCATCGACCTCGCGAAGAAGGACATCGCGAAGGCCAGCCGGGCCGTGGTCGTCGAGGGCTACACCGACGTCATGGCCTGCCATCTCGCCGGGATCACCACCGCCATCGCCACCTGCGGCACCGCCTTCGGCGGCGACCACATCAAGATCCTCCGCCGCCTCCTCATGGACAACGGCAGCGCCCGGGTGATCTTCACGTTCGACGGTGACGCGGCCGGCCAGAAGGCCGCCCTGCGCGCCTTCGAGGACGACCAGAAGTTCGCCGCGGAGACGTACATCGCGATCGCCCCGGACGGCATGGACCCCTGCGACCTGCGCCTGGTCAAGGGCGACGAGGCCGTCCGCGAGCTGGTCGAGCCCCGCACCCCGCTCTTCGAGTTCGCGCTCCGCCAGATCGTCGCCCGGTACGACCTGGAGACCCCGGCGGGCCGGGCCGCCGCGCTCGACGAGGCGGCCCCCGTCGTCGCCAAGATCAAGACGCTGAGCATCCAGCGGGAGGTCGCCGTCCAGCTCGCCGGCCTCGTCGGCATCCTGGACCAGGAGTTCGTCGTCCACCGCGTCGCCCAGTTCGCCCGCTGGGCCCGAGACCGCGGGGAGCGGGGCGACCGGGGCCGCGCCCCCGCCCGCCGCGAGCAGCAGCAGTCCGCCCCACCGGCGCCCCGAGGCCCCTCCGGCCCGGCGCTCCACCTCCGCAGCCCCGCGTTCCACACCGAGCGGGAGCTGCTGAAGCTCGCCCTCCAGCGCCCCGAGCTGGTCTCCCCGGCCTTCGACGCCTACGGCGAGGACGAGTTCACCGCCCCGCCCTACGCGGCGGTGCGCCGGTGCATCGAGGAGGCGGGCGGCGCGGAGCGCGGCCTGGCCGAGGCCCGGGAGTACCTGGCCGCCGTACTGGACGCCGCCCCCGACGACTCCGTGCGCAGCCTGGTCACCGAGCTCGCCGTCGAGGTGTTCCGCGGCAAGTCC
Source organism: Streptomyces sp. NPDC015144 (assembly GCF_043079735.1). NCBI lineage: Bacteria > Bacillati > Actinomycetota > Actinomycetes > Kitasatosporales > Streptomycetaceae > Streptomyces > Streptomyces sp. NPDC015144. The sequence continues at coordinate 193,256 of NZ_JBIBUU010000004.1, read as the reverse complement.
ATCGACGAGACCTACGCGGGCATCCAGCTCGTCCAGGTCCGGCTGCGCGCCGTCGACCGTCGTATCGGCGACGTCCAGGGCAGCCTCGCCCGCCTCGGCAGCAACGTCGCCCCCGACCACCTGGCCGCCGCGCAGAACGAGGTCTGGGTCCTCCAGCAGTACGCCCAGTCCCTGCGCAGCCACGGGGCCGCCGCGCTCTGAGCGGGAGCGCCGGCGAGCGGGAGCGCCGGGGAGCGGGACCGTCCTCACCGGCGGTCACGGGACGGACTCAGAAAGTCGCCGCACGCCCCTCGTGGCGGAGAGATGTCTTCCCCCACACTGGTGGCGGTGCCTGAGACATCGGAGCGCGGCCGGTCCACCCAGCGGTGGGCCTCCCCGCCGCGGCCCGGCAGCGATCACCTGGAGGTCGCCCCCGTGCAGACCCGGACCCCGACCACGACCGAGCACGTCTCGGCCATCCCCGCGCAGAACCGGGCCGTACGCCATCCGGAGACCGCGGCGGAACCGCCGGACGAGCCCGGGCCGCGCGAGGCACCCGGGGCGTCCGGGCCCCGGCGCGGACGTGGAGCGGAGACCACCGGGCCGTCCTCCGACCTCTTCCGCCAGTACCTGCGGGAGATCGGCCGGATCCCCCTGCTCAGTGCCGAGGACGAGGTGGAGCTGGCCCGCCGCGTCGAGGCCGGGCTCTTCGCCGAGGAACGGCTGGCGGGCGCCCCCGACCTGGACACCCGGCTCGCCGTCGACCTGGACCGGCTGGTCGTGATGGGGCGCACGGCCAAGCGCCGCCTCATCGAGGCCAACCTCCGGCTCGTCGTCTCCGTGGCCAAACGCTACGTGGGCCGCGGGCTGACCATGCTCGACCTGGTCCAGGAGGGCAACCTCGGGCTGATCAGGGCCGTGGAGAAGTTCGACTACGCCCGGGGCTACAAGTTCTCCACGTACGCGACCTGGTGGATCCGGCAGGCCATGTCCCGCGCCCTTGCCGACCAGGCGCGCACCATCAGGGTCCCGGTCCACGTGGTCGAGCTGATCAACCGCGTCGTCCGCGTACAGCGCCGGATGCTCCAGGAGCGCGGCTACGAGCCCACCCCCGAGGAGGTCGCCGAACAGCTCGACCTCACCCCGGAACGGGTCGGCGAGATCCTGGTCCTCGCCCGGGAACCGGTCTCGCTGCACGCCCCGGTCGGCGAGGAGGACGACGTCGCCCTCGGCGACCTCATCGAGGACGGCGACGCCGCGTCCCCGGTCGAGTCCGCCGCGTTCCTGCTGCTGCGGGAGCACCTGGAGGCGGTGCTCTCCACCCTGGGCGAGCGCGAACGGAAGGTGGTCCAGCTCCGCTACGGGCTGGACGACGGGCGGCCCCGCACCCTGGAGGAGATCGGCCGGATCTTCGGCGTGACCCGGGAACGCATCCGCCAGATCGAGTCCAAGACCCTCGCCAAGCTCCGCGACCACGCCTACGCCGACCAGCTCCGCGGCTACCTCGACTGACGGCGCCGGAGACGCCGGGAGGGCCCGTACCACCGGTACGGGCCCTCCCTCTTCCTCAGGAAGCGTCGGCCTAGTCGACTTCGGCGACCGCCTGGGCGAACTGCGCCGAGTACAGCCGCGCGTAGGCGCCACCGGCCTCCAACAGCTCGTCGTGCGTGCCCTGTTCGACGATCGAGCCGTTCTCCATCACCAGGATGACGTCGGCGTCCCGGATGGTGGAGAGCCGGTGCGCGATCACGAAGCTGGTACGGCCGTGGGCCAGCCGCGCCATCGCCTTCTGGATCAGCACCTCGGTACGGGTGTCGACCGAGCTGGTCGCCTCGTCGAGCACCAGGATCACCGGGTCGGACAGGAACGCCCGCGCGATGGTGATCAGCTGCTTCTCGCCCGCGCTGACGCCGGAGCCCTCGTCGTCGATGACCGTGTCGTAGCCGTCCGGCAGCGTACGGATGAACCGGTCGGCGTGGGCCGCCCGCGCCGCCTCCTCGATCTCCTCGCGGGTGACCTCGCGGGAGGCCCCGTACGCGATGTTGTCCGCGATCGAACCGCCGAACAGCCAGGTGTCCTGGAGGACCATGCCGATGCCCTGCCGCAGATCGTCGCGCGACATCCGCGCCACGTCGACGCCGTCCAGGGTGATCCGGCCGCCCGTCACCTCGTAGAACCGCATCAACAGGTTGACCAGCGTGGTCTTCCCGGCGCCGGTCGGGCCGACGATCGCGACCGTGTGGCCGGGCTCGACGTTCAGCGACAGGTCCTCGATGAGCGGCTTCTCCGGCTCGTAGCGGAAGGACACCTTCTCCAGCGAGACGCTGCCCCGCAGCTCCTCGGGCCGCTCGCGCTCCTCGGGCGCCGGGTCGGCGCCCTGCTCCTCGGCGTCCAGCAGATCGAAGATCCGCTCCGCCGAGGCGATGCCCGACTGCACCAGGTTCGCCATCGAGGCGACCTGGGTCAGCGGCATCGAGAACTGCCGCGAGTACTGGATGAACGCCTGCACATCACCGATCGACAGCGCCCCCGAGGCCACCCGCAGACCACCCACGACGGCGATCAGCACGTAGTTCAGGTTGGAGACGAACATCATCAGCGGCTGCATGATCCCGCTGTTGAACTGCGCCTTGAACCCGGCCTCGTACAGCGCCTCGTTCTGCTCGGCGAAGTCCTTGGCGGACTCCTCCTGCCGGCCGAAGACCTTCACCAGCGTGTGCCCGGTGTACATCTCCTCGATGTGGGCGTTGAGCTTGCCCGTCACCTGCCACTGCTGCACGAACTGCGGCTGCGAGCGCTTGCCGACCTTCGCGGCCACGAACGCCGAGAGCGGCACCGTCACCAGCGCGACGACCGCCAGCAGCGGCGAGACCCAGAACATCATGACCAGCACGCCGACGATGGTCAGCAGCGAGTTGATCAGCTGGCCCAGCGTCTGCTGCATCGTCTGCGAGATGTTGTCGATGTCGTTGGTCGCCCGGCTGAGCACCTCGCCGCGCTTGGCCCGGTCGAAGTACGACAGCGGCAGCCGCGACAGCTTCGTCTGGATGTCCTCGCGCATCTGGAAGATGATCCGGTTGATGATCCGGATCGACAGCCGCGTCGCCACCAGCATCAGCAGACCGGCGCCGACGTAGACCGCCAGCGCCACCAGCAGCACGTCGCGCACCGCGTCGAAGTCGATGCCGTGACCAGGGACGAAGTCCACCCCGGCGAGCATGTCGGCCAGCGTGCCGTTGCTGTGCCGCAGTCCCTCGACGGCCTGTTCCTTGGTCGTCCCCGCGGGCATCTGCCGGCCGACGACCCCGGCGAAGATCAGGTCGGTCGCCCGGCCGAGGATCTTCGGCCCGACCACCGACAGGCCGACGCTCAGCGCGCAGGCCACCAGCATCACGTACAGCGAGGTCTTCTCCGTCGCGAAGCGCTTCAACAGCCGCTTCGAGGACCCCTTGAAGTCCATCGACCGGTCGGTCGGCGCTCCGCCCGCCATCATGCGTCCGCCAGGCCCGGCCATTACGCGGCCTCCGCTTCCGTCAGCTGGGAGAGCACGATCTCCCGGTACGTTTCGTTGCCGTCCATCAGCTCGCGATGGGTGCCCGAGCCGACGACCCGGCCCTCGTCGAGCACCAGGATGCGGTCGGCGTCGCGGATGGTGGAGACCCGCTGGGCCACGATCACCACGGTCGCCTCGGCCGTCTCCCGCGTCAGCGCGCCGCGCAGCGCGGCGTCGGTGGCGTAGTCGAGCGCGGAGAACGAGTCGTCGAAGAGGTAGATCTCCGGCCGCTGCACCAGCGTCCTGGCGATGGCCAGCCGCTGCCGCTGCCCGCCCGAGACATTGGTGCCGCCCTGCGCGATCGGCGCGTCCAGACCGTGCTCCAGCGCCGAGACGAACTCCTTGGCCTGCGCCACCTCCAGCGCGTGCCACAGCTCCTCGTCGGTCGCGTCCGGGTTCCCGTAGCGCAGGTTCGACGCCACCGTTCCGGAGAACAGGTACGGCTTCTGCGGTACGAGGCTCACGGTCCGCGCCAGCAGTGCCGGGTCCAGCGTCCGTACGTCCGTGCCGTCGACCAGCACCTGGCCGTCCGTCACGTCGAACAGCCGGGGTACGAGACCGAGCAGCGTCGACTTCCCGCTGCCGGTCGAGCCGATGATCGCGGTGGTCTCGCCGGGGCGGGCCACCAGGTCCACCGCGCGCAGCACCGGCTCCTCGGCTCCCGGGTAGCGGAAGTCCGCGCCGCGCACCTCCAGATGGCCGCGGGCCGTCAGCTCACGGACCGGCTTCACCGGCGGGACCACGCTGGACTCGGTCTCCAGGACCTCCTGGATGCGCTCGGCGCACACCTCGGCGCGCGGCACCATCATGAACATGAAGGTGGCCATCATCACCGACATGACGATCTGCATCAGATAGGCGAGGAAGGCGGTCAGCGCGCCGATCTGCATGCCGCCGCTGTCGATGCGCTGGGCGCCGAACCAGAGCACGGCGATCGACGAGACGTTGACCACCGTCATCACGGTCGGGAACATCAGCGCCATCAACCGGCCGGTGGACAGGGCCACATCGGTCAGCTCGGTGTTGGAACCGCGGAACCGCTCCTCCTCGTACCCGTCCCGGACGAAGGCCCGGATGACGCGGTTGCCGGTGATCTGCTCGCGCAGCACCCGGTTCACCGTGTCGAGCCGCTCCTGCATCGTGCGGAACAGCGGACGCATCCGCTTCACGATCAGACTCACCGCGATACCGAGGACCGGCACCACCGCCAGCAGCACCGCCGACAGCGGCACGTCCTGGCCGAGCGCCATCACGATGCCGCCGACACACATGATCGGCGCCGACACCATCAGCGTGAACGTCATCAGCACCAGCATCTGGACCTGCTGGACGTCGTTGGTGGTGCGGGTGATCAGTGAGGGCGCCCCGAACCGCCCGACCTCGCGCGAGGAGAACGACTGCACCCGGTCGAAGATCGCCGCCCGGACGTCACGGCCGAGCGCGGAAGCGGTACGGGCGCCGTAGAAGACGGCGCCCATGTTGCAGACCACCTGGCCGATGCTGACGGCGATCATGATGCCGCCGAACTCCAGGATGTAGTTCGTGTCACCCTTCACGACACCGTTGTCGATGATGTCGGCGTTCAGGGTGGGCAGATAGAGGCTGGCGCAGGTCTGGAGCAGCTGGAGCACGACCAGCAGCAGGATCGGCTTTCTGTACGGGCCGAGATGGGCCCGCAGGAGTTTTATGAGCACGCGTGTCTCTCGGAGTCGGCAGAGGTCGGGAGTCGATCCATCTTCCGGTACCGGCTACGGGGGCCGCGACCGTTTTTACTCAAGACCAGGTCAAAAAACAGACCGAGTACACAAGTGGGACGAGGTACTCCACCGGCGTACGCGACCCTGCCGCGCGGCCCCTTCGCGCACGCCGTCGCACGCGGGCGTTCCTCGGCCCGCAGACCCTCATCGACCGCGAGCCCTCCCGACCCTTCTCCTCGGCCCGCAGACCTTTCTCCTCGGCCCGCAGACCTTTCTCCTCGGCGGCGGGCCCCTCAACCCTCGGGCCTTCCTCAGCCCGCAGAGTCGAAGGCCCCCGGGTGGATCTGGTCCCGCGTCGCCGCGTACTGCTGGCGCACCGCCTGCCCGACGGACAGCTCCGCACCCGGCTCCAGCACCTGCGCGGCCGCACCCTGCCAGGCCGGCGGGGTGAGGGGATCGGCGGTGCCCCGCGAGACCCCCAGCGCCCAGGCGGCCTGCCGGGCCGCGCCCAGCGCCGCGTACTCGGCGGGCTGCGGCACGACCACCTGCGTCCCCAGGAGCGCCGGGGCGATGGTCTGCACGGCGTGCAGCGCGGCCGCCGCTCCCAGCAGGAACACCCGCCGCACCTCGACGCCCCGCCCACGCAGCACGTCGAGCGCGTCGGCCAGCGAGCAGAGCATCCCCTCAAAGGCGGCGCGTGCCAGGTGCTCCGGCTTCATCGACTCGCGCCGCAGCCCGCACAGTGTTCCGGCGGCGTGCGGCAGCCTGGGCGTCCGCTCGCCCTCCAGGTACGGCAGCAGGACGAGACCGGAGGCGCCCGGAGTGGACTTCAGCGCCAGGGTGGAGAGGTCGTCGAGGCTCTCGACACCGAGCATCTCGGCACTCCCGCGCAGCGCCCGTACGGCGTTGGAGGTGTGCACCACCGGCATGTACTGCCCGGTCGCGTCGGCGAACGACGTGATGGTCCCGGTCGGGTCGGAGAGCGCCTGGTGGTGCACGGCCATGACCGAACCCGACGCCCCCAGCGACACCACCGCGTCACCGGTCCCGAGTCCGAGCCCGAGCGCCGCCGCCATCGTCTCGCCGGTCCCCGCCGAGATCAGCAGCCCCTCGGGGGTCGTGCCGGCCGTGTCGGAGGGGCCGAGCACCTCGGGCAGCGCGGCCTGGTGCCCGAGCGCGAGCTCCACCAGGTCGGGCCGGTAGGCCCCGGTCTCCGCGGACCAGTAGCCGGTGCCGGACGCGGCGCCCCGGTCGGTGGTCCGCCGGGCGGGGCGGCCGAGCAGTTGCCACACCAGCCAGTCGTGCGGCTGGAGCACCGAGGCCACCCGCTGGGCCGCCTCCGGCTCGGTCCGCGCCATCCAGCGCAGCTTCGACACCGGCTGCGCGGCCTGCGGCACCGAGCCGACCGCCTCGGCCCAGGCCTGCCGCCCGCCGAGCCCGTCGACCAGATCGGCCGCCGCGGCCTGCGCCCGCCGGTCGTTGCCGAGCAGCGCCGGGCGGACGGGGTTGCCCTGCTGGTCCAGGGGCACCAGGCCGTGCTGCTGGGCGGAGACCCCGATGGCCTCCACCCCTTCGAGCAGCCCGCCGGTGGCGGCCTCGCCGAGCGAGAGTAGCCACGCCTGCGGGTCCACATCGGTGGCCTTCGCCTCGACGGGATGCGCGGCGAACCCCTGGCGCAGTACGGCGCCCGTGTCCGTGTCGCAGACGACGATGTGCGTGAAGGCGGAAGAACTGTCCAGCCCGGCGACTATCCCCATGCACAAGATTCTGCCGCACCGCGGGGACGTTTCCGTACCCGTGGTGCGGCAGGGGCGGGACGCCCTCGGCGGGGCCCTACGTGTTGCTGGTGCCCCAGTCGTCCTCCGTGACCCTGTCCTGGCGCGGCCGCAGTCGCGAGGCCACCGAGGCCGGCACCTTCTCGCCCACTTTGTCGCTCACCGCCTGGTACGCCTTTCCGGCCAGGTCCCGGCCGCTCTGGGCGGCGGATTCGGCGGTGTTCCGGACGGCCGGGTTCCGGGCGACCCGGCGCGCGGACTCCTTCAGCTGCTCGTAGCGCTCCCGCCCGGCCCGTGTCCCGATCACGTATCCGAGGGCCAGTCCGGCGATGAACGTGAGCCGGTACCGCATGGGTGCCACCCTTCCTTGCGACGTGTGCTGCCCGCGTGCCTGCGGGCACCGGAGATCACCCCGGGGGATACCGATTGGCAAAGCACCCCCCTGCTTGCGCTAATGTATGTGTCGCAGCGAGCACGCGCCGCCCGGCAGGAGCCAGGGTGGTCGGGTTCGGTGCACACGCAGCAATCCCCTGTAGCTCAATTGGCAGAGCAGCCGGCTGTTAACCGGCAGGTTACTGGTTCGAGTCCAGTCGGGGGAGCGCGATCCCCTGTAGCTCAATTGGCAGAGCATTCGGCTGTTAACCGGAGGGTTACTGGTTCGAGTCCAGTCGGGGGAGCAGATCGGAAGAGGACCCTTCGGGGTCCTTTTTCGTGTGCCCGCGCCCATGGGTGGACCTGCCGGACGGTGGGCAGTGGGCGGGATCCGTCCCGGCAGTCCTCTCCGCACGTGCGGTGCCTCGTTCACCGGCCCGGTGGGCACCGGGCCAGACGCGGTCGACGCGCGCGAAAAACCGCCCGAAAAACACGTTTCCCCAGGTCAGAACGATTCTGCCTGGGGATACCGTGTGGGGCGGGTGGGACTCGAACCCACGGCCGACGGATTATGAGTCCGCTGCTCTAACCGGCTGAGCTACCGCCCCTTTTCGGCGTGGCGCGTACAAGTGTGCGCGCCGTCTGCCGCAGCATAGCCGGTCATACGATCTCCCGCTCCGGATGGTCGGCTACCCATGACCATGAAGACTCCGCCGTGCTCCGCGTGGTTCCGGACCGGGTGAAGTCCATGCGAAAGAGTCACTCCAGCCCCACCCGCACCATGGCGAGGGCCGTGGGACGGGAAGTCCGGGCGGCGTCCCGATCGTGTCAACCTCGTCGGCTATCGTGCGATCCGTTCCGGCCATCCGGAACGGAGAATCACACCACCGCGCGGATCTGCGTACCGGTGTCGCGGCAGGGGTCGCCGCCGGTGTCCGCCGGGCGCGGGCGTGCGTCGGATGCGGCCGGGGGGCCGCGAGTGAATGGGGTGGGGAATTGTCCCGACACAGGCTGTCCAGGAAGGGCCGCTACATCGCGTGGGCGACCACGGGTGTGGTCGTGGCCACGGGGGCCGGGATCGCGGCGCAGACGTCCATGGCGGCCACCACCTGGCCCGCGCAGAAGACGTACACCGGGCGGGCGTTCGACGCCTGCACCGCGCCCTCGCTCGCCGCGATGAAGGCGTGGAACACCGGGTTCTACGGCGCCGCCGCCGTCTACATCGGCGGGAAGAACCGCGGCTGCGCCCAGCCCAACCTGACCAAGTCCTGGGTGAAGTCGGTCAGCACCGCGGGCTGGAAGCTGATCCCGCTCTACGTCGGCGCCCAGCCGCCCTGCCAGAAGAGCGCCAACCCCGAGAGGTTCACCGCCGCCACGGCCGCCTCCGTCGGCGCGAGCAACGCCAAGGACGCGGTGGCCAAGGCGTCCGCGCTGGGGATGAAGGCCGGCAGCCCCGTCTACCTGGACATGGAGCCGTACGACATCACCGACAAGGCGTGCAACGACGCCGTCCTGACGTACGTACGCTCCTTCACCAGGACGCTGCGCAACGCCACTTACCGGGGCGGCTTCTACGGGTTCAGCAGCTCCAGCGCCAAGGCGATCGCCACGGCCACGAACAAGACGGACCTGCCGGGCAACCTCTGGTACGCCCTGTGGGACAAGAAGAACACGACGACCACGGACTGGCCGTGGAAGCCGGACCAGTTCACCGGGCACAGCCGGGGCCACCAGTACATGGTCAACAGCAAGGAGACCCGAGGCGGTTACACCATCACCGTCGACCGCAACGCCTGGGACGCCCCCGTCGCGATCATCGGCTGACGGGGAGCCGCCCGAGGCGCCGCGATCGGCCGCCGTTGCTCTCGGTTCATCAAATTCCGTCCCCTCCTTCATGTTTGACGCTCCATGGTGATCGACACCACATCGCCCCGAGTGGCCGAGTCGTGGCCCTTGGGTGAGCTGGTCCAGGTTCGTGCACAACTTCTCCTCGTTACCTTTGAATTTGCTTCACATAAGTGAGGCGAAGGCCCTTCGTGGACCGAGGAATAATGAGAAGTCAGAGATATGTGCACGAACCCGGACGGTTCAGATCGGCCAGGGTGCTGCGCCACGTGGCGGGCGGTCTCGCCCTCGCCCTGTCGGTCAGCCTGATCGACGGTGCCGGTGCGGCGGTCGCCGCGGCACCGTCGATCCCTGCCGCGCCCAAGAAGGCCGCGGTCACCCAGGCCGCGGACATCCCCTCCGCCCGCGTTGCCGCGCGCCTGGCCGGCAAGCGCGTCGAAGCGCTGTCGGAGCGTACGGAAACATCCACGACCTGGGTGAACGAGGACGGCTCGCTGACGACGGAGCTGGCCGCCGGCCCCGTCCGCTTCCAGGACGGCGACGCCGGCCAGTGGCGGGACGTGGATCTCGATCTCGTCACCCGTGCCGACGGCTCGGTCCGGCCCCAGGCGCATCCGCACGGCCTCGCGCTCGCCGGGCGGACGGGGACCCCCGCCGCCTCGCTGAAGGCCGCGCAGGCGTCGAAGGCCACCGACCTGGTGACGCTCGGCGAGGGCGACGAGCAGATCACGCTGCAGTGGAAGGGCGGACTTCCCGCGCCGAGGCTGGACGGCACGCGTGCCGAGTACGTCGATGCGATCCCCGGCGCGGACGTGGTCGTCGAGGCGACACGCACCGGCTTTGAGCAGTATGTCGAGATCAAGCAGCGGCCCGCCACCGACGCCTACACGTACACGCTTCCGCTGCGGACCAAGGGTCTCAAGGCGGAGCAACGGGCGGACGGAAGCGTCCTGTTCACGGACCGGAAGAACAAGAAGCAGGCCGTCATGCCCGCCCCGGTGATGTGGGACGCCACCGTGGACGAGCGTTCCGGTGAGCACACCCGGCGGGTACCTGTCGCGATGAAGGCCGTCGTCAAGGGAGCCTCGGTCGATCTGGTGATCACCCCGGACGCGGACTTCCTGGCCGACCCGGCCACCAAGTATCCGGTGACGGTGGACCCCTCCACGTCGTCGCTGTCCAACGTCTTCGACACCTACGTCCAGCAGGGCGAGACCGTCGACTGGTCGGCCGACACCGAGCTGGACCTCGGCAACCCGGGCACGAAGAACGCCGACGGAACCCCGCGCACCGCGCAGTCCTTCATCTCCTGGAACACGTCGCCGATCCAGGACGCCCTGGTTCTGGACGCGAAGCTGTCCCTGTGGAACTTCCACTCGGGCAACAACGTGGACTGCAAGAACTACCCCTGGGAAGTCTGGTCCTCGCCCGCGGCGACCACCGCCAGCCGGTGGACCAACCGCCCCACGATGACGGCGAAGAAGGCCACCTCCACCGAGACCCGCGGCAACGCCTCCTGCGCCGCGCAGCCCGACGGCTGGATCAACGCCGACGTCACCACCCTGGCGCAGGAGTGGGCCTCGGCGAAGGCCACCCGCGGACACATGGGTCTGCGCGCTTCCGACGAGGGCGTGGTGGCGCAGTGGAAGCGGGTCAACTCGGCCAATGCCGCCTCCAACCCGCCCAAGTTGACCGTCAGGTACAACTACCGGCCCCGCACCGGCACCAAGCAGGAGGCCGGACCGCCGTACTTCTCCTACGGCGGGGCCTACACGGTCAACACCCTCACGCCGACCCTGCGCGACACGTTCGTCGACGCCGACGGTGACAAGGTCAACGGCACCTTCCAGATCTTCGACAACGCCACCAACACCCAGGTCGGCGATGTCATCGTCTCCAAGTTCGTCCCCTCCGGGCAGGTCGCCTCGGTGACCGTCCCGGCCGGTGTGCTGACCAACGGCAAGACGTACAAGTTCCGCACCTCGCCGTACGACGGGGCGCACTACAACACCGGCTGGTCGGCGTGGAAGGTCTTCACCGTCGACACCAAGGCTCCCTCCGCGCCCGGCGCGATCACCTCCACCGACTATCCGGCCGGTGCGTGGGTCAAGGGAGCGGGGCAGGCCGGCACGTTCACGGTCACCCCGCCGGCCGCCGATCACCAGTGGCTCGAATGGACCCTGGACGACGCGACCTGGACCAAGGTCGTGACCTCCGGCTCCACGGCTGCCAAGAGCATCGGCATCACGCCTCCGAAGGACGGCACCCACACCCTCCAGGTGCGGGCCGTCGACAAGGCCGACAACAAGTCCGAGGCCGTCGAGTACGTCTTCCACGCCGGCCCCGGCGGCTTCGTCCGGCCCACCGAGGGCGACCGGACGGCACGCCGCCTTCCGCTGGTGGCCGAGGCCGAAGCGGGCAAGTACAACGCGGTGTCCTTCTCGTGGCGCCGTTCCGAGGCCGACCCGTGGGTGAGGATCCCCGCGGGTGACGTGATGTCCGGCGACACCGCGCTGACCGCGTGGCCGGTGCCGATGGTGAACGGGCGGAACGCCCCGCTGGTCTGGAACGCCACGGACACGGTCGACCCCGACGGCAGCATCCAGATCAAGGCGGACTTCACCGGCCCCGGTTCCGCCTCCGGCAGCACGCAGCCGCTCAACGCCGTCGTCGACCGGACGGCCCAGGGCGCCGCGCCGGGCAGGATCGGTCCGGGCGCGCTGAACCTGCTCACCGGCGAGTACACGCTGTCCGAGTCGGAGGCGTCCTACTTCGGCATGTCGGTCACGCGTACCGCCTCCTCGCTCCAGCCCGAGCTGGCGGCGGACCAGGAGGGCCAGCTGCCGATCTTCGGCAAGCAGTGGTCCGCGGGCATGAACGCGGAGGCGTCCGAGTCCGACTACGTCTACGTCCAGAAGATCTCCGACACGGCCGTCCGCGTGGCGGCGGGCAGCGGCGACGCCGTCCACTTCACCGCGAACGCGGCGAGGACGGGCTGGATTGCCGAGCCGGGCGCGCCCAAGCTGACCCTGAAGGGCAGCGTCACGGGCACCTTCACCCTGACCGACACCGAGGGCGCGGTCACCACGTTCAGCAAGCTGGACGCCGCGTCCACCGTCTGGAACGTGGCCTCGACCATGCTCGACGGCAAGGACGATTCGACGGTCACCATGGTCTCGCAGACCGTGACCGTGGACGGCAAGAAGCTGGCCCGCCCGCACCGGGTGATCTCCCAGGACTCGGGGGTCCCCTCCGACACGTGCGCGACGACCCCGTCCACCAGGGGCTGCCGCGTCCTGGAGTTCGTCTACGCGACGAGTACCACGGCGACGGATTCGGCCTTCGGCGACTACACCGGCCAGGTGAAGGAGATCCGGCTGTGGTCGACCGCGCCCGGAGCCTCCGCCGCCACGGCCAAGGCGGTCCAGTCGTACGCGTACGACGGCCTCGGCCGGCTCCGGGAGAGCTGGCAGGCCCAGATCTCGCCCCCGATCAAGACGGTCTACGGATACGACGCGAAGGGCCGGGTCACGACCTACACCCCTCCGGGGCAGCTTCCCTGGACCTTCACGTACGGCAAGGCGGGCTCCTCCGCGAACGCCCGTGACGGGATGCTCCTCAAGGCGGCCCTGCCCACGCTCAAGCCGGGCACGGTCGACACCGTCGATGGCGAGGCCGTGACCAGCGTCGTCTACGAGGTGCCGCTGACCGGTTCCGCGGCGCCCTACCAGATGGGTGCGGCGGCCGTGAAGGCATGGGGCCAGAGCGAGGCGCCCACCGACGCGACTGCGGTGTTCCCCTCCGACTCGGTGCCCGCCGGGCACGTCGGCACCGCGCTGGGCGCGTCCGACTACCGGCGGGCCGGCGTCAACTACCTGGCCGCCTCCGGGCAGCAGGTGAACGCGGCGGCCCCCGGCGGGCACGTCTCCACCACCGAGATCGACCGCTTCGGCAACACCGTGCGCGAGCTGAGCGCGTCCAACCGGTCCGTGGCGCTCGGTCTCACCCCGGCGGACAAGGCCGTCCAGGCGGAGCTCGGGATCGCCCAGCTGACCGGCGCCGAGCGCGCCGAACTGCTCTCGTCCCGCTCGGTGTACAACGCCGCGGGGACGCGCAAGCTGGAGGAGTTCGCCCCGCTGCGGCGGATCGACCTCACGGCGGACCTCATGTCCGGCACCACCCTGCTGGTCCCCGCGGGCACCCCCGTGACCGCCCGGACCTGGACGGTCAACGAGTACGACGCGGGCCGTCCCACCGACGGAACGGCCACGGTCAAGGACCAGATCACCAAGGTCGCCGTCGGCGCCCAGGTCCGTGAGCACCCGGCCACCCACGCCGAGGTCCGCCGGACGCAGTACACCTACGACTGGGCCAAGGGTGTCCAGGTCAAGACCATCAAGGACCCCGGCGGCAAGGCACTCACGACCGAGACCGTCCACGACGCCCAGGGCCGGGTCGTCAAGCAGCTGCTGCCCGGTTCCAACGGCGCCGACGCGGCGGCCCGGGTGACCGCCTACTGGTCCGCGACCGGCACCGGTGCCTGCGCCGGGCGTCCGGAGTGGGCGGGCAAGGTGTGCTCCACCGGCCCCGCGGGTCCGGTCACCGGCGGTGGCACCAACCCGACGCAGTTGGTCACGACCACGACCGAGTACGACTGGTGGGGCAACACGGCGAAGACCACCGAGTCGGCCAACGGTGTCACCCGCACCACCACGACCACCCACGACGCGGCGGGCCGCCCGGTCGACGTCGCGATCACCGGCGGTTCCGGCGCGGCCGTTCCGCAGGTCGCCATCGTGTACGACCCGGTCAACGGAGAGGCGGTCAAGTCCGTCTCCGCGACCGGCGGGACGATCACCCGGGTCTACGACAGGCTGACCCGTCTGATCTCGTACACGGACGCCGACGGCGGCCGGACCCAGGTGGAGTTCGACGCACTCGACCGTCCGGTCAAGGTGACCGACTCGGTCCCGTCCACCGTCACCCTCACCTACGACCACGCGGCCGAGCCGCGCGGTCTGCCGACGAAGGTCACCGACTCCGTGGCCGGAGCCTTCACGGCGGTCTACGACCCGGACGGCGGCGTGGTGAGCGAGCAGCTGCCCGGCGGCTACACGCTCACCCAGACCAAGGACACCGCGGGCTCCGCGGTCGCCCGGACCTACACCCGGGACAGCGACGGCACGGTCCTGTTCTCCGACCGTGTCAGTGAGTCCGTGCACGGCCAGGTGACCGCGCAGGCCGGCTGGTCGGACCAGGAGTACACGTACGACACCGTCGGCAGGCTCAGTGCTGTCAAGGACACCGCGGAGACCGTCTGCACCCGACGCGCGTACGGCTTCGACCAGCGCGGCAACCGCACCTCGCTCACCACGGCGGTCGGTGCCCCCGGCGCCGACTGCCCCACCACGGGCGGCACGGCCAGGTCCTACGCGTACGACTCCGCCGACCGGGCGGCCGACACGGGCTCGACGTACGACGCCTTCGGCCGGGCAACGGCCGTGCCCGGTCACGGCACGATCGGCTACTACGCCAACGACCTGGCCCAGCAGCAGACCGCGAACGGCAGCCGCCAGACCTGGCAGCTCGACGCCGCGCTGCGGTTCCGTTCCTGGAAGGTGGAGACCGGAAGCGGCAGCACCTGGACCCAGACCGGGGCCAAGCTGAACCACTACGACAGTGACGGCGACAACCCGCGCTGGATCGTGGAGGACACCGCCACCGGCGCGCTGACCCGCAACGTCGAGACGGTCACCGGAACCCTGGGGGCCACCACCGGCAAGACGGGCGACACGGTGCTGCAGCTCACCGACATCCACGGTGACGTCGCGCTCCAACTGCCGCTCGACACCGCCAAGGCACCGGTCGCGCTCGACAACGACGAGTACGGCAACGCGCGTTCCGGAAACCCTGCCGCGCGGTACGGCTGGCTCGGCTCGCAGCAGCGTTCCTCCGAGACACCGACCGGTCTGATGCTCATGGGCGTCCGGCTGTACGACCCGGTGCGGGGCAGGTTCCTCCAGACCGACCCGGTCTACGGTGGCTCCGCCAACGCGTACGACTACTCCAACGCCGATCCGTGCAACGCCACCGACACCGACGGCACGTACCCGAAGTGCGGCTCACGCCGTATCAGGAACGGCTACGGGATGCGGATCATCACGACCCGGCGAGGAGGCGGCGTCGCGAAGAACGGTTATCGCTACATGGGCTACTACATCAACGTCCAGGTGACCGGATTCGCCAACCGCTATCTCTCGAAGAACGCCACCCAGGCCGAGACCTGGGGGGTCAAGCCGGGACGGAGCGGCAAGATGGTCAAGCTCCAGAGCAAGAAGAGCTGGTACACACCGCTGAAGCTCCAGTGGGCCGTCCACTACAACATCCAGGTGAAGCCGGGAACACGCATCTGGACCGGCGGTATGGTCGCGGTCTTCGGCTGGCGGGGATTCGTCGCCAACATGACCGACAACTGCATGGCCAAGTGACCGGCGGGATCATCCGTTGAACAGGTGGCGCGCCCTTCCCGAGGAGGGGTGCGCCACCGCTGTGCGGTACTCCATCCGGCTCTCCCTACGATCGACCGCACGGCGGAAGCACGCTGCGACGGAAGGCGGAAGAAATGACACGCCCCCTGGCCGAGACGGCCCTCGAAGCCCTTGAGGACGGTCCTCCGGCGGCCACCGCGGGCCCCGGCGGCATTGTGGAACCGGTCGTCGCGGACGTCTGGACCGAGCATGCCATCGGCTGCGTCCTGATCCTCCACCGCCGGGACGACGGCCTTGTCGCGGAAGAGCTCTTCCACTCCGTGCGCGGCCCCGGTGGCTGGGCAGGCTGCGACCATCTCAGCGGCGGGCTGCTGGGGTTCGATCCCCGGGACGTCGCGTCCCGGGAGGCGGTGCTCGCCGGGCGGGGGCTGGCGGTCGTCACGGAGTCGGAATCCCTCGTCCACACCGGCAGATCGGCCGAGGACGAGGGCGATGAACTGCTGCGCTTCGTGGAACTCCTGGTCGCCGCGGAGGCCGACGTCCTCGACGTCGAGAACCTGACGGAACCGTCCCGCGGCCACCGCCCGGTCCCCTCGGACCTGGCCCTGCTCGTGCTCTTCCCCGGCGACCGCCTCCGCGTCCGGGCGGCCCGCTCCACGCCCGCCGGGAACGTTCCGGTCGGCGAGGCCGTCGAGCTGTCCCAGCCGCCCCGCCCGTCCGACGCGGCCACGGTCGGTGGCTGGTGGTGACCCTGTGGCGACTTCCGCTACGGAAGGTAGCGAGCGGCAACACTGCGGAGAATTAAGGGGATTTGTCGCTATTAATCCTTGATTACGGCTTCTACGACTTGTTGGCCTCAGAAGGCGGACGTAGTGTCGAAAGTGCCGCAGCAAGAGCAAGGAGCGGCGACTTCAATACCTCCGGAGGAGGCGAAGATGAAGGTTCGTAGCATCTTCGACCGCAGAGACAGGGGCGGCCACGGCGGACGCGGTGGATACGGCGGCCGCGGTGGTTACGGACGCGGCGGATACGGCCGCGGACGTGGCTTCGGCGACTACGGCGACTACGGCGACTTCGGCTACGGCCGGTTCGGTCGCGGGCGTCGCTGGGGTTGCTGACCCTTCGCTCTGACCCGAACAAAGAGGCAGGCTCGCGCGACTCGCGCGGGTCCGCCTCGATTTTTGGGCCCGTGCCCCTGACGTGCGACATCCGTGACGACGGCTCCCCCATGGTGTGATGCCCATGCGTTTCCGTAGCCCGCTCGCGAGTTCCGACGGTTTCGACGAACCGGCCGACCCCGTGACCGACGTCCCGATCCGTACCGACCCGGTCAGCATCCTCGCCTCCTTCCGGCGCTTCTGGCCGCTGACCAAGGGCGATCGGCGCTGGCTCGTCATCGTCTTCATCTGCGCGATCCTGGCCGCACTGGCCGAGACCGTCACCGTCCTGCTCTTCGCCCAACTCACCGACAAGGCGCTCACGAGCGGGGACGTCAGCGCGTTCTGGCGGCCGGCCAGTCAGTGGCTCGCGGTCGCGGTCGCCGGTGCCGTGCTGGGGTATCTGGGCAGTTCGCTGGCGGCCTGGACCGCCGAGCGCTTCGTGCTCCGGCTGCGGGCCCGAGTGTTCGGCCACCTCCAGAACCTTCCGCCCCACTTCTTCCAGCGCAACCGCCGGGGCGACCTGGTGGAGCGGCTCACCGGCGACGTGGAGGCCATCGAGGCGCTGGTGGTCTCCGGCATCGTCGGCGCGGCCTCGGCGCTCTTCGGTACCGCCTTCTACGCGGCGGCCGCCCTCTGGCTGCGCTGGGACCTGGCCCTGGCCACCTTCGTCATGGTCCCGGTCCTCCTCTTCGTCACCCGCCGGTTCGCCGGGCCGCTGCGCGCGGTCTCCCGGCGCGGTCGCGCCGCGGACGGCGCCATCACGGCGGTGGTCGAGGAGACGCTGGTCAACGTCGTCATGACCCAGGCGTACAACCGGCAGGAGGCCGAGGAGGAGCGGCTGCGGGGCAAGGCGTGGACCCGGTTGCGGGCCGCGGTGAGGGCGGTCCGGCTCACCGAGTTCTACGCGCAGTTCATCGAGGTCCTCGAAACGATCTGCGTCCTCACCATCATCGGCCTCGGGGCGTGGGAGATCTCGGCCGGCCGGATGACCCTCGGCCAACTGCTGGCCTTCGCCGCCTTCATCGGCTACCTCTACCCGCCGATCCGCCAGCTCGGCACCCTCGGGCTGACGGCCACCGCCGCGACCGCCGGCGCCGAACGCCTGCTGGAGATCCTCGACGCCGACCCCGCCGTCACCGACCCGGCCGGCTCCGTGCCCGAGCCGGCGAACGAGCGGGCGTTCGGCGAGGTGGAGGCCCGCAGGGTGTCCTTCCACTACCCGGGCAGCGACGAGCAGGTGCTCCAGGACCTGTCGTTCACCGCGAGCCCCGGGGAACTGCTGGTCCTCACCGGCCCCAGCGGCGCGGGCAAGTCGACCCTGGCCGCCCTGATGCTGCGCTTCTACGACCCGGACACGGGCAGCGTCCTGCTGGATGGGGTCTCCCTCGACCGGCTGCCGCTGACGTATCTCCGCCGCAACGTCACGCTGTTGCCGCAGGACACCCTCGTCCTGCACGACACCATCGAGGAGAACATCGGCTGCGGCAGCCCCGGATCCAGCCACGACGACGTGGTGCGGGCCGCGCGGGCGGCGGACGCGCACGAGTTCATCGAGCTCCTTCCGGAGGGATATGACACCGTCATATCCACCGGTACCTCCCGGCTCTCCGGCGGCCAGTTGCAGCGGATCGCCATCGCCCGCGCCATGCTGCGCGACGCCCCCGTCCTCATCCTCGACGAGCCCACCACCGGACTGGACCGGCTGGCCGCCGAGCGCATCCTCGAACCCCTGCGCCGACTGGCCAAGGGCCGCACCACCATCGTGATCACCCACGACCTGGCCCTGGCCGCCGACGCCGACCGCATCCTCGTCCTGGACGAGGGGCGGCTCGTGGAATCCGGTACCCACACCCAACTCCTCGACCGCAGCGGCCTCTACGCCACCCTCTTCGAGCGCAAGGGGCACCCGCAGTACAACGGCACCGTCCACCGGGCCGTCCGGACCACCGGCATCGACCGACCGTAGAACGCGTCCGGCGGGCCACGGCCGGGCGCGCGGCCCGTCGGCGGGATACCCGGTTGGTCCGTCCGGGGCCGGTCGTTACCATCCGCTGTGACCGAAACGACCGAGGAACCCGCCGCCCGACGCCGCATATTCGCCGATCTGACCCCTTTGCACACTTCGCCGGACTACCGGCGCCTCTGGTTCGGGAACACGGTCTCCTGGATCGGGCAGGGGATGACCTCCCTCGCGGTATCGCTCCAGGTCTACGACATCACCGGCTCCGCCTTCTCGGTCGGGCTCATCGGCTTCTGCTCGTTCCTGCCGCTGGTGGTCTTCGGCCTGTACGGCGGGGCCGTCGCCGACACCCTCGACCGGCGGAAACTGGGCCTGGCCAGCGCCTTCGGCTCGTTCCTGCTCTCCCTCGCCCTGGTCTCCCTCACCATCGCCGGGGTGGAACAGGTCGGGCTGCTGTACGCGCTCGTCGCCCTCCAGTCGGCCTGCTTCGCGGTCAACTCCCCGGCCCGCAGCTCGATGATCGCCCGGCTGCTCCCGGCCGAGCAGCTGCCCGCCGCCAACGCGCTCTCCTCCATGACCAGCACCACCGGCAACCTGGTCGGGCCGATGCTCGGCGGGGTCATCGTCGGCTGGTGGGGCTACCGGGCCGCGTACACCGTCGACGCCGTCACCTTCACCGCCGCCCTCTACGCGATGTGGCGGCTGCCCGCCATGCTGCCGGACCGGGGGGAGGCGAGCGGGCCCGCCAAACGGGCGTCCGTCGCGGACGGGCTGCGCTTCCTGGCGAAACGTTCCAACCTGCGGATGACCTTCTTCACCGACCTGTGCGCCATGGTGCTCGCCCAGCCCAAGGCCCTGTTCCCGGTCGTCGCCGTCGTCTGGTACGGGGGCGACGCGAGGACCACCGGTCTGCTGGTCGCCGCCCCGGCGTTCGGGGCGCTGCTCGGCGGGGTGTTCTCCGGCTGGCTGGGACGGGTACGGCGGCACGGGCTGGCCGTCCTGGTCGCCGTCGCCTGCTGGGGCGCGGCCATCGCGGTCTTCGGCCTGACCCGGCAGCTCTGGCTCGGGCTGCTCTTCCTGGCGCTCGCGGGCTGCGCGGACACCATCTCGATGGTCTTCCGCAACACCATGCTCCAGGCGGCCGTCCCCGACGAGATGCGCGGACGGCTCCAGGGCGTGTTCATCGTCGTCGTCGCGGGCGGCCCCCGGCTCGGCGACTTCTTCTCGGGCTCCGTCTCCGATCTGACCTCGCCCGGCCTGGCGGTGACCGGTGGCGGGATCGCCTGCGTCGTCGCCGTCTGCCTGCTGGCGCTGCGCTGGCGCGGATTCGCCCGCTACGACGCCCGCGACCCGCAGCCGTGACCGGGGACCGCCCCGGACACGGCCCCGGGCACGGTCCCGGCCCCGGTCACTCCGGCCCCACCACCGACCGGGCGAAGCCCAGCTCCACCAGGTCCTGCGGGCGCAGCCGCAACTGGTCGGCGGTGGCCCGCACCTGGTCCGGGGCGCGCTTCAGGATGGCCGCCGCCAGCTCCGGGGCGATCACCGAGAAGTAGCTGTCCGGGGTGACATGGGTGTTTCCCGGGGCCGCGAGGGCCAGTGCGCCGCCCGAGCCGCCCTCGCCGATCACCAGGGTGGTGAGCGGCACCCGGGCCGCCGCCATCGCCGCGAAGGCGTCGGCGATCGCGGCGCCCGCGCCCGCCCGTTCCGCCGCCGCGTCGTTGGCCGCGCCCGGGGTATCGACCAGGGTCAGCACGGGCAGCCCGAGCCGGTCCGCCAGCCGGATCACCCGGGCCGCCGTGCGGTAACCGGCCGGGCGGGTCGCGGTGCCGCACTGGGCGACGTACGCGACCGACCGGCCCTCCCGCCAGCCGAAACCGGCGAGCAGCCCCGGATCCGTACCCCCGCAGCGGTCGCCGACGAGCGGCAGCCGGTCCGCGAAGTAGTCGTCCAGATACGCCTCGGCGCGCGGCCGGGACGGCGAGCGGGCCTGCCGCACCGCGTCCCAGCCGGTCTCCGGAAGGCCCGCCGCCGACAGCGCCCGCGGGACCGGGGCCGGGTCCGGCGGGGCGTCCGGCAGCCGCAGCGCCCGCAGCCAGCGGCCCACCGTCCCCGGCAGCCCGTCCGGGGCCACGACCGCGTCCACCTGCCCCGCCGCCCACTGGCCCTCGGCCGTGTACGCGGCGGGATCCGCGTCCGGCGGCCGCACCCGGGAACCGGCGAAGCCGACCTGGGCGCCCGGCAGCGCCAGCACCACATCGGCGCCCGCCCCCAGGGTGGCCCAGCCGCCGCCCGTCGTCGGGTCACGCAGAACGGCGATCTGCGCCGGCCCCGCCGCCCTCAGCCGCGCCGAGGCGTGGGCCACCCGCTGGAGCTGGGTCAGCGCGACCATGCCCTCCTGCATCCGGCTGCCGCCCGTCGCGATCAGCGAGACCAGCGGCAGCCCACGCCTGCGGGCCGCCTCGTACGCGGCCACCAGCCGGTCCCCGGTGCGCTGCCCCAGCGAACCGCCCAGGAAGCCGAACTCGAACGAGACCAGCACGCAGTCGTGGCCGCCGACCGAGGCGAGGCCGTGGACGACGGACTCCCGCTCGCCGGTCCGGGCGGTGGCGCGGGCCCGGGAGTCCGCGTACCCGGCCCAGGCGAGCGGCCCGTCGTCCCCGGCCGTCGTGTCACCGGGCGGGGCCTCGGTGAGCTCCTCGAACTCCGTGGTGAGGGCCGCGATCGCCGCCCGCGCGCTCTGCCGGTCAGCCACGGAGCGCCCGCTTCATGATCTTGCCGAGGTCGTTGCGGGGCAGCGCGTCCAGGTGGCGGACGGTGCGCGGGCGCTTGTGCGGGGCGAGCTGGGCGGCGACATGGTCGGCCAGTTCCTGCTCGGAGGGGGGCGCGGCCGGGTCGGCGGGGACCACCCAGGCGATGATCCGCTCGCCCAGGTCGGGGTCCGGCTCGCCCGTGACGGCGGCCTCGCGGACCCCGGGGTGGTCCAGCAGCGCGTTCTCGATCTCCCCGGCGCCGATCTTGTAACCGCCGCTCTTGATCAGGTCGGTGGCCTTGCGGCCGACGATCCGTACATAGCCGTCGGGGTCCCGGGTCGCCATGTCGCCGGTGCGGAACCAGCCGTCGCCGGTGAACGCGGCGGCGGTGGCGTCGGGGCGGTTCAGATAGCCGGTGAACAGGTTCGGCCCGCGCACCTGGATCTCGCCGATGACCTCGGGTCCGGTGCCGGTGAGGACGGTGCCGTCCTCCTCGGTCAGCCGGAGCTCCACCCCGCGCAGCGGGGCGCCGACGGTGCCGGGGCGCGGCTCGCCGTCGGCCCGTACGCCGGTGTTCATCAGGGTCTCCGTCATGCCGTACCGCTCGATGACCCGGCGCCCGGTCGCCGCCGCGATCCGCTCGTGGTCGTGGACCGGCAGCGCCGCCGAGCCGGACACCAGCAGCCGGGCCCCGGCCAGTGCCTTCGCCAGCCCGGCCGCCTCGGGGCCGGAGCCCTCCAGGGCCTCCGCCAGCCGGTGGTACATCGTCGGCACGCCGAACAGCATGGTCCCGCCGGACGACAGCTCCCGGGCCACCCCCTCGGTGGAGAACCGGCCCAGGTGCCGCACCGAGCCGCCCCGGCGCAGCGGCCCGAGCACCCCGAGGACCAGGCCGTGTACGTGGAAGAGCGGCAGGGCGTGGACGAGCACGTCGTCCCCGGTCCACTCCCAGGCGTCCGCCAGCGCGTCGAGCGAGGCGGCGACCGCCCGGCGGGGCAGCACCGCGCCCTTCGGCGGGCCGGTGGTGCCCGAGGTGTAGACGACCAGGGCGGGGGACTCGGGGCCGGGCTCGGGGAACGCGGCGGGGCCGCCCGTCCCGGCCGGGTCGACGTCGATCCGGTCCAGCGCGTCGAGCGGCGGCGGGAGGACGTCGCCCGCCCCGGCCAGCACCACGGCCGGTCCGCTGTCCGCCACGATGTGGGCGAGCTCGCGCGTACCCGTACGGGGGTTGAGCGGCACCGCGGGCACCCCGGCCCGGAGCGCGGCCACCACGGCGACCACCGTCGAGGGCGTCGGGGTGGCCCAGACGGCGACCCGTCCGGCACCGGAGATCCGGGCGGCGAGCGCGCCCGAGGCGGCGGCCAACGCGTCGTAGGTCAGGCTGTGTTCGCCGAACCGGAGGGCTTCCCGGCGCGAACCGTCGTCCGGTACGGACAGAAGAGGATGCGTCACTCTCCGCACCCTACGGAAGGCCCTACTCCCCGCGCAGCCCCCGCATGCGGCCGTACGCGTACACACAGCCCGCGAGCGCCAGGTCCGACAGGAGCATGAAGCCGATCGAGTACGAGCCCTGGGCGCTGTAGATCGCCCCCATCACCAGCGGTGGCACGAAGCCGCCCAGGCCGCCCATCGCGCCGACGATCCCGGTCACGCTGCCCACCTGTGCCTGCGGTGTGACCTGCGACACCAGGGCGAAGATGCTGCCGCTGGAGGTGCCGAGGCCCGCGGCCATGCAGAGCAGCGCGATGGTGCCGACCGGGTTCAGTGGCGGGTCGAATGCCTGGACGATCGCCATCAGGGCGGCCAGGCCGAGCGCCGCCGCCGTGACCACGGCCGGGTGGACGCGGTCCGAGAGCCAGCCGCCGATCGGCCGGAAGACGACGGTGACCAGGGCGAACCCGGCGGCCTTCGTCCCGGCGTCGGTGGGCGACAGGTCGTACCAGGTCTTCAGATACGTGGGCAGGTACACGCCGAACGCGACGATTCCGCCGAAGCCGATCGCGTACAGCGCGGACAGCTCCCAGGTGACCCGGAGCCGTCCGGCGCGGCCCAGCCGGCGGGCCGGCGACTCGGTCGGCACCGGGCGGCCCGGCCGGTCGCTGACCAGCACGGCGGCCAGCGCCGCGTACACCACGAGCGCCGCCGCGACCACCAGGTACGGCAGGTTCCTCCCGTGCTCCGCGATCCGCGGGGTGAAGTACCCGGAGAGCGCCACCCCACCCATGCCCATGCCGAAGACGCCGAGCGCGAGACCGCGTTTGGCGGGCGGGAACCACGAGTTGACCAGCGGGATGCCGATCGCGAACGTGGTGCCGCCCAGCCCCAGCAGAAAGCCCACCACCAGCATTGCGCCGTACGAGTCCCGTGCCGGGATCAGCAGCAGCACCGGCACGACGGTGAGCGCCGAGACCAGCGGGAACATCAGCCGGGCGCCGTACTTGTCGGTGAACGCGCCCGCCGGGATCCGGCCCAGCGAACCGACCAGCACCGGCACCGCCACCAGCAGCGACTGCTCGAACGAGGTCAGCCCCAGCCGCTCCTTGTAGTCGCCGGACAGCGGCGCGATCAGGTTCCAGGCCCAGAAGGTGAGCCCGAACCCGATCGTGGCCATCACGAGATTGCGGTACGCGGCCGAGGACGGCGCGTCGACCGCGGCCGGGGACTGCTTGACCGTTGTGTCCACCCCTCAAGTCAAGGGCGGCCCCCTCCCGGCGGCGCGCCGGAATACGCCGGGCGAGTGATGCCGAACCAGGAGTGACGAATGACTTCAGACACCCAGACAGCGGACAAAGCTGCGACAATCGCAGTATGGACCGTCTGGACAGGGACATCCTCGGCATCCTCCAGGAGGACGCCCGGATCTCGTACCGGGACCTGGGCGAACGGGTCGGGCTCAGCGCCAACGCGGCGGCCGACCGGGTGCGCCGGCTCCGCCGCGACGGGGTGATCCGGGGCTTCACCGTGATCATCGACCCGGCCGCCGACACCCGCACCGGGCTCGTCGTCTTCATCGACGTGTCCCTGCGGATCGACACGACCAACGAGACCTTCGAACGGGCGGTGCTCGCCCTGCCCGGCATCACCGAGGTGGTCCATGTGACCGGCGCCCACGACTACCTCGTACGGGCCGCCGTCGCCGACACCACGGCCCTGGACGGGCTGCTGCGCCGGCTCAAGCGGGAGGCGGGGGTGGCCCACTCCAACACCAGGGTCGCGCTCCGGGCCGCGCCCGCCAGATGACTGCCGGTGGCCGGGCGCCCGCCCTCAGCAGCCGAGCGGGTCGAGGACCATCGGCTCGATCTCCCCGTCCAGCATGGCGCCGAGCCCCATCACCGCGCAGGTGTCCGGCCGCTCGGCGATGTGCACCGGCAGCCCCGTCGCGTTCCGCAGCATCTGGTCGAGGCCGGGCAGCAGCGCGCTCCCGCCGACCATCATGATCCCGCAGTCCACCAGGTCGGCCACCAGGTCGGGCGGGCACTCGCGGAGGATCTTGCCGAGCCCGTCCAGCACGTTGGTGAGCGGGGCGTGGATGGCCTGCCGCACGGCGGCGGTGTCGACCCGCACCGAGCGGGCCAGCCCGGTCGCCACGTCCCGGCCGTGGATCTCGGTGGTGGCGGGTCCCTCCGAGGTCAGCCCGCTGTCGTTGAGCGCCAGTTGGAGCGGGCGCACGGACTGGCTCGGCAGCATCAGCTCGTGGTGCTGGCGCAGATGCTGGATGACCGCGTGGTCGATGGCGTCGCCGCCGACCGGGATGCGCACCGCGCTCACGATCGAGCCGAGCGAGAGCACCGCGATCTGGGTGGTCGCCGCCCCGCACACCATGATCATGGTGGCGGTCGGCTGCTCGACCGGCAGCCCGCAGCCGACCGCCGCCGCGATCAGGGTGTCCACCAGCTCGACCCGGCGGGCGCCGATCCCGACCATCGTCTCCACGGTGGCCCGCTGGGCGAGCGGATCGCTGCCGTGCGGGGTGCAGGCGGCGGCCCGGAGCCGGGGCTTGCGGCGCAACTGGCGGCGGAGCTTGTCGCCGAGGAGGTGGCGCAGCATGCGCTGGGCCATCTCGATGTCGATGACGGTCCCGCCGGTGACCGGCCGGGTCACCTTGATGTAGTCGGGGGTGCGGCCCGTCATCTGCTCGGCGAAGGTGCCGACGGCGATGAGCGATCCGGTACGGGTGTTCACCGCGGCGGCGCTCGGCTCGTCGACGACCAGCCCGAGCCCCTTGACGTACACCCGGGTCCGGGCCGCTCCGAGGTCGACGGCGACATGGCAACGGCGCAACTGCTCAAGACTGACGGCCACGGCAGATCTCCCGGGGGCGCGGACGGAGGTACCGGCGGCCGCCGGTACCTTCGCATCGTGCGCCGCCCGGGGGCGCGCCGCGCGCTGGGCTGAGCCGTAGGAGGGGACCCCGCCGGCCGGGGGCGCCCTCAGGGAATGTCCGGCCCTGCCTCGCCCAGCATCCGGCGCAGCAGGTCCCGCAGCACCGTCCGCTCCGCCTCCGACAGCTCGGCCAGCGGCTCCCGGGCGAAGGTCAGCGAATCGCGCAGCTCCCGCGCCGTCCGCGTGCCCAGCTCCGTCGGCGCGGCCAGCTTCACCCGCCGGTCGGCCGGATCGGGCCGCCGCTCCACCAGACCGCGCACCTCCAGCCGGTCGATGATGCCCGTCACGTTCGACGGCTCGCACTTCAGCTTCCGGGCGATCCGGCGCATCGGCATCGGCTCCACGGCGAGCAGCCCGAGCACCCGGGCCTGCGCGCCGGTGAGCGAGTGGGCGGCGGCCGCCTGGTCGTACTCCTCGTAGTAGCGCGCCACGACGGTGCCGATGAGCTCGACGACCTCAAGGGTCAGCGGGTCTGTACGGGGGAGTGCCATGACACCCAGGATAGCCGGTTGCTTGACAAGGTGAAATATTCAGGCACATTGTTGTTTCACGATCTGAAGTAATTCCGTCCGGAGCCCGGGGCGATCCCCCCGCCCCGCAGGACCCCCAGGACACCGAGGAGAGCCCGAGTCCATGTCAGCAACACTTCCCACGTCCGGCCGTGAATGGCACCTCGTCGCCCGACCGCACGGCTGGCCGAAGGCCGAGGACCTCGCGCTGCGCGAGGCGCCGGTGACGGCCCCCCGCGAAGGCCGGGTCCTGGTCCGCAACCGGTACTTCTCGGTCGATCCGTACATGCGGGGCCGGATGAACGACGTGAAGTCGTACACCCCGCCGTTCAAGCTCGACCACCCGATGGACGGCGGCGCGGTCGGCGAGGTCATCGCGTCGAACGCCGAGGGCATCGCGGTCGGCGACCACGTCCTGCACGGCCTCGGCTGGCGGGAGTACGCCGAGGTCCCCGCCCAGCACGCGGTGAAGGTCGACCCGGCCGTCGCCCCGCTCTCCGCCTACCTCGGAGTGCTCGGGATGACCGGGCTCACCGCCTACGCGGGCCTCTTCGACGTCGCGTCCTTCAAGGAGGGCGACGCGGTCTTCGTCTCCGGCGCGGCCGGGGCGGTCGGCAGCCAGGTCGGCCAGATGGCCCGGATCAAGGGCGCCTCGCGGGTCATCGGCTCGGCCGGCTCCGACGAGAAGGTCAAGCTCCTCGTCGAGGAGTACGGCTTCGACGCGGCCTTCAACTACCACGACGGCCCGGTCGTCGAGCAGCTCCGCGCCGCCGCCCCCGAGGGCATCGACGTCTACTTCGACAACGTCGGCGGCGAGCACCTCGAAGCGGCGATCTCCGCGCTCAACGTGCACGGCCGGGTCACCGTCTGCGGAATGATCGCCCAGTACAACGCGACCGAACCGACCCCCGGCCCGCGCAACCTCGCGCTCGTCATCGGCAAGCGGCTGCGCATCCAGGGCATGCTCGTCGGCGACCACGCCGCGCTCCAGCCGCAGTTCGTGAAGGACGTGGCGGGCTGGCTGGCCTCGGGCGAGCTGAAGTACCGCGAGACCGTCGTCGAGGGCATCGAGAACGGCTTCGACGCCTTCCTCGGCCTGCTCCGCGGCGAGAACACCGGGAAGATGATCGTCTCCCTCGCCTGACGCAGGCATTATTGTCATCCCAGGCCGTCGCGATCGTGGGCGCGAGTCGCGGCGCACAGCAGGAGGAATCCTCAGCATGACCATTCAGGACATCAACGTCCTCTACACCGCCGTCGCCACCGCCGAGAACGGCCGCGACGGCCGGGTCTCGTCCGACGACGGCAACCTCGACGTCGTCGTCAACCCGCCGAAGAGCATGGGCGGCAGCGGTGCCGGCACCAACCCGGAGCAGCTCTTCGCCGCCGGCTACAGCGCCTGCTTCCAGGGCGCGCTGGGCGTGGTGGCCCGTCAGGAGAAGGCGGACATCTCCGGTTCCACCGTGACCGCCGAGGTCTCCATCGGCAAGACCGCCGAGGGCGGCTTCGGGCTGTCGGTCGCGATCCGCGCCACCATCCCGAACGTCGACACCGCCACCGCGCAGGCGCTCGTCGAGAAGGCCCACCAGGTGTGCCCGTACTCGAACGCCACCCGGGGCAACATCGCGGTCGAGCTGTCGGTCGCTTCCTGACCACCCACGCTCGCGGCGTTTCCGAGGGCCGCACCCCCGTACCGGGGTGCGGCCCTCGGGCTGTGCGGCACCGCCAGTACGCTGACGCCATGCGTGATCTAGGGGCGGGCTTCGGCTACTTGATACAGGGGCAGCGCTGGGTCGGCCGGCACGGACGGTGGTTCGGCTTCGGGCTGCTGCCCGGGCTGATCACCCTGGCGCTGTACGCGGCGGCCCTCGTCGGCCTCGGCTACGGCGCCGACGACCTGGTGGACTGGGCGACACCGTTCGCCGACGGCTGGTCCTCGCCCTGGCTCGGCGTCTTCCGCACCACCCTGACCGTGCTGGTCTTCGGCCTCGGCCTCTTCCTCGCCGTGATCACCTTCACCGCGGTGACCCTGCTGGTCGGCCAGCCCTTCTACGAGTCGCTCTCCGAGCAGGTCGACCGCACGGAGGGCGGTGAGGTCCCGGAGTCCGGGCTGCCGCTCTGGCGGGAGCTGTGGATCTCCGCCCGGGACAGCCTCCGCATCCTGGTGCGGGTGGGGCTCTACTCGCTGCTGCTCTTCGCCCTCGGTTTCGTCCCGGTGCTCGGCCAGACGGTGATACCCGTCCTCGGCTTCTGCGTCACGGGCTACTTCCTCACCGAGGAGCTGACCGCCGTCGCGCTCCAGCGCCGCGGCATGGTGCTGCGGGACCGGCTCGCCCTGCTGCGGGGGCGGCGGATGCTGACCCTGGGCTTCGGCGTACCGCTGGGGCTGGCCTTCCTGGTGCCGTTCGTCGCCGTGTTCCTGATGCCGGGCGCCGTCGCCGGGGCCACCCTGCTCGCCCGCGACCTGACGGCCCCGGAGAGCGGGGACGGGGACGGCGACCCCGCCCCGTACACCCTCGACAAGGGCTGACGGCCTACGGGAGCGGCGGCCCGGTCGTGGTGGTACGACGGGCCGCCGGCCCACGGGCTGTCCCGGCGGTACGGCGGGCGGCCCGTCCCGGTCAGGCGCCGTGCACCTCCAGGGCCGAGCGGACCGCCGACTCCAGCGCCCCCTCGATCCAGGCCGGCTTGACCGAGGTGTGGTCGCCCGCGAAGTGCAGCGGACCCTCCACCGCGCGCACATGGGCGAGGAGTTCGGTGTGCTGGCCGGGCAGCAGCACCGACGCCTCCCCGTACGCGTAGGGGTCGCGCATCCACGACTGGGTGGCGCCGACGCCGGTGTAGAACACCTCGATCCGCTGCCCGTACACGTCCTGCACCCCGGCCAGGGTGAGCGGGTAGCGCTCGTCGTCGTCGAGCGAGTCCCACTTCAGGGCGTCGTCGGCCCAGCTGTACGAGGCGAGCAGGACACCGCCCGCACTGCCCTCCACCGGGTGCGAGGGCTGGTACATGAACCGGTTGGCGTTGTCGGTGACCGAGCCGCCGCCGATCACCCGGGCCGCCTCGGGCTGGTCGCGGGCGACGGTCCGGTGCGCCGCGTAGTGCGCCCGCTGACCGGAGGGCAGATGACCGTTCGGGACGGAGGGGTGGGCGCCCAGCAGCGAGCCGTCGGCCGGTGCCCTGCCCTGCCGGTAGGCGTCGTACAGGCCGGGCCTGATCCGGTCCAGCTCCCGCTTCCAGTCCTTCTCCTCGAACTCCCACCAGCGGCGGCTGAATTCGAGCAGGACCTTGGTCGCCGCGTCGTAGTGGACCTCGGTGATCGCCCGCCGCTTGCCGTACGAGAGCGCGGGCGCGACGGGGATGTGGCGCAGCCCGGAGAACGGCACGGTGATGATGGCCCGGTCGCCGCGGAAGGTCTGGCGGACCAGCGGCTTGCCGTCGCGGCCCTCGGAGACCGTCTCGACCTCCACGCCGTGCTCGCCGTGGCTGATCCGGGTGACCCGGCGGTCCAGCTTCACCAGGCCCTTGACCCGCTCGTACATCGCGTCGGCGAGGACGCCGGTGCCGCCGGGCAGCTCGAAGAAGGAGGTGTCCGGGCTGATCAGGGAGGCGCCGATGAAGCTGTGCACGAAGGAGAGGTGGAGCCGGGAGGTCATGTTCTCGACCGAGCCGATCAGGTCGATCGTGCGCTCGTCGAGCTTGGCCGCCTCGGTCAGGAAGCGGAACATCGACCAGTGCCCGTACCGCTGGACGACCCGGGCCCAGCCCTCGACGAGCTCCCGGCCCTCCTTGCCCTCGAACTCCCCGCGCACCGGGGCGAACGCCTCCCGCACGATCTGCGCGGCGGGCTTGTCCTCGAACGCGGCGGGCACGCCGAACGTACGGTTCACCTTCCGGGGGTTCTTCGCGTACTCGGCCTTGCGCATCCGGACGCCGTTGACGTGCAGCCAGGTGTGGTTGACCGGGCGGCCGTGGGCGTCGACGTCCACCAGGTGGAAGGGGCGGCGCTTCAGGCCGAACCCGTCCATCAGCCCGGTGACCAGCGGATGGCTGTCGGGGATGCGCATCGCGCCGGCCTCGGCGTACTGCTTCGGGTCGGCGAACGGTGCCTCGGCGCGCTCGTGGCCGCCCCGGCGGAAGGTCTTGATCCGGCCGCCGACGCGGTTGCCGTTGGCCTCGATGACGGTGACGGTGTGCCCGGCGCGGTGGAGCAGATGGGCGGCGGTGAGCCCGGCCGGGCCCGCCCCGACGATCAGCACCTTCTTGGGGGCCCGGCGGCCGCGCGGCAGCCCCTTGGAGAGCAGGATCTCGCGGTAGCGCGGCACCAACGGCCGGTCCTGGGCGTCGCGTACGAGGATGGCGCGGGCGACGGAGAGGCAGGTCTCCCAGTCCGAACCGGCGGCCGCGGCGGCGAGCGGCGCGGTGTCCGCGGCGGTGCCGGTGGCGGCGTGCGCGGTGCCGGGGCCGGTGGCGGCGGTCACGGCCAGCGCGGCGGCACCGGCGGTGGCGCCCGAGAGCAGGGTACGGCGGGAGGTCAGGCCGGATGACGGGCCTGCGGGCGTGGAAGTCATGCGGTCAACCTTGGGGCGCCCGCCGGGGTGCCCGACGCCCGGACGCGCGTAGACCGGCCCCGAATCACCCGCAGGTGGCGGGGGTTCGGGCATCCCGTCCCCACCGCCCCGCGGCGGGTGTCATGATGAGCGGTTCTCCGGAACTCGGGCTTCCGGAGGGGGAGTTGGGGCATTTGCCCCACCCGGCCCCGTTGTTGCCCCCGGTGTCCGCAGCAGCGTCAGGAAGTCCTCGAAGGCCGCGGGCATGTCCACCGACTCCGGGTCCAGCAGCCACTGGTACTGGAGCCCGTCCAGCACCGCGACCAGCAGCGGGGCCGCGCGCTCCGGGGTCAGCCCGCCC
Organism: Streptomyces sp. NPDC015144; assembly: GCF_043079735.1. Taxonomy (NCBI): domain Bacteria; kingdom Bacillati; phylum Actinomycetota; class Actinomycetes; order Kitasatosporales; family Streptomycetaceae; genus Streptomyces; species Streptomyces sp. NPDC015144. Next base: position 161,871 of record NZ_JBIBUU010000004.1, on the reverse strand, counting down.
GGCAGCCGCTCGCCGTACTCCGCGCGCAGGATCGCCGCCATGCTCGCCCGGACCTGGGTGTAGCGGCGGGTGAAGAACTCCCGCGCCGGGTGGCCCTCCGTCACGCTCTCGCCCAGCAGCGCCGAGAAGGTCTGGACGATGCCGGGCCGCATCGCGTTGTACTCCACCAGCGAGGCCAGCAGCTCGACCGGCCAGACACCGTCGCTCCGGGAGGAGGCGCCGGGGTCCCACTGGTCGCGCTCCGCCAGCACGGCGAGCAGCAGCGCGTCCTTGGTGGGGAAGTAGTGCAGCAGCCCCTGCTGGCTGAGGCCGACCCGCTCGGCGACGGCGCTCAACGAGGCGCCCCGGTAGCCCCGCTCGGCGATCACCTCCAGCGCCGCCCGGACGATCTCCGCCCGCCGCTCCGTACTTCTGCCCCGCACCATCGCCCCGGCCCCTCTCGGCGCTCGTCCACCCCCGTACGGGGACCGTACGCCATCCCCATAAATAACATAAAGGTAACGAAACCTACTGGTCTACCTGGTCCGGGGTCAGTATGGAGTCGGCACACAGCAACCGAATCCGACAGCACAGAAACCGACGCGGAGGTACGGCCGTGGCAGACGCGCCCACACCCACCCACCCCGACGAGCTCCGCGAGGCGGCGGTCGAAGCGGCGCTCGCCGCGCTGGGGCTCGACGACAAGGCGCGGCTGCTGGCCGGTCAGGACATGTGGTCGCTGCCGGCGCTGCCCGCCGTGGGGCTCGGCCCGCTGGTGATGTCCGACGGGCCGATCGGCGTCCGGGGCGTCGCCTGGAGCGCCGACGACCCTTCCGTGGCCCTGCCCTCGCCGACCGCGCTGGCCGCCACCTGGGACCCCGCCCTGGCCCGCCGCGCCGGCCGGCTGCTCGCCCAGGAGGCCCGCCGCAAGGGCGTCCACGTCCTCCTCGCCCCGACCGTGAACCTCCACCGGTCCCCGCTCGGCGGGCGCCACTTCGAGACGTACAGCGAGGACCCGTACCTCACCGGCGAGATCGGCACCGGCTATGTGCGCGGGGTGCAGGACGGCGGGGTCGGCACCACCGTCAAGCACTACGTCGCCAACGACGCCGAGACGGACCGCTTCACCGTGGACAACGTCGTCGCCCCGCGGACCCTGCGGGAGATCTACCTCGCGCCCTTCGAGCGGATCGTCGCCAACGCCCACCCGTGGGGCATCATGGCCGCCTACAACCGGGTCAACGGCACCACCATGACCGAGCACCACTACCTGCTGAACACGGTGCTGCGCGGCGAATGGGGCTTCGACGGCTGCGTCGTCTCCGACTGGCTGGCCGCCCGCTCCACCGCCGCCACCGCCTACGGCGGCCTCGACATCGCCATGCCCGGCCCGAAGACGGTGTACGGCAAGGCCCTCGCCGAGGCGGTACGGGCCGGAGAGGTCGCGGAGTCCGTCGTCGACGGCGCCGTCCGCAACGTGCTGCGGCTGGCCGCCCGCGTCGGCCTCCTGGACGGAGCCCCGCCCGCCGTCGCCCCGGCCGACCTCCCGGCGGAGACCGACGGCGACGCGCTGGCCCGCGAGATCGCCCGCCGCTCCTTCGTTCTGGTGCGCAACGAGACGCGCGACGGGCGCCCCGCCCTCCCCGTCGACCCGGCGGCCGTCCGCACCGTCGCGGTCAGCGGGGCCCTCGCCCGCGACGCCCGGGTCCTCGGCGGCGGCTCCGCCCAGGTCTTCCCCGACCATGTCGTCACCCCGCTCGACGGCCTGCGCGCCGCCCTCCCCGAAGGCACCGTCGACTACCGCGTCGGCGCCGACCCCAACACCGAACTCACCCCCGCCGACCAGGGCTTCGAGCTGCGCGCCGTCTGCTACGACGCGACCGGCGCCGTCCTCGGCTCCGCACCGCTGCCCGGCGGCACCGTCCAGTGGATCGGCGACGACCTCCCCGAAGGCGTCACCCGAGCCGCCCTGCACAGCGTCGAGATCACCGGAACCTTCGTCCCGCGCGACAGCGGCGAGCACGTCTTCGGCACCCGGGGCACCGGCGCGCTCACCCTCACCGTCGCGGGCGAGACCCTGTACGACGAGGTGCACCGGGTCGTCTCCGCCGACCCCGGCGAGGCGTTCTTCGGCAACCCGCTGGAGCGCGGCCGGACCACCCTCACCGCCGGCGAGCCCGTCGAGGTCTCGCTGCGCCAGCTCCCCGAGACCCTCGGCGACGACGCGCCGGTCCTGGGCGTCTCGTTCGCCCTCTGCCACCTCGGCCCGCGCCGCGACCCGGCCGAACTGATCGCCGAGGCCGTGGAGTCGGCCCGCGCCGCCGACACCGCGATCGTCGTCGTCGGCACCACCGAACGCGTCGAGTCCGAGGGCTTCGACCGCACCGACCTGCGCCTCCCCGGCCACCAGGACGAGCTGGTCCACGCCGTCGCCGCCGCCAACCCGAACACCGTGGTGATCGTCAACTCCGGTTCCCCGGTGGAGCTTCCGTGGCGCGAGGAGGTCGCCGCCGTGCTGCTCGCCTGGTTCCCGGGACAGGAGGCGGGACACGCGCTGGCCGACGTCCTGCTCGGCGCCGCCGAACCGGGCGGCCGGCTCCCCACCACCTGGCCGGTGGCCCTCGCCGACGTACCGGTCGCGAACACCACCCCCACCGGCGGCCGACTCCCGTACGACGAAGGCGTCTTCGTCGGCTACCGGGCCTGGGAGAGGGCCGGCGCCACGCCCGCCTACCCGTTCGGCCACGGACTCGGCTACACCACCTGGGCGTACGAGAGCCTCACCGCGGGCCCGGACACGGCCACCGTGCGCGTCCGCAACACCGGCACCCGGCCGGGCGCCGAGACCGTCCAGATCTACCTGGCGCCCCGCCAGGACACCGCGGACCGCCCGGCCCGCAGGCTCGTCGGCTTCGCCCGCGCCGAGGCGGCGCCCGGCGAGAGCGCCGAGGTGACGATCGCCCTGGACCCGCGCGGCTACGAGATCTGGGACGAGGACGCGTACGGCTGGACCCGGCTGCCCGGCGGCTACGAGGTCCAGGCGACCCGCTCGCTCGCCGACGTACGCCTGACGGCGGCCGTGGAGATCGGCGGGTAACGGGCCTCAGCGCACCGAGAAGCCGTACACCGTCGTCGAGACGGACTCCTCGCCCGGCCGGAGCACCGTGCTCGGGAACTCCGGCCGGTTCGGGGAGTCCGGGAAGTGCTGGGTCTCCAGCGCGACCCCGGCGCACGGGCCGAACGGGCGCCCGTCGAAGTGGTCCGCCGTGTAGAGCTGGAGCCCCGGCTCCGTCGTCGTCACCGTCAGCACCCGCCCCGAGCCCGCGTCGTACAGCTCGGCCGCCGGGCCCGCGCCCGGCGCGTCCAGCACGAAGTTGTGGTCGTAGCCCGCACCGACCGGCACCGGCTCGCGGAAGTCGAACCGGGTCCCGGCCACCGGCAGCAGCTCACCGGTCGGCAGCGACTCGGCGTCCACCGGGGTGATCCGCCCGGCCGCGATCCGCAGCACCTGCCCCAGCGCGCTGCCGCCGCCCGCACCCGCCAGGTTCCAGTACGTGTGGTTCGTCAGGTTCAGCACGGTCGGCGCGTCGGTCGTCGCCCGATAGGTGATCCGCAGCGCCCCGCCCGCCTCCAGGGTGTACGCGGCACGCACCGCCAGGCGGCCCGGAAAGCCCTCCTCGCCGTCCTCGGAGACCAGCGACAGCTCGACACCGTCCGCCACCTCGTCGGCCCGCCAGACGCGCTTGTCGAAGCCGACGGCCCCGCCGTGCACCTGGTTGCGCCCCTCGTTCGGCGTCAGCCGGTACGTCCGCCCGTCCAGCTCGAAGCGGGCCCCGCCGATCCGGTTCGCGTACCGCCCGACCAGCGCGCCGAAGTACGGGCCGGTGAACGTCCGGTACCCGTCCAGGTCCGGCAGCCCGAGCGCGATCTCCGCCCGCGCCCCGTCCCGGTCCGGCACCTCGACCGACTGGACGATCCCGCCGTACGTCAGCACCCGCACCCGCGTGCCGTCCCGCTCCAGCGTCCAGCGGTGCACCGGAGTGCCGTCCGCGAGAGTGCCGAAACCGTCCGCCCGTACCGCCGTACCCGAACCCGAACCCGTGATCATGATCCGCAAGCTTATGCGGGAGGCCGGGCGGCGGTGACGTTGCGGTAGGCGATCTCCGCCAGCCGGGCCTGCCCGTCGCGCCCCGGATGGAACCAGTCCCACCGGCTGAGCTGCCGACCGGTGAACGGGTAGTCGAAGACCGCGCCGCCGTCGTAGCGGCAGAGCCGGTCCTTCCCGCAGACCTCCCGGAGCACCTCGTTGTACGCCACCACCCGCTCCCGCACCTCCGCGCGCCGGGCCGTCGCCTCCGGGCCCAGGTCGTCGGCGCCGCCCAGCATCGACGGGCAGATCCCCAGCTTCCAGATCTGCTTGCCCAGCGCGTTGTCGCGCCCCGTCGACCAGAGCCGCTTGAGGTCCGGCACGCTCGACACGTACACCTGCGCCTTGGGCGCACCGGCCCGCAGCTGCCGCATCGACGCCTCGAACGAGCTGCGGAAATCGGCCACCGGGGTCATGTGCCGGACGGAGTCCCGGCAGGCGTCGTTGGCGCCGATCATCACCGTCACCAGATCGGGCCGCTCCTGCGCGGCCAGCGCCATCTGCTCCGGCAGCTGCGCCATCCGGGCCCCCGTCCGGGCGTGGTTCCAGCTCTGCGAGGCGGCCTTCGTGCCGCCGAGCAGCCGCACCGCCAGGCTGCGCACCTCGCCGTCGGTGCCGGTCGCCCAGGAGACCTCCGGGCAGTCCGCCAGCACCGAGCAGGCGTCGAAGCCCCGGGTGATGGAGTCGCCCACCGCGGCCACCGATCCCGGCTTCCGGTCCCAGACCGGTGCGGGCCGGGCGGCGGCCCCCTTCGTCGTGCTCTCTGCACCGGAGTCGCAACCGGCCAGCGCCGCCGTACCGAGCAGCCAGGCCGCCGCCAGCAGGGCCGCGGCGGCACGGGGACGGCCGGCGGCGGTACGCGGACGGGCGGCAGCGGTGTGCGGACGGGCGGCGGCGCTGTGCGGACGGTGGCGGGAAGAGCGGTCCTGCATGCCGTGGTCCCCTCGGTTATGCCCCCGGCAACCCCTGGTGGCACCGGTCGGAAGGCCCCGACGCCCTGGCGGGTGAAAGCTGAGCGAAGGAAGGGCCCAGGACCGACCGTACGTCACACCGGGGCCCCCGCCGCGCGGTAGCTTTTCCTCGTCGGACCGGCGGCGCTGTCCCCCACTCGGCTCCACTTGAGTGGCTTTCCGGAAATCACACCACGTCACATACTGTCCTTTTTCAGGAGCTTCACCCCGATGCTGTTTACTGATGACAACCTCGGGATCCGGCCGATAATCGACGGTTCGGACGCGAGGCCGCAGGAGAAGACGAACTTCGTTCCACACTGGAGGTCCCGGTGACGACACGTGGAGTTCTGTACGTTCACTCCGCACCGCGCGCGCTCTGCCCCCACGTCGAATGGGCGGTCGGGGGTGTTCTCGGCGTCCGGGTCCAGCTCGACTGGATCAGACAGCCCGCCGCGCCCGGCACCTGGCGGTCCGAGTTCTCCTGGCAGGGCCGCGCCGGCACGGCGTCCAAGCTGGCCTCCGCGCTGCGGGGCTGGGACATGCTGCGCTTCGAGGTGACGGCCGAGCCGAGCGCCACGGCGGAGGGCGAGCGCTACAGCTCCACGCCGGGCCTGGGCATCTTCCACGCCGTCACCGGGGTCCACGGCGACATCCTGGTGCCCGAGGACCGGTTGCGGGCCGCGCTGGCCCGCTCGAAGCAGGGCGAGAGCGATCTGGCGGCCGAGATCGCCAAGCTTCTCGGCAAGCCCTGGGACGACGAGCTGGAGTCCTTCCGGCACGCGGGCGAGGGCGCCCCGGTCCGCTGGCTCCACCAGGTGGTCTGAGCAGGACACGGCCGAGGCCCGCCTCCCCACGCGCGGGGAAGGCGGGCCTCGGCCGTGTGCCGGTGCGCGGGCCGGGAGAACCGGACCGCGAGGCGGGTCAGACGCTGCGGAAGGCCAGCACCACGTTGTGGCCGCCGAAGCCGAACGAGTTGTTGATCGCGGCGATCGAGCCCTGCGGCAGCGGCCGGGGCGTGTCGCGCACGATGTCCGCGTCCACGTCCTCGTCGAGCTGGTCGACGTTGATCGTCGGCGGGGCCATCCGGTTGACCAGCGCCAGCACCGTCGCGACGGTCTCGATGCCGCCCGCGCCGCCGAGGAGGTGACCGGTCATCGACTTCGTGGCCGAGATCGCGACGTGGTCGAGGTCGTCGCCCAGGACCTTGCGCAGCGCCTTCACCTCGGCGATGTCGCCCTGCGGGGTCGAGGTGGCGTGCGCGTTGAGGTGCACGACCTCGGACGGCTTGAGGTCCGAGTGGTCCAGCAGGTCCTCCAGCGCGGCGGCGATGCCCCGGCCGGTCGGCTCGGGCTGCGCGATGTGGTGGGCGTCGGCGGAGAGGCCCTGGCCCAGCACCTCGCAGTAGACCTTGGCGCCGCGCGCGGCGGCGTGCTCCGCGGACTCCAGGACCACGACCCCGGCACCCTCGCCGAGGACGAAGCCGTCACGGCCGGTGTCGTACGGGCGGGAGGCCTTCTGGGGCTCCTCGTTGTTCTTGGACATCGCCATCATGTTGGCGAACGCGACGATGGGCAGTGGGTGGATCGCCGCCTCGGTGCCACCGGCGAGGACCACGTCGGCGCGGCCGGTGCGGATCATCTCGACCGCGTACCCGATCGCCTCGGCGCCCGAGGCGCAGGCCGAGACCGGCGTGTGCACACCGGCGCGGGCGTTGACCTCCAGGCCGACGTTGGCCGCCGGGCTGTTGGGCATGAGCATGGGAACGGTGTGCGGGGAGACGCGGCGTACGCCCTTCTCCTTGAGCACGTCGTACTGGTCGAGCAGGGTGGTCACACCGCCGATGCCGGAGGCGATGACCGCGCCCAGCCGCTCGGGCCGGACCTTCTCGTCCTCGTCGCCGGCCCGGCCGGTGTAACCGGCGTCGTTCCACGCCTCGCGGGCCGCGATCAGCGCGAACTGCGCCGAGCGGTCCAGCTTGCGGGCGAGCGGACGGGGCAGTACGTCGCCCGGGTCGACGGCCGCGCGGGCCGCGATCCGGACGGGCAGCTCGGCGAAACGTTCGCCCTCGAGGGGCCTGACACCGGAACGACCGGCCATCAGACCTTCCCAGGTCGACGCCGAGTCGCCACCCAGCGGAGTGGTTGCGCCGATACCGGTGACGACCACGGTGCGATTGGTCGAGTTCACTGGAAAATCTTCTCCACGTGTAGAGGGTCGTGAATCAGCGGCGCCACCGCCGGGTGGCGACACAGGGGCAGGCCGGATCAGGCCTGGTGCTTCAGGATGTAGTCGGCGGCGTCGCCGACCGTCTTGAGGTTCTTGACGTCCTCGTCGGGGATCTTCACGTCGAAGCGCTCCTCGGCGGCGACGACGACCTCGACCATGGACAGCGAGTCGACGTCCAGGTCGTCGGTGAACGACTTGTCCAGCTTGACGTCCTCGGTCGGGATGCCGGCGATCTCGTTGACGATGTCGGCGAGGCCCTCGACGATCTGATCCTGGGTGTGAGCCATTTTGACGCTCCTTAGAGGTTTAGTAGCAGGTTGAGGCTGGTGGGACCGAACGGCCCGGTGTGCCTAGGGGAGGGTAACGACCGTCGCGGCGTAGACGAGACCCGCCCCGAAGCCGATGACGAGAGCGGTGTCGCCGCTCTTCGCCTGACCAGTCGCCAGAAGCCGCTCCATGGCGAGCGGGATCGAGGCGGCGGAGGTGTTGCCGGTGGTCTCCACGTCGCGGGCGACGACCACGTTCTCCGGCAGCTTCAGGGTCTTCACCATCGAGTCGATGATCCGCATGTTGGCCTGGTGCGGGATGAAGACGTCCAGGTCCTGCGGGGCGATCCCTGCCGCGTCCAGCGCCTGCTGGGCGACCTTGGCCATCTCGAAGACGGCCCAGCGGAAGACCGCCTGGCCCTCCTGCGTGATGGCCGGGAACTTGACGTTCCCCTCGGCGTCCAGCGGCAGCTGGAACCCGTCGCCGGAACGGAACGCGTCCCAGGCGACGGTCTGCTTGATGGTCTCGGACTTGTCGCCCTCGGAGCCCCAGACGGTCGGGCCGATGGCCGGCACCTTGGAGGGGCCGACGACGACCGCGCCGGCGCCGTCGCCGAACAGGAAGGCCGTTGCACGGTCCGACTTGTCGGTGAGGTCGCTCAACCGTTCCACGCCTATGACCAGCACGTACTCCGCCGAACCCTCGACGATCATGCCCTTGGCGAGGGTCAGCCCGTAGCCGAAGCCCGCGCAACCGGCCGAGATGTCGAAGGCGGCGGGCCTGCCCGCGCCGACCAGGTGGGCGATCTCGGTCGCGATGGCCGGGGTCTGCTTGAAGTGCGAGACGGTGGAGACGATCACGGCACCGATCTGCTCGGGCGAGATCCCGGCGTCCGCGATGGCCTTGCCGGACGCCTCGACGGACATCGCGGCCACGGTCTCCTCCTCGGAGGCCCAGTGGCGGGTGGCGATGCCCGAACGCGAGCGGATCCACTCGTCGGACGAGTCGATCGTTTCGAGGATCACCTCGTTGGGCACGACCCGGGTCGGCCGGTAGCCGCCGACCCCCATGATCCGTGCGTACGGGGCGCCCTGGCTGGGCTTGATCTTCGACATCTCTCTCGCTCCTTAGGCGCCCGCGTGCTCGGCGATGAGAGCACGGGCCGCGTCGAGGTCGTCGGGGGTCTTGAGCGCGACCGTCTTCACACCGGGCAGCGCGCGCTTCGCGAGCCCCGTGAGCGTGCCGCCGGGGCACGCCTCGACGAGCGCCGTGACACCCAACTCCTTGAAGGTCTCCATGCACAGGTCCCAGCGGACCGGGTTGGCGACCTGGCCGACCAGCCGCGAGAGGACCTCGTCACCGGTGGCGACGGCCTTGCCGTCGGCGTTCGACACGTACGTCACGGCCGGGTCGGCGGGGGTCAGCGCCGCGGCGGCCTCGCGCAGCCGCTCGACGGCGGGGGCCATGTGGTGCGTGTGGAAGGCGCCGGCGACCTTGAGCGGGACCACCCGGCGCACCCCCTCCGGCGGGGCGGCGACCAGCGCGGCGATCTGCTCGGCGGTGCCCGCGGCCACGATCTGGCCGGCGCCGTTGACGTTGGCCGGGGTCAGCCCCAGCTTCTCCAGGTGCGCGACCGAGGTGTCGGGGTCACCGCCCAGCAGGGCGGCCATGCCGGTCTCGGTGACCGCGGCGGCATCGGCCATCGCGAGCCCGCGGGTACGGACGAGGCGGAGGGCGTCCTCCTCGCCGATGACCCCGGCGAGGGCGGCGGCGGTGATCTCACCCACGCTGTGCCCCGCGACGACGGCCGGCGACGCGCCGAGCGCGGCGGCGGACAGCAGCCCCGCGGCGACCAGCAGCGGCTGCGCCACCGAGGTGTCACGGATCGCCTCCGCGTCGGCCTCGGTGCCGTAGTGGACGAGATCGAGCCCGATGGCGTCCGACCAGGCCGCGACGCGGTCCGCGGCACCGGGGAGGTCGAGCCAGGGGGTCAGGAAGCCGGGCGTCTGAGCGCCTTGGCCAGGAGCGACGAGTACGAGCACCCTCACACTCTCTCTTGTGAACGGTTCCGAAGACCCGTGGGGACAGGGACGAAGAACGGTAGGGGGAATTGTTGAGGTCCGACAAAAGTTTAGGGCTGCTGATCCCGGGCGGCCAAGCGCCCCAGAATCAGGGCGATCCGCAGCGTGAAGGCCGAGCGGACATCGGACGGCGACCACCCGGTGACGTCCGTCACACGTCGCAGCCGGTAGCGCACGGTGTTCGGGTGGACGAAGAGCATCCTGGCCGCGCCTTCCAGACTGCTCGCCTGCTCCAGATAGACACTCAACGTTTCGAGCAGCGCGGATCCCGCTTCCTCCAGCGGTCTGTAGATCTCCTCCACCAGCTGATCGCGTGCGGCCGGATCGCCCGCCATCGCCCGCTCCGGGAGCAGGTCGTCGGCGAGCACCGGGCGGGGGGCGTCCTGCCAGGCGCAGGACGCCTTGAGCCCGGCCGCCGCCGCCTGCGCGGACCGGGTCGCCGCCAGCAGGTCCGGCACCACCGGACCGGCCACCACCGGACCCGCCGCATACGGGCCGATCAGCGCCTTCGCCACGTGTATCGGGTTGTTGCTGCCCCCCGCGATGACCACCAGCCGGTTCCCCAGCACCCCGGTCAGGACCTGGAGCTTCGCGTGCCGGGCGGCCCGCCGGATCGCCTCCACGGTCAGCTCGCTGTCCCCGTCCGGGGCGGTGCCGAGCACCACGCACACGTGCTCGGGGGAGTTCCAGCCGAGCGCCGCCGCCCGCGACACCGCGCCCTCGTCGGCCTCGCCGGACAGCACCGCGTTGACCACCAGCGACTCCAGCCGGGCGTCCCAGGCGCCGCGCGCCTCGGCGGCCTGGGCGTACACCTGGGCGGTCGCGAAGGCGATCTCCCGGGCGTAGACGAGCAGCGCCTCGCGCAGCACCGACTCGTCGCCGGGCGCCGCGACCTCCTCGATCGCGGCCTCCATCACCTCGATCGTGGTCCGCACCATCTCGACGGTCTGCCGCAGCGTGATCGCCCGGGTCAGCTCGCGCGGAGCCGTCCCGAACACATCGGTGGAGATCGCCTGCGGGGTCTCCGGATGCCGGAACCACTCGGTGAACGCCGCGATACCGGCCTGGGCCACCAGGCCGATCCAGGACCGGTTCTCCGGGGGCATCGCCCGGTACCACGGCAGCGACTCGTCCATGCGGGCGATCGCGTTCGCGGCGAGCCGGCCGGACGACTGCTCCAGACGTTTCAGGGTCGCCGCGTGCAGATGGGCGGCGGTGGCATCGGGCTGCTCAGGATCGGGTCGGGACACGCAGACAAGACTGCCTCATCCGACGACGGACACGGAGCGCCGGGGCCGCCACGGGGTGTACCGGCGGGTAGGGAGCCCCCGGGGCGATCCGCGCGCCCCGCCGTGGCCAGGGGGCGGGTGGCCCCGCGCACGCCCCGGCCGGGCTACCGTGGCCCGGTGATCTCCGTACACCGCGCCGAGGACCGTTACCTGGGCGGCGACCGGGCGGCAGGCATCCTGTCCCGGCACGCCTTCTCCTTCGCCGGCTTCTACGACCCGGACAATCTCCGCTTCGGCCCGCTCATGGCCTGCAACACGGAACGGCTGGAGCCCGGCGCCGGTTTCGAGGAGCATCCGCACAGCCATACGGAGATCGTCACCTGGGTCGTCGAGGGCGAGCTGACCCACCGCGATTCCACCGGCCACGCCACCCGCGTACGCCCCGGCGACCTCCAGCACCTCAGCGCCGCCTCCGGCGTCCGCCACGTCGAACGCAACGACGGCGACACCCCGCTGACCTTCGTCCAGATGTGGCTGGCCCCCCTCGAACCGGGCGGCGAGCCCGCGTACACCGTCGTCCCCGGCCCGGTCCGCGCCGGCGACCCGTACGCCGTACCGGCCGCCGGAGCCGTGCTCCACGCGCTCCGCCCGGCGGCGGGGGAGCGGGTCGGGCTGCCGGACGCGCCGAAGGTGTACGTCCAGGTGGTGTCCGGCACGGTACGGCTCGGCGACGAGGAGCTGGGGCCGGGCGACTCGGTACGGATCAGCGGCGAGCAAGGGCTGAGCCTGCTCGCGGACGGCCCGGCGACCGAGGTCCTGGTCTGGGAATTCGCGGGCTGAGGCCCTGCGGGTGCGCGGCCAACGATGTGGCTGGGGCCAAAGGGTCGCGCGTGGCGTGGGAGAGCTGCCGCAGTCTTTCGGCGTCAGCCAACCGCTCCACAGGGGGAGACCCATGAAGCACTTCAAGCGCGCACTCGCGGGCGGCACCGCGTCGATCGCTCTCGCGTCGGGCCTGCTGGCGGGGGTCACCGCGGGGTCGGCGTCGGCCGTCGAGGCGGCGAGTGCCCGGTACGGGTGCAACTCCGGATCCGCGTGCATCTACCCGGAGGGCGTCTTCGACTACCGGAACAGCAAGCCGACCAACCAGTACTTCCAGGCCGGTGTCCACAAGCTCTACTCCCAGGAGGGCTACCACTGGATCTACAACAACCAGACCGACGGCTGGACCATCCGGATGTGCACGGGGAGCAACGGCACGGGATGCGAAGCCCCCATCCCTCCGGGCGGCGGTGTGTGGATGAACCTCACCCCGATCAACTCGGTCGTCATCCAGCCTTAGCCTTAGCCGTAGCGGTAGTCGGCTCCCACCGTCCGGGGCCGGTCCTTCGCGCGCCGGTCCGGGGCGGTGGGCCCGAAGAACGTCACGCCGGGCCCGGTCCCGGACCGTGGTCCCCGCGCCACATCGACCACATCGGCGGCCCCGACCGGAAGGCCATCTCCTCGTGCACGGCGAACCCGTGCCGCTGGTAGAAGGTGAGGTTGCGGCGGTTGCTGGACTCCAGGAAGACCGGCCGCCCGTCCGCGTCCGCCCGCTCCAGCAGCCCGCCCAGCACCCGCGCCCCGCGCCCGGTGCCGCGCGCCTCGGCCCGGGTGCCGATGTACTCCACGTACCAGTGCTCGGGCCCGGCCGGATGGCGGTGCTCCATGGTGAACAACCGTCCCATGGTGCGCGGGAGTTGGGCCCGGGTCGCGCGCAGCAGCGGCCCCGCGTTCCGCAGCAGGTACGTCGCCGGGAGCTTCCAGGCCCCGGGCTCCGCCCACACCGCCGCGACGGTGCGTTCCGGATCGGTCCACACCCGCCCGGCCGGGACCTGCTGGGCCAGATGCGCGGTGAACAGCAGCCGCAGCCGCCGGTCCCGGTCGCGCGGCATCAGCCAGCTCCAGACGGGGTCCTCGGCGTACGCGTCGGCGAGCACGGCGGCGAGCGCGGGGACGTCGGCGGCGGTCGCGCGGACTATGTCGGCCATGGCCGAGGAGTGTAGGTCCGCCCGTGCCGCAGAGGCCATGGGTACGGCCGGTGCGAAGCACCTGTTGATCGGATCACCTGAGCGAAATCCGGCAAGAAGGGGGCGTTCGTACGGGCTCCAGGTCGCCTGCGCCGGAACCGGGCAGATCGTTCTGTCCGTGACGGGCGAGGACCGTGCCCGTCGGAGGATCGACTGCGACGGCGCTCCGGTCCACCAGCGAATCACGGCACCGGCGACCACGGTCGTGATCAAGGCCGAGGAGGTTTCGGGGGCCACGGGAATGGTGGGTTGGCGGCTGGACAGGGTTGCGGAGTAGAGAGAGCGGCCGATTCCGCCGCGCGAGGTCTACCGGCCACCGCCCCGGCCCAGCACAATCGCCCCTATGCCGACCGCCCCGGGCGCGCCGCCGCCCACGCACCACACGCCTGTCCGGCTCGCCCGGGGGTTCCTCACCGGTGGAGTGGCCGGGGCGTCGCTCGCCGCGCTCGTCGTGGGCGCGATCGTCGAGAGCGTGCCGCTGTTCGTCACGGGGCTCGCCCTGCCCCTGGTGTACGGGGCGCTGCTCTTCCTCGCCGGCGCGCCGAGGCGTGCCCGCGAGGCGGCGGTCGTGCCCCGGACGGCGCTCGCGGTGATCGAGGCCCTGGAGGCCGTCGGGGGCGAGTCGAGCGACGTGCCGGTGCGGTTCGGGCTCACGGTCGTAGCGGACGACGGGGCGCCGTTCCGGGTGGAGTTCACGCAGGACGTCAACCTCGTCGAGCTGCCCGACTACCGGCCGCGCGGTGTTGTGGTGGTCCAGTACCCCCCGGACCGGCCGTGGCGGGTGCGGATCGTGAAGCGGCCGACACCGGAGTGGGAGGACCGGGCGGCCTCAGCCCGCTTCGACGCGGTGCCCGGGGCCGGGGCGGCCCGGTGGGCCGAGCCGCCGGAGGGTCGCGCCGACGGCTTGGTCGCGCTTCTCGGGTTGCTGGTCGGCGCGCTCGCCGTGATCCTGCTCTTCCGCGCGGACCTCTTCGGTACGGACCCCTCCGGCCGGGGCGGCGCCACGGAACCACGGCCCTCCGCCTCCTCCACGGCGTCGACCACGGCCGTGTCGTCGGCGTCCGGAACGGTCACCCTGGGGCCGGGACGGTCGTTCCTCGACAAGGGCGAACTGGCGCGTGCCCTGGGCTCGTTCACCGAGGGCGGGCGGGCGCGCCGGGCACTCACCCTCGTCGTACAGGAACGCATGCTGACGGTGGTCTTCCTGCCGTCCGGGACACCGGCGCCGGGGTTCGCCCCCGGTGCGCTGCCCCGCGACCGCTTCCCCGCCCTGGTCGAGGAGGCCACGACCACCCTCGGCGTCCGCTCCCCGCGGACGTGGCAGATCACCGCCGACCGCCTCACCGGCTCCCTCGTCGTCAGGGTCGTCGTGACCGGTCCCGACGGAGTGGCGTCCCTGGAGGCGAACGGACAGGGCGAGGTGGTGCGGCGCGCACCCGTACGGTGACGCGCCCGGGACCACACCGCTCCGGACGGCGGCCGTCCCTCGGACTCTCGAAGTGTCAGGAGAGGAAATCGGATGGGCTGGCACGGATATCTGGCGCTGTGGTGCGGTGTGTGCGGCACGGTCGCGCTGGTCGGCCTCGGGCGGTCGCTGGCCGGGGCGACCCGGGAGCAGCGCATGGTCCGGACGAGGGGGCGGATCGAGCGGGTGGGGGAGCCCCGGCACGGCAGCTCCCCGAGCGACGGGATACCCGTGGTAGTCACCTTCCAGGACCCCGCCACCGGGCAGGAGTTCACCGTCACCAACGACGGCGACCGGGGCGAGCGGATCGGCGCGGCCTGGACGGGCCGGGAGATCGGCGTCCACTACCCGCCCGGCAGGCCGCACGCCCACCGGTTCACCAGCGACCTCTCCGGGGGCGGGCGCGGTCTGGGCGTGCCGCTCTTCGCGCTCTTCCTCGCCTACGCCGGACTGGTCGTCGCCGCCGCGATCGAGCGGGGCTGGCCGTGGGCCGTGCTCGGCTTCTGCGGGCCGTGGGCCCTCTCCGGCCTGTACCACCTGCCCGAAAACGTCCGCGACAGGAACCGTCGGCTGGACGAACTGGCCGGCCTGACCGCCGTACCCGGCCGTGTCGTCGCCGTGCTCAAGAACGTCAGCGTCGACGCCGACGACGGCCACGTCTCCACCCGCCTGGTGCCGGTCCTCGCCTTCACCACCCTCGACGGCAGGGCCGTCACAGCCTACCGCGAGTCGGGGCTGCGGGACCCCGCCGGATCGCGGGGCCGGGCCGTCACGGTCCACTACGACCCCGACGACCCGGCCGTGGACCCCGACGCCGAACGCCGTTCCCGCAAGCGGGACTTGGTCATCGACGTCGTGGTCCTTCTGGCCGTGGTGGCGGCGGCCGTGGTGGGAGCGGTGGCGCTGTGACGCGGGGGACGGCCGGGGCACCATAGGGGCATGGAGTTCCTCTGCTACCACCGTGACCGCCCCGGCTCCCTGCCACTCCGCCACGAACTGCTGGAAGAACACTGGTCCTACATGGACCGGTACGCGAAGGAGATGATCGCCCGGGGGCCGACCCTCACCGACGACCGCGAATCGCCCACGGGCAGCGTGCACATCGTCGACCTGCCCGATCCCGCCGCCGCCCGCGCGTTCGCCTTCGACGAACCGGGTTACCAGGCCGGTGTCTACCGGGACGTACTGCTGCGGCGGTGGCGCAACCTGCTGGGGCGCACCATGTGGGAGCTCCCCGGCGGCGGGACCGACGGCGACCTGTACCTGGTGCTCGGCCTCGGCGCGGGGCAGGCCGCCGACCTCGCCGTACCGGCCGACCGGGACCAACTGGTCGCCTACGGGCCGCTGCTCTCCGACGACGGTGCCGCCTGGCTCGGCACGGCGGCACTCCTCCGGGCACCGGACCCGGGGACGGCACGCACCGTCCTGACGGCGGACCGGTACGCCGACATCGAGGTGCACCCCTGGCAGTTCGGCGGACGGTCGTGACCTGACGCGCCCCGGCGTGGAGAGCGGACCGCGACGTCGACCATGGAAGGCTCGGGGGCCGGGGACCGGGCCGGACGGCGGTCGCCCGGTTGGACGGCTTGAGGTGCCCGGCGCGTCATGAAGGGGGAGCGTGGGGGAGTGAAGGGCGCGGTTCCGTTCGGGAGCCGTGCCCGGGCCGATCCAGCCTGCCGAGCGGTGAGCGGAAGACTCTTATGCCGGGAAGCGCCGAATGGGGAAGTCCGCCCCCCGTCCTGCCGGACCAGATCGCCGCGGCCGCACGCAGGATGCTGCTGCCGCACCTGCGGGACGTCGTCGGCCGGATTCCCCCGCCGCTCCACACACCGTGCGCGTACTACTTCGGGTGGGTCGACGAAGCGGGGCGGACGGTGGCCTACCGGGGCCCCAGCTTCCGGGTCGTCACGCTCGTCCTGCTCAGCGCCGGTGTCGGGGGCGGCTCCTGGCGGCGGGCGCGGTCGGTGGCCGCCGCGTGTGCTCTCATCCACGGCTACGGGCTCATCTGCGACGACGTCATCGACGAGGACGCGGCGCGGCGTGGCGTTCCGACCGTGTGGAAGGCGTTCGGTGTTCCCACCGCCATCCTGGCCGCCGACACCCTGCTGACGATGGCCCTCACCGAGCTGACCGAGCTGACCGAGCCGTCCGGGCGGACGCCGCCCGTCACCGCCGAAGTGCGGCGGGTCCTGCTCGACGCGATGCACGGGGCGTTCCGCGCGCAGGCCCTGGAAGCCCAGTACCAGCGACGCGGCGGGGCCTCCCTGCGGCAGGCGCTGGAGGTCGTCGACGGCAAGAGCTCCGACTGGGTGGCCGCCTGTTGCGAGGCCGGTGCGCTCCAGGGCGGAGCCGACCCGGCCCGTGCGGAGCTGATGCGGTCCTTCGGGTGGCACCTGGGCAGGGTCATGCAGGTGCGTGACGACCTTCTGGACGTCTACGGGGAACCCGGGACGGGCGTGCCGCCCCGGCGCGACGACCTGAGGGCCCGCAAGAAGACGAGTATCGTGTGTGCCGCCCTGGAGTCCGGCCACCCCTTCCAGGACGAGCTCGCCCTCTACTACCAGCGGCCCGACGGCCCGCACGACGGAGAACTCGGCCGCATGGCGGACCTCGTCGAGCGGTGCGGCGGACGCGACTGGGCCGAGCGCGCGATCGCCCACCACCTGAGGCAGGCGCGTTCCTGCGTGTGCCGCGCGGTGAAGGACCGGCGGCTGGCGGAGCTGATGTGCGCCTACGCCGATCAGTTCACGCACCGGTCCGTCGGGGACGAGGCCATCGAGCCGGCCGGGCACCCGGTCGGCCCCGGTCCGTGACCGGAGGCCGGCCCGCGCCCACCGCCTTTCCCGGTTCCACCTGGCCGAAGGCCGAAGGACGAAGGACACATGCCGAGCGACGTCGAGTTCCACATCCCCTTCCCCAGCGCCGTCAGCCCGGACGCCGCGGCGGCGGACGAACACCTCGTGCGGTGGGTTCTCGCGCAGAATCTGCTGGCACCGGGGCAGGCGGGCTACTTCGCGGCCATGCGGCTGGGAACCTGCGCCGCCCGTGTCTACCCCGGCGCCCGTGGTGAGGACCTCCACCTCGCCGCCGACCACATGGCTCTGTGCAGCCTCGTCAACGACCTCGTCGGCAGCACCGGTGAAGTACGGGCCGAGAACGCCGCCGAGGTCTGCCGCGACCTGCTGGCTCTCTTCGAACACGACGAACCGTCCCGCCCCGCCACGCCGGTGGGCGCCGCCTGGTGCGGTCTGTGGCAGCGCCTGCGCGACGGCATGCCGGAAGCGTGGCGAAGGCGCGTCCGCCAGGAGCACACCGCGGTCTTCGGCGCCTATCTCGGCCACCGCATCCGCCGCACGATGCCGACCGCCGACCAGTACCTCCGGCGGCGGTACGTCACCACCGGGCTGCCCCTGGGCCTGGCGATCGCCGAACGGGTCGAGCACTGGCACGCGCCGGAGTGGTTCCTGGGCACGCCACGTGCCCGCGCACTCCTCGAGGAGGCGACGAAGCTCGCCATCCTGCCGAACGACGTCTTCGCCGTCGAACGGGAGGAGAACCGGGGCGAGGTCGACAACATGGTGCTGGTCCTCGAAGCCGCCGGCCGTACCCGGGACGAGGCCGTCGCCGAGATCCGGGCGATGGTCCGGCACGCCGGCGAACGCTTCCGCCGGCTCACCGACCGACTGCCCGCCCACTACGACGACCTCGGGCTCGGCCCGGCCGACCGCACCGCGGCCGACACCTACGTACGCGGGATGCGCCACATGTTCCGCGGCAACTACGACTGGATGATCACCGGCTCCGCCCGCTACGACCGAGGGGCCGCCTCCCTCGCCGTCGCCTCCGGCTACGAGGACGGCCCGGCCGTCGCCGGGGCGACGGCGTCCCGGGGGCGGGCCCCGGAGGGCGCCCGGCTCAGCGGCCGCCGCCGCGCAGCTCCGCGAGGACCGCGTCGGTGAACGGGGGCCACGCCTCGACGGCCCACGGGCCGAAGGCCCGGTCGGTCAGGGCGACGCACGCCGCGCCCGCGACGGGGTCGATCCACAGGAACGTGCCGGACTGCCCGAAGTGGCCGAAGGTCGCCGGGGACGACGAACCGCCCGTCCAGTGCGGGGACTTGGAGTCGCGGATCTCGAAGCCGAGGCCCCAGTCGTTGGGGTTCTGGTGGCCGTAGCCCGGCAGCACGCCCTTGAGGCCGGGGTGGACGACGGTCTGCGCGGCCGCCACCGTGCGCGGGTCGAGCAGGCGCGGGGCCTGCACCTCGGCGGCGAAGCGGACCAGGTCGTCGACGGTCGAGACGCCGTCCTTGGCGGGCGAGCCGTCCAGCGTGGTCGCCGTCATCCCGAGCGGTTCCAGCACGGCCTGGCGCACGTACTCCGGGAACGGGATGTCGGTGGCCTTGGCGATGTGGTCGCCGAGCACCTCGAAGCCCGCGTTGGAGTAGAGACGCCGGGTGCCCGGCGCGGCCATGGTCCGGTGCTCGTCGAAGGCGAGCCCGCTGGTGTGCGCGAGCAGATGCCGTACGGTCGCGCCCTCGGGCCCGGCCGGCTCGTCCAGTTCGACCGCGCCCTCCTCGTACGCCACCAGCGCCGCGTAGGCCGCGATCGGCTTGGTGACCGAGGCCAGCGGGAAGCGGTGCGCGGTCGGGCCGTGCGTACCGACGACGGTGCCGTCCGCTCGTACGACGGCCGCCGCCGCGGTGGGGACGGGCCAGTTGTCGGTCATCGCCAGGCTCTGCATGCGTACGAGCGTAACGGGCGGGGGAGGACGGGCCCCGGGCGGATCAGGAGGACGGTGGGGTGGCCGCGTCGAAGCGGGCGCGGTGGGCGGCGATCTCGTCGTGGTGGGTGCCGGCCCAGTCGATCAGGGGGGTCACGGCGGAGAGAAGCGTGGTCCCCAGACCGGTCAGCGCGTACTCCACCCGAGGGGGCACCTCGGGGTAGGAGGTCCGGGTGACGAGGCCGTCGCGGCGCAGCTGGCGCAGGGTGTGCGTCAGCATCCGCTGGGAGACGCCCGGGACGGCGCGCTGGAGGTCGGTGTAGCGCAGCGGCCCGTCCTGGAGGGCGCTGATCACGAACACCGCCCACTTGTCGCCCGCCCGCTCGACGATCTGCCGGATGACCTCGCCGTTCTCCGCCGGCCAGCGGGCGCAGGGGCCGGGCGGGACGGGCCGGGGGACTGCCTCCATGGCCTGCGGCCCTCCTCTTCCGCACACGCGTGTGCCTTTTGTGGCGGACTCCGTACCCCTCCATCATGGCGCCGTACGGCCGGGCCCGGAGAACCGGCCCCGGGCCGCGCCCCCCACCTGAGGAGAACGACGATGCTGATGCATGCCGCGACCGTGTCCCGTTTCGGCGGACCCGAGGCGGTCGAGATCACGGAGGTCCCGGTTCCCGTACCGGGCCCCGGCCAGGTGCGGATCAAGGTGGCCGCGGCCGCGCTGAACCCGGTGGACGCGGCCATGCGCTCCGGCGTCTTCGGCGGCGCGGGCGAGCGGATCGGGCTGGGCTGGGACGTCGCCGGCGTGATCGATGCCGTGGGCCCGGGAGTGGAGCAGGTCCCCGGCGACCGGGTGATCGGCCTGTCCACCGGCCACCACACCCCGCTCGGCACGCACGCCGAATACGTGGTGCTCGACACGGAGGCCGTCGCCCCGGCGCCCGCCCGCCTCGACGACGTACACGCCGCCACGCTGCCCCTCAACACGCTGTCCGCCGCCCAGTCGCTGGACATCCTGGCGCTGCGCCCCGGGCAGGGGCTGCTGGTCACCGGGGCGGCCGGTGCGGTCGGGGCCCACGCGGTGGAACTCGCGCACCTCCAGGGGCTGGGCGTCACCGCGCTCGCCTCGCCCGCCGACGAGGAGTTCCTCCGGTCCAGGGGCGCCGAGCGCTTCCTGCCCCGGGGCGAGCGGCCCGCGCCGGGGGGCTGGGACGGTGTGCTGGACGCCGCGGGGCTGGGCGCGGAGGCGCTGGCCGCGGTCCGGGACGGCGGCGCCTACGTGGGCCTGTGGCCGGGCCGGGAGCCCTCGCCCGAGCGCGGTGTCCGGGTCGGCGCCCTGGACGTACGGGCCGACGCCGCCCGCCTCGCCGAACTGTCCCGCCTCGCCGACCGGGGCGAGGTGCTGGCCCGCGTCGCCGCGACCCACCCCCTCGCCGAGGCGGCCGAGGCCCACGCCCGCCTCGCCGAAGGCGGCCTGCGCGGCCGCATCGTCCTCGTACCCTGAGCACCGGGGCCTTCGGCCCGTTCCGCGCGGGGGCGGAGGGACGGGTCGTCCGGGCACGAGGAACGGGGGCGGGGATGACTGGCTGGGCGCGGGTTTTCTTCCTGGTGTCGATGGGTGCGGTGACCGTGTCCGTCGGACAGCCGTGCGGAGGGGAAGGGGCGTGACCTCGTTCCAGGCACATGAGCGCCAGGAGGACTCTCCGGGGTACGCCACCCTGGCTGATGCGGCGGTCAGCCAGGCGGTCTATCGGGGGCTGGAGGCGCCGGTCGTGCGCCCGGAGGCGGATGTCCGGCGGGCCGCGTGGTGGCGGGTTCGCGGCCTTCGGCGCGCGGCGCAGCTGCCCCTGCTGGTGCTGGTGCTGGCGGTGGACGCGGCGACCCTGCTCGTCAAGGCCCAGTACCCCGGGGTCGACGCTCCGGTCTGGATCTACTCCCTGCCCCTGCTGACGGTCTTCGTCCTCGGCCTCGCGGTGGTCGGCGGCCGACGGGCGCTGCGGATGGCGGGTGCGGCGCGGCGGACCGGGCCACGCGTGCGCTACACGCTGCTGCACAGCTACGTGACAGAGGCTCCCTGGCTGGTCCTCTTCGCCGATACGGCGGACGACGAAGCCGAACCGCTGGGACTGCTGCCCCTTCGGTACGGTCCGCTGCGCGACCGGTTCCGGGAGCTTCCACCGCCCGTCGGCGAGGCCGTACTGGCGGGAGGGGCGGAACCGGGGATGGAACCGGGGACGGTGGTGGTGCCGTGGATCGACGGACGCGCCTACTGGCCCGAATCCGGGCTCCAGTCGTTCGAACCGGACAATCCGCGACACCTGCGGTCGCTGTCGGAATTGATCCGCCCCGAATAGCGGCCCCCCGGGCCGGGGTGTCCGGCGCGCTTGCTTCGAGTGCACTCCAAGGTTCTAGCGTGGAGGGCATGACGGTGATGGAGAGCACTTCCCCGAGGGTGGACGTCTGTACCGCGCCCCCGCAGCCCCATCCGCGTCCCGAGGGGCGGGACCGGTACACCATCAGCGAGGTCGCGGCCCTCACCGGCCTCACGGCGCACACCCTGCGCTGGTACGAGCGGATCGGGCTGATGCCGCACGTCGACCGGTCCCACACCGGGCAGCGCCGGTTCACCAACCGCGACCTCGACTGGCTGGCCTTCGTCGGCAAGCTGCGGATGACCGGGATGCCGGTCGCCGACATGGTCCGGTACGCGGAGCTGCTGCGCGAGGGCGAGCACACCTTCGAGGAACGGCAGGAGCTGCTGGAGGCGACCCGCCGCGACGTACGGACGCGGATCGCGGAGCTGCAGGACACCCTCGCCGTGCTCGACCACAAGATCGACTTCTATGCGAGCGCCCGGACGGCGCCGGAAAGGCCATGTGCCTGATGACTGAGGACAGGATCACCACGGTGGAGCTCGGCGACGGCGGCCCGCGGGTCGGTGTGCAGGGGCTCGGCTGCATGGGCATGAGCGAGTTCTACGGCGACACCGACGAGGCCGCGGCCCGCGAGACGCTGGAGACGGCGCTGGCGGCGGGCGTCACGCTCTTCGACACCGCCGACATCTACGGCAGCGGGGCCAACGAGACCTTCCTCGCCCCGTTCGTCGGCGCGCACCGGGACGAGATCACCCTCGCCACGAAGTTCGCCATCGAGCGCCGGGACGACGACCCGCACTACCGGGGCGTGCGCAACGACCCCGCGTACATCCGCACGGCCGTCGAGGCCAGCTTGCGGCGGCTGGGCACCGACGTCATCGACCTCTACTACATGCACCGGCGCGACCCGGCCGTCCCGCTCGCCGAATCCGTCGGCGCGATGGCCGAGCTGGTCCGGCAGGGCAAGGTCAAGCACCTCGGGCTGAGCGAGGTGACCGGGGCCGAGCTGCGCGAGGCGCACGCGGTGCACCCGATCGCGGCGCTCCAGTCGGAGTGGTCGCTCTTCAGCCGGGACGCCGAGCGCAGCGCCGTGCCGGCCGCCGCCGAGCTGGGGGTGGCGCTCGTGCCGTACTCGCCGCTCGGCCGGGGCTTCCTCACCGGGGCGTTCACCGACGCGGCCAAGGAGCTGTCGGACGGCGACTTCCGGAAGCACCAGCCCCGCTTCACCGGTGACAACGCGAAGAAGAACGCCGCCCTGCTGGAGCCCGTCCACAAGATCGCCGCCGCGCACGGGGCGACGGCCGCGCAGGTCGCCCTCGCCTGGGTGCAGCAGCGCGCCCAGGTCCACCAGCTGGCCGTGGTCCCGATCCCCGGTACGCGCAGGAGCAGCCGGCTGCTGGAGAACGTCGCCGCGACCCGGCTCACCCTGAGCGCCGAGGAGCTGGCCCTGCTGGAGCCGATCGCCGGCCTGGTGGCGGGCGACCGCTACCCGGACATGAGCAACACGGCCACGGCACGCGAATAGGCCCCCGGGCTCACCGCGCCGTCCCCTCGGTGATCGCGGCGAAGGCGCGGAGCGAGTCCGTACCCGGGGCGAAGTAGCCGGTGTGCCCCCGGGCGTCCTCGGCCGGGACCCGGCGCGCCCCGAACTCCGGGGCGGCCGGGTCCGGGCCGTGCCCCAGCCCCGCCACCCGGACGTTCGGCACCCGGCCGATCCAGTCCGTGGCGTCCTTGGCGGCCCACACCCGGGCCCGGGTGTGCAGCGCGGCGGCACTGTCCGCGCGCATCCCGGGCGAGCCGAGGACGACCAGGTCGCGGACGCGCAGCCGGGAGGCGGCGAGCCCGCAGACCACGGAGCCGTAGCTGTGGCAGAACACGGCGGGCGCGGGGACCCCGTCGGCGGCGAGCCCGTCGGTGAACCGGGCCAGCCGGTCCGCCCCGGCCTCGGCGAGCGTCCCCGTCGCGGCGTCGACACCGAGGCCCACGGGAGTGGTGTAACCGGCCCACGCGATCACCGCGCTCCCGGGGCCGGTCCGCGCGTACAGCGCCTTCGCCATGCCCGCCGGGGTGCCGTACACGTCGCTCGTACGGTCGAAGGTCCCGGCGTCGATGTCCGAACCCGGCACCACCACCGCGACCCGGCGCGCGGAGCGCAGGTCCCCGAAGACCTCGGCGACCTGACCGCGCCCGCGCGGGTCGAACGCCAGGATCTGTCGTCCCCGGCCCCCGTCGAGATGGGCGTACCGGGGGTCGTGGTTCGCCCGCAGGGCCAGGGCGTTGGCCTGGTAGCGCAACGCGACCGGGGCGCCGTCCAGATTGCCGACGACGAGCGGATGCCGTACGGCCAGGTCCTCCCGCTGCCGGGCGGTCAGCCCCCGGAAGAACCGGGCCACCTCCGCCGGAGTGGCGCGCTCCGGATCCGGCAGCGCGCCTTGGCTGTGGTCCGCCCGCCACGACGCGGTGCCCGGCGGCGGCCCGGTGAGCGCCCGCTGCGCGCTCCCGGACGCCCAGCCGGCCGTCCCCGTGACCATGGTGGTGGCCAGCGCGAGCCCGACCAGAGTCCTCGCGTAACGGCGCATCCCGTTCCCTCCCCCTGCTGCGGCCCGACCGGCGACGGGCCGCCCTGTGGCGTGACGGGGAGGAACGTAGAAAGACCCCCGGTGCGAGGACATCGCACCCGGGGGCCAACCACGGACCAGTACCTCAGTAGGGGGTGTACGGGCTCCGGGGCGCTCAGGACTCGCCCGGGACCACCACCCCCGCCTCGTACGCGAAGATCACCGCCTGCGCCCGGTCGCGCAGGTCCAGCTTGGCCAGGACCCGGCCGATGTGCGTCTTCACCGTCTGCTCGGCCAGGATCAGCCTCGCCGCGATCTCCTGGTTGGACAGCCCCCGCGCGATCAGCTCCAGCACCTCCGTCTCGCGCGGGGTCAGCCCGTTCAGCCGCAGCGCCTGGCCGCTGCGGGTCGCGCCGGACGGGCCCTGCCGGGCGAAGTCCGCGATCAGCCGACGGGTCACCGAGGGCGCCAGCAGCGCCTCGCCCGCCGCGACCACCCGCACCGCCGAGATCAGGTCGGCGGGCGGCGCGTCCTTCAGCAGGAAGCCGGACGCCCCGGCGCGCAGCGCCTCGTATACGTAGTCGTCCACGTCGAAGGTGGTGAGCATGAGGACCTTCGGTCGGTGCGTCACCCCGGGCGGCGGGTTCAGCACCTCGCGGGCGGCCGCCAGCCCGTCCATCTCCGGCATCCGGACGTCCATCAGGACCACGTCCGGCAAGGTGGACCGGCTGACCTCGACGGCCCGGCGCCCGTCCGGCGCCTCCCCGACCACGTCGATGTCGCTCTGCGCCGCCAGCAGCGCCGCGAACCCCGCGCGCACCATGGCCTGGTCGTCGACGATGATCACGCGGATGGTCAAGAGTCCTCCGGGGCAGCGGGGGCGACAGGGGTCAGGGGCAGCCGCGCGGCCACCCGGAAGCCGCCGTCCGGCAGCGGCCCGGTGTCCAGCGTGCCGCCCGTCAACCGTACGCGCTCCCGCATCCCGACCAGCCCGTGCCCCGTCCCGGACGACTCCGGCTCCAACGGCGAACCGGGCTTCTCCGTAAGGCCGTTGACCACCAGAACCATCAGATGTGTACCGTCGGTCAGAATCGACACCCGGGTCCGCGCACCCGGCGCGTGCCGGATCACGTTGGCCAGCGCCTCCTGCACGATCCGGTACGCCGACAGATCCACCGCCTGCGGCACGTCCGGCAGCCGGGCGGCCATCGACAGCTCGACCGGCAGCCCCGCCCGCACCGTCGCCTCCACCAACTGCTGCACCCGGTCGAGCCCCGGCTGCGGCGCCCGCTCGCCCGCCGAACCGTCGCTGCGCAACACCGCCAGCAGCCGTCGCATCTCCGTCAGCGACTCCCGCGCGCTCGCCGCGATCGACTCGAACTCCTCGCGGACCTCCTGCGGCAGCCCGCTGATCCGGTACGGCGCGGAGTCCGCCTGGACCGTGATCACCGACATGTGGTGGGCGACCACGTCGTGCAGTTCGCGGGCGATCCGGGTGCGCTCCTCCAGCAGCGTCCGCCGCGCCCGCTCCGCGACGCTGATGGTCTCCTGCTCGGCCAGCCTGCGCTGCGCCACGCCCCGTTCCCGTACCACCGCGCCGATCACCATGACCAACGCGCCGAAGATCGCGAGCAGCCCGGCGCTGCCGTTGCTGCGCTCCGGGACGGACAGGTGCAGGACCAGGCTCGCGGTGGCGGTCAGCGCCCACACGGCGACGGTGGTGCGCCGGGTCTCGCGCAGGGCCACCGCCAGCAGCAGGAAGAGGAAGCAGAACAGGGTGGGCGGCGGCCACGGCCAGATGCCCTGCGTGGGCTGCGGGTGGGCGAGCAGGACGAGCGCCCCGAGGACACCGGCGGGAAAGACGATCCACCAGGCCTGGAGGGGGCGGTGCGCCAGCATCAGCAGCGGCGCCGCCTGGCCCACGGCCAGCAGCCCAGCCGGCCA
Organism: Streptomyces sp. NPDC015144; assembly: GCF_043079735.1. Classification (NCBI taxonomy): domain Bacteria; kingdom Bacillati; phylum Actinomycetota; class Actinomycetes; order Kitasatosporales; family Streptomycetaceae; genus Streptomyces; species Streptomyces sp. NPDC015144. Next base: position 135,862 of record NZ_JBIBUU010000004.1, on the reverse strand, counting down.
GGCGCCCACCCCGTACTCGTTGGCCAGCATGGTCATCGTGACCGGCAGGAAGAGCGCCGTCAGCACGAACACCACCACGTACGGGACCAGCCGGCGCCACCGCCGGGGCGAGCCCGCGAGCGGTGGGACCGGGGGGTGCGAGGGGTGGGTGAGGCCGTGGGCGACGCCGCGCAGATTGCGGCGGGCGGCGCTCACCAGCCCGTCCGCGACGGGCAGCGGGGGCGGAGGCGGGGGAGGGGGAGTGGAAGAGGTCATGGCCGCACGAGCCTAGGCAGCGGACGTGCCCGGCCGCGTCATACTCCGGTTCCGGTCCGCCGCCCGCCCGGTCATACCCCCGTACGACATGGCCGCCTCCGCCCCGGTACCGGTCGTCCCCCGTACGACATGGCCGCCTCCGCCCGGCAAGGCCCCGGTCCGCCGCCCGCCCGGTCGTACCCCGTACGACCGGGCCAGGCCCTACAGCTCGGCGAGGAGCTGGGCCTTCTTCGCGCTGAACTCGTCGTCCGTCACCAGCCCGGCCTGGTGGAGCTCGCCGAGGTGGCGGATGCGGTCGGCGATGTCGGCGGGGTCGCGGCGGGCCGCGCCCGCCAGGACGGGGGCGGGCACCGGTGCCGAGGAATGGTTCCTGCGCACGGACTCCAGGACCGCCGCGGCGAACGGCAGCGACTCGTGCACCGCCCCGTAACCGAGGCTGAAGACCACCGCGGCCGGGTCCTGGTCGGCCCGCAACGGCTCCCGGTCCCTCGGCAGCAGCCGCAGATACCCGTCCAGCCCCTCCGGCAGCCGCCACTCCACCCCGCTCAGCTCGGAGACCGCGAAGCTCTGGTCCCCGGCCTTCCACTTCGCCGACGAGGCACCCGTCCAGAACCAGCGGAAGGAGACCCGCTGTCCGTCGAACCCGGCCCGGCCGTCGTACGCCTTGAAGTGGAGCGGCACCTCGGGCGCGGTCACCAGGAAGCGGTCGGCGGGCTCCGCCGCGTCGGGGCCGAGCCGGGCGCGCAGCTCGTCCGCGTAGTACTCGGCGAGCGTGCTCCGGTCACCGGGGAGCACCAGCCGGTACGGATCGCAGCCGTCCTTGAGCTGCCCGTCGGCCGCCTCGATCAGCGGGTCGGCCCCGGGTCTGGGCACGGCACGCAGGACCACCGTGCCCCGCTTGCCCGGGGTCAGCGTCACCGACGACAGCGCCGCATGCGGTACGCGTCGCTCCCGCAGGCTCTGGAAGAGCCTCGGCGTGCGGATTCCCCGTTCGAAGCGGATGAGCACGGAGTCGGTCTCGAACTCCCAGGTGGCATGAATTCCGGCCAGCACATCGCCCATGTGCCTCATCGTATGCGGCACTTGCTCCGTGTGTCCCCCCTCGAAGCGGCCCGGCTCCGGCGGCCCGCTGTGAATGCCCGGTTCCGTCAGACTCCCTGGTCCCCGGCGGTCCGCCCGGCGCAACCGCTGTCGGGGACGGCACAGCTCACCGAACCGTAGGCGCCCACACCGATCGCGGCGAAGTTGTCCAGGCTCTCGGTACCCGGCACGAAATAGCCACTGTGGCCGATCGCGTCGCCCGCCGAGAAGATCCGTGCCCCGAACCCGGGATCGACCGGGTCGGCCCCGTGGCCCAGGCCGCCGAGCTCCAGATTGGGGACGTCCTCGATCCAGTCGCCCCGGTCCCGCGTCGCCCACACCCGGGCCCCGGTGCGGAGCTGTGCGGCGTTCTCCACCCGCATGCCGGGGCTGCCGGCGACCGCGATGTCGGTGACCCGGGCGGGCAGCCCGTGCGCGGCGACCCCGCACAGCACCGAGCCGTAGCTGTGGCAGAACAGCGAGACCGGCGCGGCGCCGGGCAACGCGCCCAGCAGCGCGTTCAGCCGCAGCGAGCCGCGCGCCGCCAGGTTGCCCAGGGCGGCGTCCATGCCGATACCTGCGGGCGTGGTGTAGTCGGCCCAGGCGATGACGGCGGTACGGACCCCGGGACCTGCGGCGCGCTCCGCGGCGTACAGCGACTTGGCCATGCCGACCGGGGCGGCGTTCACCTTGGGCGAGGGCCGCTCCAGGGTCAGCAGATCGGTGTCCACGCCGGGGACGATCACCGAGATCCGGTCGGCCCGTTGGAGGTCGCCGAGGACCTCGGCGGCGCGGCCCCTGCCGGACGGGTCGAAGGCCAGGAAGTGGCGGCCCGGGGCGAGCATCGAGTCGAAGCGCTCCATCCGGCGGGCCGCCTGGGCGCGCCCGTCGGGGGAGAGCCGCACATCGTGCGTGCGCCGCTCCTCGACCCGGCGCGCCTGGGACACGGCCAGCCGGTTGGCGCGGTAGCGCAGGGTGATCGGGGCGCCGTTCAGATTGCCCACGACCAAGGGGTACCGGTCGGCGAGCGCGGTGCGCTGCGCGCCGCTGAGCGAGGCGAAGAACCGCGCCAGCCGGTGCGAGGGCGCGTCGGCGTCCGGCAGCGGATGACCCGCCACCCGGCCCCGCGCCCAGGCGGCGAGCGCGACGGTGCGTGGCTCGTCGGAGCGTTGATGGCGAATGGTGGTCCAGCCGGTGGTCGCCAGCATCACGAACACGACCGCCACAGCGAGCAGCGCGCGCCACGCGGTGAGCGTCGGGGAGGAGTCGAAGGAAGTCACTGCGGCCCACATTAGGAGACGCGCGACGGCAGCCGTGACGAGGGTGACACACATCACCTCACCGCAGGGAATTCCATCCCCGGATCTTCACGCTGTGTGGCCGTTATTCGTACGCTCGGGCGCGTGGAGTGCGCCGGGCGGGCCGCATGTCGCCCTCGGCGTACGGCTGTTGTGACGTCGGTCATGCCCGGTGTCGAGACGTTCGGCACATCCCGGGCATCCGGGGCGGCGCATGTGCGGGTCCCGTGACGGTCCGTCGGCGATTTCGGCCACGGGTGCCGGAGTCAGGGGCGCGCGGCGTTCTCCGTGCCGCGCCCCGCCCGCCAGTCACCGGCCAGCGCCGGTCCGAGCCGGTCCAGGTACGCCTCGGTCAGCGCGCGCAGCGAGTCCACGCCGGAGTCCCGGCCCCGGCCCCAGAGCTGACCGGTCACCCGCATCACCCCGCAGAACGCGGCGACGGCGACCCGGGGGCGCGGATCCTCCTCCGCGTCGAGCCCTTCCCGGTCGGCGATCAGCAGCGCGATCTGGTCCTCCAGCGCACTGCACCGCCGCAGATGGGCGGCGAGCAGCGAGGGCGTCGACTCGATCATCCGGTACATCCGCATGTGGAGCTCGACGGTGAAGACCTCCTTGAACGTCTCGTCGATCCCGTCCCAGACCTGGAGCACCGACCGGCGCAGGGCGTCGAACGGGGTCTCCGCCGCGGGGCGGCGGCGCAGCTCCGCGAGGAAGCGCGACTCCACCATGGACTGGAGGGCGAAGGCGGCCTCCTCCTTGTTCGCGAAGTACCGGAAGAAGGTCCGCTGGGAGACCGCGACGGCCTCGACGATCTCGTCGACGGTGGTCTCGTCGTACCCCTGGGTGGTGAAGAGGTCGAGCGCGGTCCGCAGCAGGGCGTCCCTGGTGCGCCGCTTCTTGCGCTCGCGGAGCCCGGTCGGGGGTGCGGCCCGCCGCACATCGGTCACTTCGCTGGCCTTTCTTCGCCTGCTTTCCCCAGCTCAGCGTACCTGTGAGCTACGCGACAGTGTCCGGCTCGCGAAATGCTTTGAGAACTGTCAGCGACTGTCACTAGTGTCCTTGATATGACTAGTCAGACCACCGTCGACAAGGCGTCGCGGGAGCCGCGTGAGGCCGCCGCTCCCGGACCTGCCAAGGGGCTGCGCGGCCACCCCTGGCTGACGCTCTTCTCCGTGGCCATCGGCGTGATGATGGTCGCGCTCGACGGCACGATCGTCGCGATCGCCAACCCCGCCATCCAGCAGGACCTGAAGGCCTCGCTCGCGGACGTCCAGTGGATCACCAACGGGTACATGCTCGCCCTCGCGGTCTCCCTGATCACCGCGGGCAAGCTCGGTGACCGCTTCGGCCACCGCCAGACCTTCCTCATAGGCGTCGTGGGATTCGCCGCGGCCTCCGGGGCCATCGGCCTGTCCCACAGCGCCGCCCTCGTGATCACCTTCCGGGTGCTCCAGGGCATCTTCGGCGCCCTGCTGATGCCCGCCGCGCTCGGCCTGCTGCGCGCCACCTTCCCGGCCGAGAAGCTGAACATGGCGATCGGCATCTGGGGCATGGTGATCGGCGCCTCCACCGCGGGCGGCCCGATCCTGGGCGGCGTTCTCGTCGAGCACGTCAGCTGGCAGTCCGTCTTCTTCATCAATGTGCCGGTCGGTGTGATCGCGCTGGTGCTGGGGCTGGTGATCCTCAAGGACCACCGCGCCGAGAACGCGCCGCGCTCCTTCGACGTCGGCGGCATCGTGCTGCTCTCGCAGGCGATGTTCTGCCTGATCTGGGCGCTCATCAAGGGGTCCGAGTGGGGCTGGGGCGACTACAAGACGCTCGGCTTCCTCGGGGCGGCCGTGGCCCTGTTCGTGGTCTTCGCGTTCTCCCAGAAGAACGTCCGCGAACCACTGATCCCGCTCGCCATGTTCCGGTCCGTGCCGCTCTCCGCCGGTGTGGTCCTGATGGTGCTGATGGCCTTCGCCTTCATGGGCGGGCTCTTCTTCGTCACCTTCTACCTGCAGAACGTGCACGGCCTGAGCCCCGTCGACAGCGGTCTGCGCCTGCTGCCGCTGACCGGGATGATGATCGTCGCCTCGCCGCTCGCGGGCGCCATGATCACCAAGTTCGGCCCGAGGGTCCCGCTGGTCGGCGGCATGGTGTGCACGGCGGCCGCCATGTTCGGCATGTCCCAGCTCGGCACCGGCACCAGCACCCTCACCATGTCGATCTGGTTCGGCCTGCTCGGCCTCGGCCTCGCCCCGGTGATGGTCGGCGCCACCGAGGTCATCGTCGGCAACGCCCCGCTGGAGCTCTCCGGCGTCGCGGGCGGCCTCCAGCAGTCCGCCATGCAGGTCGGCGGCAGCCTCGGGACGGCGGTGCTCGGCGCCGTCATGGCCACCCGGGTCGACTCCCAGCTCGCCGACAACTGGCGGGCGGCACAGCTCCCGCCGCTCAGCCCGGACCAGCTCGACCAGGCCTCCTCGGCCGTCGAGGTCGGCATCCCGCCGGTCGGCGGGGACGTCCCGCCGGAGATCGCGGGCAAGATCGCGGGCGTCGCCCATGACACCTTCGTGTCGGGCATGAGCACCGCGTTCATGGTCGCCGGCGGCGTCGCGGTGCTCGCCGCCGTCGTCGCCATGCTCACCAAGCGCGGTGAGAACGCCGAAGCGGGCGTCGGCGCCGGACACATCTGACCGTCAACACCCCGCGTACGACAGCCCCGCCCCACGACCCGGGCGGGGCTGTCGCCTATCAGGGTGGTGTGCCCCCGGCCCCCTTCCCCGGGCGCCGCGCCGCAGGTCAGGGTGCGGACAACTGATTCGCAACCGACCACGGGGGTCGTTCCACATGCGCAAGACCGCGTTCACCACTGCCCTGGCAGCCGCCGCGCTGGCCGCCACCACCCTGCTCCCGCAGAGCGCCGCCCACTCCGCACCGCCCGCCCGGCTCGGCGACTGCGCCGCCGGACAGCTCTGCCTCTGGGCCGCGCCGGACTTCACCGGCACCCGCCGGACCCACGAAATCGCCTCGACCGACATCGACAGCTGCGTACCGCTGCCGAAGGGCGGCGTCCAGGCCCTCGCCAACCGCACCGGCCGCCCGGTCACCACCTACCAGTCGGCGGAGTGCGCCGAGACCGGCGAGTTCAACACCTACCCGGGCGGCGGCACCTGGGTGCCCCGCTCCCCGTACCAGGTCAGGGCCTTCAAGATCTGGGAGAACTGACCGGAGAACGCCGAAGGGCGGCGGAGCCTCCCGGCCCCGCCGCCCTTCCGGACCCTTACGACTACGCGTCGCCGCCGGCCGCGCCCGGGTCGGCGGCCGTGACGTCCAGCAGCTCGTACCGGTCGAGCGCCTGCTTCAGCATCGAGCGGTCGATCCGGTTCTCCTTCGCGAGCTCGGTGAGCACCGCGAGAACGATCGACTGCGCGTCGATGTGGAAGAACCGGCGGGCCGCACCACGCGTGTCGGCGAAGCCGAAGCCGTCCGCACCCAGCGACTGGTACGCCCCCGGCACCCAGCGCGCGATCTGGTCCGGCACCGAACGCATCCAGTCCGAGACCGCCACGAACGGGCCCTCGGAGCCGGAGAGCTTCCGCGTCACGTACGGGACGCGCTGCTCCTCCTCCGGGTGCAGCAGGTTGTACCGCTCCACCTCGACGGCCTCGCGGCGCAGCTCGTTCCAGGAGGTCGCCGACCAGACGTCCGCCCGGACGTTCCACTCGTCGGCGAGGATGCGCTGCGCCTCCAGGGCCCACGGGACCGCCACGCCGGACGCCATGATCTGCGCCGGGATCTCGCCCCGGTCGGCCGCCCGGTAGCGGTAGACGCCCTTGAGGATGCCCTCCACGTCCACGTTCTCGGGCTCGGCCGGGTGCTGGATCGGCTCGTTGTAGACGGTGAGGTAGTAGAAGACGTCCTCGCTGTTCTCGCCGTACATCCGGCGCAGACCGTCCTTGACGATGTGCGCGATCTCGTAGCCGAACGCCGGGTCGTAGGCGACACATGCCGGGTTGGTCGAGGCGAGCAGCTGCGAGTGGCCGTCCGCGTGCTGGAGACCCTCGCCGGTCAGCGTCGTACGCCCGGCGGTCGCGCCCAGCACGAAACCGCGCGCGAGCTGGTCGGCCATCTGCCAGAACTGGTCGCCCGTGCGCTGGAAGCCGAACATCGAGTAGAAGACGTACACCGGGATCAGCGGCTCGCCGTGCGTGGCGTACGCCGAACCGGCGGCGATCAGCGACGCCGTGCAGCCGGCCTCCGAGATGCCGTCGTGCAGCATCTGCCCGGTCGGCGACTCCTTGTACGTCAGCAGCAGATCGCGGTCCACCGACTCGTACTGCTGCCCCAGCGGGTTGTAGATCTTCGCGCTCGGGAAGAAGGCGTCCATCCCGAAGGTGCGGTACTCGTCGGGGGCGATCAGCACGAACCGCTTGCCGATCTCCTTGTCCCGCATGAGGTCCTTCAGGATGCGGACGAACGCCATGGTCGTGGCGATCGACTGCTGACCCGTGCCCTTCTTCGCGGTCGCGTACGTTTTGTCCCCGGGGAGGACCAGCGGCTTCGCGCGCACCACACGGGTCGGGACGTAACCGCCCAGGCCCTTGCGGCGGTCGTGCATGTACTGGATCTCCTCCGAGTCGCGGCCCGGGTGGTAGTACGGCGGAAGGCCGTCCTCCAGATCCTTGTCCGCGATCGGGATGTGCAGCCGGTCGCGGAACCGCTTCAGGTCCTCGACCGTGAGCTTCTTCATCTGGTGGGTTGCGTTGCGGCCCTCGAAGTTCGGCCCCAGGGTCCAGCCCTTGACCGTCTGCGCCAGGATCACCGTCGGCTGGCCCTTGTGGGCCTTGGCCGCCGCGTAGGCCGCGTAGACCTTCTTGTGGTCGTGACCGCCGCGCCCCAGGTGCAGGATCTGGTCGTCGGTCATGTCCTTGACCATCTCGCGCAGCCGCGGGTCGTCCCCGAAGAAGTGCTCGCGGATGTACGCGCCCGACTCGGTGGCGTACGTCTGGAACTGGCCGTCCGGCGTGGTGTTCAGCTTGTTGACCAGGATGCCCGTGCGGTCCTGCGCGAGCAGCGGGTCCCAGGAGCGGTCCCAGACCAGCTTGATGACGTTCCACCCGGCACCGCGGAACTGCGACTCCAGCTCCTGGATGATCTTGCCGTTGCCGCGCACCGGGCCGTCGAGCCGCTGGAGGTTGCAGTTGACGACGAAGGTGAGGTTGTCCAGCCCCTCACGGGCGGCGAGGGAGAGCTGGCCGAGCGACTCCGGCTCGTCCATCTCGCCGTCGCCCAGGTAGGCCCACACATGGGACTGCGAGGTGTCGGCGATGCCGCGCGCCGCCATGTAACGGTTCATCCGGGCCTGGTAGATCGCGCCGAGCGGGCCGAGACCCATCGAGACGGTCGGGAACTCCCAGAAGTCCGGCATCAGCCGCGGGTGCGGATAGCTGGACAGGCCGTTGGGCGCCTTCGACTTCTCCTGGCGGAAGCCGTCGAGCTGCGCCTCGCTGAGCCGGTCGAGCAGGTAGGCGCGGGCGTAGATGCCCGGGGAGGCGTGGCCCTGGAAGAAGATCTGGTCGCCGCCCAGACCGTCGTCCTTGCCGCGGAAGAAGTGGTTGAACCCCACGTCGTACAGCGAGGCCGAGGAGGCGAAGGTGGCGATGTGCCCGCCGACGCCGATGCCCGGACGCTGGGCGCGCGACACCATCACGGCCGCGTTCCAGCGGGTCGCGTTGAGGACCTTGCGCTCGATCTCCTCGTCGCCGGGGAAGAACGGCTCGTCCTTCGTGGCGATCGTGTTCACGTAGTCCGTGCTGCGCATCTCCGGAACGGCGACGCGCTTCTCCCGCGCGCGCTCGATGAGCCGGAGCATCAGGTAGCGAGCCCGCTCGCGGCCCCGCTCGTCGACTGCGGCATCGAGCGAGTCGAGCCACTCCTGGGTCTCTTCGGGGTCGAAGTCCGGGACCTGGCTCGGCAGGCCGCCAATGATGATCGGGTTGCGATCGGAGCCGGAAGCCACGCTGTTCCTTCGCTGTTCGGTGGTGTCTACGGGCCGTGCTGGTACGCCGTGACCATCGTGTACCGCGAGGGCGCAAACGTCATCTCTACCGAGAGGTAACCGCCGTGTTGCGGGACGTCGTGCCCGGTGCGAGGGGATGGTACGGCCCAAAGCGCAACCATACGCCCAAGGCGTCCAAGCGTTCCCAAAGGATGTTCGACTCCGAATGGCGGACCGATACGGCATAAGCTGTGGAAGGTCGTAAAGGGTGTGGACAAGCAGCGCCGGCCCCCGGAGGGGATCTGCCGACAGTGCGGAGACGTGGCAGGGAACGTCACCGTTTAGGCGGTCTCGGACGCCGGGTACTTGCGCGATCCGCCACTCCCGTGTGGACTACGGCCAACGCCCCGCGCACGCGCGTGGCTGAAGCATTTTCCGAAACATGATCAGGAGGCAACCCGTGAGCGCGACCGCGGACCACGCGGAGGAGCAGACGAGCCTGGCAGCACGCCTGGGGTTCGAGCCCGGACAGGTGGTCCAGGAGATCGGCTACGACGACGACGTCGAGCAGGAACTCCGCGAAGCCATCGAGGCCACAATCGGCCAGGAACTCGTCGACGAGGACTACGACGACGTCGCCGACGTCGTCCTGCTCTGGTTCCGTGACGAGGACGGCGACCTTACGGACGCGCTGGTGGATGCCATTGGTCTGATCGAGGACGGCGGCACGGTCTGGCTGATGACGCCGAAGACCGGCCGTGACGGTTACGTCGAGCCGAGCGACATCAACGAGGCCGCCCAGACGGCCGGTCTCGCCCAGACCAAGAGCATCAACGCGGGCAAGGACTGGACGGGCAGCCGTCTGGCGACGCCGAAGTCGGCCCGGGCCAAGCGCTGAGGCGCACCCCCGGCACCTTGTTCGTCCCGAAGGCCCCCGAACGGCACATGAGCCGTTCGGGGGCCTTCGGGCATCCCGGGGCGCCGGGAGGAATCCCAAGAGACCCGCGCGGGCGCCGTACGGGCCGGCACGGGGGCTGCGTAGGGTGGGGACCACCCGGACGGTCCAGCCCGGTGAACGTAGCGAAGGGACGCTTTCCATGGCGATCGAGGTCGGCACCAAGGCCCCGGATTTCGAGCTGAAGGACAACCACGGCCGGACCGTGCGGCTGTCCGACTTCCGCGGCGAGAAGAACGTCGTGCTGCTCTTCTACCCGTTCGCCTTCACGGGCGTCTGCACGGGTGAGCTCTGCGCGCTCCGCGACGAGCTGCCGAAGTTCGAGAACGACGACACCCAGCTGCTCGCCGTCTCCAACGACTCCATCCACACCCTGCGCGTCTTCGCCGAGCAGGAGGGACTGGAGTACCCGCTGGTCTCGGACTTCTGGCCGCACGGCGAGACCTCGCGGGCCTACGGCGTCTTCGACGAGGAGAAGGGCTGCGCGGTGCGCGGCACCTTCGTCATCGACAAGGAGGGCGTGGTGCGCTGGACCGTCGTCAACGGTCTTCCGGACGCGCGCGACCTCAACGACTACATCAAGGCCCTCGAAGCGCTCTGATCCAGCCGGACGGTCCCCGACCGGCCCGGCGAAAAGGCTGCTCGGGCGGGAACCGGTCACTAGGATCCAGTCGTTGATCGGATGCCAACGCAAGTGGAGGCGCCGGCGGTCCGCCGGCCCCCAAGGAAACCAATGGGAGGACTCGTGGGAGTCAGCCTCAGCAAGGGCGGCAACGTCTCGCTGACCAAGGCCGCGCCCAACCTGACGGCGGTCGTCGTCGGTCTCGGCTGGGACGCCCGCACCACCACCGGTGGTGACTTCGACCTGGACGCCAGCGCCCTGCTGACGAACGACCAGGGCAAGGTCAGCAACGACGGGAACTTCGTCTTCTTCAACAACCTGAAGAGCCCCGACGGCTCCGTCGAGCACACCGGCGACAACCTCACCGGTGAGGGCGAGGGCGACGACGAGGTCATCAAGGTGAACCTCGCCACGGTCCCGGCCGATGTCGACAAGATCGTCTTCCCGGTCTCGATCTACGAGGCGGAGTCCCGGCAGCAGAGCTTCGGCCAGGTGCGCAACGCGTACATCCGCGTGGTCAACGAGGCCGACAACAGCGAGCTGGCCCGTTACGACCTGAGCGAGGACGCCTCCACGGAGACCGCCATGGTCTTCGGCGAGCTGTACCGCCACGGGACGGAGTGGAAGTTCCGGGCCATCGGTCAGGGGTACGCCTCGGGGCTGCGCGGCATCGCGCAGGACTTCGGCGTCAACGTCTGATCAGAATTCCTCCGGCCCCCACCGGCCGGGAGGACCATGGGTACGACCGGGCAGCGGCCCGCGTCGCCCCCGTACGCACCACCCGTCCGGCGCCGCACTTCCGTGCGGCGCCGGACGTGCTCGACAGGCGGCCCGGGGGCTCTGTGCGGCTCCGGCGGGCCCGGCAGACGGTTCATCGATCCGGGGAGGACACACCATGGGCGTCACACTCGCCAAGGGAGGCAACGTCTCCCTCTCCAAGGCCGCACCCAACCTCACCCAGGTGCTGGTCGGGCTCGGCTGGGACGCGCGATCCACCACCGGCGCGGACTTCGACCTCGACGCCAGCGCGCTGCTGTGCCGTTCGGGCCGGGTCCTCGGCGACGAGTGGTTCGTGTTCTACAACAACCTCACGAGCCCCGACGGCTCCGTCGAGCACACCGGTGACAACCTCACCGGGGAGGGCGACGGCGACGACGAGTCGGTGATCGTCCATCTCGACCAGGTCCCGGCGCACTGCGACAAGATCATTTTCCCGGTCTCCATCCATGAGGCCGACAGTCGGGGGCAGACCTTCGGTCAGGTCAGCAATGCCTTCATCCGTGTGGTCAACCAGGCGGACGGTCAGGAACTCGCGCGGTACGACCTCACCGAGGACGCCTCGACGGAAACGGCGATGATCTTCGGCGAGCTCTATCGGTACAACGGCGAGTGGAAGTTCCGTGCGGTAGGTCAGGGGTACGCGTCCGGCCTTCGCGGTATCGCTCTAGACTTCGGGGTCAACGTTTCGTAAAGCCGCGTACGGCGCGGGGGAGACCCGTTACTTACACGATGGGGTAGCCAGTGCTTCTGAAAACCTTTGGCTGGTCGTTCGCGGTTACCGCGCTCGGCCTGGTCGCAGCTGTGTTCTACGGGGGGTGGCAGGCCTTCGGGGTGGTAGCGATCCTCTCCGTTCTGGAGATCTCGCTGTCCTTCGACAACGCGGTGGTCAACGCCGGAATCCTGAAGAAGATGAATGCCTTCTGGCAGAAGATCTTCCTCACGATCGGTGTGCTCATCGCGGTCTTCGGTATGCGACTGGTCTTCCCTGTCGTGATCGTGGCCATCACCGCCAAGATCGGTCCGATCGAGGCGGTCGATCTTTCCTTCAACCAGCCCGAGCGCTATCAGGAACTCGTCACCGACGCCCACCCGGCGATCGCCGCGTTCGGTGGCATGTTCCTTCTGATGATCTTCCTCGACTTCATTTTCGAGGACCGTGACATCCAGTGGCTGCGCTGGATCGAGCGTCCGCTCGCCAAGCTCGGCAAGGTCGACATGCTGTCGGTCTGCATCGCGCTGATCGTGCTGCTCGTCGCGGCCCTGACCGTCGCGGGCAACGCGCACCAGCACGGCGGCGGCCACGCGGACAAGACGGAGACGGTCCTGCTCGCCGGAGTCGCCGGTCTGATCACGTACCTCATCGTCGGCGGCCTCTCCGGCTTCTTCGAGAACCGCCTGGAGGAGGAGGAAGAGCGCGAGCACGAGGCCGAGGAGGAGGCCGCACGGAGCGGCAAGAAGGTTTCCGCGGTCGCGCTGGCCGGCAAGGCCGCGTTCTTCATGTTCCTCTACCTGGAGGTGCTCGACGCCTCCTTCTCGTTCGACGGTGTCATCGGCGCCTTCGCCATCACCAACGAGATCGTGCTCATGGCGCTCGGCCTCGGCATCGGCGCCATGTACGTCCGGTCGCTCACGGTCTACCTGGTCCGCCAGGGCACCCTCGACGACTACGTCTACCTGGAGCACGGCGCCCACTACGCCATCGGCGCGCTGGCCGCGATCCTGCTCGTCACCATCCAGTACCAGATCAACGAGCTCATCACCGGCTCCGTCGGTGTCATCCTGATCGGTCTGTCCTTCTGGTCCTCGGTCCGGCGCAACAAGCGGCTGGAGGCCGAGGGGGGCGGGGACGACGCCGGTTCCAAGGCGGAAGTCCCGTCCGGGGTGTGACCCGGTAGGGATTGAGGAACGCTCTTCTGCGGGGCGGTCCGTGAGGCAGGGTTCTCCGGAGACATCCGGCCCCGGCCCCGCGGCCGCCCCGCAGTGCTGAGGGCGTCCCGGGCCGGATCCGGGGCGTTCCCGGGCCCGGGAACGGGAGAGTTTCTACACATAGGGGTTGGGGATGGCGTTCTGGGACAACCTGTGGCCGCGCCGGGCGCAGTTCGAGTCGAGCAACGCGCTGACGAGCTCCATCGTGCTCACCAAGCGGCAGCACACGGTCTCGCTCGGCAAACAGGGCGCGCTGAGCGGCAATCTGCGGGTCAACCTGTCCTGGCAGATGCGCACCTCGGACATAAGGGGCCGGTCGCGGCAGAGCGGCCGGCTGCTGCGCCCGATGGAGTTCTTCAAGCCCGAAGCGGTGCAGGCGCACACCCAGGGCATGGTCAACGTCGACCTGGACCTCGGGGCCATGTACGAGCTGAAGGACGGGACCCGGGGCGTCGTCCAGCCGCTCGGCAACCTCCTGGGCGACCTGAACAGCCCGCCGTACATCCGGCTCAGCGGGGACGACCGCTTCGGCGCGCCCTCGGGCGAGACGCTCTACGTCAATATCGACCAGCGGGAGCAGTTCAAACGGCTGCTCTTCTTCGTCTACATCTACGACCAGACGCCCGCCTTCGACCGGACGCACGCCAAGGTGACGCTCTACCCGGGCAACGGGCCCAGCATCGAGATCGAGCTCGACGAGCACGCCCCGGAGGCCCGCTCCTGCGCCGTGTTCACGATGGAGAACGTCAAGGACGACCTGATCGTGCGGCGCGAGGTGAAGTTCGTCTACGGGTTCCAGTCGGAGCTGGACCGGATGTACGGCTACGGCATGCAGTGGGGCCGGGGCTACAAGTCGAAGACCTGACGCGCGCTCGGCCCCGGGGCCGTACGACCGCCCCGGGGGTCGCACGACCGTCCTCGGGGCGGCGGTCTTCGGGGCGCCTCCCGGGGCGCCTCCCCGGGACGCCTTCTCAGGACCGTACGAACTGCGGGCCCATCGGCGGCAGGGTGAAGTTCGGGTCCGGGGCGGGGGCCGCGGCCGCCGCGGGCTGCGGGTAGCCGTAGGCGGGCGGAGCGGCGACCGGCTGCGGGTAGCCGTACGCGGGCTGGGCGGGGGCGGGCTGGGGGTAGCCGTACGCGGGCTGCCGGTGCTGGATCGTGGCCTGCGCGTCGGGCCCCGTCGGCGCGGCCGGCGGGAAGTCGGGCGCGGGCGGTGCGGCGGGTGCCGGAACCGGCGCGGGAGAGGTCTGCGCCGGCACCGGGTCGGGCTCGGGTGCCGCCTCGTCGACCGAGATGCCGAAATCGGTCGCCAGACCGACCAGCCCGGTCGGGTAGCCCTGCGCCACCGCGCGGAATTTCCAGCCATCGCCGCGCCGGTAGAGCTCGCCGCAGATGATGGCCGTCTCCTCGCCGGTCTCCGGCTGTACGTCGAAGACCGCCAGCGGCTCCCCGCCGGGCACCGTCGCGTCGTACAGCAGGATGCGGAGGTCGTGCACCTGGGCGAAGGTGGCGCCGTCCGAGGAGGCGGCGACGACCACCTGCTCGACCGAGCGGTCCAGCCCGCCCAGATCCGCCTCGACGGTGTCCGTCAGCCCCTCGGGGACGCTCCGCTTCGGCAGGTGCCGCACCAGGCCGGAGGGATGGCGGGGCTGGTTGTAGAAGACGAAGTCCTCGTCCGAGCGCACGCGGCCGCCGGGGCCGATCAGCAGGGCCGAGACGTCCACGTCCGGCACTCCGGTGCCCGGGGACCAGCGCAGCACGGCCCGTACGGCCAGGGTGTCCAGAGGGACGTTCGAGCCTTTCACCATCGCGTGCGTCATGCCCGTCATCCTGCCTGCTGGCTGCCCGCGCGGACAACGCGGGGGTCGTACCGAGTCTCCCGACGATCTCTCGGAACTGCCCGTTCCGGCACGCTTCGACCCATCGGGAAATGGTCGAGTTACCCGCAGTTCATGCATGGGGGGAACTCTTGACACTCGCCCATACGTACTATTACCGGCCACGCATTCGTTGGTCGATCGGTCGGTTCGGGGGAGTTACATGCGTCATTTCGGGCATATCGCACCCGCTGTGCGGGAGCGGCTGTTCTTCCGGGAGCCGTGCGCATTCGGTCCGGACGCACCGGCCCGGCTCCTCTCGGCCGCCCTGGGGGCGACCCTGTACAGCCCCGCCACCCGGCCGAAGCTCGCTGACGACATCGTCAAGCAGGCCGGCCGCGGCGTCGTCTCGATGGTGCTCTGCCTGGAGGATTCCATAGACGACTCCGAGGTCACCGGCGCCGAGGAGAATCTGGTCAGGCAGTTCGCCGACCTCGACGTCCGCGGCGCCGAGGTGCCGCTGCTCTTCATCCGGGTCCGCGAGCCCGGCCAGATCGGCGACCTGGTGCGCCGGCTCGGCGTCACCGCCCGGATGTTGTCCGGTTTTGTACTTCCGAAGTTCACCGAGGAGCGTGGCGTCCCCTTCATGGAGGCGCTCGCCGAGGCCGAGAAGGCCAGCGGCCGGCGCCTGTTCGCCATGCCCGTGCTCGAATCTCCCGAGCTGCTCCACCTGGAGACCCGGGAGGCCGCGCTCCACGGCATCGCCCGCACCGTCGACGCCTACCGGGACCGGGTGCTCGCGCTCCGGCTCGGCGTCACCGACTTCTGCTCGGCGTACGGGCTGCGCAGGACGCCCGACATGACCGCGTACGACGTGCGGATCGTCGGAGCCGTCATCGCCGACGTGGTCAATGTGCTGGGCCGGGCGGACGGCACCGGATTCACCATCACCGGCCCGGTGTGGGAGTACTTCCGGCTCCAGGAACGGATGTTCAAGCCCCAGCTCCGCCAGAGCCCGTTCCTGGAGGGCCGGGCCGAGGACCTGCGCGCCACGCTGATCGAACACGACCTGGACGGCCTGCTGCGCGAGGTCGAGCTCGACCGGGCCAACGGCCTGCTCGGCAAGACCTGCATCCACCCCTCCCACGTGGCCCCCGTGCACGCCCTGTCCGTGGTCAGCCACGAGGAGTTCAGCGACGCGGAGGACATCCTGCGCCCCGAACGCGGCGGCGGCGGTGTCCTGCGCTCCGCGTACACGAACAAGATGAACGAGGTGAAGCCGCACCGCGCCTGGGCCGAGCGGACCCTCCTGCGCGCGGAGGCCTTCGGGGTCGCCGGGCCGGACGTCGGCTTCGTCGACCTGCTGTCCGCGAGCGTCCCGGAGTGAACGCGGAGCGGTCGCCGGAGGAGGAGGAGCGGCAGGCGGAGAAGGGCAACGAGGACGGAGCGGTGAAGGGAGCGGCGGACGTGGTGTGGTCGGGCAGCTGGGTGACGGAGCGGCTGGGCGTGGAGCTCGTCGGCGACGGCAGGCCCGAGGGCGACGGCGAACTGCGCGAACTGCTCGGCCTCGCCCTGCGCCGCAACCCCCGGCGCGCCCACCTGCTGGTGTCGAACGTGCTCGGCAAGCACGTACCGCAGAAGCCCTCCGTGGTCTACGGCACCGGATTCGAGCTGGGCCGGCGGGTGCGCGAACTCCTCGGCCCGGCCGCCGCGGGCCGGGCCGTCGTGCTCGGCTACGCGGAGACCGCCACCGCCCTGGGCCACGCGGTCGCCGACGGGCTGGGCGAGGCGCCGTACCTCCACTCGACCCGCCGCCCCGTGGCGGGCGTGGCACGGGCGGGCGGCTTCGAGGAGTCCCACTCGCACGCCACCTCGCACCTGCTGCTCCCGGAGGACCCGGAGCTGCTGGCGGGCGACCGCGGCGGGGCGGACGGAGAACGGGGCGCCCCCGGCGCACCCCTGGTCCTGGTCGACGACGAGTTCTCCACCGGCAACACCGTCCTCAACACCGTCCGCGACCTGCACCAGCGGTACCCGCGCGACCACTACGTCATCGTCGCCCTGATGGACATGCGCTCCCCGGCCGACCGGGACAGACTGGCCCGGTTCGCCGAGGAGATCGGCGCCCGGGTCGACCTGGTGGCGTACGGCTCCGGCACCGTCACCCTCCCGGAAGGCGTCCTGGAGAAGGGCCGGGCCCTGGTCGCCGCGCACGAGCCCGCACCCCTGGAACAGCCCCGCGTCCCCGCCCCCCGCCCCTGCACCCGGGTGGACCTCCAGTGGCCCGCCGGGGTGCCCGACGGCGGCCGGCACGGCTTCACCCCCGCCCACCGGGCAGCCCTGGAAGCGGCCCTCCCCGCCATGGCCGCCCGCGTCGCCGAACAGCTCGGCGACGCCCGGCGCATCCTGGTCCTCGGCTTCGAGGAGCTGATGTACGCCCCGCTGCGCCTGGGCACGGCCCTGGAGCGGCTCACCGACGCCGAGGTGCGGTACTCCACCACCACGCGTTCCCCCGTCCTCGCCGTGGACGACCCGGGCTACGCGATACGGACCCGACTGGTCTTCCCGGCCCACGACGACCCGGACGACGGACCCGGCGACCGGTACGCGTACAACGTCGCGGGCGCCGGATTCGACGCCGTGCTGCTCGCTGTCGACTCCGTCGCCGACACCCCCGAACTCCACGCGCCCGGCGGCCTGTTGGAACAGCTCGCCGCGCACACCGGACACGTACTGCTCGCGGTCGTCCCCTCGTACGTCCCGGGCCCCCGCACGCACGCCCCCGAACGGCAGGAAACCTCCATGCTGCCCGAGCCCCTCCGCGGCCCCGACTTCTCCTCCTACGCGCCGGACGAGGTCGGCTGGCTGCTCCAGGACCTCTCGGAGACCGAGCTGGAGGCGCCCACCGAGGAGCGCGAGGAGGCGATACAGAGCGGCGGCGCGCACTACGCCGAATCGCTGCCCGTCGAGTACCAGCCCTCCGCCGAGTACCAGGAGCTGTTCCGGTCGGCGCTGAAGCTGTCGGCCGCCCGGATCGCGCGTGCCGTCGGCACCGTCACCGAGACGGTCCTCGCCGAGCGCGGCCCCCGCCCGGTCCTGGCCTCGCTGGCCCGGGCCGGTACCCCCGTCGGTGTGCTGATGCGCCGCTGGGCCCTGCACCGGCACGGCGTCGAGCTGCCCCACTACGCCGTCTCCATCGTGCGGGGCCGGGGCATCGACGCCAACGCCCTGCGCTGGCTGGCCGCCCACCACGACCCGGCCGACGTCGTCTTCGTGGACGGCTGGACCGGCAAGGGCGCGATCACCCGCGAACTCTCCGCGGCAC
The DNA here is from genome assembly GCF_043079735.1 of Streptomyces sp. NPDC015144. Lineage (NCBI taxonomy): Bacteria > Bacillati > Actinomycetota > Actinomycetes > Kitasatosporales > Streptomycetaceae > Streptomyces > Streptomyces sp. NPDC015144. The sequence goes on along the minus strand of NZ_JBIBUU010000004.1, from coordinate 117,824 downwards.
TCGCCGAGTTCGAAGGATTCGACCCGGAGATCGCGGTACTGGCCGACCCCGGCGGCTGCGTCCGCACCTACGGCACCCGCGAGGACTTCCTCATCCCGTCCGCCTGCCTCAACTCCACCGTCTCCGGGCTGATCTCGCGGACCGTGCTCCGTGCCGACCTGGTCGGCCCCGAGGACTTCCACGGTGCGAAGTTCTACCGGGAGCTGGCGGACGGCGACGTGTCCGCCCTCTTCCTCGACACGGTCGCCGCGCATTTCGACGAGGTCGCCGACGCGGTGGACGCCGAGGCCAAGGACCTGCTCGCGGCCGACCGGGCCCCCACCTGGGAGGGCTGGGCCGCGGTGGAGCGGATCAGCGAGGAGTACGGCATCCACGACGTGAACCTGGTCAAGCCGGGCGTCGGCGAGACCACCCGGGTGCTGCTGCGCCGGGTCCCCTGGAAGATCCTCACCCGGCGCGGCGCGGGCGCCGACCTCGACCACATCCGCCTGCTGGCCGAGCAGCGGGGCGTTCCGGTGGAGGAGACCGACGGCCTCCCGTACAGCTGCGTCGGCCTGATCCACCCGAAGTACACCCGGGGCGCGACGGGCGCGGACGGCCGGGCGGTGGACGCGAAGTGACCGGCTCGTCCGAGACTCCCGCCGCCGGTCCCTTCGCGGCGGCCGGTTCCGGGGTGCCTACCGGTGCCGGGACGCCTACCGGTTCCGAGGCATCGGCCGGCGCCGAGGTGCGTACCGGTCCTGAGGTGCTTGCCGGTCCTGAGGCGCTTGCCAGCTCCGAGGCGCTCACCGGTCCTGAGGGGTTTACCAGCTCGGAGGCGCTTACCGGTCCTGAGGCATGGGCCGGTGCCGGGGCGTCGGGCGGTACCGACGCTCCCGTGACCCTCGTCGCCAGCGATCTCGACCGCACCCTGATCTACTCCGCCGCGGCCCTCCGGCTCACCGGGCCGGACGCCGAGACCCCCCGGCTGCTCTGTGTGGAGACGTACGACCACAAGCCGCTCTCCTACCTGACGGAGACGGCCGCGACCCTCCTCGACGAACTGTCCCGCACCACCGTCTTCGTCCCCACGACCACCCGGACCCGCGAGCAGTACCGGCGTGTCCGACTGCCCGGCCCCGCCCCGCGCTTCGCGATCTGCGCCAACGGGGGGCACATCCTCGTCGACGGCGAGTCCGACGCCGACTGGCAGCGGCGGGTGACCCGGAGGATCGCCGAGGAGTGCGCCCCCCTCGCGGAGGTCCGCGCCCATCTGCTGGCCTCGGCGGATCCGGCCTGGCTGCTCAAGGAACGGGTCGCCGAGGACCTCTTCGCCTACCTCGTCGTGGAGCGCGCGCTGCTGCCCGAGGGCTGGGCCGATGAGCTGGGCGCCTGGGCGTCCACGCGGGGCTGGACGGTCTCCCTCCAGGGCCGCAAGATCTACGCCGTACCCGGTCCGCTCACCAAGAGCGCGGCCATGAAGGAGATCGCCCGGCGCACCGGCGCCGCACTCACCCTCGCCGCCGGCGACAGCCTCCTCGACGCCGACCTGCTGCTCGCCGCCGACCGCGCCTGGCGCCCGGACCACGGCGAACTGGCCGAGGCGGACTGGAGCGCCCCGCACACCGAGGTGACGGCGGCACGGGGCGTCGCGGCGGGCGAGGAGATCCTCCGCTCCTTCCTCCGGGCGGCCCGCGCGGGAAGACCGGACTGAGACCCACCGACCGGTGGAAAGGACGTCCTGACTCCGTCGTACGGACACCCCGCGGTGGGGCGAGCGGCCTGGTCCCGTCGTACGGGCACTCCACGATGGAAAGATCGTCCCGATGCCGGACGTGACCACGCCCGGCCGCTCGACGCACCAGGAGCACCGTCATGACCAAGGGCAACGAAACGAAGATCACGGACGAGCTGTACGCGTACATGCTCGCGCACAACCCGCCCCTCGACGAGGTCCAGCGCGCGTTGGTGGAGACCACGTACGCCCGGTTCCCCGAGCACGCCGGGATGCAGTCGGCCGAGGAGCAGGGGCCGCTGCTCGGCTTCCTCGTCCGGCTGACCGGCGCCCGGCACGTCGTGGAGGTCGGGACGTTCACCGGCTTCTCCGCGCTGTCGATGGCGCGGGCGCTGCCCGCCGACGGTCGGCTGATCGCCTGCGACGTCTCGGAGGAGTGGACCGCGTACGGCCGGGAGGCGTGGGAGAAGGCGGGCGTCGCGGACCGGATCGACCTCCGCATCGCCCCCGCGCTCGACACCCTGCGGGCGATGCCGGCCGAGCCGCACATCGACCTCGCCTACCTGGACGCGGACAAGGGCAACTACATCCCGTACTGGGAGGAGTTGGTTCCCCGGATGCGGCCGGGCGGCCTGATCGTCTCGGACAACGTGCTCTTCCACGGCCGGGTCACCGACCCGGAGGCGACCGGCGGGGCGGCGGCGATCAAGGAATTCAACGACCACGTGGCCGCCGACCCGCGGATGGACAGCGTGATGCTCACCGTGTCCGACGGCCTGACCCTCTCCCGCAAGCGGTAGCGCGAGCCCGGGCCCTGTCGGTGGTTCCGGGATGCTGGGGCGGCTGGGGTCGCTCTGGTTGCTTCGGTGGCTGGGGTGGCTGTGGTGGCCGGTCAGCCGCAGCAGCCGCCACCGCAGCAGCCCCCGCCGCCCCCGCCCGACGGGGCGGCGGGCGCCGACCTGCCCGACGACGAGCCGCCGACGGCGACGGTGGAGAGCAGCTTCACGGTGTCGGTGTGCCCGGCGGGGCAGGAGGCCGGGTCGGAGGACTGGGCCATCGGACGGCTCAGTTCGAATGTGTCCCCGCAGGAGCGGCAGCGGAATTCGTATCGAGGCATGCCCTCAGGTTAGCGGTGGCCGGGCGCCGTGACGGAGGGCCGGCATCGGCGGTTCAGAGGCTGGTACGGCGGGCGACCGGTGCCGGTGTCGGTCCGCAGATGCCGGTCCGCCCGGCGGCGGAGCGGAGGCCGGCGGAGGCGTCCGGACCATGCGGGAACGGAGATCCCGCCCGGCAAGGCCGCAGGGCAACCACTCCGCGAAGCCGCAGGGCCACCACTCGGCGACGCCACAACGCCACAGGGCGACCACTCCGCGACACCGTGAGCCAACCGCTCCACGACGCCGCAGGGCGGCCGCTCCATGGCCCTGTCCGGTGGTCGGTGGCCCCGCTCCGCGATTCCGTGCGACGACGCGGCCCGGCGGTGGCGATGGCAGGACGGGCTCAGCCCCGGCCCGCCCCGCGCTCCTCGCGGATCCCGGAGACCACCCGCGCGGCCGTCTGCCGCACCGCTTCCGTCTCGGTCAGGAAGTGCCAGTAGTCGGGATGCCGCCCGTCGAGCGTGGCGACGGCGCGGTCCAGCCGGGCCACCGCTTCGTCCAGCGGACGGGCGTGGCGCGGATCGGGCGTACTGCGGCCGTCCATCGCCAGCCGCTGGGCGTCCCGGACCGCGAACCGGGTCCGCTCGATCTCCTGCTGCGGGTCCTTGGCCACCGCGTCCAACTGCCGCAGCCGGTCACCGGCCGCCGACACCGCCTCGTCCGTGGCGTTCAGCAGGGCGCGGACCGTGCTCAGCCGGGAGGTGGCGTCCGCCCACCGCTGTTCGTCCCGCGCCTCGGCGGCTTCCTTCAACTTGTCCTCGGCCTGCCGCACATTGACCGCCGCCTGCTCCGGAACGCGCTGGAGGTCCTGCCAGCACGCGGCCGAGAAACGCCTCCGCAACTCGCTCAGCACTGGATCCACCGAGCCCGCCCGGGTCGTCAGCGCCTCGGCACGGGTACGCAGCGACACCAGGCGGTGGTCGATCTCGGCGGCCCGCTCGGGCAGCTTCTCCGCCTCGGCCCGTACCGCCTCGGCATCGCGCAGCACCCGGTCGGCCCGCTGGAGGGTCTCCGGGACGCCGTGCCGTCCGGCGCCCTCGTTGAGCCTGGTCAGCTCGGGGGCGAGGGCCGCCAGCCGGGCGGCGAGGTCGTCCGCCCGGAGCCCCGACGCGCGCGCCGCGTCGAGCGCGTTGCTGGCGCCGAGCAACGCCTGCCGGGCCCGCTCCACGGCGGGCGCGAGCCGGGCGAGCTGCGTCTCCGCACTGCCCAGCAGCGGCCCGAGCCCCTGCGCGAACCGGTCCAGCTCGGCCTTGACCCGGACCAGCTCGTCCTTGGCCCCGGTCAGCTCGGCCCGCGCGCGGGCGGCGACCGAGGACTCCAGGTCGTCCCGGTCCAGATCGTGGGCGTCGACTGCGGTGATGTACGTGTTGCTGGCCTCGTCGATCCGCCGGCCCAGGGCGGCGAAGCCGTCCACGGCCCGGCGCGCGGCGGGGGAACCGTCCACCGCGGTGATCGTCTCGATCGAGATCCTCAGGTCGCGCTGGGCGGTGTCCAGCTCGTAGAAGGCCTCGGCGGCCGCGTCCTTCGCGGCCTGCGCCTCGGCGCGCTGACTCTCTCCGCGCCCGCCGAACCAGCGCCTCGTACCGCCACCGGCGAAGGCCGCGGGCAACGCGGCGACCAGCAGCGGCACCGGCAACAGCACCAGCGTGAGGACATCGCCGACTGCGGAGCCCCCGCCCGCTCTCCTCCGCGGCCGCGCGTCTGTCGCCCTCACATCCCTCTCCCGTGCTGCTCGCCCCTGCCCGGTACATTCTCCCACCCGGTAAAGACGAACACACGTGCCGGTTAGTTCGCGTTTCGGACCCTGACTTGGCCGTTGTCGCTGCGAACCTTCACCACATGGCCGCTGCCCGCGCCCGCCGCGACCTGCGGTACGTCCACCGAGGCGTGCCCGTTGCGGGTGACGGCGTCCACCGCGTACTTCGTGGAACCGGGCGGCAGGTCGATGGTGATCGAGCCGTTGTCGCTCACGGCCTCCACCCGGTCCGGAGCGCTGGTGAAGCGCAGCCGGATGCTGCCGTTGTTGCTCCGCGCCGCCACGGACCCGGCCGACACCCGATCGGTGACGATCTCACCGTTGTCGCTGGACAGGTCGAGCGGCCCGGTGGAGTCCCGGACGGAGACCCTGCCGTTGTCGGCGCGGAGCGTGAGCGGCGTACGGAAGCCGGAGGCGGCGATCTCTCCGTTGTCCCCCTCGACGACCACCGCCACCCCGCGCGGCACCTTCACCCGGTACTCCGCCGCACAGTCGCTGATCAGGGCCTCGCACTTCACCCGGAGCGACAAGGTGTCGTCCCGCATCTCCCACTTCGGATCGGGCCCGCTCCCGAGCACCGCCCAGCCGTCGACCCGCCGCGTGACCTCGACCTCGCGCACATCGGCCGGTACGAGCTCCAGCGACGACGACCGGGTATCGATGGTCAGCGTCTTCCCGCTCAACGCGAACGACTTGTGCTCGGCAGGTGCCTCGCTCACATCCGTACCGGCACAACCGGCCAGCGCGAGCACCATGACCGCGCCACCCCCGGACACGACGAGAGCACGGGTACGGGCATGGATACGGGTACGGACTGCCACGATGATCTTTCCCCCCGGGGTCGAGCGACGACCGCCTCGCACGGCGCGCACCTCACCGTACGACCGCCCTCCGCCCCACCAGAACGGGGCGGACCACCGTACGAAGGGTGGGGATATCCCCCGTACCCCCGACCCCCTCCCACGAGGCCGGATACCGTTTGTGACCGGGGGCCGTGGGACATGTACGCTGTTGCCTCATCCACGGGTGCGTAGCTCAGGGGTAGAGCGCTGCTCTTACAAAGCAGATGTCGGCGGTTCGAAACCGTCCGCGCCCACCAGTAGGTAGATAGGAAAAGGCCCAGGTCACCGGTACTGAACCGGGAACTTGGGCCTTGTTTGTTCCCCGGCCGGGAAGCCGGGGGAGGGGCGCCGTGCCAGTTACGTGCCAGATGAGCCGCCGGACTCGCCCGGCCGGACCTTCCTGATCTGCTCGTCGACGTGGGCGGCGATGGCGTGGTCACGCCCGTTCACCAGGTGCTGATAGACCAGCGCGGCCCGCACCGACGAGTGCCCCATCCGCTGCATCAGCTCACGCGTCGTGGCGCCGCCGGTCGCGGCGAGGGTGTTCCCGGTGTGGCGCAGATCGTGGAAATGGACGTCGCGGAGGCCGGTGGTCTTCAGGGCCCGCAGCCACAGTCGGCGAAAGTTGTTCCGGCGCAGCTGCCCGCCGCGGGCTCCGGTGAAGACCAGCCCGGTCCGACCCGGCTCGGCGTAGACGGCGAGATGAGTGGCCAGACTCTCCGCCAGCGAGGCCGGGAAGGCGACGGTCCGCACACCGGCCGCACTCTTGGGCGTCTTGACCATGATGCCGTCAGTACGGGTCTCGGCCAGAGAACGTCGTACGGCGACGGTTCGACGGTCGAGGTCGACGTCATGGCGCTGGAGCGCGGCGAGCTCCCCGAAGCGGAGACCGGTGAAGGCTGCCAGCAGGATGAACATCCGGAAGCGCGCCGGGACGGCGTCGGCGAGCTGGAAGACTTCGCTGACGTCGAGGAACGGCCGCTCGGCCGTCTTGGCGGCGCCGGCTCCCTTGATACGGCAGGGATTGCGCTGGATCAGCTCGTCGTCGACCGCGGTGTTCATGATGGCTCGGAGGATCTGGTACGCCTTGGCGACCGTCGGCTCACCGACACCCGCGTCCAAGAGGCCGGCACGCCAACGACGGATCTGGGGTGTGGTGATCTCACTCAGGACCACGTCCGCGAAGGTCGGCAGGATGTGGAGGCGCAGCGCGCTGCCGTTGCGTTCGCGGGTGGTGGCCGCGTAGTCGCGTTCCTTGAACCAGGCGGCGGCGTAGATCCCGAACAGAACCTTGTCGTCCGGGTTCTTCCACTTGCCGTCGATGATCTCCGCTTCCTTGCGGACGAGCCACCGATCGGCATCAGTCTGCGAGGCGAACGTCTCGGGGGCCGATCGCGTCATCCCGTCCGGCCCCTGATACCGAGCCTGGAAACGCCCTGAGGGCAGCTTCCGCACTGCACCGAAGCGGCGACGCTTGCCTTTGCTGTTCGCCATCAGGCCACCGCCGCGAATCGGCGATGAGTGGTCATCGGCTGGACGGTGTGTGCGACGACGAATTCCTCCAAGGCCCGCTCAGGAATGCGGACATGCCGTCCCACCTTGACGAAGACGATCCGGCGCTCGGCGATGAGCCGACGCGGAAACCTTTCAGTGGTGCCGAGGAGTTCGGCGGCCTGGCCTACGGTCAGCAGTCGGTCGGTCATGCGGTTACTCCTTCCAGGGCGAGTTGGTCACGTAGTGCCTCGCGGGCGGTGTCACGGTTGAGCTGGATGTCCCGGGCGATGGAGGCGGCGAGGGCGGCCTCACCGGGGGAGTGACCCTGTCCGACGTAGGACCAAGAGGCGAGGACGAGGACGGTGTCCGGCTCGATGTCGTCGAGGCCGCGCGCGGTGCGCTCCTGGGCGGCGCGGTAGTCGGCGCGGGTCTGGCGGAGCTCGCCCAGGGTGGTCGAGTACTGCCGGGACTTGGTGGAGAAGTGGCCGCGGAAGCCGAGCATGTGGGCCCAGGCGAGAAGGCGGCGGTCCGGGTAGAGCGGATCGAGGTCGAAGCAGGCTTCGACGAGGCGGCGGGTGTGGTCGGGGACGCCGAGGAAGGCCAGGGCCTCACGGTTGCCGACGCGACGGTCGAGGCTGCCGGTGGTCTCCGCAGCTTTGGTGGCGTACTTGGCGATGTAGGAGGCGACGGCCTGTTCGGTGATGTCGGAGCCGTCACCGAAGGCTTTGACGGGCCGGATGTCGAGCTGGGTGCCCCAACAAAGGCGGCGTAACGGCTGGTCGCCGGCGGCGGTGACGGTGACGGTCGTGTACGCGTGGGTGGCGGCGGCGCGGATGGCGTCGGTGAGGCGTTCGGTGGTCGCCCACGACGGCGGCGGGGAGTCGGGACCGTCCGGGCCGTCGATGCGGATGACGGCGTGGAAGTGGACGGCGCCCCGCTTCTGGAACTCGGCGACCTTCCCGTACGAGATCCGGGCAACTGCCTTCAGCTCCCGCTGCGAGAGGCCGGCCGCGGCGGCGATCTCCCGACGGAGTCGATTCGTGAACCTCTGCCAGAGCTGCCCGGCGTGGTTGTTGAAGAGGACGGCGGCGGCGTAGTCGTACGACTCGGGGTCGAGCGGCGTGCCGAGGTCGGCGTCGTCCTCGGCGTGGCGGACGCCGCAGCGGCAGGGCCGGGTGCCGGGGCGGTTGTGGACCGGTCCGAAGGACGGGGCGGTGAGAGTGAGGAAGACGCGGGGGTGCTCGCGGACGGCGGCGGGGATGTCCCGGCGGCCGTCTCCGGCGAGGCCGGCGCGGATGAGGTGGTACGTGTCGCCCGCGTACGTCCACGCGCAGGCGGGGCAACGGGAGGCCCGGCGGTTGCCGCAGGCGATCCGGAGCCGGGCGCCCGGCTCGGTGTCGGTGGAGTACCGGTGGAGGGTCTCGCCGGTGGCCTTGTCCCGGGTGAGGGTCCAGCCCTGGAGATGGATGGGGTGGGAGCAGCCGCCGGTGCGGTGGATCTGCTCCTTCCAGCGGTCGAAGCCGGGGGACCCGGCCACCCGGAGCATGTCGCCCAGGGTGGCGGTGTCGAATCCCGCCGACGAGGCGGCTGGGACGGTCATCATGGAGTGCTTCCTTCTGGTTCTGCGAACTGGGTAGGAGCGGGGCTTCCGGGCGGCGGAGACTTGGCGGTTGAGCCGCCCGGAGGCCGGCTAGTGCGGTGACTGGAATGGCCCACCGGACCGGCGAGGGGGGACTGGACGGGCGCTCCGAGAGATGGGGCGGCCTTGTCAGGGGGCGGTGAGACGATCACGCCGTGACGATCAACCTGCATGACTTCGACGGCGAGCACTCGCTGACCTTGAACGCCGGCGGCTTGGCTGCCGATGACGCCGTAGCTGCCGCCGGACACGAGCCGAACGGGTACTTCTGGGAAGGTCTCGTGCAGTTCGCCTGGCCCCACATTGCCGAAGACCTCGACTTCGACAGCGAGGCCGGCATGTTCTGCGCGGTCGGAAGTCCGAGCGACCTCACACGACTCAAGGTGGCCCTTGGATCCGTCATCACGAGCCCTGAGGCAGTCCGCGACATCATTGCCCGTGCAGAGGCATCGGGCTTCGAGTTCGACGACTAGCCCTGTCGGCGCTGGCCGTTGAGGAGCGAGCGCAGGACGACGGCGCACACGGCGACCGAGACGGCGCTGACGGCGACGGCGAGCAGCATGGAGACCAGGACCGTGCCGACGACCAGGACGGCACCCGCGCCGCCGGCGACAACGACAGCCAGACCGGCCGGGGTGAGGCGCACGGCGGAGGACGGCGCCGAGACCGGAGCAGAGGCCGGGGCGTGGTGGTGGGTGCAGACCGCCGCGTGGTCGGTGTGGTGGGGCGCGATGTCGGCGGTGACGGTCGGCTGGAAGAGCGGGGTGACGAGGCCGGTCGGAAGCGGGTTGACCGGGATGCGCGGCTGGAACATGACGATTCTCCCTACTTGTTGATCGTGTGGTCGATGAGCGGGGCGAGGACGCTGTCGGCGAGGAGGTAGCCGCCGAGGAGGATCACGGCGACGAGCCACCAGGGCGGGCGGATGAGCTTGATGCCGAGGCCGCCGACGACGATCAGGGCGAGCCAGAGCGGGACGTCCATGACGGAGATCTCCTTCGGGTCAGCGGGGCTTGCAGCGGTGGGTACGGGCGGCCAGCTGGGCGGCCGAGGAGCTGGAGTACTCGGCGGACCAGCCGCAGCCGTCGGCCGTACACACTGCGGCGTACTTGGTGCGGCCGTGGCGGTCGCGGTGAGTGCCGATCTGCACCGGACCGATCCGCATCACGGAGTGGAAGTGGTCGCGAGCGGCCATGGGGCGGTGTCCCTTCAGGCGAGCTGGGCGGCGATGGCGTTGGCCATCAGGGGCGGGACGCCGAGGCGAGCGCGCAGGGTGTCGGCGTCGATCGGGTAGCCGGTGCGGGCGCGGTAGTCGTCGGCGACTTTCCGGGCGTGAGCGACGAGTGCCGGCGGTACGGCCACGGGGGCGGGTTCGGGCTCCGGGACTGGCTCCGGTTCCGGGGAGGGGAGGGCCGGGGCGGCGCTCTCGGGCTCCGACTCGGTGACGTCATCCCGCTCGATGACCGCTTCCACGGCCGAGGGTTGCTCGGCGGCCGTGCCGGGTTCCGTCGGTACGGCGACAGCCGGATGTCGAGGAGAGTGGACAAGAAGGGTCCCGCCGAGGAACGCGAGGGCAGGCCAGCCCGCGACGAGGATGCGCAGCCAGGCGGGGACGTGGCCGAGGTCGAGGAGCCCGGCGGTGGCGACGTTGGCCCCGAGCGAGGCGACCAGGGCGACCATGAACCATGTCCAGGCCGAGCGGGCAGGCTCACCGGCGGCTCGCGAGGTCCGCAGCCGGTGCCAGGCGGCGACGAGCAGGAGATCCACGGAGACCGGGTAGGCCCAGGCCTTCCAACCGGACTGTCCGGCAGCCGCAGCCAGGTCGTGAAGGTGAGCGAAGGACAGGGCGCCGGCGATCACGGCTTGTACGAGGACGGCGTCCGGTCGGCGGATGGGACGCATCGGGGTCCTCCTTCCGGTTTTGGGCATGGGCGGGGTAGAGACCTGGGGTGAAGCGGTCACGCCGCCGTGGAGCGAGGGGATTCAGGCGATCGCGGGAGCCGTGACGGTCGAGGGCGCCGCGGCTTTGCCCAGGGGCGGCAGGACGGGCCGGAAGGCGTCCAGTGCGGGGATCTCGGGCGTGCGGTGGGCGTGGGAGTTCGCGATGTTCACGGCCCGCCGGAGCGTGAGGTGGGGAGTACGGATGCGGACCCACCCACCGGAGGAGTCGCCGGCGACGGCGGTACCGGGCCGGTCGGTGCGGATCTGGACCGTGGCGAGGACGGCGTCTGGGGCGATGTCGCCGAAGGCCATGTTGGCGGAGGTTTCGTCGTTGACGCGGTGAGCGGTCCGGCCGGTGAGCTGGGCACGGAGCATGGTGATGCCCTTGCCGAGCTCGGAGCCGAAGCGCTGCCCGCAGATCTCCAGGTAGATGCCGGCAGCGCGGCCGAGCTGGGCGAGCCGGACGAGGGAGGTGGTGATCCGGTCCCGCCGCTTTTCCTCCTCCTTCGTGGCGAAGAGGGCGAGTTCGGCGACTTCATCGACCAGGAGCACGATCGGGGTCGGTCGCAGGCGATCGGGCAGGTCCCAGATGTCGGCGGTGATCTCCGCATCCGGCAGGTCTGCACTCAATCTCTGCTCACGGCGGATCAGTTGGTAGACGTCCTCCATGTGCTCGACGAGAGTGTCGAGAAGATCGGCAGCGGCATCAGGGTTGTCGGCTATCGCGGTGAACCGTCGGGCGAGCGGGGCGAGTTCGACCCCCTGCTTGCAGTCGATCCCGACGAGGGCGACATCCAGCGTGGCGAGCGCGGCGACGAGGTTGCGCTGATAGACGGACTTCCCGGACTGGGTGGCACCGACGTTCAGGGCGTGCGGGGTCTGGCGGTAGTCGCGGCAGTAGACCTCCCCGTCCTCCCGCATGGCGACCGGAACGCGCATCACCCCACCGCGGGCAGCCGCGGGCATCTGGACCCGCTTGAGGACGTCGTACCCGGTCATCCTCAGCTCGACGACACCCGAGCGGACCTCCCGGGCGGTGACGTTCTGCATGACGAACGAGTGCCGGAGCCGGTCCGAGGCGGCGGAGAAGTCGAACGCATCCTGACCGGGCCGGAGCTTCATCCGCAGTACGAGCCCGGTACGCGTCGGCCGCAGCCGCAGAATCCGGGGCGCCCGCGAGTCGGGGATGGGCCGGCCGGCCATCCGGGCCAGCGCCAGGCGCCAGCGCGAGGGCGGGACGGTCAGCCCACACGCGTCCATGACAGACGCGTACCGGGCGAGGATCCGCACCACGGCGAAGACGAGGCCGAAGCTCATCCAGTACCAGGCCGGACGCCGCCACCGCAGCAGCAGCGCGACAGTGGCAACCAGCGCGAGGGTGACCGTTAAGGCGGCCATGGGTCAGCCGACCTTCGCGGCGGCGAGCGAGGTGACGGCGACGGCACGGAAGCTGATGCCGTGGCGCTTCTGGCCGTTGAACTCGTTCTCCCACGGCCGGGCGACGACGCCGGTCAGGGCGACCGGGGTGCCCATGGACAGCTCCTCGGAGATGCCGGTCTTGGGCACCGTCAGGTTGAGGATCTCGGCGTTGCCGTCCATGACGAACATGACGTCGACGGTCATGAGCGGGGCACCGGTGTCCCGGTCGGTGGCGATCTCGCCGGTCTGGCGGTTGGCGATCTTCGGGGCCGGGGGCTGGGCCACCATCACCATCGCGGCGGAGGTGTCGACGGGGATCTGACGCACAGTGGATCACTCCTCTATAGAGGTTGGGCTCCTTCACTCCTGTATAGGAGTGACATGAAGAAGAGTGCACCGCTCCTATATATGAGTCAACCCGCCACGGTAAGAAACCGCAGCGGGTTGAGGAGAGTTGAGCGAGCGTCAGTCGGTTGCGGGGATCCGGTACTGGAAGACGAACTGGTCAGCGGCCATGAGGGTGTCGCAGACCTCCACGACGCGGCCCTTCGTGGTCACCGCATCCCGCACTAGCTGAATCACGGGGGCGCCAGGACTCAGAGCCAACTCGGACGCCTCCGCCTTCGCGGCCGGCCGAGCCTGGAGGGTCTCCACGTACTCGGCGAAGGTGTGACCGTGGTCTTCGAGCCGGGCGTAGATGCCACCCGGCCCGGGGTTCTCGGCGAACAGTTCGGGGATGTCCTTCACCACGTCCCACGGCAGGTACGACGAGGCGGTCTCGACGGGGGTCCCGTTCCGGAAGTACAGCCGACGGCGCGCGAGCACCTGCGTCCCTACCTCGACACCAAGCCGCTCAGCGATGTCCGCGGGCGCCTCCATGGGCCCGATGTAGAGGACGCTTACCTTCGCGGTGGCGCCAGACTGCTCGGACTCGGCGAGATAAGCAGCCTTACCGCCCCGTCGATGAGAAGCACGGAACCGATCCGAAGACCGAAGCCGTACGGGAGGCCGGTCCTTCACGATCGAGCCCTTGCCGTGCCGGGTCTCGACGAGCCCACTGGCTCGAACCTCGACCATGGCTTTCCGAATAGTCCCCCCAGCAACCCCGTACCGCTCGACGAGCTCCGACTCACTCGGAACCATGTCGCCGGCCTTGAGGACGCCGGACCGGATCTGCTGGACGATCTCGTCCGCGATCTGCACGTACCGAGGTACGGCCCTGCCAGCTCCTGCTGGAGTTCCCACAGTCCTACCCACTCTCATATGCTCCTGTACATGAGTAACGGGAGCGCGGGAACAAAGTCAACGCCACTCCACTCGGTGTCCGTGGCCGGAGCGGTAGTGCGCGAAGATGGCCGCCTCCTGGCCATCCGCCGAGCGGACAACGGCACGTGGGAGCTCCCGGGCGGAGTCCTCGAACTCACCGAGGCACCGGAAGCCGGCGTAACCCGGGAGGTCCTGGAGGAGACGGGCATCCACGTCGAGGTGGACGAGCTGACGGGCGTCTACAAGAACACGACGCGCGGCATCGTGGCCCTGGTCTTCCGCTGCAAGCCTTCTGGCGGCACCGAGCGAACCTCAGACGAGTCCACCGCGGTCGACTGGCTCACGCCGGCTGAGGTCGAGGAGCGCATGGCCGAGGTCTACGCGATCCGCCTCCTGGACGCCCTGGACGGAAACGGCCCCCACGTCCGAAGCCACGACGGCCGCCACCTCCTGGGCACGTCCGCATGAGCACCGGAAGCCTGTCAGCGAGTGGCGCGACGTCTACGACTTCCTGGACCAGGTCCGCTTGCGACCCGGGATGTTCGTACGCGACGGCTCACTCCTGGAGCTCCAGGCAATGCTGTACGGCTACCGAGTCGCATCCGAGATTCACGGCCCCCAGCCCATGACGGACTTCGAGCACCAGGGTCCGTTCGCCGAATGGTTGTGGCCGCGACTTGGCCACAACTACGCCAGATCATTGGGGTGGGCGGTCGAGATCACGAAGGCTGCGGAAGCGAGCGGCAGGGCAGGCATCGACCTGTTCTTCGACCTACTGAGCGAGTTCAAGGCCGAGCGAAGCCCAGAAGCGCGGTAAGACTTTCTCTACTTCATCAAGGCACCCGCCGCGCACGGCGCGGCGCGCGCGGCCCGTCGCCCGGGCCTGCGCTCCTGTCTGACGCCCCGCTCCAGCCCGGGCGCCGTCCGCACGCCTGACAGCTTGGGTTGATGAAGACGAACCCACGACGCGGCCGAGGCGGTACGCAGGTGCGGCTCAAGACAAGGCCTCCGGCGGGGGCGCTCAGGCTCCGGGATGGAGGGGGCCCGTACGCGGGTGCCGGCCGGTGAGGGGTAGCGGTGGGGAGCTCCCATCCCGTCTGCCATCGACCCAGGCAGAGCCGAGCAAACACGGGTCCTGGCGTCCAGGTCGTTCGTACAGTGGCGCGCTCCACCTGGACGCCAGGACCCGCGCCTGCTCCACGGTGTGTGGGTCGACGGCAGACGGGATGGGAGCCGGGGCGAGCCCTGATGTAGTCCACGTGGAGAGCCCGTCTGTTGCCCACGCTTATTGCTTGGGAATTGCCTCACCTGTAGGAGCACAAGCTGGCAGAGTGCGGCGTGTGGCCAAGAAGAAGGCAGCCCCAGACGACCTGCGGCTCATAGAGATCATGTATCGCGCAGCCGACCATGCGGAACGACACCTAAGGGCGGCACAGACCCTCCTGGATGCGGGTGAATGGCCCGATAGCTTCGTGCTGGCGACGTTGGGGTTTGAAGAGTTGGGTAAGGCCCACCTATGCCTCGGGGCACTCATGGCGCCTGATGGAGAGCGCCCCAAGGCGCTTCGTGAGTTCGAGAAGAACTTCACGAACCACGTCAAGAAGCTTGAACTGGCTCATTTCTTCCTCATTGCAGCGATCTCGGACGCGCCCCCGCCGGCGGCGGCGCGGCTCTTCAGCCACGTCAAGAGTCTGGCCAGCGGCTCCAACGACACTAAGTTCAGGGGGCTCTACGTCGACTACCTGGATGATGAACTGCTCTTGCCGACCGTTGTCGGCGAGGAGGATGCCCGCTGGATGGTTCAGAACGTCCGGCAGCTTCACCAGGGGATGAAGCGCTACGTCTTGAAGGACCCAGTCGTGTTTGCAGCATCTGTGCCGCTTCTGAGGCAGAGGATGGAAGGCCTCGGCAGCGGAACGCCCGACCAGCTCATTGCAGACGGCCGGGCCGGCCTGCGGCGAGACCGAGACGGAGCTCCGCCGCCCCCCGAACAGCTCGCGTGGGCGAAGAGCATCGATGAGCCAGCTCTTCGCAAGTCGCTCGCAGAGTTCCTGTTGCAGGGAGTCGAGCTTGATGGCGATGGGACTGTTGCCGAGTCCACCCTGTAGGCCTGGAAGGGTCGCCGCCCCCACGATTCTGCGCGACCGTGGGGGCATCCATGACTGAAAGCAAACCCACGAACACGGGCAGGCACTGACGGTTGATCAGGGACGCTGCCGCAGGTCAGTGAGGTACCTCACCAGCCGCCTAAGGACTGATACGGAAATGAGGCATCGCCGGATGGGTGACCACCACTAACTCGCCTGACGCCTCACCCATAGGACACCAGTCGGTGCATCCGGGAAGCCGCGAGCGCGAAGCCAGGCAAAGCTAGCGGTTGACCCGATTGACTCGCACAGTGGAATCTGTAGCAGGATTTCCCGCGTCGTGATCCGATACGTCGATTAGGAGCCGAAAAAGCCACACCAGACGAAAAGATCTCACAGCACCGAAAATGATCAGGTACTCTGCAATCCACCCCCCGAGGCCTATCTCGGCTTTGGTGTCGGACATCATAACCGCCAGGCATCCGAAAGACACAAAAAGCATCGAGGTCAGAAGCCCCACCCAGTTGCGGCGAAGGTGAATTCCGTAGGTCTGCCGGAGAATCGTCATTCTCTGGCCGGAGCTAGTTGCGTATTGGCTAATGGCCGCGGTGCCGAAGCCGCCCACAATCGCTGCGACCGATGCCACTGTCGCGTAGATGCTCATGCGTTGCTCGGCGTCATGGCTGGCAAAAATATGTTGGCCTTGCGCTACGGCTAATCCTCCGACAGATAGGCCAGCCAACACAAAATCGACGATCGGGTGGTGGCTCCACTGGTTGTAGACGTAGCCTCGTACTCTTCGTACCGCGCCCACGGCGCACCCCCTTCAGGCTCAGTCGGAGCCTAGGGCATGGCACTGACAGCGGCTCTAAGGTCGTGGTCATGCTCGACAGCCGCTTGCATCACAGCCTGCACAGCCGCCTCAAACCAAGGTCCGGCTCCGCTTCCGCGAGGCAGCGTCACTTGCTTGGAGGCCGTGATGTGGTCATTCACGAAATTGATCTTGTCTTCGACGATGCTGCCGTCGGATGCCGACAACATCACGTCGGCGATTGCGCGATCGATCACGCCATGAGGACCGACGAGACTGCCGAAGTCTGAAAGGAACTCCTGAACGCTCGAATGTAGACGTCGCTCTCCTCTTGCCCTAGCGGCGCTTCGGGAGAGCCCACGCCCCTTCGGGATCTTAATCGTCAACGTAATCAGGGCATCGGGGTTCTGCTTATGCGCGTGACGCGCGAAATCCCCGAGCCCTTCGACCGTGGTGGGGAACATGGATGTTGAGGCAGGGCGCAATCTCATTTCGAAGAGATTGACCGATTCGGCTGCCTTGAGTTTGTCCCAGGCATTCTTTCCGATGAGAGGAATGATCGCGAGATCTTCTTCGATTCCAGAGTGCATCGCATTGAGCCACCGCTGCAAGGCTGTCGGCCTTGGGGCTGAAGCGCTTCCTTGAATTACGCCGATGACGTTGCCGTACGGAAGGAAACAGACGATTGTCGTGTCGACGACGCTTCGGTTGCCGTCCAACCTGAGAGCGTCAATCTTTTGAGCCTCGTAGTCAATTTGCTGCAAGTCTCCGTCGCGCAGGCGAGCCAGCACTAAGTGCCTTCCGTGTGACGAGTCAATCGGCTCGCCTACGTAGACATCGTCTTCATGGCTCATATGGCGGTCGTGAACCGACAGTGCACTGAGATTGTCTAGAACAAAGGACCAGTCGATGTGGTCGAACCGAAGGCTGCCAGCATCCTTCGCTCGAACGACCTCATAGAAGGCGACCGTCTTCTTCCGCTGTCCGCTCAACTCAGCCCCCCGGCATGCGTTGGTCATGTGCACCTGTCAGATGCTGCCAAGAGGATCAGTATGGCGACAGTAGGTGATGACCCGTCAACCGGATCGCGAGATTCGATGTCCAGATCGCCGAACTCGCAGCGCCCAGCCACTTCCTCCCGAGTGAGGTACGGGCAGTTAGCGGAGGCGTTCCTCGTTGCCGCCCGACAGCGAGGTCAGAGCCGTGGCCTATTCGTGGACGGCTCCGCGCTAGCGGAGGAGGGTTGGATGCACAGGGCCTCCGGAGCCGTGTGCATGAAGCCCCGGGCTTTGGCCCGGGGCTTCATGTCGTCGTGGCGCGTGACTGTTAGCCGAAGGCGCCTGCCGACAGGTGGGGTACCTCGTTGCTGTCTCCGTGGTCGGAGGTGCCCAGCGTCGGGAGGCGGTGGCCGCGGCTTGCGGCTACGCGGAGTGCGTCTCGCAGAGCGCCGGTGAGGTCTGACGCTACGAGACGGAGTTCTTCCGGGGCCGTCGACTCGTCGGCGAGTACCTCTTGGGCGTGCTCCAGGAGCTCGGCGGCGACGTCGAGTTGGGCGGCTTCGGTGCGGTCGGCCAGGCGGGACAACGGGCCGTTGGTGCCGTCGGTACTCAGGAAGCAGGGCTTGCCGTCGGGTCCGGACCATGGGAGGAGTCGGAGCTCGTTGTGGGGCGTCATCCTTCGGCCCTTCTGCCTTCGGGCGTGTGGTGGGTGGTGAAGACGGCTTCCGCGCGGTCGCCGGGGAGGGCCAGGAGCGCGGCCTCGACGACGCGGCCGGCGGTGTCGGTCGCTACGCGGGTGATCGCCAGAACGGCGAGGGTCGGGCTGATTCGGAGGGTTGCCGCTTCCACCGGGGTGGGGAGGCGAGCGCAGAGTCTCTCCTCGACCTCGGCCAGTGGCGTCGCCACGGTTGTGGGCCAGGTCGACTCGTCGGGTATGACAGCCGGCGCCAGATCGCGAGGGATGTAGACGTGGGACAGGCTGTGCGGCGAGGTTCCGTTGTGACTCAGGCACTGGAATTCGGTGAGGGGGCTGCCAGCCGGCACCCGTAGTAAGACGGACAGGTGGCCGTGCGCCCGGATTTTGGTGGTGCGGACGCTGATCTGCAAGCCCGGAGTTGGCAGTGCCGGGCCGCCGCCCAGGTACGTGATCCTGCGAAGAGGGGGACGGACGAAGTTGCCCTTGCCGTGGACCTTTTCGACGAGGCCTTCGGCCTGGAGGAGCGCGAGGGCGCTCCGTAGGGTCGGCGTGCTGACCGTGTAGCGGGCGGCGAGTTGGGCTTCGGAGGGGAGGCGGTCGCCGGCCTTGATGCGGCCGGTCGAGATCTGCGCCCTGAGGTCATCGGCGATGACGTGACGGCGAGAGGCCACGGGGCTGATCACCAACTCTCCGCATCCGCAGGGCGATGAGCCGGGTTCGGGAGTGCATGGTCAGCAGTTCGCCCGACTCGAAGAGGAGGCGCTTTGCACCGCCCGGAAGTTGGATGAGATCGGCGACGCGGCACGGCTGGCCGCCGATCTGGATGACGTCGCCCCGCTGGACGTTGGCCGAGGTGATCTCGACGTTGGAGGCCAGCATGCCGCTCGGCGTCCAGCTCCTCATGGGGTCGCCTCCGTCGGCGCTTCCCGGTCGGCCGCCGGGTGGCAGGGGCAGTCACACGCTTCGTAGATCACGGGGACGCCGACCGGTGCCAGGGAGGGCGAGGACTGCGCGCACTCGTGGTGCGTGCCGATCCGACACGAGCTCGATCGGTAGGGGACGGCTTTCGCATGCATCAGTTGACCTCCGGCGGCACGAAGCACGGCGGCCCTAAAGGGCGCACCCTGGTGCGCCCAACTGCGCGGCGGATACGGTTCAACACGCTGATCAGCTCCTATCGCTGATGGCCAGGTCCCCGGACATCGCCCGTCGCGGGGACCGTTCCGTGTACGGCGGCCCATAAGGTTCGGCCGTTCAAGCTGCTGGCCTGGAGTCCGAATCGATCGGCCTCCGCCACCACTTCCAAGGCCTCCCGCCATGTCTCGGCGGGGAGCGATTCCGGCACCTCCGCTTCGATCCACGTGTGACGGGCGTGCTCCTCCACGCGCGTGGTGAGTCCGAGGGCGGACAGCCGGGCGGCGATGTCCTCCGCGCTTGCTGCCGAAGCGGGCACAGGAGAGCCTCCGTCGCCAAGGGATCACGTTGCGTAAAGCTGGTTAACTAGATTAGGGCTAGTGGACTAGATTTTCTACATGCCTGAGCAGCAGCCGCCGTATCTCCGCATCGCTGACGAACTCCGGCGGAGGATCGCGGAGCACGAGTGGGAGCCCGGAGACCGGCTCCCCTCGCGTGCCCAGATCGGCCAAGAGTGCGGCGTCGGCGAGAACGTCGTCCGCCGGGCGCAGGAGCTGCTGATCTGCCAAGGGGTCCTGGAGGGGCGGGCGGGATCCGGAACGTACGTCGCGGAGCCTCGTCAGCGTGTGCGCGTGGTCCGCTCGTCAGCGCGCGAGCAGGGCGGCGGTTCGCCGTTCCGGGCCGACATGAGGGCCTTGGGTAGGCAGGGGGACTGGGAGAGCCGGACCGAGGCCAAGGTTCCGGCGCCGGCGGAGATCGCCGCACGGCTCGGCATCGCCGAGGGCGACCTGTGTGTCCGCACGGTGTACGAGTTCCTCGCCGACGGCCGACCCGCACAGTTGTCCACGAGCTGGGAGCCGTACGACCTCACCGGCGGAACTCTCGTCGTCCTTCCCGAGGGCGGGCCACACGCCGGGGCCGGCGTCGTGAACCGAATGGCCGAGATCGGCGTCACCGTCAGCCATGCCGTCGAGCAGCCGGAGCCGCGGCAGGCTACTGCCGAGGAGGCGTCTCTTCTCGGGATTCAGAAAGCCTCGCTCGTCACCCACATCCGGCGGACGTACTACAGCGACGAGGGGCGGCCCGTTGAGACGGCGGACATCGTCGTCCCTGCCACTCTGTACGAGATCGTCTACGAGATTCCGATCAGCCGTTAGCTGGGGGCGACATGCACAACGAACGGCACGATGAGCCGCTGTCTGATGAGGAGCTGGAGCTCTTCATTCAGTACCTGCATCGGTTCGCGAACCACGACGTGGACATTTGCGCCAGGGTGGAAGCCGGGTATCCCAAGTTCCCCGTCTACGTGGTGTTTGGCAGGGACTACCCCCCGATCGGGGAAGCCTCGGACTACCACCGGCCGTTCGCTGGCCGCCGACGGCCGACATCCACAACTGATATCAACGACGCTGAATGACAGCAGTCCACCCCGGCTCGGCACGTCACCCGCGAGCAGCAGCCCATCCAACTCCACGACACCCCGACCGAACGGCGCATGTCGTGCTCCGCTACGGGGAGCTTGCTGGCGATGTCGTGAGCGAGCGGGTTGAACTCTGAGTACGTGTGCCAGATGCGTGCCAGAACGAACGGTCAACCACGGTCACCGGAGGATCGCTGCGGCATCCACAGCTTGTGAGAGCCGTCATAGCGCACAGAGCCGGTGAGCTGCGATGACGGGTCAACTGCGGGTGCCAGGCTTACAAAGCAGATGTCGGCGGTTCGAAACCGTCCGCGCCCACCAGTGCGAAGGCCCCCAACCGATCATGGTTGGGGGCCTTTGACATCTACTTCTGACATCAACGGGCGCGGTCACCCACGGTCGGGACGCTGCCGCTTCAGCAGGCGGTCCAGGTGACTCACGGCCTTGCGCTGCGTGTCCTGGGCGTCGTGGCGTAGGTGTTCATCGGTACCGCGATCCGGCTGTGCCCGAGGATCTCCAGGACGACGCGGGGAGCGAGGTCGGCGGCGGCAGGGAATGTCTGCTTCCTGCGACGCGCCTTTGAACATCCTCGTGCGCCTTACGGTCTCCGTAGGGGAGGCTCAGAGTCTGGGATGGATGGGGCACCGTTCGCGAGTGTTAGCCGGAGCGGGGAGAGGATCGTAGAGTTCCTATCCCGGTCACCTTCGCCCCAGACAGAGCCGAGCAGTTACGGCCCAGGGCGTCATCGCCGTTGACGCCCCGAACCACGATCGCTCCGCGATATTGCGGTTCGAAGGCGGACGGGATGGGGCCGGGGTGAGTGAGGGCTGGCGCTGGAAAAGGCCTGACTGATTGTCAGTGGCGAACCTTACGCTTCCACCATGCGCAAAGGTGCGATCAGTCGCGATGGTGTCCTCCAAGCTCTGACGGAGTATGACGACCTGGGGCAGGACGAGTTTCTGTCCAAGTACGGGTACAAGCCAGCCACCGGGTATCTCCTCCTGCACGAGGAACGAACCTACGACTCCAAGGCCATCGCTGGCGTGGCTCACAAGTTTGATCAAGGTCGAGCACTGAGGCCGGACGAGTTGAGCGGCGGAAGGTCGCACGCAGCCCGGTGGCTGGCCCGACTTGGCTTCACAATCCGTTCGTCTCGGAGCCCCGACTGGACTCGCGACGAGATCATCCTTGCTTGCGACCTGGCCATGGCCAACGGCTGGAAGCGGCTGGAATTTGACGACCCACGTGTGGTTGAACTGTCCGCTTTGCTTCAGACCATGCCGATCCATCCTGAGGAGCTGCGCAACGAGTTGTTCCGAAACCCCAACGGGGTAGCACGTAAGACGGTTGACATCACATGCCGGCACCCCAGTTACACGGGCAAGCCCACGAATGGAAACTCCCTGGATGTCGAAGTCATGAACGACTTCCTTGCCCGGCCGGTCGAGATGGCGATGGTGGCCAAGCGCATCCGCCATGGCCTTGCCGCAGGCGATTTCCAGGAGCTATCCCCAGAGGTCGAGGAGGACGACGACTACGGTGCACCTGAGGGCAGGCTGCTCTTGCGCCTCCACCGGAGCCGCGAACGGAACAGGGCTTTGCGTAAGAGGAAGATCGATGCGGTCTTGCGGCAGGGTCGCCGACTCGCATGCGAGGCGTGCGGCTTCGACTTCGAGCACGTCTATGGTGACCGCGGAAGCGGATACATCGAGTGCCACCATGTTGTTCCTCTGCACGAGGCCGGCGAAGGTCGCACCAAGCTCAGTGATCTTGCCCTCATCTGCGCCAACTGCCACCGGATGATCCATCGGCGCGCGCCATGGCCGACCCCGGAGGAGCTGCGGGTCTCCATAGAGCAGAAGCATGCAGACGACAGGCGCGCCGCGGCGGCGATGGCGCGACCGCGCAGGGCAGCCGACGAGCAGATGTCGAACCCGTAAGCTGACATCCGCGGCCTACATCAACGCCTGCGCACAACAACAGCGCTCGAGAACCCCACGCGGCAGCCGGGGTCGAGCCCGTCAGGGTGCTCCATTGCTTCCAGCCGGACTCGCGGAGCAGATGTCGGTGGTTCGGAACCGTCCGCGCCCACCGGGGGCAACTTCATGATCGATTCCGGCTGCGACCTTGCTCGCGCGTCGACCGGGTTGCGGTTGATTATGGTGCCGAGCCGGTGACCCGCTCTGGTCCCGTCCCTGCTGCCGCGGGGCCGTTGTCATGGCGTCCCCGGTGGGGCGGAGCAGGTGAGGTGGGTCGTAGCGTGGGGTGCGGGCAAGGGGGTCTTGTTCGCGTCGGGGTTGGCTCAGGGGGGATCCATGTCGTACGGCTATGCACAGCAGCAGCCGCCGGGGAAGTCGCGTACCGGGTTGATCGTTTCGTTGTCCGTGGTTGGTGGGGTGGTTGTCCTGTTGGCCGTGGGGGTGCTGATCGCGCTGCTGAGCGGTAGGGGTTCCTCGTCGGGTGGCCCGGGGCCGGGGGAGGCCAGGGCTTCCGGGGTGCCCTCGGAGGCGCCGTCGGCCGGGGAGGCGGATGCCAAGGGGGATGTGCGGATCACCCGGTGTCGGGTCGACCCCCTGACCGAGTGGCCGGACGCGGATGTGGAGATCGTGAACGGGGCCGACGACCGGGCGTCGTACATCGTCTCCGTGGAGTTCCTGGACGGGGACGGTACGCGCCGGGCCTCCGGGCTCGCGACGGTGACCGACCTGGAGGCGGGGCGGAAGGCGGTGGAGAACGCCCAGGGGCTGGGGGAGGTTCCGGGGAAGATGACCTGCGAGGTGGCCGAGGTGACCCGGATTCCCGCGCGGTAGTCGACGCGGTGGGCGGGGCGGTTGTCAGTGGTGCGGTTCACACTGGGGGCATGTGCCGAAGTATCAAGACTCTGCGTCCGCCCGCCCTCCCCGAAGAGGCCACCGAGGAGGAGATCCGGGCCGCGGCCCTGCAGTTCGTACGCAAGGTGTCCGGCTTCCGGGCCCCGGCCGCGCACAACCAGGAGGTGTTCGACCGGGCCGTGGAAGAGATCGCCGAGGCGACCGCCAGACTGTTGGACGGCCTGGAGGTGCGGGGAGCGGTCAGGGCGCCGTAGAGGCCGTTTCCGTCGCCGGGCGGCGCATGAAGAAGGCGGCCAGGGCGCCCGCCATGAACAGGGCGAGGACCGATACGGCCGTGGCGACCCAGGTCGCGCCGAGCCACTGGCCGCCGAAGTAGCCGAGGCCCACGCTGTAGCCGGCCCAGGCCACGCCCGCCAGGGCCGACCACGGCAGGAACTCCTTCGCCTTGCGGTGCGCGGCGCCCGCGCCCAGCGAGACCACGGAGCGCCCGGCCGGGGCGAAGCGCGCTATGACGACGAGGGCGCCGCCGCCCCGGGCGAGGGCGGCGCCGAGGCGTTCCTGCGCGGAGGTGAGGCGGCGCGAGCGGGCGATGGCCCGGTCCAGGCGCTCGCCGCCGCGCCAGGCCAGCCGGTACGCGACGAGGTCGCCGAGGACCGAGGCGGTGGCCGCGCAGAGGATGAGCACGAGGAGCGAGGGGACCTCCGCCGGTGCGGCCGTGGCCCCCGCGACGGTCGTCGTACCGGCTGCGGCAGCCGTGGCGGCGGTGATCACCAGCACACCGCTGGGCAGCAGCGGGAGGAAGACGTCCAGGAGCACCGACAGCGCGACGAGGCCGTAGATCCACGGACTGCTGATCAGCGCGCCCAGACTCTCAAGCACCTTCTACTCCCCGATTCGGAACAACGCCGCGACGTCGCGGGGGAGCGGACAGGAGCGGCAGGGTCAGCTGTACAGCGTACGCCTGCCGTTCATGCGGTGATCTATAAATAAGAACGATGTTGGGAACCTCACGCGCGCCCGGAAACGGGGAAAGCCCTGGTTCCGGGGCGCGTGAGGCTCGGAGCGGTCTGCTCGGAGCGGTGTGCCGGTGGTGCGGACCGAGGGGCGGGACGCGGTCAGACCGATACGGGCGGTGCCTGCTCGGAAGTGCGCTCCTCGCCGCGGTCGGCGCCTGCACGGGCGAACAGCCCGTCCAGGGCGAGGGCGCCGGAGCCGGTGAAGACCAGCAGGAGGAAGGTCCAGCAGAAGACGGCCGAGGGCTCCCCGCCGTTCTGGAGCGGGAACAGCGCCTCCTGCTGGTGGACGGTGAAGTAGGCGTACGCCATGGAACCGGAGCAGATCAGGGCGGCGACACGAGTGCCGAGCCCGAGTGCCACCAGGGCGCCGCCGACCAATTGGATGACCGCCGCGTACCAGCCGGGCCAGGTGCCGGCGGGTATGGAGCCGCCGTTCATGGCGCCGCCGAGGATGCCGAAGAGCGAGGCGGCGCCGTGACAGGCGAAGAGCAGTCCGATGACGATGCGGAAAAGGCCGAGGACGTAGGGCTGGGCCTGGCGCAGATGGGTCTGCATGGGGGGAGGCTCCTTCGGTCGGGTGGGGACGTGAACCGATCGGGCGCTCCAGATTAGGGAGACCTTACCAATGCTTGCAAGTTCAACATTTCTGGTGGCTGACCGAAAAATGTCTCGCGTAATTCGGTCGCGCTTCGTTCGGGACCCCCTGCCATCTGCGAACCTCTTCTCCGCTCGTTGGCCTGAACCAATGGCGGCGTAACTTTCCGGCCAGCCCGCGGGGTGGTGGTCGGGCGGTGGAGGGGGCGTCCGGTCATGATCCGCAGGTTCTGGACCACGGGGGTCGCGTGATGTCCGTCCGACGGGCATGTGGTCCGGTGGGGGTGGGCGGTCCAGGTGGGGTGGTGGGGTGGACCAATGGCGGTGGCGGCCGCGAGGGCGGGGCGGCGGTCCGGAGGAGGGGGAGTGGTCAAGGGGGGAATGCGGGCCGGGTGGGCCTTTCGTGGTGCCGGGGAACCAATGCCGTCGACCGGGTGGGTCCGAGGTGGACGCATGGCGACCGGCGGGTGACCGCACTTGACCGAAAGCGTATGGGTGGCCGCGACGCGATCCGCGGGCGGTCGTGACGCGATCCGCGGTGAGGGGCCCGGTGTCGGGCGGAAGCGCCGGGCGGAGATGCGGGGCGCAGGCGCCGGGCAGGGGCGCGCCCCCTCGTACCGGCCGGTGCGAGAGGGCGTGCGGGAAGCGGGGTCTCCGCCGGTTCAGCAGCCGTTCAGGATGGTCTGCAGGGCGTTCTTCTCCGCCGGGTCGACGGTGAGGTCGTAGTAGTGCTTCACGTGGACCCAGGCCCGCGCGTACGTGCACTTGTACGCGGCCCGCGGCGGCATCCACTTGGCCGGGTCCTTGTCGCCCTTGGCCTGGTTGACGTTGTCCGTGACCGCGATGAGCTGGGGGCGCGTCAGATCGTTGGCGTACGCCTGCCGCTGGGCGGTCGTCCAGCCGCTGGCGCCCGACCGCCAGGCTTCGGCGAGCGGCACCATGTGGTCGATGTCCAGGTCGGAGGCGGCGGTCCAGGTCGCGCCGTCGTACTCCGAGTACCAACTGCCGCTGACGGCGGCGCAACTGGTGTTCGTCTCCACGTTGGTGCCGTCGCGCTTCAGGACCACCTCGCGGGTGTTGCAGGCGCCGGACTGGGTGATCCAGTGCGGGAACTTGTCGCGGCTGTAGCCGTCCGACGAGCCCTCGGCGGCGACGGTGAGCTGGCTCAGGTAGGTGCGGGCCGTCGAGGCGGCGACCGGCGTGGGCATGGCCGCCTGGGCGGTGGGCGCGGTGAACAGGCCGGCGGTTGCGGCCATGGCGACGGATGCGGCGACGGCGGCGATACGACGCGCGTAGACACCGGACATGCGAACTCCCTTGATGTGGGGGGAACGTGGACGGGCAACCCGTGAAGCCCGGCCATGGTGGCGGCGCCAGGTTTCCGTGGGGTGGGCGCCAGGTAACAGAGTGGCGACATGGGCACGTCAGTAGCAAGGGGTCTGGCCGACAAGCCTGGGGCTTGGGGGCGTACGTCCGTATCTGCGCGGGCGTATGTGCTGACGCGACGGCAGCTCGCGTTCACAGGAGGCCGGTTCGTGAGGGTGCCCGGGACGTTTCCGGTCATACAGTTGCGGCGTGCTGCTACCGGTCAACATCACCCTCGGGGTCGTGCTCGCCGTGCTGCTCGCGGTGGCCGCCGGGGTCGCCGCCCTGGCCTCGCTCGGGCGGTCCCGCGAGATTCTGCTGGCGGGACTACGGGCGGCCGTTCAGCTCGCCGGGGTCTCGCTGCTCATCGGCTGGGTGGTGCGATCGCTGCCGCCGACGCTGGGGTTCGTGGCACTGATGTACGCCGTGGCCGCGTGGACCGCGGGCCGGCGGGTCACCCGCAACGGCACCTGGTGGTGGGCGGCGCTGCCGATCGCGGCGGGGGTCGCGCCGGTGGTCGGGCTGCTGCTGCTCACCGGGCTTCTGCCGGTGAAGGGCATCGCGATGATCCCGGTGGTCGGCATCCTCATCGGCGGGGCGCTGACCGCGACCGTGCTGGGTGGGCGGCGCGCGCTCGACGAGCTGACGATACGTCGCGGGGAGGTGGAGGCGGGGATGGCGCTCGGGCTGCTCGACCGGGACGCGCGGATGGAGATCGCCCGCCCGGCCGCGGCGGACGCGCTGCTTCCGGGGCTGGACCAGACCCGGACGGTGGGACTGGTGACCCTGCCGGGGGCCTTCGTGGGCATGCTGCTGGGTGGCGCCTCACCGGTGCAGGCGGGCGCCGTGCAGCTCTTCGTGCTGGTGGCCCTGATGGCCGTGCAGGCGGTGGCCGTGACGGTGGTGCTCGAACTGGTCGCACGGGGGCGGCTGCACCGGGTGTGACGGGGCGCGGGGTTCGAGCGCGGGGGTGCCGCCGAAAGCCGGGGGCGTCGGCTACGGGCTCGGCCGCGTACCCGCCCCTCCTCCGGGGGTGGCGCGGCCTATCGGGCGGTTTTGATGTGCAGGTGGATCCGGCCGTCGGGGGCCGCCTCCACCCGCAGGTGCGTCAGGTCCGGCACGTGCGCGTCGGGGGAGAGGGTCGCGGCGCGCGGGCCGACGCCCATCACGCGCATGCCCGCGGCCCGGCCCGCCGCGATGCCCGCCTCGGAGTCTTCGAAGACGACGCAGTCCGCCGGGGCGAAGCCCAGCTCGGCCGCGCCCTTGAGGAAGCCCTCCGGGTCCGGCTTGCTGGCGCCGACGCTCTCCGCGGTGATCCGGATCTCCGGGATGCGCAGGCCCGAGGCGGTGAGCCGGGTCCGGGCCAGGGCTTCGTCGGCCGAGGTGACCAGGGCGTGCGGGAGGCCGGTGATCGCGTCCATGAAGGCGGCGGCGCCGCCGATCGGGACGACGCCGTCGGTATCGGCGGTCTCCTCGGCGAGCATGACCCGGTTGTCCGCGTAGTTCTGCTCCATCGGGCGGTCCGGGAGGAGGGCCGCCATGGTGGCGTACCCCTGCCTGCCGTGGACGACCTTGAGCGCGGCCTCCGGGTCCAGCCCCTCGCGGAGCGCCCAGCGCCGCCAGCAGCGCTCCACCACGGCGTCGGAGTTCACCAGGGTCCCGTCCATGTCCAGGAGGAGGGCGCGGGCGGTGAGGACGGTGGCCGGCATGGGCGGGCTCCAGGAAGCGGGTGCGAGGGGACAGCGGGAAAGAAGGGTCAAGCAGCCTCGCCCGCCGGTCAGGGGTGGCGGGCGGAGGCTACTTTGTTCCATCACGATACAAAGAGCTGTCCGGGAAAGCCAATCCCTGTCCTTCTTCTCCTCTTTTCTTAGGGAATGCTCCCACCTCTTTTCGGGAAGGTTCCCGGTTCGCTCAGGAAGGTCCCCGCCCCGTCGTCTCCGCCTCCAGGGCGCTGCGGGTGCGGGGGCCGTAGACCCCGGCGGGGTCGCCCTCGATGGACTTGTACGACTGGTAGACGAGCACCGCGCGCTCGACCCGGTTCGAGTAGTCGCCGTCGTAGGACCCGTGGAACAGCCAGACCTCCGCCAACCGGCGCTGGAGGTCGGCCACCGCCGGTCCCCGGTCCCCGGGGCGCAGCGAGGGCCCGGCCAGCGAGGCGGGCGGCGCGTCCGACGGTGAGGTGGCGGCCGGTGCCGAGGGGGCGGTGGTGGTCGGTGGGGGCGGGGCGGCGGGCCGGGAGGGCGACGGCTCCGTGGTGGCCGAGGCGGAGGGAGAGGGTGAGGCGGACGTGGAGGCCGGGGCGGGGGCCGAAGGGCTGGAGGAGGCCGGGCCGGAGGCCGGTGCCGACTCCGTGGCGTCGGCGTCCGCGCCGGGGAGGTCGGCCGCCGTACTGGGCAGGGCCCGCACCCGGTCCCCGTCCCCGCTCCCGTCGCCGCCACCGAGCAGCCCGGTCGCGAACGCCGCCGTGCCCACCACGGCGATCAGGGCCACCCCCGTCGCCACGGCCATGAACGGGCGGCGGCGCCGTGACGGCCCGTCCTCGTCGAGGAGCGCGGGCACCACGGTCGTGGGGGAGCCGGGGCGCCCGGCCGCGCCAGGGGCTTCGGAAGGGGCGCCGAAAGGGGCCGCCCCAGGGGTGTCGGAGGCGGTGCCGAAGGAGGCGTCGAACGCGGGGACGGCGGCGGTCGGTACGGCGTCCGGCAGCGGGCCCGCCGTCGCCGGGCCGAGTCGGAGTGGCATCGTCGTGGCCGCGTCGCCCTCCACGGCCTCGGCCGGGCGCGCCCGCCCCGGGGCCCCGGCCCCGGGCCCCTCCGGGGCGGACAGGTCGTTCCCCAGGGTCACGTACGGCCGGATCCGCAGCGGGTCGAAGTCCTCGGCGGCGTCCCGTTCCGCCCGGTCGGCCGCCACCCGCCCGGCCCGGTGCCGCTCCTCCTCGTGCCGCGCCCGGTCCCGCTCCGCCGCCGTGCGCCCGCAGGCGCAGCCCGGCCGGGGCGCGGAACCGTGGCCGGGCCCGCCGCCGGGTCCGTCGTCCGTACCGCACTCCGGGCAGATGTGTCCGGTCATGGTGGCCCCTCCCCTTGATAGCCCTGCGATTATGCAGCCCGTCCCGGTGCGTACACCCGCTCAGCAGGCCATAACCGTACGGAAAGGACAGGATAGGGATGTAGCGGACCCGAGGAGGTGTACATGGCCCGGCATGCGAGGATCCCTGCCCCGGTCTCTGCCCCGGCGCCCGGGGCGGAGCGCTCCCGGCGGTCCGTGCTCGTGGCCATCGGAGCACTGCTCCTCGGCATGCTGCTGGCGGCACTCGACCAGACCATCGTCTCCACCGCGCTGCCGACGATCGTCAGCGACCTCGGCGGTCTGGAGCACCTGTCCTGGGTGGTCACGGCCTATCTGCTGGCGTCGACCGCCGCGACCCCGCTGTGGGGCAAGCTCGGTGACCAGTACGGCCGCAAGAAGCTCTTCCAGGCCGCCATCGTCATCTTCCTGATCGGGTCGGCGCTCTGCGGGATCGCCCAGAACATGCCGCAGCTCATCGGCTTCCGGGCCCTCCAGGGGCTCGGCGGCGGCGGGCTCATGGTGCTGTCGATGGCGATCGTCGGCGACATCGTGCCGCCGCGCGAACGGGGCAAGTACCAGGGGCTGTTCGGCGCGGTCTTCGGTACGACGAGCGTCCTGGGACCGCTCCTGGGCGGCCTGTTCACCGAGCACCTCACCTGGCGGTGGGTCTTCTACGTCAACCTGCCGATCGGCGTCGTCGCGCTCCTGGTGATCGCCGCCGTGCTGCACATCCCGGTCCGCGGCGAGAAGCACGTCATCGACTACCTCGGCACGTTCCTGATCGCCGCCGTCGCCACCTGCATGGTGCTCGTCGCCTCGCTCGGCGGTACCACCTGGGCCTGGGGCTCGGCGCAGATCGTCTCCCTGTCCGTGCTGAGCGTGCTGCTGCTGGTCGCCTTCGTGTACGTCGAGCGCCGGGCCGTCGAACCGGTCATCCCGCTGAAACTCTTCCGGATCAGGACCTTCACGCTCGTCTCCGTCATCAGCTTCGTCGTCGGCTTCGCGATGTTCGGCGCGATGACCTATCTGCCGACCTTCCTCCAGGTGGTGCACTCGATCACGCCGACGATGTCCGGTGTGCACATGCTGCCGATGGTGCTGGGCCTGCTCCTCACCTCGACCGTGTCCGGCCAGATCGTCAGCCGCACCGGCCGCTGGAAGGTCTTCCCGATCGCGGGCACCGGCCTGACCGCCATCGGCCTCCTGCTGCTGCACCGGCTCACCGAGACCACCGGCACCTGGGTGATGAGCGGCTACTTCTTCGTCTTCGGCGCCGGACTCGGCCTGGTGATGCAGGTACTGGTGCTGGTGGTGCAGAACGCCGTCGGGTACGAGGACCTCGGCGTCGCCACGTCCGGGGCGACCTTCTTCCGGTCGATCGGGGCCTCGTTCGGCGTCGCCGTCTTCGGCACGATCTTCACCAACCGGCTCACCGAGAAGCTCACCGCCGCGCTCGCCGGGCACCCGCTGCCGCCCGGCGCCGGGGTGAACGGGCTGGCCTCCGATCCGCGCGCCATCGGACAACTGCCGCCCGCGCTGCGGCCCGCGGTGCTCCACGCGTACTCGACGTCGATCACCGACGTGTTCCTGTACGCGGCCCCCGTCGTGCTGATCGCCTTCGTCTTCGCCTGGTTCCTCAAGGAGGACAAGCTGCGCGGCTCGGTGACGGCCCCGGAGGTCAGCGAGACCCTGGCGTCGAACCCGGTGGAGCGGTCCTCGTACGACGAATGCGCGCGCGCCCTCTCGGTCCTCGCGACCCGGGCGGGCCGCCGGGAGATCTACCAGCGGATCACCGAGCGGGCGGGGTACGACCTGCTGCCCGCCGCGAGCTGGATGCTGCTGCGCATCCGGCGGCACGGCACGGTCGAACCGGCCCTGCTCGCCGACACCACCCCGGTGCCGCTGCGGGCGGTCACCGACGCGGCCCGCCAGTTGGAGGAACGGGGACTGGCCCGGCGGGAGGGCGTGCAACTGGTGCTCACCGAGACCGGCTCGGAAGTGGTGGTCGACCTCGCGCGGGCCCGGGAGGAGGCCATGGCCGAGCTGCTGGGCGACTGGTGGGGGCCGGACCGGCCGACCGACCTGGTCAGGCTGGTGGAGGAGCTGACCGCCGAGACCTGCGGTTCGAAGGAGGAGCGCCCGCACAGCCCCGCCCCGCAGCGCGACCACGCGGCCCGGGGCCGGCCCGAGCCCGGCGAGGAACCGACCTGAGCCGGCGAGCTCGGTGGGGGCGGCCGGGGGCGGCGGCCGGTGGTGGTCAGGTGGCCGGCGCGGACAGCTCCTTGGCGAACCAGTGCTCCGCGTACTGCCGCCGGTGGAACGCCGGGACCTCCCGGTAGCCGTGCTTGGCGTAGAGCCCGCGCGCCTCGACCAGGTCGTGGCGGGTGTCGAGCCGGAGGGTGCGGACGCCGAAGGCGCGCGCCGCCTCCTCCACGGCGGCCAGCAGCAGCCCGCCGCCGCCCGTGCCCCGGTGCTCCGGGCGTACGAAGACCCGGGTCAGCTCTGCGGTGTCCGCGTCCGTCACCAGCAGCCCGGCGCACCCCGCCGCCCGTCCGTCGCGGCGGGCGACGACGAACCGGCCGGTGGCTCCGGTGAGCAGGTCGGCCCCGTCGTCGGTGAGCCCCTCCTCGATCTCCTCGACGGTGGCGGGCCGCCCCCAGTAGCGGCTGGCCACCTCGTCGTAGTAGTCGCGGCGCAGCAGCGCGGCGTCGGGGGAGTCGAACGGCTCGGGGGCGACGGTCCAGGTCATGCGCGCATTGTGGCCGCGCCCCCGCCCGCCCGGTCAACCGGGTTTACCGGGGGCCGGGGGCCTTCGCCGTCCCCGCGCCGGGCCATCCGCAGCGCCACCGACAGCACCACCGCGCCGACCACCCCCGCCACCGCGAGCAGGGTCAGCACCCAGGCGGGCGTCCCGGCCACGGTCAGCAGCCGGTCCTCGAAGATCTCGGTCCGGTACGGGGTGTCCGCGTCGGCCGCGCGCAGCTCGTGGTCGTCGTCGATCAGTTCCGGGCGCGGGAACGACTGCTCGATCGCGGTGAGGAACACCGGCCCGCCGCCCGTCAGACCGGCGAGCGCGTCCGTGTCCGAGGACGCCGCCCGGGTGTCGATCCGGCCCGCGTACGTCACCTTCGGGGCGTTGCCGCCGATCCGGCCGCGCGGCTCCATCCGGTGCGCGGCGAGGACGTACAGCTCCAGCTCCTGAGGGTTCGCGGCGAGCTTCGACAGCCGCATGGGGTAGACCGGGCGGTCGCTGGCGAAGCGCAGCCGGAGCGGGTCGAGCGTGCCGCGGAGCGGTTCGGTGCCCTCCCGGGGCGTGAGGCGGACCGCGACGTACTCCCACTTCCGGTCGACGTACGGCTTCAGTGCCGTCGCCAGCCGGTCGGGCAGGTCGAAGCCGTTCTCCGCCAGCCAGGACCGGAGCGCCTCCGGGTCGTTCGCGGCCAGCCGCGCCACGTCGAAGGGCCCGAGCCGCTCGCGCCCCACCACCTCGACCGACGGCGCTCCGGGCAGCGGTGCGGCGGCCGAGTCCCCGGTGGTGCCGCCGAACGGCCAGTCGCGGTCCCGGGGCCAGAAGTAGTGCCTGGTCACATGGGTCGGCGTGGTGAGGCCGGACAGCTCGGAGAAGACCTCGGGATCACCGAGCTCCACGGTCGCGCGGTGCGGCACCGGCATGATCCACGCCGCCTCCGGGGCGTCCCCGCGCACCGTCAGCCGCATGACGATCTGCTCCGTGCGCCCGTCCCAGCCGACCACCGAGGTCTCCCGGTCGACCGCGACCCGGTTGTCCCGGCTGGGGACCATCGCCCCGCAGCCACAGGCGTACGCCGGGCTGATCAACGACCCCAGTTGCAGCGACACCAGCATCAGCAGCAGCGACAGCGCCCGCACCGGCCATCCGCGCCGGTCGCCCCGGAGACCACCGCGCCCGTCATCCCGGACACCCCGCTTCACCCCTGTGCGGTGCATGGAATGCCCGCCTCCCCCGTGACCGGCCCCGACCGACCGTGATCGACGAGGCATCGACGAAACACGGGGAAGGACGTGCGAACCCACGTTCCGGTTCCGGGCACCCGTGCGTGCGCGGATACGGGCGGCGGCGGCCGCGCGACCGTCCCGGCGGTCCGCAGGGCTCATGTATTCGATCTGCTTTCGGTCGTATGTCCGATCAAGGCGTGATGTCGGTCAAGTGAAGAGAGGGTGGATTACGTCCGTCTCGTCGTGCAATGCGAAGGTTTCACCGATGCCCGGTCCGAGCGACGGGCACCGGAACGGCGGAACGGCGGAAGGTTCGGCGCGGCGTGGCGAATGCGGAGCACAGGGTGCGCGGGGACGCGGCAGCGGGGAGCGGCGGCGACCGGACGAGGGTGGTCAGGGCCGCGCTCTGGCTGGTGGTCGCCGTACTGGCGGTCCGGCAGACGGCGACGGCGCTGGGGCGGCCGCCCGGGCAAGGCCTCACCGGACCGGAGACCTGGACCGGCCCCGGCGGCGTGCTGCGGATGACGGGATCGCTGTACGACGGCGACCGGTTCACCGGCACCCCGTTCGCCGGTCTGGTGCTGAGGACACCGGCCCGCGTCGCGGAACAGCACCTGGGGCTCGTCTGGACCTTCGGTTCCCTGCTGCTCGTCGCCGCGCTGGGCGTCGTCGCCGCCCGTGCGCTGCCGGGGCCGGTCTCCCGCCGCACCGCGCTGCTCGCCGCCCCCGTCGCGATCAGCCTGCTGATGGTGTCGCTGCCGGTCCGCACCGCTCTGCACCTGGGGCAGACCGGCGTCCTGCCGGTTCTTCTGGTGCTGCTGGGCTGCTTCGCGGTCCGGGGGGAGCACGCCCGCGGCGTCCTGATCGGGGTGGCGGCCGCGCTCCAGCCCACCGTGCTGCTCTTCGTCGTACTGCTCGGCCTGACCGGCCGGCGCCGGGCCGCGGTGACCGGCGGCCTCGCGTTCGCCGGCTGTACGGCGCCGGCCTGGGCCGTACGACCCGGCGACTCGTGGGCGTACTGGGTGCACCATGTCGCGGGCGCCGGGCTCGGCGGCGACGCGGCGGACCTCGCCAACCAGTCCCTGCACGGCGCGCTGCTCCGCTTCGGACTCACCGGACCGGCGGAGGTCGCGCTCCTCCTCGTGCTGGCCGGGGCCGTCTGCGTCCTCGGGCTGCGCCGGGCCGTGCGGTACGCGCGCGACGGGCAGCTGCTCCTCGCCGTCGCGGTGACCGGCTGCGTGGCCGTGGCCGTCTCGCCGACGACCTGGCCGCACCAGCTGCTGTGGGTGCTGCTCGCGGCGGCCGGCCGGGTCGGGAAGCGGGCCGGTGACCGGCGGCTCTGGCCGGTGGTCGTGGTGCTGGTGCTCACCCTGCCGGGGACGATGCTGCTGCCGAACCTCGCGGTGCTCGTCCCCGTACGCGACAACGTGCCGCTGCTCGCCGCGCTCGCCGCGGCCTGCGCCGTGCCGTTCCTGCCGCGCGCCTCGCCGTACTGGCGCGACCCCGTCCCCACCGTGTACGCCGCCCCCGCCCCGGGCCGCCGAGGGATGCGGCGGGTGCTCAGCCGGCCCAACCTGCTGCTGGAACTCCTGCTGATCAGGGTCGTCTACTCGGTGTACGCCCAGGTCAGGCTCGCGGCGACGGCCGGACGCGACACCGCGGAGCGGCACGGGCGGCAGATCCACGCCGTCGAGCGGTGGCTGCACATCGACATCGAGCACTGGGCCAACCGCACGGTGGCGGGCATCGCCCCGCTGCGGGGCTTCTTCGACTTCTACTACTCGACGTTCCACTTCATCGTGCCGCTGACGATCCTCGGAGTGCTGTACGTCCGCCGCCCCGCGGAGTACCGCTGGGCCCGCGCCACCATCGGCTTCGCCACCCTCGTCGCCCTCGTCGGCTTCTGGCTCTACCCGCTGGCCCCGCCGCGCCTGATGCCCGGCCTCGGCTTCATCGACACCGTCCACGGCGTCCAGGACCTCGCGCGGCCCGACTACGGCAGTCTGACCGCCGTGACCAACCAGTACGCGGCGATGCCGTCGCTGCACTTCGGCTGGTCGCTCTGGTGCGGGGTGGTCGTGGTGCTGCTGGCGCCGAGGGGGTGGATGAAGGCGCTGGGGCTGCTGCACCCGCTCCTCACGGTCTGCGCGATCGTCGCCACCGCCAACCACTGGGTGCTGGACGCGGTGGGCGGGGCGGTCGTGGTGGGGCTCGGCTTCGCCCTCGCCCGGCTGCTGACCGGGGGCCGGCGAAAGGACCCGGCGGTGGTCGTGCCCGGGGCGGCGAAGCCGTGGGAGGACCGGACGCCTCCGGCGGCGGCCGTGCCGGTGCCGAGGCCGCCGGACGACGTACCGGCACAGGGCGTCCGCAAGGGCTGACGGGCCGGGGAATGGCCGGAGGGGTGCCGGGACGCGCACATCGTCCCGGCACCCCTCCGGCGTGGATCGCCGCCCGACCAGCATCCGCCCGCCGGCCCCGGCCCGCCACTCGAACGGATCAGACGCCCCCCAGCACCCAGGTGGCCAGCGAGAGCGTGACCATGGAGACCACCGTCGAGGCCACCACGGCATCGCGGGCCACCCGGGTGTCCAGCCCGTACTGCTGGGCGTAGACGAAGGCGTTCTGGGCGGTCGGCAGCGCCGAGCAGAGCACCACGGCGAGCAGTTGGGGCCCCGGCAGCCCCAGCAGCGGGCCGCCGACGACGAAGGCGGCCAGCGGCTGGAGCACGGTCTTGAGTACCACCGCCACCACGGTCTCGGCCCGCGCCGGGCGGGGCCCGCCCGTGGCCGCGGCTTCCGCGTCGGCCGGGCGGGCGCGGAGCGAGAGCCCCAGCGCGACCAGGGCCGTCGGCACGGCGGCGGAGCCGAGCAGTTCGAGGGAGTGGGCCAGCGGGTGCGGCAGCCGCACCCCGAGGAGAGCGGCGGCCAGGCCCAGCAGCGACGCGAGGATGATCGGGTTGCGGACCGGCATCGTCAGCATCCGCCGCACCACGACACCCCGTCCGGAAGCCGCCCCGGCCCCTGTGCCGACCCCCGTGGCGCCCTGTCCGGAGCCCGCCCCGGCCCCCGCCCCGGCCCCCGTCCCGGAGTCCAGCAGCGTCAGGACCACCGGCGAGACCAGCAGCACCTGGAACAGGATGATCTGGGCGACGAACGAGGCGTCCCCGAGCACCTGGACGGCCACTGGTATGCCGAGATTGGCCGAGTTCACGTACCCCGACACCATGCCGCCGATCGCCCGGTCCGCCCTGCCCCGCCCGAACAGCCGCCCGGACAGCAGGAATCCGAGCCCGCAGACCAGCGCGGTGCCCGCCGCGAAGGCCACCATCGACGGATTGGCGAAGGACCCCGGACGCGCCTTCGACACCATGGTGAACAGAGCGGCGGGCATGGCCACATGGAAGACGAACCGGCCCAGCGCCGCCTCCGCGCCGGCCCCGAGCAGCCTGCCGCGTCCGACCCCGTACCCGATCGCGGTGAGCATCCAGATCGGGGCGAAGGCGGCGAGCAGGGCGGACATGCCCGCCATGATCCTCGCGCCGGCGTGCGCCCGGCGCACGGGGGTTGGCCCGTGCGCCGGGGGACGGTCAGCTCCCCGAGGAGTCCGTGGAGCCCGAGGAACCCGTGGTGACCCGGAGCTCCTTGATCCCGTTGAGCCACGCCGACCGCAGCCGCCGCGGGTCGCCGGTCTGCCGCAGGTCCGGCAGCACGTCCGCGATCGCGTTGAAGATCAGGTTGATCTCCATCACGGCGAGGGACTTGCCGAGGCAGAAGTGCGGACCGCCGCCGCCGAACCCGAGGTGCGGGTTGGGGTCGCGGGTGATGTCGAAGGTCTCCGGGCGCTCGAAGACCTCGGGGTCGTTGTTGGCCGAGGAGTAGAACAGCCCGACCCGGTCGCCCTTCCTGATCAGCTGGCCGCCCAGCTCGGTGTCCTGGGTGGCGGTCCGCTGGAAGGAGACCACCGGGGTCGCCCAGCGGACGATCTCCTCGGCGGTCGTCTCCGGGCGCTCCCGCTTGTACAGCTCCCACTGGTCGGGGTGGGTGAGGAAGGCGTGCATGCCGTGGCTGATGGCGTTGCGGGTGGTCTCGTTGCCCGCGACGGCGAGCAGGATCACGAAGAAGCCGAACTCGTCGGAGGAGAGGTTGCCCTCGCCCTCCGCCGCGACCAGCTGGGAGACGATGTCCTTGGCCGGGCACTCCTTGCGGGCGGCCGCCAGGTTCATCGCGTACGACACTATTTCCATGGCCGCCTCGGTGCCGACCTCCTCCGTGATCGCGTACTCCGGATCGTCGTACGCGGCCATCTTGTTGGACCAGTCGAAGATCTTGGACCGGTCCTCCTGCGGTACGCCGATCAGCTCCGCGATGGCCTGGAGCGGCAGTTCGACCGCGATGTTGGTGACGAAGTCGAAGGACCCGTCGTCGGCGGCGGCGGCGCGCGCGGTGTCGACGATGGAACGGGCCCGTGAGCGCAGCGCCTGTTCCAGCGAGCGCACGGCCCGGGGCGTGAAGCCGCGCTGGACGATCTGGCGGACCCGGGTGTGCTCGGGCGGGTCCATGTTCAGCATGATCAGTTTCTGGACGTCGATCTGGTCCCGACTGATCGATTCGTTGAAGCGGATGACCGCCGTGTTGATGTGCGAGGAGAACAGCTCCGGGTGCGTGGAGACGTACTTGACGTCCGCGTGCCGGGTGACGACCCAGTAGCCCGCGTCGTCGAAACCGGAGATGCCGGTCGGCTGGGTGCACCACCAGACCGGAGCGGTCTGCCGCATCTGTGCGAACTCCGGGTGCGGAATGCGGGATTGGAGCAGATCGGGGTCGGTGAAGTCGAACCCTTCGGGCAGATGGGGGCAGGACATCGGCAGCTCCTGGTCGGTCCGAGGGCCGTCCGGGCGGTGCCTGACGACCCATCAGAAGTTGACGGAAAGGTAGTAACGAGTTCTACAACTGGCAAGACCGGCGGTCCGATCTGTTGCGTGAAGAGTCGGTGGGGCCGGTGCGGAGCGGGCGCGAGGTCCGTGCAGCACTCTTGCGTACCGCGGGTAAGCCTCATAAGACTGCTTGCATAACTAGAACGCGTTCCATCCGCGGGCGCCGGGACGCCCCTGCGGAAGTGCGAGGAGAGGACGAGCTCATGGCCGCGGAACCCGTCATCGTCGAAGCCGTACGCACCCCCATCGGAAAGCGCGGGGGCGCGCTCGCCAATCTGCATCCCGGCTATCTGCTGGGCGAGACCTACCGAGAACTCCTCGGCCGTACCGGTATCCACGCCGACTGCGTCGAGCAGATCGTCGGCGGCACGGTCACCCACGCCGGGGAGCAGTCCATGAACCCGGCCCGCAACGCCTGGCTGGCCGTGGGCCTGCCGTACGAGACCGCCGCCACCACCGTGGACTGCCAGTGCGGCTCCTCGCAGCAGGCGTCCCACATGGTGGCCAACATGGTCGCGGCCGGGGTCATCGACGTCGGCATCAGCTGCGGCGTCGAGGCCATGTCGCGGGTGCCGCTGGGCAGCGGCTCCAAGCACGGACCGGGAAAGCCCTGGCCCGACGAGTGGAACGTGGACCTGCCCAACCAGTTCGAGGCGGCCGAGCGCATCGCCCGTAAACGCGGGCTGACCAGGGAGAACGTCGACTCCTTCGGGCTCATCTCGCAGGAGCGGGCCGCCGTCGCCTGGGCCGAGGAGCGCTTCAAACGGGAGACGTACGCCGTCCAGGTGCCGACCACCGAGGAGGAGCAGGCGGCCGGACACGGCATGTGGCGCCTGGTCGACCGGGACGAGGGGTTGCGCGACACCACCATGGAGGGGCTCGGCCGGCTCAAGCCGGTCATGCCGACCGCCGTCCACACCGCGGGCAACTCCTCGCAGATCTCCGACGGCGCCTGCGCGATCATGTGGGCGTCCAAGCGGATGGCGCGGGCGCTCAAGCTCAAGCCGCGCGCCCGGATCGTCGCCCAGGCCCTGGTCGGCTCGGACCCGCACTTCCATCTCGACGGGCCGATCGACGCGACCCGCGCGGTGCTCGGCAAGGCGGGCATGTCGCTCAAGGACATCGACCTCGTCGAGATCAACGAGGCGTTCGCGTCGGTGGTGTTGAGCTGGGCGCAGGTCTTCGAGCAGGACCTCGAAAAGGTCAACGTCAACGGTGGTGCCATCGCGCTGGGCCACCCGGTGGGCGCCACCGGGGCCCGGCTCATCACCACCGCCCTGCACGAACTGGAGCGCCGGGACAAGGAATTCGCCCTGATCACCATGTGCGCGGGCGGTGCGCTGGCGACCGGGACGATCATCCAGCGGCTCTGACGCGGTCGGGGCGGCCCCCGCCCGGGGGTGGTGCCAGGTGCACCCCGGGGCGGGGGTCCACGCCGATGTCGGCGCGGTCCGCCGCCTCATACCGTCGTGGCCATGGACAACGACAACACCAGCCGCACACAGGCCACTTCGCGCAAACGGCACGGAAACCGACGCGGCGCCCGTCGGACCGTCGCGGCCGCCGCGGCCCTGCTCCTCGCGGCCCTGGGCACCGCGCCGGCCCTCGCCCAGCAGCCTGCCGGAGCCATCGGAACCGCCGTGGTCTCCTCCGCGCACGCAGCGGGGGCCAGAGGGACCCTCCTGGGCGTCACCCCGGTCTCCGACCTCGACCGCGCGGACGTCGTCCGCTTCCTCGCCCCGACCGGCATGGACACCGGCACCGTCCGCCACGGACTGCGCGGCTACCGCCTCACCTACCGCACCGTCACCCCGCAGGGCGCCCCCACCACGGCGACCGGCCTCCTGGTCCTCCCCAAGGGCGGGCCGCACCGGCTCGACCTGGTCTCCGACACCCACGGCACCATGGCCCACCGCGACTACGCCCCCTCGGTCGGCGAGGACTTCGGGCGCATCGCCCCCTACCTCCACGCCTCCGCCGGCCGGGCCGTCGCCGCCCCCGACTATCTGGGCCTGGGCAAGGGCCCCGGCCGCCACCCGTACATGGACACCCGGTCCGCCGTCACCGCCTCGGTCGACATGCTGCGGGCCGCCCGCACCGCCGCCGGGCGGCTGGGGCGGCCGCTCACCGGTGACGTCTACGCCAGCGGCTTCTCCCAGGGCGGCCAGGTCGCGATGGCCCTCGGCCGGGCGCTCGACGGCGGCGCGGACCGGCACTTCCGGCTCCGGGCGCTCGCCCCCGTATCGGGCCCCTACGACATCGAGCACGCGGAGACCCCGGCGCTCTTCGACGGCGGGATCAACGACATCAGCGGTGTCTTCTACCTGTCGTACTACCTCACCGCGCAGAACCGGCTGCACCCGATCTACCGGGACCCCGCCGAGGCGTTCCGCCAGCCGTACGCGGACATCGTGGAGGGGCTCTTCGACGGCGAGCACA
Source organism: Streptomyces sp. NPDC015144 (assembly GCF_043079735.1). NCBI lineage: Bacteria > Bacillati > Actinomycetota > Actinomycetes > Kitasatosporales > Streptomycetaceae > Streptomyces > Streptomyces sp. NPDC015144. The sequence goes on along the minus strand of NZ_JBIBUU010000004.1, from coordinate 77,233 downwards.
CCGAGGAAGAGATCATCCCCGCGCTGCCCGCGACGGTGAAGGAGCTGCTCACCGACGACTTCTACCGCCGCCTCCAGCACCCCACCGGGGGCCTGCTGGCCGCCGCCCGCGCCCAGGACGGCAACTGCGCCTGGCGGCCCGGTGCGCCGGTCCGGCTCTACACCTCCGCCGGGGACACCGACGTGGTGATCGCCAACGCCCGGAACTGCGCCGCCGACCTGGCCGCCCGGGGGACCCGCGCCCCGGTGATCGACCAGGGGGCCACCGACCACACCGGTACGTATCTGACGTCGGGGCCGCAGATCGTGCGCTGGTTCGACGCCCTGGCCGCGCGCCGCTGAGCGGCCGCCGCCCCCGGAGCCGTCAGTACGGCACATGGGTGGGGAAGGTGGCGGTGGGGCTGAACAGGGCCGCGTACCCCTCCTCGTGGTGGTGACGGCGGTGCCGCCCGGACCGGCCGGTCTCGGCGACCGGCGTCGCGAGCGTGAGCAGGCCGTCGTTGGCGAGCTCCTGCACCCGCATCAGCAACGTCCTCACATCCAGGCCGAGTTCGGCCGCGACGGTGTGCAGGTCGAGGCCGGACTCCCAGCTCCACAGCAGCACGGAGTCCATGCTCGACGACCAGGCGGCCGCGTTCACCGGCTCACCCTGCGCCGGCTGCGGCACCGGTGATGCCTGGGGCGCCGGGGCGGACTGGTGCGGCTGCGGCATCTGGGGCGTCACGGGGACGGGCGCGCGGGCATGGGCGGGCGCCGGGTTCAGCGCCGGGGTGCCGGCCGCCGCCGGGGGAGCGGCCGGCATCGGCGGAACCACGGGCGCCGGGGGAACGGCCGCGGCCGGGCGGGGCGCCGCCTCGTCCGGAGTCCCGCCCTCCGGCGCGGCGGCGGGCCCGCTCGGGGTGGGGCCCGCCGCCGGTGAGGACCGGCCCAGCAGCTTCTCGGCGATGGACCGCGCCGTGCTGCGGCCGACCGTCCGTCGCGCTAATCGCACTTCGCGCTCGTTCAGCCCCATCAGATCCGCGATCGATCCGTCGTCACCGACCGCGACGGCGAAGGCGGCCAGCGTCCTGCTCCGCTCCGCCCGCATCTCGTCCAGCAGTGCCTGAGCCCGGCGCATGCGCTCGTCACTGGCGCAGAAAGCTTCCGCCAGGACGCTGTTCCGTTCCCAGAAATCTCGTGGTTCCACGAGAGGGACAACGCGCCGCGGCCCCCGGGGAACGGATGGATGAGCCAAAAGCGCTCGAATGGACCAACGCGGTCGCACTGGTGCTACGAGTCGGCCTTATGGGCCGGACGGGTGGGGAGCGGCCGGGCGCGATGCGGCCGACGGGAGGCGCACGCCGGGGGCGCGCCCGGCGCGCTGGGCCCGGCGGACGGCGTACGGCGCGAGCAGGCCGGTCACGGCGAACAGGGCGCCGACGACGTACCAGCCGGGGCGGCCCCAGGTGATGCAGAGCGGGATGAGCAGGGTCGGCCCGACGGCCTCGGACAGGCCCGCCCCCAGGCCGAACACGCCGAGGTACTGACCGGTGGCGTGCTCCGGGGCCAGCGCGAAGGACACCTCGAACCCCGCCGCCGAGTGCCACAGTTCACCGATCGTATGGACCACCACCCCGGCCATGAGCAGGGTCACCGCGATTGGGGCCGATGCCCCCGCGGCCAGCGGGATCAGTGCGCAGGAGACGAGGAAGGCCACTCCTGCGCGGCGGTAGGCGCGGGCGCCGGCCGGGGCGGAGTCGATGCTCCGGCCCGCTCTCACCTGGAGGGTGACGACGAGGACGGTATTGACGAGCATGGTGCCCGAGACGAGCCAGTGCGGGGCGGCTGTCGCCGTGACCAGCCAGAGCGGGACGGCGACGGTGAGCACCTTGAACTGGATGGCCATGATGCCGTCGAGCGCCGTGATCAGCAGATACGGACGGTCCCGCAGGGCGGTCGGGCGAGGGCCCCCGGTGGCGGGCGCGGGCTCGACCGGCGGCAGGGGGAACAGCATGGCGGCGGAGGCGGCGAAGGAGAGTGCGTTGCCGATGACCAGGAGCTGGTACGCGGAGTGGGTGCCGACCTGCACGACCCAGCCCGCCAGCAGGGCGCCCAGGGAGATGCCGGTGTTGGAGACCGCGCGGAGGTAGCCGCGGAACTCCTGGGGGCGGTCGCCCCCGTACCGCCGGATGAGCGGGGAACGCGCGGCCAGTCCGGCCGCCTTCGCCGCCGTGGCGACGGACACGGCGAGGACGAACGGCCAGAAGCGGTCCGCCAGCAGGAACCCGGCGGTCGCCACCGCCTGCACGACGAGGGTGGCCAGGTAGACGCCGCGCGCCCCGTACCGGTCCGCGAGCTGGCCGACGACGATGCCCGCGGCCAGCGAGAAGAGGCCCGCGACGGCGAGCCCGATGCCCACCTGGCCGGCCGGAAGGCGGACCGCCTGGGTGAAGTAGAGGACTCCGGCGGTCAGATAGAGGCCGCTGCCCACGGTGTAGACGAAATTGGAGGCGGCGATGACGCGCTGGGGTCCGGTGGGCGGCAGTAATCCGGGCATGGCGGTGCTCCGCTCCCTCATGAGGCGGTAATGGTCACTAGAGGCTAGTGCTCATTACTCGCGGAGGTAAGGGGAACGGCCCGCCCGTTCACCGGCTCCCCGGCCGGACGGGAAAAGCCCGCACCCCGTACCGGACGCGGTACGGGGTGCGGGCGGAGGGAGAGCCGGGGGACGGCTCAGTACCAGTGGTTGGCCTGCCAGAACGACCAGGCGGCGCACGGGCTGCCGTAGCGGGAGTTCATGTAGTCCAGGCCCCACTTGATCTGGGTCGTGGGGTTGGTCTGCCAGTCGGCGCCGGCCGAGGCCATCTTCGAGCCGGGCAGGGCCTGCACCAGGCCGTAGGCGCCGGAGGAGGCGTTGGTCGCGGTGTGGTTCCAGCCACTCTCGTTCTGGACGATGTTGCTGAAGCACTGGTACTGCGCGGCGTCACCGATCATCGCCTGCGCCGTGGCCTGCGCTCCCGTCGTGACGGTGGTCGGCGCGGCCATGGCCGGGGTGACCCCGAGGGCCACACCGGTGGCACCGAGGAGAACGGCGGCGCCGGCGACGGCGGACGTGCGACGGGAGTTGCGGGGCTTGGCGAGGAGGTTACGGGCGAACGACACAGAGGAACCTAACGTTCGGGTACGGGGGAAGTCGCGGCCGGTCCGGATCGTCCGGGTGGACCGGGCTTCGTCGACCGGGGTCCGATCGGGCGGACCCTGCGGTGCTCGGCGACTCATCCAGTGATAGCGAGGCCGCCGGGCCGCCGCAACGACCCCCGGTACGAGCCCGCCTCGCACCAAGGGCCGCCCGGCCCGCCGGCCGCCCGCCCTCGCCCCCGGGCCGTCGTCGCAGGTCGCGGCCGGTACGCGACCGGGCCGCCCGGCCCCGCCGCCGCCACTAACCCCGGTAGGAGAGGACGAAGGTCCTGTGGGAGCCCTCACGCGCCGGGAGCGTCGAATGTGACCCGCGCCTCGAAGTTGGCCCGCCTGGTCGCCCGCCGCAGCGCCTTCAGCAGCGCCGGACCGACGGCCAGCGTCAGCACCGCCGTCAGCACCGCCCGCCCCAGGTCCCAGCCGAGCGACGTCGCCAGGCAGTACGCCAGGAACCGGACCAGGTTCTCCGCCAGCGGATCGCCCGCGTGGAAGGAGACCCCCGACCCCGTCGGCGGCACCGTCACCCAGCCGAACAGGTTCATCACCGTGCCGTACGCGAACGACGCCACGAACCCGTACGCCGCCAGCAGCAGCGCCTCGGCCCGCCCGCGCAGCCGGTCCGCGCCGGGCAGCAGCCCCGCGCCCATCGAGAACCAGCCCATCGACAGCATCTGGAACGGCATCCACGGCCCCACCCCGCCGGTGAGCAGAGCGGAGGCGAACATCGTCACCGAGCCCAGCACGAAACCGAAGCCCGGCCCCAGGACCCGCCCGCTCAGCACCATCAGGAAGAACATCGGCTCCAGCCCCGCCGTGCCCGCTCCCAGCGGCCGCAGCGCCGCGCCGACGGCGGCCAGCACCCCCAGCATCGCCACCGCCTTGGCGTCCAGACCCGAGTCGGCGATCATCGCCACCACCACGCCGATCAGCAGCGGCAGCAGCGCGGCGAACAGCCACGGCGCGTCCTGCGCGTGCGCCGGTCCGATCCCGGGCCCGGCCAGCAGCGGCCAGCCGAACGCGACCACCCCGATCGCGCTGACCAGGACGAGCGCGGCGACGGCCCGCGGCCCCAGCCGCACCGGCCGCGCCCGGCGCACCACCGGCTCCGCCCGCCGCCCGGTCACGACGGCTCTCCCAGCGCGGTCCGCACCTGCGACACGGTCAGCCACTCCTGCGGGGCGAGGATCTTCGAGGTCTGCGGGGCGAACGCCGGGGACGAGACCACGACCTTCCGGGTCTCCCCGTCCGCGACGACCTCCCCGTCCGCCAGGATCACCACCCGGTGCGCCAGTTCCGCCGCCAGCTCCACGTCATGGGTGGCCAGCACGATCGCGTGCCCCTCGGCCGCCAGCCCGCGGACCACCCCGACCAGCCGGGCCTTCGCCGCGTAGTCCAGGCCCCGGGTCGGCTCGTCCAGCAGCAGCAGCGGGGGGCGCGCGGTCAGCACGACCGCCAGGGCCAGCGCCAGCCGCTGCCCCTCGGAGAGATCACGGGGGTGGGTCCCGTCCGGCACGTCCGGCAGCAGCTCGGAGACCAGGGCCCGGCAGCTTCCCGGCGCGGCGCCCGCGTCCCGGTCCGCCGCGGCGCACTCCGCGCCCACGGTGTCCGCGTACAGCAGATCGCGCGGCTCCTGCGGGACCAGCCCGACCCGGCGCACCATCTGGCGCGGCTCGGTACGGTGCGGGGCCCGGCCGCCGATCAGGACGGTGCCGGAGGTGGGCGCGACCATGCCGACGAGCGCGGACAGCAGGGTGGACTTGCCCGCCCCGTTCCGCCCCATCAGCGCCACGGTCTCGCCCGGCGTCACGGTCAGCGACACCTGGCGCAGCGCCTCCACCCGGCCGCGCCGCACCCCGAGCCGTTCCACCCGGGCCGCGACCTCTCCGACCGGCTCCCCGGCCCCGGTCCCGTCCCCGGCCCGCGCGCCGCGCCCCAGCAGCCGGGCCATCGCTCCCCGCCGCACCGGCGCGGCGGGGAGCGGCGACGGCGCCGCCACGGCCACCGGCCCCGGAGCGGGCGGCGCCACGTCGGCGAGCCGCTCCCGCAGCCCGCCCGCCCGGCGCCGCGCGTCGCGCACCGAGAGCGGCAACGGCTCCCACCCCGCCAGCCGGCCCAGCGCCACGACCGGCGGATGCACCGGCGAGAGCGCCATCACGTCCGCGGGCGCGCCCATCACCGGAGCGGCGCCCCGCGAGGGCAGCAGCACGACCTGGTCCGCGTACTGCACCACCCGTTCCAGCCGGTGCTCCGCCATCAGGACCGTCGTCCCCAGGTCGTGCACCAGCCGTTGCAGCACCGACAGCACCTCCTCGGCCGCCGCCGGGTCCAGCGCGGACGTCGGCTCGTCGAGGACCAGCACCTTGGGATGCGGGGTGAGCACCGAACCGATCGCGACCCGCTGCTGCTGACCGCCGGAGAGCGTGGCGATCGGCCGGTCGCGCAGCTCGGCCAGACCCAGCAGGTCCAGGGTCTCCTCGACCCGCCGCCGCATCACGTCGGGGGCCAGGCCCAGCGACTCCATGCCGTACGCCAGCTCGTCCTCGACCGTGTCGGTGACGAAGTGGGAGAGCGGGTCCTGGCCCACCGTGCCCACCAGATCGGCCAGCTCGCGCGGCCGGTGGGTGCGGGTGTCGCGCCCGTCGACCGTGACCCGGCCGCCCAGCGTGCCGCCGGTGAAGTGCGGCACCAGCCCGCTCACCGCACCCAGCAAGGTCGACTTGCCGACACCGGACGGGCCGACCAGCAGCACCAGCTCACCCTCCGGGACGGTCAGATCGACCCCCGACAGCGTGGGATGCTCCGCCTCTTCGTAACGTACCGAGACCTGCTCGAACCGGATCATCGCACCTCCTTGGAACGCGGACCGGCCACCACCGGCGGGGCCGGGGCCACCACCGCGGGCGCCAGCCCGATCAGCACCGCCGCGGCGGGCCACAACGGCAGCACCGGCGCGACCAGCGGCACCACACCCGGGTGCAGCGCCTCCCCGTCGACAGCGCCCGCCCAGATCATCGACACCGCCACCACGACCCCCGAACCCGCCACCAGCCAGGCCCGCGCCCCCCACCGGTCGGGCCGGTAGCGGGTACGGACCGAACGGGCCCCGCCGAGCCGCAGCCCGGCCATCGCCGCGACCAGCCCGACGACCACCAACGGCAGCCCGTACACCGCCCCCTGTGCGGCCAGCAGCCCGTACGTACCGGCGCAGACGCCCAGCAGCCCGCCGAGGGTCAGCACGTTCGTGGTGTGCCGGACGGCGCGCGGCACCTGGGCGGTGCGCCCGTACCCGCGCGCGTCCATCGACGCCGCCAGCGCCACCGACCGCTCCAGCGCACCCTCCAGCACCGGCAGTCCGATCTGGAGGACCGCCTTGATCCCCCCGGTCGGACGGCCCCGCAGCCGCCGGGCGGTCCGCAGCCGCAGCACATCGGCGACCATGTTCGGCGCGAAGGTCATCGCGACGACCACCGCCACCCCCGCCTCGTACAGCGCGCCCGGCAGCGACTTCAGCAGCCGGGCCGGGTTGGCCAGCGAGTTCGCCGCCCCGACGCAGATCAGCAGCGCGGCCAGCTTCGCCCCGTCGTACAGGGCGAACACCAGCTGCTCCACGCTGACCCGGCCGCCCAGCCGGATGCCCTGCGCCCAGTCGGGCAGCGGCACCTCGGGGAGGGTGAACAGCACATGCGTACCGGGGATCGGCGACCCGAGGAAGGCCGAGAACACGAGCCGCACCCCGATGACGAACAGCCCGATCCGCACGAACGTCCCGTACGAACGGGCCCACGGCGCGTCCGTACGGCGCACCGCCACGACGTAACCGGCCACCCCGACCAGCAGCCCGAGCAGCAGGGGATTGGTGGTCCGGGAGGCGGCGGTGGCGAGGCCCAGCGCCCACAGCCACCACGCCCCGGCGGGCAGCGCGTTGCTCCGGGTCGCCTCGGGGGCGCGCAGCGGGCCGCGACGGGTCAGGAGCGCGCCGCCGCCGGTGGGGGCGGCGGTCATCCGCGGCGGCGGCGGGCCTGGACGACTCCGGCGACGCCGAGGAGGAGCACGGCGCCGACACCGACGTACACCCCGGCGGACGGGCCGCCGGAGCCGTCCGGGCCACCGGCCTCCGCCCGGGGGGAGGCCGGGGCGGCGGTGGTGTCACCGGAGGCGGTGTCACCGGAGGTGGCCGGGGCGGGGCGCCCGTCGCCGGAGACCTGCTCGCCGCAGCCGGTGGCCGGGTAGCCCGCGATGCCGCAGAGCATCCCGTTGCTGTCGTAGCGCAGGGGTCGGGCGACCTTGGCGAGGGCCTCGGCGGCGCTGGCGTCGGGGGCGACCCGCGCGCAGGCGGCGCGCGGTGCGGGCGGGTTCGCACCGCCCGGGGCGTCGGCGGCCGTGCCCGGGTCGATGACCACCGCGACGCGCTTGGTGCCGGAGGTGGCCGGGGTGTCCCCGCAGATCTCCGCGAAGACGGGGGCGCGGCGCGGCTTCGCCGCGTTCCGCGAGTCCTCGCTCACCGCGAACCGGAAACCCTGCACCTCACCGTCGTCGGGCCGGACCAGCGACGGGCCCTGGGTGGCGTACGCCCAGCCGGAGCCGGACCCCTCCCAGAACGACCAGTACCGGTAACCGGCCGCCTGGGCCGGGGCCGCGCCGACCACGGCCAGCAGCGCGCCGAGGACCAGCAGCACCGCGGCGCTTCCCGCGCGCCTCACGACTGCTGGTTCTTCCGCCGGCCGCTGATCAGGAAGAACGCGCCCGCCGCGACGACCAGTCCGATGCCGATGTACCACCACACGCCGCCGATCACGTCGTCGCCGCTGTGCACCTGGTCCTTCTCCGTGGAGACGTAACCGGTGTCGGCGGACGGGTCGGGGGTGACGATGGAGGCGGGGGCGGGACCGGCCGCGTTCAGCCGGGCGACCAGGTCGACGCCGCCGAAGTCGCGGGCGTCGTCGCCGGTCGCGTGGGCGGCCAGGATGAGCTGGGCGTAGGCGGCCGGGCCGCCCTGCGCGGCCCAGTCCGCGGAGTTCTTCTTCAGCCAGGCGACCGCCCCGGCGGCCTTGTCCCGGTGGCCGGAGGCGGAGAGCGCGACGACCGCGTCCGCGGTGTTGCCGACGTCGGGCAGCGGGGTGCTGTCGTCGGAACCGGGCATCGGCGGCTGGTCGAGGTGGCCGGTCCTCGCGAGGGCGCCGGCGAGGTAGTGGGCGCCGTTCTGCGCGGCCTGCTCGGGCGTGCGCACGTCACCGGGGCGGCAGACGGGCGCCTTGCCCGGGGCGTTGTTCCCGACCGCCAGGGCCTTGCCCATGGAGCCGAGCACGGCGGCCGCGGTGGCGTCCGCGTTCGCGACGAGCTTGCCCTTCTTGTCCGGCTGATACGCGAAGGCGCCGCCGGCCTCGTCGCCGGCCGCGTCCTTGCCGCCGCACGGGATCGCCAGCGCGAGCAGCGGGTCGTAGGGCGTTTTGCCGTCCGGGGTGGTGATCTCGGACAGCCGCTGCCCCTGCCGGGCGAGGGCGCCGATCACCAGCGAGGTGGAGTTGGCGTCGCTGGGCGCGCCCGCCGTGTAGCCCCAGCCGCCGTCCTTGTTCTGTACGGACTTCAGCCAGCGCACCCCGTTGTTCACGATGTCCCCGTGGCCGCCGACCTCGACCAGCGCCTGGGTGGCGGCGGCGGTGGCGTTGGTGTCCCGCACCGTCTTGTCGTCGCACGGCACGGAGGCGTCGGGCCGGTAGGCGGCGTACGAGCCGTCGGCGCACTGCTGGCCGATCAGCCACCCCACCGACTTCGCTGCCGGGGTGACCCCTTCGAGCTTCTGCGCCAGGAAGGACAGCGACTGCCGCCACACCCCGTCGTACGTGGGGTCCTTCGTGCCGTACAGCCCGGCGGGCAGGGCGGCGGACGGCGAGGGCGTCGGGGACGGCGCGGCGACCGCGGCCGGCGCGGCGGCCGCGCAGAGCACGGCGGCGGTGGCGGCGAGCGTCGCTGCGCTGCGGCGTACGGTCATGACGGGCGGGTGCCTCTCCTGCGGGGTGAATCCGGGCAGGCACGCTCAGGCACCAGGCTCCGGCCCCGTATACCTCGACGGTGCCGACCACCGGGGGATCCGGTGGTCCGAGCCGGTCACGACCGGGACAGGGCATTCCGACTCACCGTCGGCGAGGACGGCTCACGGCTGCGTGGTCAGTGCCGGATTCGCACCGGCTTCCCCCTGAACGGGCATGATGACGACCCGCCCACTCTACCGGGCGCCCCCGAAGCCGCTTCGATGCCGTGTTCGAGGACCGTAAACGAGTGGCATGCGCAGGCGCCGGCACAGGACGATGGCGCCCATGAACGATCAACCCGCGCGCTGGACCCAGGCGACCGTCTATCCCGACATGTGGGTGGACCCGGACGACGACCCCCGGAGCGAGGAGGGTGCGAGCCCGGAGGGCGAGCTCGCGACGCTCACCCAGTTCCTGGACGACTACCGGCTGACCATGACGATGAAGTGCGAGGGCCTGGACCCGGAGCAGCTGGCCCGCCGCTCCGTCCCGCCCTCGACGCTCTCCCTGCTCGGCCTCCTGCGCCACCTCGCCGAGGACGAACGGGACTGGCGCAACTGGATCAGCGACGGCGAACCCCTCCCGAAGCTGTACGGGAAGCGCGACGCGGACTTCGACGGGGCGGTGGCCGACCAGGCCGTGATCGACGCCGCCTACGCGGACCTGGAGCGCGAGCAGGCCGCGACCGACGCCGCCCTCGCCGCCCACCCGGACCTCGGCGAGCGGCTCGGCAGGGACCGGATCTCGGTACGGGAGCTTCTGGTGCACCGCATCGAGGAGTACGCCCGCCACTGCGGCCAGGCGGACCTGCTGCGCGAGTGCATCGACGGCCGCGTGGGGCAGTAGCCCCGGCCGTTCGGGGAGCGTCCCGGAGGTCCGCCCATGCCGGTCGTACCGCCCACATCGCTCACACCGCGATGTACGCCACCGGCTCGCTCCCCGCCACCGCCTCCGCCCGCCCGAGCTTCACCAGCCGCCGCAGATGCGCCTCGGCCTCCGAGACCGCGATGTTCCGCGAGCCGTGCGGAATCCGCTCCCAGGGCCGGTTCCACTCCATCCGCTCGGCCAGCTGCCACGGCGTCAGCGGCTCGGCCAGCAGCCCGAGCAGCCCGGACAGCCGGTCCTCGTGGTGGTCCAGCAGCTCCCGCACCCGCCCCGCCGCATCGGTGAAGGCGTACTGGTGGGCGGGGAGCACCTCGGCCGCCCCGAGCCTGCCGATCCGCTCCAGCGAGTCGAGGTAGTCGCCGAGGGGGTCGGTGACCGTGGCGTCGTCCGGGTCCTCGTACAGCCCGATGTGCGGGCTGATCCCCGGCAGCAGATGGTCGCCGGAGAAGAGCCGCCCCCGCCCCGGCAGGTTCCCCGGGTGCTCCTCCTCCAGATGCAGACAGACATGGCCCGGCGTGTGCCCCGGCGTCCAGATCGCCCGCAGACCGCGCCCCGCCAGGTCCAGCAGCTCGCCCGGCACGATCTCCCGGTCCGGCACGGCGGCCCGCAGCCCCGGCAGCGTACGCATCCGCTCCCCGGCGGCCGCCGCCTCCCGCAACGGCGCGAGATGCTCCTCGGGCGCGCCGACCGCGCTCAGCTTCGTCACGAGATACGTCATCCACGTCCCGGGCCGGGAGGCGCGGGTGCGGCGCACGATCGCGGTGTCCGCCGCGTGCATGGCGATCCACGCCCCGGACGCCTCCCGCACCCGCCCGGAGAGCCCGTGGTGGTCCGGGTGGTGATGGGTGATGACCACGCCATGGATGTCGGACACCGCCGTCCCGACCGCCTCCAGCCCGGCGACGAGGGTGTCCCACGCCTCCGGGTCGTCCCAGCCGGTGTCGATCAGCACCGGACCCCGGCCGGTCTCCAGGACGTGCACGAGCGTATGGCCCAGCGGATTGTCGGGGATCGGCACCTTGATGCTGTGCACGCCCCCGCCGTGGTCGGTCACCTGCGTCACGCGGTCCCCCATCTCTCCCGGCGAGCCGCGGCGAACCGCCCGCCCCACCGCCTGTCGGGCCCAACGCCCCTACTGTAACGAGAACTTGTTCCAGTAGTAGCCCTGGTCGACCAACCGCTGTCCGGGCGCGCGCCCGTGGACTCCTGGAACTGGAACTGGTATCAGTTCTGACGAGTAATCAGTTCACTTATCGGTGCGCGGGAGGCGGCAGGCCATGACCGAGCTAGTCGAACACGGGAAGCTGTTCATCGGCGGTGAGTTGGTCGATCCGCAGGGCCGGGACGTGATCGAGGTCGTCTCGCCCCACACCGAGCAGGTCATCGGCCGGGTGCCGCACGCCTCCGAGGCGGACGTGGACCGGGCCGTCGCCGCCGCGCGCCGGGCCTTCGACGAGGGGCCGTGGTCCCGGACGAGCCTGGACGAGCGGATCGCGGTGGTGAGCCGGATCAAGGACGCGTTCGCCGCCCGGTACGAGGAGTTCGCCCGGGTCATCAGCGCCCAGAACGGCACCCCGTACACGTCGAGCGTCATGGTGCAGGCGCTCGCCGCGATGATGGTGTGGGACTCGGCGCTCACCGTCGCCCGCGACTTCCCGTACGAGGAGCGGCGGGCCGGGGCGCTCGGGCCGCTGCTGGTGCGCCGGGAGCCGGTCGGGGTGGTCGCGGCCGTGGTGCCGTGGAACGTCCCGCAGTTCACCGCCGCCGCCAAGCTCGCGCCCGCGCTGCTGGCCGGCTGCTCCGCCGTGCTCAAGGTCTCCCCGGAGACCCCGCTGGACGCCTATCTGCTGGCGGAGATCGTCGCCGAGGCGGGGCTGCCGGAAGGGGTGCTGTCGATCCTGCCCGCCGACCGGGAGGTCAGCGAGTACCTGGTCGGGCACCCGGGCGTGGACAAGGTGTCGTTCACCGGGTCGGTGGCCGCCGGGCGCCGGGTGATGGAGGTCGCCTCCCGCAACCTCACCCGGGTCACCCTGGAACTGGGCGGCAAGTCCGCCGCCGTGATCCTGCCCGACGCCGATCTGGACGCGGCCGTCGCGGGCATCGTCCCGTTCGCCTGGATGATCAACGGCCAGGCGTGCGTGGCCCAGACCCGCATCCTCGTACCGCGCTCCCGCTACGACGAGACGGCCGAGGCGTTCGCGGCGGCGGCGGGCGCGCTGAAGGTCGGCGACCCGCTCGACCCCGCCACCGAACTGGGCCCGCTGGTCGCCCGCCGCCAGCAGCAGCGCTCCCTCGACTACATCCGGACCGGGCAGGACGAAGGCGCCAAGATCCTCACCGGCGGCGGCCGCCCGGCCTCCCAGGAGCGCGGCTGGTACGTCGAGCCGACCCTCTTCGGCGACGTCGACAACTCCATGCGCATCGCCCGCGAGGAGATCTTCGGCCCGGTCATCTGCCTGCTGCCGTACGGCGACGAGGACGAGGCGGTCAGGATCGCCAACGACTCCGAGTACGGCCTGAGCGGCAGCGTCTGGACCGCCGACACCGAGCACGGCATCGACATCGCCCGCCGCGTCAGGACCGGCACGTACAGCGTGAACACCTTCAGCCTCGACATGCTCGGCCCGTTCGGCGGGTACAAGAACTCCGGCCTGGGCCGGGAGTTCGGCCCCGAGGGGTACGGCGAGTTCTTCGAGCACAAGATGATCCACCTGCCCGCCGGATACGGGGAGGCGTGATGGGGGACCGCTGGTCCGTGGAGGTCGACCGGGGCGTCTGCATCGGCTCCGGCATGTGCCTGAACCACGCCCCGGGCCGCTTCGCCCTGGACACCGCCCGCCAGTCCCACCCGGTGGACGCGGAGACCGACGCCGACGAGAAGGTCCTCACGGCCGCCGAGGGCTGCCCGGTCGAGGCGATCACGATCACCCTGACCGGCTCGGACGAGGTGGTGTTCCCGCCGGAGGAGTAGGCGGGGCGCATCGAGCGGGAGGGCCCGTGGCGGAGTACGTCCGGTACGGGCCGCCCCCCCCGGCCGCCGCGTTCGGCCGGGGTTCGCCCGCATACGGGAGCCCGGGGCCGTCCGGCGCGATCACCGGCACCCGCGAGGTCTTCCCGCGGGCCGGCTCAGTGTGCGCCCGAGCGGGCGAGCCGGAAGCCCACGTCGTCGACCCGGAACGTCGGGTGGCTGCGACGACGGGCCGAGGCGCGGCAGCTCCAGTGCTCGTCGAACCAGCCGCCGCCGCGCAGCACCCGGTAGCTCCCGTACACCTCGGCGTCGTAGACGTCCCAGCACCAGTCCCAGACGTTGCCCAGCATGTCGTGCAGCCCCCACGCGTTGGGCTGCTTGCCGCCCACCTCGTGGACACGGTCGTCCGCGTTCTCCCGGTACCAGGCGATCGCGTCCAGCTCGCCGTGGCGCGGACCGGTCGTACCGGCGCGGCAGGCGTGCTCCCACTCGGCTTCGGTGGGCAGCCGGTAGCCGTCGGCGCTCCCGTCCCACTCGACGCGCTCGTCGGAGGTGTCGTCGGGGAGGCGGTACGCGGGCGTCAGCCCCTCGCTCAGCGACAGCGCGTTGCAGAACCGCACCGCGTCCCACCAGGACACGGACTCGACGGGCAGCCGATCCCCGCACGCGGCGCCCGGCCGGCCGCCGGTGATCCGCGCGTACAGCCCCTGGGTGACGGGCACGGACGCGAGCCGGTACGGAGCCAGCTCGACCGCCCAACTGCGCCGCGTACGCCGGTCCGACAGCGTCACCGTCCCCGGCGGAATGCCGACCAGCTCGGTTCCCCGACCCGTATGCGTCCCCATGACCGGGGAGCCTAACGGCTGTCCAGGCTGCCGCTTGCGCGGGAAGGACGCATGCACGCGCCGCCGAGGAACGGTACGGGCGCGGAGTCGGCCCGCACCGGAACGCCTCCGGTACGGGCCGAACTGGTGGTTCCGTGCTGCTGGGATCAGCTCAGCGCCTGCAGGCCCAGCCAGCCGGTGGTGCCCACGGAGACCCCGCTGCCCGAGATGTTCGGGTGGAAGCGGAGCAGGTCGTCACTCCCGGTCGCCCAGAGACCGGCCCCGGAGTCTCCCGCACCACCCGGGGCGGCCGCGATCAGCGGCCGGTCGGCAGGCGCCCAGCCGGTACCGAGCACGATGGAGGCCGTCTCGTCACCGAGCCCCTCGCCGGAGCCTCCGGTGCCCTCGAAAAGGCGCAGCTGACCGGTCTTCCTGTCACGGGCGATGAGGTCCACGTGTCCGTTCCCGGTGCGGTCTCCCGGAGCGACCAGGTCGTAGTCGGCCCAGGGGCCCTCACCGATCAGGACCGGGTCCCGGTCCGCGTCGAGGTAGAGGGACGGGGAGCCGAAGTAGAGCCAGAGCCGGTCGCCCTCCTTGACCAGGAGGTCGGGGAAGCCGGGAGCGTCTGCCGTGCCGTCGCCGTCGAAGTCCGGTGGCCCGTCCACGTCCCCGATCGCGAGGATCTGGTCCGCCGTCGCCCAGTGGTTGTTGCTCTCGTCGAAGACCTGGAGCTGTTCCGCACCGTACTGGCAGGACGGCGACTGCTCGTCGGCCTGTTCGCCGAGTTCTGAGCAGGCGAATCCCGACCCGTTGTTGGGGAACAGGTACAGCGACTTCCCCCCGTTGCCGGGATGCGCGGCGATCAGGTCTTCGTAGCCGTCTCCCGTCCAGTCGCCGCGATGAGTGAGGGAGGCCCCGCTGAAGTCGCCGCTCCCGCCAACGGTGCCGGCTCCGACGCTGCCGTTCCCCTCGCCCGGGTAGAACACCAGCTTGCCGTCGGTGCGTACGCCGTAGAGGTCGGCGATTCCGTCGCCGTCGAGGTCACCGGGCCCGTTCGGGGCGGAGGAGTTGTCAGCGTAGAAGAGGTAATGAGTGAGGTCCGACCGGTTGTCGGCGGCATCGAGGCTGCGTACGTTCAGCGTGTGCGGGCCCGCCGAAGGCGGCGTGAGAGTGATCTCGCCGTCCTTCCTTCCATCACCGTCGAGATCGGCGGTGGGCACGACGGAGCGGACGGTGGGGTCCCAGTCGGTCCAGTACTGGTACGACACCACGTCGTCGGCACCGCCGTCGCCGATGACGAACGTGCCGGGCTTTCGGGCCTGACCGGTCTCCGTCGGCCAGCCGTCCGAACCGTCGGGGAAGTCGGTCGACTTGACGGTCGGCGGTGAGCTCGGGCGGCCGGGGTCGAAGGCGAACCGGCAGCCGGGTCCGCCGGCGTCCGGTGTCCAGGCGGACCGGGACGTGCTGTTCTCCGCCCGGACCCGCCAGGAGAAGTCGCCGTCGGCGGTGGTGAGGTACTGCCGCAACGTCTCCTTCGGCACTCTGAGCGAGGCCACCGTCCCAGAAGTCGCCGGGACCACGGCGCTGACGATCAGAGCGCCGTCGGAGTCGTTGTCGGGGTGATGCCCCGTCGCCCACAAGTCGAACCGGGCGTTCAGTGTGCCCCCGTCGGGGGCGCCGACCCCGGCGTGGAGCGTCACGTCCGTGTTGCCGAGGGAGACGAAAGGGGCCGAGGTCCGGCAACCGCCGGAGCTGGGACCGGTGTCCAGCCCGGTCGGGGCGTCGGGCGCGGTCGCGGGGGACTGGCCGACCCTTGGCGCCCTCCCGCCCCGCGAGCCGTCGGATGCCTCCGCGTGCTGCGGCAGGGCGAGGGCGAGCGCCAGCGCGAAGGCAAGCGAAGCCGTCACACCCTTCATGTTTATTTGCCTGGTTCTCCCTCTGGGAGCATGCATGGAGTGAAACCCCTTTCCGGCCTGGTCGATATGCACCCTAGAGCGTGTGGAAAGTGTGAGGAATGTGGATGCATGATGTCGATCATTGCCATCCGGGGCGGGTGCGTGTGGCCCGAAAGCGCCCATCAAGTGTGCGTTTCGCGCTGAAAAAAGCCGGACAAAAGTGTCTATTTATTCCTCTATATCTGGCGTGTAAGCGTCGATGTTTCGCCACGCCTCGATGTGAACAATGCGAGGGGCAGCGCGCCCGGTCGGCCGCCAATGATCCGCTGCGTACGCCGGTCCGACAGCGGCACCGTCCCCGGCGGAATGTTGACCGGTTCGGTTCCCTCACCCGTATGCGTCCCCATGACCGGGGGCCTGACCCTGGGCTTTCACGAGCCAGCCTCTCCGGGGCCTGATCGAGCAGATGGGTAGCAGCTCGGACCTGCAACGATGGGCGTGCCCGTCTGTCCGCTGTATAAGCGCTGGTCGCGGGTGCGGGCTGTGCGGGACGCTGGGTACATGCCTCGACGTCTCATGTTCGTGCAGTTGAAGTCTGGTCATGACACCGACCGTGGTCCCTCGTGGATCGGATGGGTGGACTTCTCCAAGACTTGGAGCACCGCGTATTTTCAGGGAAGGACACTGCGCCGGGCGGGCGGGATGTTCGACGCGAACTTCTACGACACGCAGACCAATGAGGAGTTCTGGGTCTCCGGCCCGAAGCGGGACCGCTCCGACACCCGCTTTGGCCCGTCCAACCCGGAAGTCGAACCGGATGCCGTTGAGACCTATCACGCGTTCCTGGATGGCGCGGCCCTGCCAGGGCGGGAGAAGGGCTGACCCGGGCTCCCCGTGAGTGGCGAGGGTGACGCCGGGTGACTCGCGCGCCAACCTTGAACGACGGGATCAGCTCCTGAGAGCCTGCTGACGTGTGACCGCTCCTCTGGATCGGGAGCGGTTTGCGTACTACCAGTCCCGCCAGGCACTCACGGTCCAGAAGACCGCGAAGCCCGTCCACACGATGGCGAAGCCCCAGGCCACGGGGTGGCCGCCGAACAGCGCCATGTAGCCGAGCCAGCCGACCCCGATGGCCACGAACAGCATGCCGAAGTTGGGGAAGGCGAAGAGTCCGGAGAGTCGCCCGCTCAGCAATGCCCATGCGCCGCCCGCCAGGATCAGGCAGCCCAGTGCGAGCCATGGGAGAACCGCTTGCTGCGCGGAGGGCGGGTAGGAGTCGATGTGGCCGCGAACCCTCAGCTCCACGACGTCCTCCTGCCAGAGACGGACTTCGGCGTGGTCACCCTTCCTGGCGTCGTCGTACGTCGCCGACGCCACGCCCAACCAGGTGGTGTCCTCAGGTCGTTGGACCTTCAGTTGGTAGTACGTCGTACAGGTCGTGCCACCGCTTCCCCCGCCTGCGGTGGTCACTCCGCCGGCCGTTACTCCGCCGGCGCCACCGGCGGTGTTCATACCGCCCCCGGCCGTGATGCCTCCGGTGGCGATGCCTCCCGTCGTGCCGCCGCTCGTGCTGTTGGACGTGCAGTGCTCACCCGTCCGCCGGTCGAGCACCGTGCCCGCCTCACGCCGCACGCACGGTTCTCCCTCGTCCGCGTTTCCGCTCCGGTCCCCGCCCTGGCAGACCGGTGCGTCGCGGTACTCCATGGTCGCTCCGAAGTCTTCGGTGACCTGCTGACCGCAGAGCAGGACCCCCCACACGGCCGCGAGGACGAGCAGCCCCCGTAACCAGTGGGGCAGCCGCGCGCGGTACCAAACGTTGCCGTACCCCCTTGTTTTCACCCAGCGGTAATCCCCGTTCGGCTGAGTTCTCATGCGCCGGCCCCGCCACGGAACGTCATGCAAGAGCCAGAACGGACGGGTTGGAATGCCGACCGCCACTGTCGGAGTGCCGGACGTCGAGCGCCCCAATGCGCGTGCGGTGGGTGATCGGATCGGAGGAGACTGCGCGGATGAGTTCCTCGGTTCCCCTCTCCCGGACGCCTCAGGCGCGGGCTCTTGGTCATGTCGCGAAGCTGGCGGCGGGGCCGCCGCTGGACCCGGCGTTGCGGGTGACGCTCAACTTCCATCCGGACCGGCTGGTGCGGGGCAGGTCGGTCCTGGACGTCATGGCCGAGGACGGGTTCTATCGCTCGCAGTTCGTCACGGGGACCAGCAATGGCGGGCTGACCGCGCATCCCGGTGGCGACCGGTGGCGTTGGGAGAGCCGGATCTTCGGCGGGGCCTACGACGAGGAGCCCGCCCACGAGCGGCCCGTGTACGGGGCGCTGGACTTCCGCCGCAAACGCGTCGGGGCCGCACCGAGGTTCGGCTCCGCGCACTTCCGGCTGGCGGCCGGGACGTTGACGCGGACCACGTTCTGCTACCCGGACAGCTTCCTCGAACCCTCGGACTTCGGGGACGCGGCCCGCATGGGGCTCATCGACCTCGCCCTCGCCGACCGGCAGGACGACCTGGACGACTACATCGAGGCACAGGTGCACGGGCCCGTACGGCCGGACCGGCATGCGGAGGCGCTGGTTCTGGACCCCTGCTACCGGGGTGGGGCCGTCGAGGAGGCGGCCTCGCGCCTGGGCTGCCCGGTGGAGTGGCACCCCGGCTTCCGGCTCACGGTCGAGGAGCTTCTCCGCCACCCCGGCTACCGGGGGCAGGAGTACGTCGACCTGGGCGTACGGCTCGCCGTCGACGGGGTACTCGATCCGCTCGTCCTCGGGAACGCGGCGCGGGACGGTCGCCACGACCCCCAGGCGGTCAAGAAGGTGTGGCACTACGTCGCGCGGTTCGGGGCGCCCGGAAGCGAGGGGTGACACCTCTCACGGGTCGTGGCCGGTGAGCCGTGGCCCCTCCCCGGTACACCCTGGTCGGCGCCGGGCGCCATGATGGGGAGTCGGGGTGCGTCGGAACGACAGGGGAGACGGGATGGCTCGGGCGCGCAAGGGGTTGGCTCTGGTCGGGGTGGTGGCCGTGGTGTCGGCGCTGGTGGCCGGGTGCGGCGGCGGAGGGGGTGGGGACGCGAAGCCCGCGGTGGGCAAGGCGCTGGCCCAGGGGGTGGAGAAGCGGTGCGGGCACTACCTCAAGGCGGAGACGGTGGCCACGGCGCTCGGTGACAACGACTTCGACCAGGCCGTCGGGGGCTTCAAGGACGGAAAGGGGTCGTGCGTGGTGTTCGTCTCGGCCGTCGAGGCGGGGTACGGGACGGACGGGCCGCACCGCACGGCCGCGAAGGTCTCGCTGGAGATCCTCGACTGGGAGCGCCGCGTCGGCTCGGACGACTACGCCGGCGAGCACTGCCGCGACACGACCGCCGCAGGGGTCACCAAGACCTTCCGGGGCCCCGGGAAGATTTGTGTCGTCTACCGGGCCGACCCGCCCGACGCCTTCCTGGTCGGCGGCAGGCTCCAGGCGAACGCCGACGAGGGGACGGCGCTGCTCACGGTCACCGTCGACGGCGTGGACCACGCGTTGGAACAGGACCGGGAGCACGCCCTCCAACTCCTCGCCGAGGCCCGCGCCGTGGTCCGCGCCAGGCACGCCAAGGCGTGAGGCGGCCGACGCCCGGTCAGGCGTAGCGGCTCAACAGGCCCTCCACGTAAGCCTCCAGGCGGTGCGCCAGTACCCCGGGCGTCAGGTCGGTCCGGCCCAGTTCGCGCCAGGGGCCGGCCAGTTTCGCCGCGTCGGGGCAGTAGTGCAGGGCGTCCAGCAGCCGCCAGTACAGGTGGTCGGGGCCGTCGGCGAGGCCGTGTCCGCCCCGGGCCTCGTACCGGTCGCGGAAGTCCAGCCCGTACGCCGGTCCGTGCAGCAGGGCGAGCGCGGTCGAGCAGTGCGCCACGTCCAGGTCGGCGGGGCCCCACGACGTCTCGACCCAGTCGACGACGCCGGTGATCCGCAGGTCGGGCCCGGTCCCCGAGAAGAGGACGTTGCCGGGGTGGAAGTCCCGGTGCAGGAAGCGGCCCTCGTACGGCGGTGGATCGCCGCGGAGCAGGTCCAGGGCCCGCTCCCACAGGGGGCCGTCCGGGGTGCGGAGGTGCTCCGGGGGCGTCCACGCCTGGTAGGTGCGCGGGCGTACGGCCGGGACGACGGCGTGGACGCGGACGAGTTGGGCGGCGAGCAGGTCCAGGCGCCGGTCGAGGTCGTCCCCGTCGACGCGGACCCGGCCCGGCAGCGCGGACATCAACAGGGCCGGGTGGTCGCAGTGTTCGGCGGTGGCGTCCACGGCGACGAGGCGGGGCGCGGGGATGGAGCCCTCCCCGGCGAGCAGGGTCAGGACGGACGCCTCGCGGTCCAGCAGTCCGGGCCCGTGGCGGCGGAAGAAAGGCTTCACGAAGGTGCGGTGCACCAGGTCCGTGCCGTCGTCGAGGGTGAGGCGGCGCATCTGGGCGCTCCAGCCGCCGGACAGGGGGCGGGAGCCGGTGACCGAGCGGCCGGGGCCGAGCTGCGCGGCCACCCAGGCGCGGGTCGCCGTCCAGCCCCGGTCGCCCAGGCCGGTCAGCACCGCCGTCACGAACTCCCGGCAGTCGTCGGTGTGGTCACGGAACCACAGGCCCAACTGGTGCGACGCGTCCGGCAGATCGAACCGGGTGTACTGGGCGCGTGCGGCGAGCGCCTCCTGGACGGCCTCCGTCACCGCCGCCGGGATCACCTCGTCCGTGCCCGGTACGGCGAGCACCGCCCGGCCCTCGTACGCCCGTAGCGCCTCGAACGCGGGCGCCTCCCGCCAACTGCCCGGCCGCCGGATGATCTCGCTGAACCGGCCGTTCCCGTCGCCGAAGGGCTCGTCCCACGCCTCGGCGGCGTACACGGCGGGCGCGCACAGCCCCAGCGCCGCCACCCGGTCCCCGTAGTGCCGGACGAGATCGGCCACCGTCTGCCCGCTCATGCTGAACCCCACCAGGGCCAGTGGCCCGTCCGGCCCCGCGTACGCGTCGATCACGGAGACCGCCTGCTCGAACCGGTGCCGCAGGCTGAGTTCGGGGAGCTTCCCGGTGCTCCCGCCGTGCCCGGAGAAGTCGAAGGCGACCGCCCGGCAGCCGTGGGCCGCGAACTCCCGTGCCAGCGGCAGCAGTCGCTCCTTGCTGCCGGTGCCCGCACCGTGCAGCAGTACGGCGGTGGCCCTGGACGGCTCGCCGCCGTGCACGCCGCTCAGCCGTTCGCCGCCGTGGATGTGCGTGAAGTCGAGGAGCATGCCCCCCATTCACTCATGGCCGCCTCCGGCCCGTGGCGGGGGCGGATGGTACGCCGGGGATCCATGGCGGGTGCCGGGTCGATTCCCTTGTGCCGGAATTTAACCTAATTTTCTTGTCGAATTTTATACGTGCATGGTACATGCGGTCTGGATGCGGGTGTTGTGGGCGGCGTCGGGGGTCGCGGCGGAGGGAAAGGGGTGAAGTGCCTTTGTGGGGCTTATCTTTCGGTCAAAAAGTGGACGCGGAATGTTCAATCTCTGATCAAGAAATCCGCGGATCAGGTGGTTCCGGATTGTTGCCCGAGTGGGGCGGTTGGGCTTCGGCCTGGGGTTATGGCTGTGAGTTGCCTGTTGATCGCACTCCGCAATCGCCTTGCGCCGATGCCTTTGCGTCACGGTCGGGCGTACCGTCTCAACAGATTGTTGATCAAGATCCACATCCTCCGGACGAGGTGATGTGGATGAATTCGGCGCGCCCTTATTCGCCGTGTCTCAGTCATGTCTCAAAGGAGAGAAGACGTGCCCGCAGCAGAACAGGCGGTGCGGATACGGGGCCGGGTACTTACCCGTGACGGAACGGTTCCGGGGGCCGGGGCGGCGCAGTTGCGCGGCATCGCTCAGGTGGTGCTCGTCGGCAGTCCGTGGTCCGGGCTGCTCTTCGCGCTCGCCCTGTTCACCGGCGGATGGCGGCTCGGGGTGTTCGGGCTGCTCGGGACCGTCGCGTCCACCGGGGCCGGGGCGCTGCTCGGGGCCGACCGGACGGGGGCGGCGCAGGGCCTCCAGGGCTACTGCGGCTGCCTGACCGGCCTCGCCCTGATGCTCCGGCTCGGCGCCTCGTGGCGGACGGCCGTCCTGGTCGTGCTCGCGGCGGCGGTCTGCGCCGTGCTGAGCGGGGCGGTGGGAAGGCTGTTCACGCCCCTCGGGCTGCCCGTGCTGACGGCCCCGTACTGTCTGGTCGTCAGCGCCCTGACGGTCGCGCTGTCCAAGGGGCCGGTCACCGTCGGCGCGACCGCGCGCGTGCCCGGATTCACCGGGCTGAGCGCTGCCGATGCCGGGCGGGCGCTCTGCGCCAACATCGGCCAGATCTTCTTCCTCGACACCTGGTACGCGGGCCTGATCGTGCTCGCCGGTCTGCTCGTCGCCTCCCGGACCGCGGCGCTCGCCGCGGTGGCCGGCAGCGCCGTCGCACTGGTGACGGCCTGCGCGGCCGGACTGCCCGCCGCCTCGATCACCGACGGGTTGTACGGCTACAACGCGGTGCTCTGCGCCGTCGCCCTGGGAGCCGTCTTCCTGACCCCCACCGTCTGGACCGCGGGGTACGCGGCACTCGCCGCCGCCGCCACGGTTCCCTTCGCCGCCGCCTGGGAAGTGTTCGCCCAGTCGTTCGGCACCACCCCCTTCACCTGGCCGTTCACCGTGACGACCTGGCTCTTCCTGGCCGCGGGACCGGTACTGGACCGGCCCGGCATCTCCTTCGAGAAAGCGACGTGACGTCATGAACCTCGCACCCCGGGAAATCGACAAGCTCCACGTCTACGTGGTCGCCGACCTGGCCCGGCGCCGCAGGGATCGCGGGACCAAGCTCAACTACAGCGAGGCCGCCGCGCTGATCACCGAGGCCGTGCTGGAGGCCGCCCGCGACGGCCACACCGTCGCCGAGTGCATGGAGCTGGGCCGCCAGGTCGTCTCCCGGGACGACGTCATGCCCGGCGTACGGGAGATGCTCACCGTCCTCCAGGTCGAGACGGCCTTCGTCGACGGGACGAAGCTCGTCACCTGCCACGACCCGATCAGCGCCTGAGACGCCCCACCACCACGAGGAGATACACATGTCGGGCGGAGCCCACTACCTCTACGGGGACGACCCCGTGGAGATCAACGCCGGCCGGGCCAGGACCCGGATCACCGTCTCCAACACCGGTGACCGGGCCGTACAGGTCGGTTCGCACTACCACTTCTTCGAGACCAACCGCGCCCTGCGCTTCGA
The DNA here is from genome assembly GCF_043079735.1 of Streptomyces sp. NPDC015144. Taxonomy (NCBI): domain Bacteria; kingdom Bacillati; phylum Actinomycetota; class Actinomycetes; order Kitasatosporales; family Streptomycetaceae; genus Streptomyces; species Streptomyces sp. NPDC015144. The sequence goes on along the minus strand of NZ_JBIBUU010000004.1, from coordinate 54,233 downwards.
CCGCGAGGCCGCCTACGGCATGCGGCTCGACATCCCGTCCGGGACCGCCGTGCGCTTCGAGCCCGGCGACACCCGCGAGGTGGAGCTCTGCGCCTTCGCCGGGACCGGACGGCTCGTCGGATTCGCCGGGCTCGTCGACGGCGGGCTGACCGCCCCCGACACCCGCCGCAACGCGCTCCGCCGCGCCGCCGAACTCGGCTTCGTACACCCCGAGCCGGCCACCGAGAACGAAGCAGAGGACCGGATCTGATGGCGATCATCCCGCGCAAGCAGTACACGGACCTGTTCGGCCCCACCGTGGGCGACCGGTTCCACCTCGCCGACACCAACCTGGTCGTCGAGGTCGAGTACGACCACAACGCCGGCTCCTACGGCGAGGAGGCGGTCTACGGCGGCGGCAAGGCCATCCGCGACGGCATGGCCCAGGACCCCGCCGCGCTCAACCGCGAGGGCGCGCTCGACCTCGTCATCACCAACGTCGTGGTCCTCGACCCGGTCCTCGGCGTCGTCAAGGGCGACATCGGCGTCCGCGGCGGGCTCATCGTCGGCGTCGGCAAGGCCGGCAACCCGCACCTCCAGAGCGGCGTCGACCCCAAGCTCGTCATCGGCCCCGGCACCGAGGTGATATCCGGCGAACACCTCATCGCCACCGCCGGAGGCGTCGACACGCACATCCACTTCATCGCGCCGCAGCAGGCCCAGGAGGGCCTCTCCAACGGCATCACCACCTTCTTCGGCGGCGGCACCGGCCCCACCGACGGCACCAACGGCACCACCTGCACCCCCGGCCCCTGGAACATCCACCGCATGCTGGAAGCGGTCGAGGACCTGCCGGTCAACGTGGGGCTCCTCGGGAAGGGCAACGGCAGCCTCCCCGAGGCGCTGCGCGAACAGGTCGAGGCGGGCGTCGCCGGGCTGAAGGTCCACGAGGACTGGGGCGCCACTCCCGCCTCCATCGACACCGCGCTCCGGGTCGCCGACGAGTACGACGTACAGATGGCCATCCACACCGACACCCTCAACGAGGGCGGCTTCTACGAGGACACCCTCTCGGCGATCGACGGCCGCACCATCCACACCTTCCACACCGAGGGCGCGGGCGGCGGCCACGCCCCCGACATCATCCGGGTCTCCGGCGAGGCCAACGTGCTGCCCGCCTCCACCAACCCGACCCTGCCGTACACGGTCAACGCCGTCGACGAACTGCTGGACATGGTGATGGTCTGCCACCACCTCTCCCGCGACATCCCCGAGGACGTCTCCTTCGCCGACAGCCGGGTCCGCGCCGAGACCATCGCCGCCGAGACCGTCCTGCACGACCTCGGCGTCATCAGCATCTTCTCCTCCGACTCCCAGGCCATGGGCCGGGTCGGCGAGTCCTTCCTGCGCGCCTTCCAGACCGCGCACCACTGCAAGGACATGCGCGGCCCGCTCGACGAGGACAGCTCCCGCAACGACAACGCCCGCGTCCTGCGCTACCTCGCCAAGCTGACGATCAACCCGGCGCGGGCGGTCGGCGCGGCGGACGTGATCGGCTCCCTGGAGCCCGGCAAGCTCGCCGACATCGTGCTCTGGCCGATCCACTCCTTCGCCGCCAAGCCGAGGCTCGTCATCAAGGGTGGCATGGTCAACTGGGCGCTGATGGGCGACCCCAACGCCTCCCTGCCGACCCCGCAGCCGGTCTACTACCGGCCGATGTTCGGCACCCACGGCCGCGCCGCGCAGCGCACCAACGTGACGTTCATGTCGCAGGCGTCCATCGCCGCCGGGGTCCCCGAGGAGCTGGGGCTCGGCCGCCGCATCGAGCCCGTACGCGGCTGCCGGACCATCGGCAAGGAGCACATGGTGCGCAACGACGCGCTGCCGCGCATCGAGGTGGACCCGGAGACGTACAAGGTCACCGTGGACGGCGAGCCCGCCACCATCGAGCCCGCCGAACGGCTCCCGCTCAACCACCTCTTCTACATCGTCTGAGAACGAATCGTCCGAACGGAAACGGTGCACCGGTGTGAACGACCCGATACCGATCCCGGCCCTGCTGACCGGGCTCCAGCTCACCGACTCGGCCTTCCCCAGCGGCTACTACACCCTCTCGCACGGTCTGGAGGGCTTCCAGCAGGCCCGCGCGGTCACCCCGGGCGGACTGCCGGCCCTCCTGCACGACCTGCTGCGCCACGGCGTCGGCCCGTCCGACGCCACCGCCCTCGCCCTGGCCCACCGCGCGGTCACCGCCGGCGACTGGGCGGAACTGGTGGCGGTGGAGCGGCGGCTGCACGCCACCAAGCTGGGGCGGGAGGCCCGGCAGGCCGCCGTCCGCACCGGGCGGCAACTGCTGGACCTGGCCGCCGAGGTGTACGGCACCGAGCCGATCGAGCGGTACCGGGGCCTCCACCGGGACGGCGCCGTACCCGGCTGCCAGCCGGTCGTCGCCGCCGTCGTCCACGCCGGCAACGGACTGCCGGTCCGCCAGGCGGTCACCTGCGAGCTGTTCGCCTTCGCGGCCAGCTTCGTGGGGGCCGCCCTGCGGCTGCGGCTGACCGACCACCGCAGGGCGCAGGTCGTGCTCCACGGCGCCGCCCCGGTGATCGAGGAGACCGTCGAGGCCGCCCTGAGCAGGGAGGCGGCCGACCTCGGCGGCTGCGTACCGGTCGCCGACATCATGGCCGGCCGCCACGAACGCGCCGAGGCCCGGCTCTTCGCCAGTTGACCCCAACCCCCCCCCGCCCACACGCAGACAGGACCACCCCATGCACGACCCCATGCAGGCCCGCGGACACCACCACCACGACCTCGACGCCCTCATGCGCCGGCCGAAGGACGGCGTGCTCCGCGTCGGCGTCGCCGGACCGGTCGGCTCCGGCAAGACCGCGCTGATCGAGGCGCTCGTCCCCGTACTGATCGAACGCGGCCGGACCCCCGCCGTCATCACCAACGACATCTTCACCACCGAGGACGCCGCCCATGTGCGCCGCACCCTCGCCGGGATCCTCGACGAGGACCGGATCGTCGGCGTGGAGACCGGCGCCTGCCCGCACACCGCCGTCCGCGACGACCCGACGATGAACCAGGCCGCCGCCGACGAACTCATGGAGCGCTTCCCCGAGGTGGACACCCTGCTCTTCGAGAGCGGCGGCGACAACCTGACCCTCACCTTCAGCCCGGCCCTGGTCGACCTGTTCCTCTTCGTGCTCGACACCGCCGAGGGCGACAAGATGCCCCGCAAGCGCGGCCCCGGCATCACCGAGTCCGACCTGCTCGTCATCAACAAGGTGGACATCGCCACCTACGTACGCTGCGACCTCGACACCATGGAGGCCGACGCGCACCGGGTCCGGGACGGGCGCCCGGTGGTGCTGACCAACTCGCTCACCGGGGACGGACTCGGCGCCATCGCCGACTTCGTACTGGCCCACGAGGCCGCCCGGGGCGTCGCGGAGTCCGCCCCGGAGACGGCCTCCGCGTGAACCGGGCGCTCGCGCGGCTGGATCCCGCGCACTACGAACCCCGCCGGGTACCGGCCCGGATGCTCGACCTCACCGGCACCCCGGACACCCTGGCCGCCGGGCGCCCCGGCAAGGTCGGCCTGCTCGAACTCCGCTACGCCCGGGTCGACGGACGCACCGAACTCGTCGACCGGTACCAGAAGTCGCCGCTCCAGATCATGCGCCCGCTCTACGTCGACCCGGAACGGCCGGACCTCCCGGTGACGTACCTGATGTCGACCGGCGGCGGCATCGTGCAGGCCGACCGCAACCGGATCGACATCGACTGCGGCCCCGGCACCGCCCTGCACCTGACCACCCAGGCCGCCACCAAGGTGCACCGGATGGAGTTCGACCACGCCACCCAGGTCGTCAACCTGCTTGCCCAGAAGGGGAGTTACGTCGAGTACCTGCCGGATCCGGTGATCCCCTACCGGGACGCCCGCTTCTACCAGCAGACCCGGGCGACGGTCGATCCGACCGCCACCCTGCTGCTCGGCGAGACGATCACGGCCGGCCGGCTGGCCCGGGGCGAACGGCACGCCTACCGGATGCTCTTCAGCGACCTGGAGATCCTCCGCCCGGACAGCACGCTTCTGGCCGTGGACAGCGTCCGGCTCGACCCGCACGGGCCCGGCGGAGTCACCGGCCCGGCCGTCTTCGCCGGGCACGACCTGATGGCCACGCTGTACGCGGTCAGCCCGCTCGCCCCCGCCGAACGGATCGCCGACGCGCTGTACGAGGCGCTGGGCCCGGCCGGTCCGGCCTTCGGGGTGAGCACCCTGCCCGAGGACTGCGGGGCCTGGGTCCGGATCGTCGGCAGCGACCCGCCCGCCCTGCACCGCGCGATGCGCACCGCCTGGAACGCCGTGCGCCGACTGCTCATCGGCGTCCCCGCCCCCGACCTGCGCAAGGCGTGACGCGGCGGCCGGGCGCCGGTCCCTCCCGAGGAGGGCCGACGCCCGGCCGTCCGTGACTCAGGCCGCGCAGCCGCTGTCCGCGAGGGTGAAGTACCCCGCCGGGGACTCCCGCAGGGTGTGGGTGACGAACACGTTGTACAGACCCATCGCGTCGCCCGAGCCCTCCGCGTACACCAAACCGCCCGTGGTGCGCGCCCGTCCGGCGACCACGTGCGCGTAGTTGGTGGCGGTGAAGCAGCGGGCGGGCGCGGAGCCGGTGGTGGTCGCCGTCACCGCGGCCGAGGCGGTGCCGGGCGTGCCCGCCGCGTCCAGCGCCGTCACCGTGTAGCGGTGGCTGCTGCCCGCGGCGAGACCGGTGTCGGTGTACGAGGCCGAGGTCGGCGAGGCGATCCGCGCACCGTCCCGGCTGACCGCGTACGAGGCCGCGCCCTCCACCGCGTCCCAGGTCAGCGAGACGCTGTTTGCCGTGACCCCGGCGACCCGCAGCCCGGACGGGGCGGGCAGCCCGTCCCCGCCGCCGCCCGGGGCGCCCTGGTCCAGGCCCCAGAAGACGCCCGTGTGGTACGTCGAGCAGATCGTGTTCAGGAAGTACGCCCCGGTCGCCCCGCACTGGTCGGCGCCCGAGCCGGGGCTCACCGGAAGCCCGTGGCCCATTCCGGCGAGCGAGTACGTCACCACCGCCGGGCGGCCCGAGGCGTCGTCGTACGTGGTGCGGGTCGTGCTGCCAGGCAGGGTGTCGGTGGCCGAGGGGGTCTGGCCGATGCCCCAGACGTCCGTCCACTGGTCCCGCAGGGCCGTCGCGTTGGCCTGGTTCACCGTGTAGTCGGCGGTGCCCTGCCAGATCGCCACCCGGGGCCAGGGGCCCGCGTACCCGGGGTAGGAGCCGCGCACCTTGTCGCCCCACTGCGCGGGCGTCAGCCTCACCGACCCCGACTGGCAGGAGGAGGCCCCGACCTGGCTGGTCGCGCACTGGGCGGGCAGCCCCGAGGCGATCGAGCCGCCCGCGAACACGTCCGGATAGGCGGCCAGCAGATCGGCCGCCATGCCACCGCCCGCCGACAGGCCGGTGACGTACACCCGGCCGCCGTCCGAGCCGTACCGCTGCTTCGCGTACTCCACCATCTGCGCGACCGAGGCGGCCTCGCCCCGGCCCCGCCCGCTCTCCGCCGGATCGAACCAGCCGAAGCAGGACAGCGCGTTGTTGGCCGCCGTGGTCTGCGGGAACACCACCGCGAAGCCCCACTGGTCGGCGTACTTCGGCCAGCCGGAGCCGGTGTAGTAGTCGTTCGCCGTCTGGGTGCAGCCGTGCAGCGCCACCACCAGCGGCGCGTTCGCGGGCAGCCCCTCGGGGACGTACGCGTACATCTGGAGGTTTCCGGGGTTCGAGCCGAAGCCGGTGACCTGCTGGAGACCGCCGGCGGCCACGGCCGGGCGCGCGGTCCCGGCCACGCTCAGCAACGCGGCGACGAGCGCCAGCGCCGCGGTGGAAGCGACGCGCCCGAGCAGGCGTCGCAGGATCGGTGGGCGCACGGAGACCTCCTGGGTGGGGGAGCGGGCGCGGCCCGGGGAAGGCACGGCCCGGCGGACGGTACGGGGGTGGGGATGCGTGCGGACGTTACGGGCCGCCCCACCGGCGGCCCATGGGCCCGGCGGACACACCCCGGGCCGGGCAGTGTGCGCCGCCCCCGTTGCGCGATCCCGCCCCGCGCCGCCCCGGACCGGTCCGCCCTTGCGCTGGAGCGCACTCCAACATGCAGACTCCCTGCCAACGCCCTGACCGGAACGGGCCGTTGACGAGGGGACCACCATGCGCTACCGCACCATCGGCACCGACGCCGCCACCCGCCGGGAGGTGAGTGTGCTCAGCCTCGGCGCCATGCTGATGGGCACCCTCACCGACGAGGCGACCTCCTTCGCCATCCTCGACCGCTACGCCGAGGCGGGCGGGACGTTCATCGACACCTCCGACAACTACGCGTTCTGGGTCGACGGCACCCGGGGCGGCGAGAGCGAGGCACTGCTCGGCCGCTGGCGCCGCAGCCGGGGCGTCGGCGACGGGATCGTCATCGCCACCAAGCTCGGCGCCCGTCCCACCGTCCCCGCCACCGACTTCACCAAGGGCATCGTCGGCCTCTCCGCCGACGTGGTCCGGGAATCCGCGGAACGCAGCCGCGAACGCCTCGGCGTCGAGAAGATCGACCTGCTCTACGCGCACGTCCAGGACCGCGCCACACCGCTGGAGGAGACCGTCGGGGCCTTCGCCGGACTGGTCGCCGAGGGCACCGTCGGACTGCTCGGGGTGAGCAACCACTGGGCCTGGCAGGTGGAGCGCGCCCGCCGGATCGCGGCCGACGCCGGGCTGCCCGGGTACGAGGTCCTCCAGTACCACCACACCTACCTGCGCCGCCGTACCGACCAGCCCAGCTGGCGTTCCCCGGACGGGCAGGAGGGCGTGGCGGCCGGGGACCTGCTCAGCTATCTGCGGGCCGAGCCCGCGCTCGTGCCGGTGGCGTACTCGCCGCTGCTGGCCGGGGCCTACGTCCGCGACGACAAGCCGCTGGGCCCGGAGTACGACCACCCCGGCACCCCCGCCCGGCAGGCCGCGCTGCGGAAGGTCGCCGCGGAGACCGGGGCGGCGCACTGAGCGGGCGGCGCGGTCCCGTGTGGCCCGCCACCATGCCGGGGTACCCCGGTGTGTGCGTCGGCGCCGTGTGACGCGGGCCCCGGTCTCCCTACCGTGACGGCCATGGAGACTCCCCAGCGCCCGGCCGCCCAGGCCGCCCCGCCCACCGCCCCGCCGCCCGGCACGCCCGACCCCGCCGACCACCCCCTCACCGGGCGCACCGCCCTGGTCACCGGGGGAGCGAGCGGAATCGGGCGGGCCTGCGCCCAGGCCCTGGCGGCGGCGGGCGCCCGGGTCCATGTGGTGGACCGGGCCGAGGAGGCCGCGCGGAGCCTCGCGGCGGAGATCGGCGGGACGGCGTGGGTGGCCGACCTCTCCGACCCCGAGGTGGTGGAGACGCTGCCCGCCGACGCGGACATCGTGGTCAACAACGCCGGGCTCCAGCACGTCGCCCCGGTACACACCTTCCCGCCGGACCGGTTCGCCCTGATCCAGCGCGTCATGGTGGAAACCCCCTTCCGCATCTTGCGCCGGACCCTGCCGGGCATGTACGAACGCGGCTGGGGGCGCGTGGTCAACATCTCGTCCGTCCACGGCCTGCGGGCCAGCCCCTACAAATCGGCCTATGTGACGGCCAAGCACGCACTGGAGGGACTCAGCAAGGTGGTCGCGCTCGAAGCGGCGGAGCACGGGGTGACGAGCAACTGCGTCTGCCCCGGCTACGTACGCACCCCGCTGGTCGAGAACCAGATCGCGGACCAGGCCCGCACCCACGGCATCTCCGAGGAGGACGTGGTCGGCCGGGTCATGCTGGAGCGCAGCGCGATCAAGCGGCTGATCGAGCCCGAGGACGTCGCCGAGGCCGTGCTCTGGCTCTGTGGACCGCGCACCGGGCACATCACCGGCACCTCGCTCTCCATGGACGGCGGCTGGACCGCCCACTAGGACCTGTCTTCAAACTGCCGCCTGCCGTGCGGCGCCCGGCACGCACGCTCGCCGCGTTGTCGGGGTCACCCCGATACATCCAGTATCGGAGCGACCCTCCGCCTTGCGATCGCACGCACCGGACACCGCACGGCCCGGCCTCCGGCCGGACGACGGCAGTTTGAAGACAGGTCCTAGACCCCCGCCGACCAGGGGCCGCATGCCCCCTGGCCCCCGCCCCCGAGAAGACCGGCCCTCATGTCTGAACCGCCCGCCTCCGCCGCGCCCCATCTGCGCCACCTGCTCGACCTGCTGGCCGACGACGCCCCCGCCGAGGAGCTGGGCGCCGTCTCCTCGCGGGCCCGCGCCGCCGGGGTGGCGGCGGGCGATCTGGCGGAGGTGGAGCGGGCGACCGCCACCGCGCTGCGGATCAGGGGCGCCCTGCGCCAGCACCGCCGCCGCGAACTCCAGCTCACCGCGCTCTTCGACACCGCGGGCGACCTGGCCGCCTCCCGCGACCTGGACGAGGTGCTGAAGGCGATCGTCCGCCGGGCCCGGATGCTCCTGGGCACCGACACCGCCTACCTCACGCTCCCCGACGAGGAGGCGGGCGACACCTACATGCGGGTGACCGACGGCTCCGTCTCGATGGTCTTCCAGCGGCTGCGCCTGGAACTCGGCCACGGGCTGGGCGGACTGGTCGCGCAGACCGCCCGCCCGTACGCCACCCACGACTACCGCACCGACGACCGCTTCCACCACACCCGCAACATCAACGCCGGGGTGCTCGACGAGGGGCTCGTCGCCATCCTCGGCGTACCGCTGCTGCTCGGCTCCAGCCGGGGCGGTACCGGCAAGGTCATCGGCGTCCTCTTCGCCGCCGACCGGGCGCCCCGCGTCTTCAGCCCCGACGAGGTCGCGCTGCTCTGCTCGCTCGCCGCGCACGCCGCGATCGCCATCGACACCGCCCGTGCCCTGGCCGACACCCGCTCCGCCCTGGACGAACTGGCCGGGGCCAACGCCGAACTGGCCGAGGCCAACGCGGCGGTGCACGCCCACTCGGCGGCCATGCGGCGGGCCGAGGAGTCCCACGACCGGCTCACCGACCTGGTGCTGCGCGGCGGGGACGTCGCCGATGTCGCGACGGCCGTCGCCGGGCTGCTGGACTCCCCGCTGACCATCCACGACCCGGTCGGACGGCCGCTGGCCGCCGTCCGGGCCGACGGCGGCGACTTCGCCGCCGACAGCATGGACGCGGGCTGGCTGGCCGAGACCGCCGAGGCGTCCCGCACCGGCGCCCGCGCCGTGCAGCGCGACGGCCGGTGGATCTGCGCCGTGCTCGCCGGTCAGGAGCTGCTGGCCGGGCTGGTCCTGCACCGGCGCGGGCCGCTCGACGACTCCGACCGGCGGCTGTTCGAGCGGGCCTCCGTGGTCACCGGGCTCCTCCTGCTGCTGCGGCGCACGGTCGCCGAGACCGAGAACCGGGTGCGCGGCGAGCTGATCACCGACCTGTTGACCGACGCCGACCGCGACCCGGCCGGGCTCACCGAACGCGGCCGCCGCCTCGGCGTCGACCTGGACCGCCCGCACCTGCTGCTGGTGGCCGAGGGCGGCCCCCGGGGACGGCTCGCCCCCGCCGCGGTGCGCTATCTCTTCGGCGGCGACGTCCACGGGGTGAGCGCCGAGCACGCCGGGACCGTGGTGCTGCTGATCGACGCCGGGGAGCGCACCCCGCCGGCCGGGGACGCGGCCCGCGCGGCGGCGGCCCAGCTCGGCCAGCTCGCCCAGGCCCCCGTCACCGTCGCCGCCACCGGCCCGGCGCGCGGCGCCCGGGGACTGGCCGACGCCCACCGGGAGGCCGCCCGCTGCCTGCGCGCGATGCGGGCCCTCGGCCGCACCGGCGAGGGCGCCTGCGTCGAGGAACTCGGCTTCCTCGGCGTGGTGCTGGGCAACGCCCAGGACGTCGAGGGCTTCGTCACCGCGACCCTCGGCCCGCTCCTGGAGTACGACGCGCAGCGCGGCACCCACCTGGTCCGCACCCTCGCCGCCTACTTCGGCTGCGGGGGCAGCCTCGTCCGGGCCAAGGACGAACTCCACGTCCACGTCAACACGGTGGTGCAGCGGCTCGACCGGGTCCAGGTGCTGCTCGGCCACGACTGGAATGCGCCGGACCGAGCCCTGGAACTCCAACTCGCCCTCCGTCTGCACCTGTTGACGGGCGGGGCGGAACAGGGGAGGGCCTGAGCGGTCAGCCGGCCGCCTTCACCAGCCGTTCGGCGATCTCCGCGGCACCCGCCTCCCCGGTGAGCAGGGTGTAGTGGTTGACGTCCGGGACCGGCACCGGCGTCACCCGCGTACCGCCCAGGTCCGCCACCGCCAGCCGGTCCTCGTCGTACAGGCCCTGGTCCTCGTCCATCAGACCGCGCCGCGCCCACAGCAGGGTCGCGTCCACGGGCAGCCGCCGCACCGCCGCCAGCACCTCCTCCGCGAACAGGCCGATCCCGTCGTCCCGTACCGCCTCGATCCGGCAGGAGGAGCGCAGCTCCGGCTCCCGGCCGGTCAGGTCGCGCTGGATGTACGCGTCGACCTCCGCCGACCAGCCGCCCGCGAACGCCGGGTGCGCCTGCCAGAACGCGCGGTACGCGGCCCGGTCCGGGAAGGTCATCGACAGCCGGTCCATGGCCGGGCCGATCACCGCGGTCAGCAGCTCGTCGGGGGAGAGGTGGGTGGGGGCGGGGAAGCCGACCCCGCCGTCCACCAGCAGCAGCGGCCCGAACCGGTCCGGGTGCCGGACGGCGGCCAGCGCCGCCACGAAGGCGCCCATCGAATGGCCCGCCAGCACCACCCGGCCCGGCCCCGCCACCGCGTCGGCCACCGCCGCCACGTCGTCGGCGTGCACGGGGATCCCGTACGGGCCCGGCAGCGCCGCACTCCCGGCCCGGCCCCGCAGGTCCGGGGCGACCAGGGTGACCCGGCCGTCCAGCAGCCGGGCCACCGGCCCCCAGGACAGGGCGTTGGCCGTGATGCCGTGCAGGGCGACGACGACCGGGGCGCCGGGCTCCCGGGCCGGCCACCGCAGCACCGCGAGATCGCCCCCGGTCACGGGCACTCGTATCTCTTCGTACGGGGTCATGGGCGTGCGTTCTCCTTCCGGGCCCCGCCGTCCGCGGGGGTGTCGGTGGTGCGGCGGCGCAGCGCGGCCAGCCGGGACGGCAGCCGGGCCAGACCGCCGGGCAGCAGGTGTACCACGGCCACGAACACCACACCGAGCAGGAACAGCGGCTGCGAGAGCGGCACCCGCAGCACCGCCGGCAGATCGGCGACCGCGCCCGAGCCCGCCAGGTCGCCGAGCCGGTGGTCGGCCCAGGTGTAGAGGATGCCGCCGGCCATCGGCCCCCACCGGGTGCCGGAGCCGCCCAGCACCACCATCACCAGCAGCGACAGGGTGAAGTCGGAGGTGGTGGTCTGCGGGGTCGAGCCGCCGGTGAGCAGCAGGTGCACCAGACCGCCGAGCGCGGCCAGGGCGCCCGCCAGCACGAAGGCGGTGAGCTTGAACCCGTACGGCTTCAGCCCCAGCACCTCCACCCGGCGCTCGTTCTCCTTGATGCCCTCCCAGACCCGCCCGGTGGGGGAGTTGACCGCCCAGTGGACGACGGCGAGGGTGAGCACGAGGTATCCGAGGGCCAGCCAGTACAGGTTGGCGGTGTTCCCGATGCCGACGAGCCCGGACGGCAGCAGCTCGGCCGGGGCCGCCCGGCCCTCCTCGCCGCCGGTCAGCCCGCCGGGGTTGCGGGAGACCAGGATCGACCCGGCCTGGGCGAACGCCAGCGTCACCATGGAGAAGCCGATGCCGGTGACCCGCAGGCTCACCGAGCCCAGCACCAGCGCGAGTCCGATCCCGCACGCGACGCCGAGCAGCGCGGACACCGCGAACGGCAGCCCCGCCTCCAGCAGGAACATGTTCGTGGCGTAGCTGCCCGCCGCGAAGTACAGCGCGTGCCCGAAGGAGAGCAGTCCGGTCCGGCCCAGCAGCAGGTCGTAGCCGGTCGCCAGTGCCCCGAACAGCAGGCAGGTGGCGAGGAGTTGCAGGCTTCCCGGGCTGCCGAGCGGCCCGTCCAGCAGCCCCGGCAGCGGCAGCGCGCTGAACGGGGCGACGGCCAGCACCAGCAGGGCGGCCGCCGGCCACCAGCGGCGCAGCAGCCGGGCGGCGCTCCCGGGGGCGCGCCCGGTGGCGGCCTCCTCGCGGGCGGGGTGACGTGTCTCGGTGACGGTGCTCACGCGAGCCTCCCGGTCAGTCCGCGTGGCCGGACGAGCAGCAGCGCGGCGAGCAGGACCACGACGGCCAGGTCGCCGAGGCCCGCTGCGGTGTAGTAGTTGGCGAACTGCTGGACCAGGCCGATGACGACGGACGCCACGGCGGCGCCGCTCACCGAGCCCATGCCGCCGGTGACCACCACGACGAACGCGAAGATCAGCAGCGAGGTGCCCTGCCGGGGGTCGACGGAGCCGAAGTACAGCCCGCCGAGTGCCCCGCCGAGCGCGGCGACGCAGCCGCCGATCGCGAAGACGAGGGTGAACGCCTTCCGTACGTCGATGCCGAGCGCGGTGACCATCGCCCGGTCCTCGACCCCGGCCCGGACGACCAGCCCGTGCCGGGTGCGGCCGAGGAAGAGCTTCAGCGCCACCAGCACCACGACGGCCGCCCCGACCAGCACCAGCCGGTTGACGGGGACCTGCGCGCCGAAGAGTTCGAAGGTGCCGGACAGCGCCTTCGGCCCGGGGAAGGTGCGGGCGTCCGAGCCCCAGATCCCGGACAGCAGCGCGGGAACGGCGAGCCCCACCCCGACCGTGGCGAGCACCTGCTCGCGCGGCCGGGTGTAGAGCGGGCGGACGACGGCGAGTTCCAGCAGCACGGCGGCCGCGGTGCCCACCGCCGTACCGAACAGGACCGCGAGGACGAAGCCCGCCCCGCCGGGGCCGGCGCCGGGCAGATGACCGGAGGCCGCCCACCAGGTGCCGTACGCGCCGATCGACAGCAGCGCGCCGTGCGCGAAGTTGAGCACGTCCATCAGGCCGAAGATCAGCGAGAGTCCGGAGGCGATCAGGAAGTAGAGGGCTCCCAGACCGAGTCCGGTCATGGTGAGCAGTACGACGGTGGACATCAGGAATCCGCCTCCCGCGACGGTGGATCGGTGGCCGGTCCGGGCGCGGAGACCTTGGCGGCCGGTCCGTGGCCGACGCCCAGCAGCCGCCGGGCCTTCTCCGCGTCGCCGAGCAGTTCGTCGGCCGGGCCCTGGTGGGCGGTGCGGCCGTCGGCGAGCACCGCGCAGTGCCGGGCCAGCCGCCGCACCACGGCGAGGTTCTGCTCCACGAGCAGCACCGGCACCGCCTCGGCGGCCCGCTCCAGCACCTGGGCGACCTCGGTGACCACCTTGGGGGCCAGCCCCTTGGTGGGCTCGTCGGCGATGATCAGCCGGTTGCCGTTGAGCAGGGTCCGGCCGATCGCCACCATCTGCTGCTGCCCGCCGGAGAGGGTTCCCGCCAACTGCGAGGCGCGCCGCTCCAGTTCGGGGAACAGCTCGTGGACGAGCCCGTACGCGGGCCCCTCCGCGCCGCGCCGTTCGGCCAGCCGCAGGTTCTCCGCGACGGTCAGTCCGGCGAAGATCCCCCGGTCCTCGGGGGCGTAGCCGATGCCGAGCCGCACCACGGTGTGGGTGGGCATCGCCACGGTCTCCTCGCCGTCCAGCCGGACGCTGCCGGTGCGCGGGACGAGACCGAGGACGCCGCGCACGGTGGTGGTCTTCCCGGCGCCGTTGCGGCCGAGCAGGGCGGTCACCCCGTGCCGGGCCACGTCCAGGTCGACGCCGTGCAGGATGTGCCGCCCGCCGATCAGGACTCGCAGGTCCCGTACGGAGAGCAGGGGTCCGGCCGTCACAGCCCCTCCCCGAGGTAGGCCTGCTGGACGGTGGGGTCGGCGGTGACCGCCTCGGGGGTGTCCAGGGCGAGCAGCCGGCCGTGGTGCATCACGGCGAGCCGGTCGGCCAGGCCCAGCAGGACGTCCATGTGGTGCTCGACCATCAGGACGGTGCGTCCCTCGTCCCGGTGCAGGGTGCGGATGAGTTCGGTGAGGGCGGGGACCTCCTCGGCGCTGACCCCGGCCATCGGCTCGTCGAGCAGCATCAGCCGGGGTTCGCCCACCAGCAGCACGGCCAGTTCCAGCTTGCGCTTCTCGCCGTGCGACAGTTCGGCTGCGGTGGCCCCGGCCCGGTGGGCGAGGCCGGTGCGTTCCAGTACGCCGTCCACCTCGGCGGTGAAGCGGGGGGCCCGCCGCCACAGCCGGTGCGAGCCGCCCCCGGCGGCCTGCGCGGCCAGCCGGACGTGCTCGGCGACGCTCATGCCCGGCCAGAGGCTGGACGTCTGGAAGGTGCGGCCGAGGCCGCGCCGGGCCCGCGCGTGGGCGGGCCGGTCGGTCAGATCGGCGCCGTCCAGCTCGATGGTGCCGGAGGTGGCGGCGGTGACCCCGCTGATCAGGTTGAACAGGGAGGTCTTGCCCGCCCCGTTGGGGCCGATGAAAGCCAGGAACTCGCCCTCGCGGACGCTCAGGGAGACGTCCTCGACGATCGTCGCCCCGCCGACGCTCCAGCCGATTCCGGCCAGCCGGAGCACCGGGGCGGTGTCCGGGGCCGTCCCCGCGCGCGGCGCGGTGGTGTCCGGTGCGGCCATCGGTCAGCCCGCCGCGGGCTTCACGGGCGGCGCGACCTCGGCCATGGGCACGGTGTCCACCAGCTCCGGGGTGGCGGTGGCGCCCTTCCCCTTGAGCTTCGCGACGAACATCGGCTGCACCAAGGCGTGGTCCTCGGCCCGGACCTGCTCCTTGCCCTTCACCCCGTCGAAGCTCCAGCCCTCCAGGGCCTTGACCATGGCGGCGGTGTCGGAGGTGCCGCCCTCCTCGATCGCCCGCACCACCATCTGCGCGGCGGTGAAGCCGTCCGGGGTGAACAGGTCGGGGGTGCCGCCCGCCTTCGTGACCGCGTCGAGCATGGTCTTCTCCACGGCGTTGCCGCCGCCCGCCCCGGGGAAGTAGTGCGCGAGGAACGACACCTTGGTGCCGGCCTCCCCGAAGACCGGGTACGAGGCGGTCCCGGCGAGCCCGGTGACGACCTTGCCCGCCTCCAGCACGCCCTGCTGGTCCAGCGCGGTCCACAGGGCCGGTGCGGTCGAGCCAGCCCAGGCGACGAAGACCAGGTCCGGCCGGCCCGCCTTCACCTGCCGGGCGAACGGGGTCAGGTCGGTGGCGCTGGGCGGGGCCATCACGGAGCCGACCTTCGCACCCCCGGCCCCGAGGACCGCCTTGACGGCGGCGACGTTGGCCTGGCCGAACGTGGAGTCCTGGGCCAGCACCGTGACCTTCTTGCCCTTGGCGTCGCCGAGCATCGATCCGGCGGTGAGGATGTCCTGGTAGGACTGGCGGCCGGAGCGGAAGGTGTAGTCGTTGATGCTGGTCACCGCGTCGGTGGCGGCCGGCCCGCTGATGTAGAGGACCTTGTTCTGGGCGGCGAGCGGCGCCATCTGGAGCGCCACCCCGGAGTCGGTGGTGCCCGCGAGGACCTTGTAGCCGTTGCCGATCAGGGTCTTGGCCGCGGCGACCGCCTTGCCCGGGTCGCCCGCGTCGTCCTGCTCGGCGACCTCGATGCGGTGCCCGGCCACCTTGCGGGTGCCGTGGGTGGCGTGGTCCAGGCCGGCCATGAAGCCGTCCCGGTACTGCTTCCCGTAGTCCGCGAGCAGCCCGGTCCGGGAGTAGACGAGCCCCACCTTGACGGTGGAGTCCTCGGCGTCCCCGCCCGAGCCGCTCTCACCGGCCGTCCCGGCGGCGGTGCACCCGGCCAGCAGCAGACCGGCACAGGCCAGTGACAGGGCGGTGGAGAGGGATCCGCGGTGACGGGGGATGCCCGTGGCTCTGCGACGCATGGTGACCGGCTCCTCGGCGTGTTCATGGGATGTCGCCGAACCGTATGAACACCGCGCCGCCGTCGATATGGTGCCGGGCGCCCCACCTGGCGCGATGCCCATGTGGGTGCCGCACATGGAGCCGGAACGCGAAAGCCGCATGCCGGTACGCGCCGGCCCGCGTACGGCTACCCGGAAGCCCGCCCCGGTACGCCGGACTCCGCGCCCGGGAACGCGAAAGCCGCGCCGGGGAACCGGATCGTACGGGTCCCCGGCGCGGCGGTGCGCGGGATGCGGGCGGGGGCCCGTTACATCGCGGCGAAGGCCTGGATCGTGGCCGCGATGATGCCGAGGGCGGCGAATCCGACGCCGATCCAGCCCATCACGATGCCCGCGACCGCCTGGCCGCGGCCGCCGCCCTCGCCCCGGTCGGCCATCCGCTTGGCGGAGATGCCGAGGACCAGCGCGATGATCGGCAGGATGA
This sequence comes from Streptomyces sp. NPDC015144, assembly GCF_043079735.1. Classification (NCBI taxonomy): domain Bacteria; kingdom Bacillati; phylum Actinomycetota; class Actinomycetes; order Kitasatosporales; family Streptomycetaceae; genus Streptomyces; species Streptomyces sp. NPDC015144. The sequence goes on along the minus strand of NZ_JBIBUU010000004.1, from coordinate 37,853 downwards.
TCGGGATGAGCAGCAGGCCGAGGATGCCGAGCACCATCGAGGCGGTCGCCTTGCCGCTGGGCAGCGGGGCGCCGCCGGGGTATCCGTATCCGGCCGGCGGCTGTACGCCGAATCCGGGTCCGCCCGGGGCCTGGGGCCCTGCGGTGCCGCCTGCGATGCCTGACTGGTCAGTCATGTCTCCCTCTCGATAAGTGCTGGTCACAGCCATGGTAAAGGCCACTTAAACGCGTGTTCGAGCCAAAAAGTGAGGGGAATGTGGCGAAACGGCAGCGGTACGGTCACCGCCTGTGCTAAACGCCGCCTTCGGGCACTCCGTGGAACAGGCGGACGGGGCCCCGGGTCCCCGCCCGGACGTGGACCGTGCCGGCGGTCCACGCCCCGACGGAGCCCCGGGGCCCCGGAGCGTCCGAGGGCCCGTCAGGAGGACGGCATCAGAACGCTGTCGACGAGGTTGAGGTGACCGTTCATGGTCTCGATGTCGCCACAGGTGATGGTGGCGGTGCCGTTGACCTTGTAGTTCTCGCCGGAGCCCGAGGTCGTGAGCTTGGAGCCCTCAAGGGTGGTGAAGGAGCCCTTGGCCAGGTCGGTGCGGGTGATGTTCTTGTCGACCACGTGGTACTCGAGCGCCTTCTTGAGCTGGTCGGGGTTCTTCATGAGGGAGTCCAGCTCGGTCTTGGACAGCTTGTCGAAGGCCGCGTTGGTCGGAGCGAACACCGTGACGTGCGTGGCGTCGTTCAGCTTCTTGTCCAGACCGGACTTCTTCAGGGCGTCGTGGAGCTTGGAGAGGTCCTTGTTGTCGGCGATGGCATCGCCCGTCTTCTTCTTGGCCGCCTCGGCGGCGCTGCCCTTGCCCGAGGTGGGCAGGGACGAACAGCCGGTCCCGAAGGTCTGGGCCGAGTGGGCGGGCTTCGGCGAGGAGTCGGCGGACGCCAGTGGAGCCATCCCGACCATGATCAGCGGGACCGCGGCGGCTGCGGCGACGAAGGCGTGGGAGCGACGGATCTGCATGACGGTGGACCCTTCTGGAAGGGGTCGGGTGGGATGAGTGACGTTCGACGCGTCACCTGGCACGTTCTGTACGTGAACGTGGGGGCGCTGCGGGGGGCATCCGCGCGGCCCGCCTGCGGGGTGCCGCTCCGGGGTCCGTTCCACCGGCCCCCTGCGCCCGGCCGAGTGACGGACCGGGGCACGGCGTGCACCTCCACCAGGTTGGCAGCCATCCCTCCGGATCGCATCCCGGGCCACCGGGCGGGTGTTACGGGGCTTCTTCCGGCCGGGTCAGGTCGATCAGCCGGCACACCGTCTCGATGTCTATCTTCACCTGGGCGATCGACGCCCGCCCCGACAGCCAGGTGATCAGCGCCGAGTGCCAGGTGTGCTCGATGACCCGGACCGCGGACAGCTGCTCCGGCGTCGGGTCCTCCAGCCCCATCGCGTCCAGGATGATCGCCGTGGTGATCCGCGAGACGGTGTCCACCTCCGGGCTCACGCTGCGGTCCGCGAAGGTCAGCGCCCGTACCATCGCGTCCGCCAGGTGCGGCTCGCGCTGGAGCGCGCGGAACGCCCGCATCAGGGTGTCCGCGACCCGCTGCGCCGGGGCGCGCCCGGCCGGGGGGTGCCGGTGCAGGGTGGAGTGCAGGTGCTGGAGCTGGTCCTGCATGGTCGCGACCAGCAGATGGATCTTGGACGGGAAGTAGCGGTACAGCGTGCCCAGGGCGACCCCGGCGTCCTCCGCGACCTCCCGCATCTGCACCGCCTCGAAGCCGCCCCGGCCGGCGAGCCGGGCACTGGCGTGCAGGATGCGGCGGCGGCGGGCCTCCTGGCGTTCGGTCAGGGGCGGCGACGCAGGCCTGGCTTCCGCTGTCATGTCTCCCCGTCCCCCCTTCATGGCTTCTGTCCGCGACCGGCGGGGGACGTTGTCGGCCCCCCGGGGGCGCACAGCATGCCAGCGTGCCAGGTCGTGGCGCGAATCACCTGATCCGGCCGTTGCACCGACGCTACCTGCCGGTAGATTCGTAGCTCATTGAACGATATTGAACGATCCAGTCTGAAACTTGTTCTAGATTAGCGCGAGCGGTTACGCTCCGGCGGAAACGCAGTGACGAAGGGGGCCGAGTGTGACCGCTGAGGCCATAGAGTCGGGCCCCCGCGCGGGTGACGGCGCGTCCGGCGACCGCCCGTTGCGCATCGCACTCCTCACCTACAAGGGCAATCCTTTCTGCGGAGGCCAGGGCGTCTACGTACGCCATCTCTCCCGCGAACTCGCCCGGCTCGGCCACCACGTCGAAGTGATCGGCGCCCAGCCCTATCCGGTGCTCGACGAGGGCGTCCCGCTCACCGAACTGCCCAGCCTGGACCTCTACCGCCAGCCCGATCCCTTCCGCACCCCCGGCCGGGGCGAGTACCGCGACTGGATCGACCTGACCGAGGTCGCCACCATGTGGACCGGCGGCTTCCCCGAGCCCCTCACCTTCAGCCTCCGCGCCCGCCGCCATCTCGCGGCCCGGCGCGGCGAGTTCGACGTCATCCACGACAACCAGACGCTCGGCTACGGGCTGTTGGCGGACCTCGGCGCCCCGCTCGTCACCACGATCCACCACCCCATCACCGTCGACCGCGAACTGGAGCTCGCCGCCGCCGAGAACCGCCGCCGCCGCGCCTCGGTGCGCCGCTGGTACGCCTTCACCCGCATGCAGAAGCGGGTCGCCCGCCGGCTGCCCTCGGTGCTCACCGTCTCCGGCTCCTCCCGGCAGGAGATTGTCGACCACCTCGGGGTGCGCCCGGACCGCGTCCACGTCGTGCACATCGGCGCGGACACCGACCTCTGGTCGCCCGACCCCTCGGTCGCCGAGGTGCCCGGACGGATCGTCACCACCTCCAGCGCCGACGTTCCGCTCAAGGGCCTGGTCCACCTCGTCGAGGCGCTCGCCAAGCTCCGCGCCGGGAACCCGCGCGCACACCTCGTCGTCGTCGGCAAGCGGGCCGAGGACGGGCCGGTCGCCCAGGCCATCGAACGGCACGGCCTCCAGGACGCCGTCGAGTTCGTGAAGGGCATCACCGACGCCGAACTCGTCGACCTGGTGCGCGGCGCCCAGATCGCCTGCGTCCCCTCCCTGTACGAGGGCTTCTCGCTGCCCGCCGCCGAGGCCATGGCCACCGGCACCCCGCTCGTCGCCACCACCGGCGGCGCCATCCCCGAGGTCGCCGGACCCGACGGCGAGACCTGCCTGGCCGTCCCGCCCGCCGACCCCGGCGCCCTGGCCGACGCGCTCGGCCGGCTCCTCGGCGACCCCGAGCTGCGCGCCCGGCTCGGCGCCGCGGGCCGCGACCGGGTGCTCGCCCGCTTCACCTGGAAGCGGGCCGCCATCGGCACCGCCGAGCTGTACCGAGAGGCGATCGCGGCCCGCTCCGGCGGCCGTCGCTGACCAGGCTCCCGTACCCGACCCGCCCACCCCGACCGCGAAAGCAGGCACCCGTGCTGACCGTGGACTTCACCCGCTTCCCGCTCGCCGCAGGTGACCGCGTGCTCGACCTGGGCTGCGGCGCCGGACGCCACGCCTTCGAGTGCTACCGGCGCGGCGCCCAGGTCGTGGCCCTGGACCGCAACGGCGAGGAGATCCGCGAGGTCGCCAAGTGGTTCGCCGCGATGAAGGAGGCCGGCGAGGCCCCCGAGGGTGCCACCGCCACCGCGATGGAGGGCGACGCGCTCAACCTGCCGTTCCCCGACGCCTCCTTCGACGTCGTCATCATCTCCGAGGTGATGGAGCACATCCCCGACGACAAGGGCGTCCTCGCCGAGATGGTCCGGGTCCTCCGGCCCGGCGGCCGGATCGCCATCACGGTCCCGCGCTACGGCCCCGAGAAGGTCTGCTGGACGCTCTCCGACGCCTACCACGAGGTCGAGGGCGGCCACATCCGCATCTACAAGGCCGACGAACTCCTCGGCAAGATGCGCGGCGCCGGACTCAAGCCGTACGGCACCCACCACGCCCACGCCCTGCACTCGCCGTACTGGTGGCTGAAGTGCGCCTTCGGCGTCGACAACGAGAAGGCGCTGCCGGTGCGGGCGTACCACAAGCTGCTGGTCTGGGACATCATGAAGAAGCCGATGGCCACCCGGGTCGCCGAGCAGCTGCTCAACCCCGTCGTCGGCAAGAGCTTCGTCGCCTACGCGACCAAGCCCCACCTCCCCGCGGCCGCCGCCCAGGACCTCACCAGGGCCGAGGCGTGACCGTACCCGAGCAGACCGAGCACCTCGTCCTGCCCGGCGTCCTCACCGCCGAGCAGGCCGCCGAGACCGTCGCCGCGCTTCTCGCCGCACAGTGCGAGGACGGCGCCCTGCCCTGGTTCCGCGGCCACCACCTCGACCCCTGGGACCACACCGAGGCCGCTATGGCCCTGGACGCGGCCGGCGAGCACGAGGCCGCCGCCCGCGCCTACGACTGGCTGGCCCGGCACCAGAACCCGGACGGCTCCTGGTACGCCGCCTACCACGACGGCGACCCCGCCCGGCCTACCGACCGCTCGCTGGAGACCAACTTCTGCGCGTACGTGGCCGTCGGCGTCTGGCACCACTACCTCGCCACCGGCGACGACGCCTTCGTCGACCGGATGTGGCCGACCGTCTACGCCGCCGTCGAGTTCGTCCTCGGCCTCCAGCGGCCCGGCGGCGAGATCGGCTGGAAGCGCGAACCCGACGGCACCCCCGTCCACGACGCGCTGCTCACCGGAAGCTCCTCCGTCCACCACGCGCTGCGCTGCGCCCTCGCCCTGGCCGAGCGCCGCGAGGAGCCCCAGCCCGACTGGGAGCTGGCCGCCGGGGCGCTGGCCCACGCGATCCGCGAGCACCCGGAACGCTTCCTCGACAAGAGCCACTACTCGATGGACTGGTACTACCCGGTCCTCGGCGGCGCGGTCACCGGCGAGGCCGCCAGGAAGCGCATCGACGCCGGCTGGGACCGCTTCGTCGTCCCCGGCCTCGGGGTGCGCTGCGTCGTGCCCAACCCCTGGGTGACCGGCGGCGAGAGCTGCGAACTCGCCCTGGCGCTCTGGGCGGTGGGCGAGTCCGACCGGGCGCTGGAGATCCTCCAGTCCATCCAGCACCTGCGCGCCGAGGGCGGCCTGTACTGGACGGGATACGTCTTCGAGGGCGACCGGGCCTTCTGGCCCCAGGAGCTCACCACCTGGACGGCCGGCTCCCTGCTCCTCGCGGTGGCCGCGCTCGGCGGCCACGAGGCGACCACGGCGGTCTTCGGCGGCGAACACCTCCCGCACGGCCTGGAGCCGGACTGCTGCCGCTGAGCCGGCTCCGGCGACCCGGACGGCCGTCCCGCACCGGTCCCGGCGGCGTACGGGGAAGCGGCGCACGTGCCACCGCTTCCCCGCGTCGACGCCTACCTTCGCGCGGACACGCCTACGCCGGGGTGCTGAGCACGGCGTACAGGGCGTAGAGCACTACGGGGAGCGCACCCACGAGTCCTGTCACGGCCGCGATCGCCGAAGGCAGTCGCCTGTTGGACCTCAGTGACCTGATGAGGTATCCGACCAGTACGAAATAGGCCAGAGTGACCACGACTCCGGCCCACAACATGGGTGCACTGATTGATTGCATGACAATGCTCGTTCTCCCTATGACGGTGCCCAGTCCGGATCTGCTGCGCGGACCAACAGGCAGGCCATAGGCGGCCCTTGGCAGGGGCCGACCCGTCCGCCGTCCGGAGCAACGGGACGACGGTAGCTCAAAGTCACGTGACCGAGCTAGAGTTGGTGGAATTCGCAGCCCGAATCGATCGGCCGTCATGCCGGGCGGGCAGGGCCCGGGATGCCACTCCCGGGGGCCCTGCCTCGGCGCAGCCCCGGACTGGGCAAGTCACAGAGTGCGATGCGTCGATGGTCGCAGGTGTCGATAAACGATCCATACACGTCTGCTAAACGACTTGGTAGGCTGCTGAAAGGGGGGCAGCCATGGATGTCGCGCGACAGGTGCTGGAGCAGCGTCCCGTCGCGTCGTCCGGGAGCGCGGCGCCCGAGGGCGTGGCGGCACTGCGTTTCAGCGTACTCGGCCCGGTGCGCGTGTGGCGGGGAACCGAGGCACTGCCGACCGGATCGCCGCAGCAGCGTGGCCTGTTGGCCGCCCTGCTGCTGCGCGATGGCAGCACGGCGACCGCGGCCGAGCTGATCGACGCGCTGTGGGGCGACGAGCCCCCGTCGCAGGGGCTGGCCGCCGTACGGACCTATGCCTCCCGGCTGCGCAAGATCCTTGACCCCGGTGTCCTGGTCAGCGAATCGGGCGGCTACGCGATCCGCGGCCTGCCCGACGGATCCCTGGACCTGACGGTGGCGCTGGACCTCGTGGATCTCGCGGAGCGGGCCAGGGCCGACGGGGAGCCGGGCCGGGCGCGTGATCTGCTCCGTGAGGCACTGGCCCTGTGGGACGGCGAGTCGCTGTCGGGGGTGCCGGGCCCGTACGCGGAATCCCAGCGCGGCCGGCTGGAGGAGTGGCGCCTCCAACTGGTCGAATTCCGGCTGGACATGGAGCTCGTACAGGGCCACCACGCGGAAGTCGTCTCGGAACTCACGTCGCTGACGGCCGCGCATCCGCTGCGGGAGCGGCTGCGGGAGCTGCTGATGCTGGCGTTGTACCGCAGCGGCCGCCAGGCGGAGGCGCTCGCGGTGTACGCCGACACCCGGCGGCTGCTGGCGGACGAACTGGGCGTGGACCCCCGCCCCGAGCTGACGGAGCTGCAGCACCGGATCCTGCAGGCGGACCCGACCTTGGCGGAGCCTGCCGCCCCGGAGCCCGCCTCGCCGGTGGTCCCCGTCCGTCCCGCCCAACTCCCGGCCACAGTTCCCGACTTCACGGGCCACGCGGCGTGCGTGGAGGAGCTGGGGGAGGTGCTGGCATCGGCCAACGGCCGGGTCATGGCGGTCGCGGCGCTGTCGGGAATCGCGGGCGTCGGCAAGACGACGCTGGCGGTCCACGTCGCTCACCGGGCACGCCGGGAGTTCCCCGACGGCCAGCTCTACGTCGATCTCCAGGGCCCGCACGCGAGAGGGGCGGAGCCCGGGACGGTCCTGGGTTCCTTCCTGCGCGCCCTGGGTACACCGGACGCGGCGATCCCCGACTCGCTGGAGGACAGGGCGGCGCTGTACCGCTCGGTCCTGAACGGCCGGCGGGTGCTGGTGCTCCTGGACAACGCGCGTGACGCCGCACAGGTGAGGCCACTGCTGCCGGGCGCGGAGGGATGTGCCGCGCTGATCACGTCCAGGGGGAACCTGGGCGACCTGGCGGGTGCCCATCTGGTGGACGTGGACGTGCTGAGTCCGGCGGAGGCGCTGCACCTGTTCACCAGGATCGTCGGCAGCGAACGTGTCGCCCGCGAGCGCACGGCGGCGCTCGACGTCGTGGCCGCGTGCGGATTCCTGCCCCTGGCGATCCGGATCGCGGCGGCGCGGGTGGCGGTGCGGCGGACCTGGACCGTTTCGGTGCTGGCCGCGAAGCTGGCGGACGGGCGGCGGCGACTGGACGAGCTGCAGGCCGGGGACCTGGCGGTGAAGGCCGTCTTCGAGGTGGCCTACGGGCAGTTGGAGCCGGCGCAGGCACGCGCGTTCCGTCTGCTGGGACTGGCCGACGGACCGGACATCTCCCTGCCGGCTGCCGCGTCCATGCTCGGCCGTTCCGAGGACGACACCGAGGAACTCCTGGAGGCCCTCGTCGACACGTCGATGATGGAGTCGGCGGCACCGGGCCGGTACCGGTACCACGACCTGCTCCGCCTCTACGCATGTGGCTGCGCCGAGAGGGACGAGGAAGCGCCCGGTGAACGGGCGGCGGCCCTGTCCCGGCTGCTCGACTTCTACCTGGCCACCGCGGCGGGTGTGTACGCGCTGGAGCGGCCCGGCGACCGCCTGATCGAGCACCTGGCGCCGACCGAGGGCGACGGGCTGGTCTTCGCCGACCGCTCCGCGGCGCGGGACTGGCTGTTCGGTGAGGCGAGGGGACTGCTGTCCGCGGCCCGGCAGGCCGCCCGGACGGGCGAGTCGCGCAAGGCGGCCGATCTGCTGCTCGCGGTGCGGGACCTCGCCGAGTCCGGCAGTGAGTTCACGCGCTACGAGTCGGTGGCCACGGCCGTGCTGGACGCCGCCGTGGCCGCCGGTGACGAGCGGACCGAAGGGCGGGTGCGGGCGGCGCTCGCCCATCTGCACCTCCTCGTGGGCCGGTTCGGGGAGGCGGACCACGAAGCGGGTGAGGCGGTGCGGCTCGGCGGCGCGACCGGCGACTCCTGGACCACGGGCGACGCGCTCAACAGCAGAGGCGTCATCGCGCTCCACCAGAACCGGCACGGGGACGCGGAGGCCCATCTCTCCCGGGCCGCCGAGTACTTCCGCGCGCTGAGCGACCGCCCCGGCGAGGCCGCCGCCCTGGTCAACCTCTCGCGCGTGCACCTCGCGACCGGCCGGACCGCGAGCGCCATCGCGCTGACACGGCGGGGCATCGACATCCACGACGCCATGGGCAGCGCCCTGCGCGGCGCCAACGGCCGCTACGCGCTCGCCCTGGCCCTCACCCGGAGCGGTGAGCTGGACGCCGCGCGCGCATGCCTCCACGAGGCGCTGGACGTCTTCCGGGACAGCCGCCAGAGGCTGTGGGAGGGCATGGGCCTGTTCCGGCTGGCCGAGGTCGACCTCGCCGCGCGGCGCTTCGGGGAGGCCGCGGCCCACGCGGAGGAGGCGCTGGTCACGCTGGACGGAATCGGCGGGGAGTGGCGTCGGGGCGCGGTGCTGACCTTGCTCGGCCACGCGCTGTCGGAACTGGGCCAGACCGGCCGTGCGGTCGCTTCGTGGAACGAGGCGCTCGACATCTACGAGCGGCTGAACGCCGCGGAGGCCGAGACCGTGCGCGCGTTGCTCCTCGAAAGGCAGCCGTGCCGGACGCACGGGGGCGCCTGATCCGGGTCGCCCGCGCCGACGGGGTGACCCGGACGGCCGTCCCCGGCTGGTAGCGGCCCCCGGGGCGGGTGAGGCTGGCCGGGAGTGGCCGCAGTGGTCACCCGTCGTGGGGCCGTCCCGGGCCCCGGCCAGGGAGGCCCGCCGTGCCCAGTTCCGCCGAGACCGCTCCGGCGCCGGTCCGCCGTCTGCTCCTGCCGCTGCTGCTGTCCGGCACCCTGGTCGTCGGGGCCGCCGCCTGCGGGAAGAGCGGCGACGGCAGCGCGAGCGGTTCCGGTTCCGCCTCGCCGAGCGCCACCTCGTCCGCCCAGGCGCAGAAGTTCGCCAAGACCCGGTTCGTGACCAACGCGGGCCTCGCGGCCGGGGCGACGTACCAGTGGATCGTGAAGCCGTACCGGGCGGGCAAGTTCAAGAAGGGCGCGGACGGGCGGACCTTCGCCCTGGTCAAGGCCGGGCTCGCGGGCGGCTTCACCTACAACCGGCTCAAGGCGGCGACGGAGAACGCCAAGGGCGACCCGCTGCTCGCCAAGGCGGTCGCCCCGCTGACCGCGGGCATCGAATCGCTCAAGGGGCTCGGCGGCAAGCTCCGCAACGGCCAGGCGGGCGAGGGCGACATCGGCGCCTTCGAGAGCGTGATCAACAACATCAAGTCGGCCGGCAGCAGCGCGGGCGCCGACGTGAAGGACAAGGTGCCGACCACGTCCCAACTCGGCGGATAAACATGGGTGTTCCACCCTCCGTCATGCTTAGGGTGCAACCATGAGTTCACTCACGCACGACCGCTACTGCACCGAGATCACCAGCCGCACCGATGCCTTCCGGGCCGCGATCCGCGGCGCCGACCTCTCCACGACCGTACCGACCTGCCCCGACTGGGACCTGCGCGCACTCGCCCATCACGTGGGCCAGGCCCACCGCTGGGTCGGCGAGATCGTACGCACCCGCTCCGCCGAGGTCATCACGCCGGACCAGGTGCCGAACGCCACCCCGGAGGGCGATGACGCCGCCGCGCTGGACGCCTGGCTGGCCGAGGGCGCGGAGGCGACCACCGAGTTGTTGCGGGCCGCCGGGACGGAGGTCAAGGTGTGGTCCTGGGCCTGGGAGGGCAGCACCGGCTTCTGGGCGCGCCGGATGGCCCACGAGACGATCGTCCACCACGCCGATGCCGCGCTCACCACCGGCACCGGCTTCGAGGTGGACCCGGAGCTGGCCGCCGACACGATCGAGGAGTGGCTCCAGATCGTCGACTTCGCGCGGACCGCGGGCATCGACCGGATCGCGGGCCTGACCGGTCCCGGTTCCGGAACCGGGCACTCCCTCCACCTCCACGCCACCGACGCGCCCGGCGCCGAGTGGCTCGTCGAGTTCGGTGAGGACGGCTACGCCTGGCGCCGCGCCCACGGCAAGGCGGACGTGGCCCTGCGCGCCCCGCTCACCGAACTGATGCTGGCCTTCAACCGGCGTCTGCCCGTCGACCACGACGGGGTCGAGGTGGTCGGCGACCGCACGGTGCTGGACCTCTGGCTGAAGAACACCGAGTTCTGAGCGCGTCGGCCGAGGCGCGCCCTACGCGTTGAGTTCGGCGAGCACCCGCAGGGTGTGGGGGTCCGGTGCCGTCACCAGCAGGTCGGTCACCGGGCCCCGCCGCCACAGCTCCAGCCGCTCCGCGATCCGTTCCCGCGGCCCGACCAGCGAGATCTCGTCCGCGAAGGCGTCCGGCACCGCCAGCACCGCCTCCTCCTTGCGTCCTTCGAGGAAGAGTTGCTGGATGCGGCGGGCCTCCTCCTCGAACCCCATCCGCGCCATCAGGTCGGCGTGGAAATTACGGGCCGCGTGCCCCATGCCGCCGATGTAGAAACCGAGCATCGCCTTCACCGGCAGCAGCCCCTCGGCGACGTCGTCGCAGACCAGGGCGCGGGCCATCGGCGCGATCATGAACCCCTCGGGCAGCCCGTCGAGCGAGGCCGCGTACACGTCGGTGCGCGTCGGCGACCAATACAGCGGCAGCCACCCGTCGGCGATCCGGACCGTCTGCGCGATGTTCTTCGGCCCCTCGGCCCCCAGCAGCACCGGCAGCCCCGGCCGCAGCGGATGGGTGATCGGCTTCAGCGGCTTGCCCAGCCCGGTGGCGTCCGGACCCGCGTACGGGTGGGAGTGGAAGCGGCCGTCCAGCGTGACGGGGGCCTCCCGCCGCAGCACCTGCCGGACGACGTCGACGTACTCCCGGGTCGCGGTCAGCGGACTCTTCGGGAACGGCCGGCCGTACCAGCCCTCCACCACCTGCGGCCCGGACAGCCCGAGGCCGAGCATCATCCGGCCTCCGGAGAGGTGGTCCAGGGTGAGGGCGTGCATGGCGGTCGCGGTCGGGGTGCGCGCCGCCATCTGCGCGAGGGCGGTGCCCAGCCGGATACGGGAGGTGTGCGCGGCGATCCAGGTCAGCGGGGTGAAGGCGTCCGAACCCCATGCCTCCGCCGTCCACACCGACGCGTACCCCAGCGCCTCGGCCTCCCGGGCCAGCTCCAAGTGGGCCGGGTTCGGGCCGCGGCCCCAGTATCCGAGCGCCAGTCCCAGCCTCATCTCCGCCGCCTCCCCGTATCTCTGACGGTATGTCAGATCGATGACGCGGTACGGAGGGTACGGCAGCGGCCCCCCGCCCGGAAGGGGCGAGGGGCCGCTGAAGTGGTGCGCCGGGCGGCGTCGGCTCAGCCGCGCTGGATGCCCGTGGTGTCCTGGAGGACGCCGCGACGCCCGTCCTGGGTCTGGGCGACCAGGCCCGGACCGCGCTGCTCCACCGCGAGGTACCAGGTGCCCGGTGCCAGCTCCGCGATCGGCGTCGGCGAACCGTCCTCGCCGTACAGCGGGCGGGCCACCGGGACCGCGAACCAGAACGGGGTGAAGTCACCGGCCGGCGCCTGCTGGGCGGCCTGCGGGTCCGGCTGACCGGCCTGCGGCTGGCCACCGTACGACGGCTGCTGCGGCTGGCCCGGCTGGCCGCCGTAGGACGGCTGCTGGCCGCCCGGGTAGCCGTACCCCGGACCGGGCTGGCCCGGCTGCCCGCCGAACGGCGGCTGCGCGGCGTTCGGGGTGGGGGCGCTCATCAGCGGGGCCTTGAGCGCGGGGACCAGCGGAGTGGCGACCGCGCCGCCCGCGAGGGCCAGCGCCCCGAGCACGCCGAGGATGAGACCGGCGCCCGCGTTGCCGGCGTCGAGCAGGGTCCACAGCGCCGTCCACGCCGAGAAGATGCTGAGCGCGGCGCCGAACTGGCCGAGGTCGAAGCCCGCGACCTTGCGGCCCGGAGTGGCGCGGCTCACGATGATCAGCGCCGCCGCGATGACCCCGGCGAGGTAGACGCTCATCAGGAGGCCGAGGCTGTCCCAGGCGTTGCTGCGGTAGCCGCAGTTGCTCAGGGAGCAGCCGCTGAGGCTGAGGAAAGAGGCGATGAACAGCACGGCCGCTGCTCCGATCACCACGCCGTCGCCTCGTGTGAGGGAGCGGATATTCACGTGAAGGTCCTTAGTCGGTCGTCTCGTCGGGGCGGTCGTCGCTGCCACCGGTACGGATACGGCGGGTTCGGTACGAAGCTTGGGGCGGCCCCCATCGTACGGATGAATCTATCGTCTGCCGGGGCGGGTTGTGCCCTTGCCCGGAAGACGGACGCACATCCCCCCGATTTCGCCGCAGAACCACCTCTTGCGAAGTCAGGGCCCAACCGGCTCAACGGTCGAGATAGCTGCTGATGCCGTCCGCGATGCCTTGTGCGGCCTTCTGGCGCCAGCCCGCGCTGGTGAGCAGGGCGGCGTCCTTCGGGTCTCGCATATTGCCGCATTCGATGAACACTTTGGGCACGGTCGACAAATTCAGTCCGCCCAGATCCTTTCGGGTGTCCAGTCCGGTATTGCCGCCGATGTAATTGGAAGGGGCGCTTCCGGTGGCGCGTACGAAGAGACCGGCGATTCTGGTTCCGAGGTCGCGCGAGGGCGCGACGATCTTCGAGGTGTCCGCCGCCCCGCCCCGTACCAGCCCGGGGACGATCACATGGAAGCCCCGGTTGCCGACCGCCGAACCGTCCGCGTGCACCGACACCACCGCGTCGGCCCGCGCCTCGTTGCCGATCCGGGCCCGCTCGTCCACGCACGGCCCGAACGCCCGGTCGTCGTCGTACGTCAGCACGACCTTGGCGCCCTGCGCCCGGAGCAGGGTGCGCAGCCGGTGCGCGACGTCCAGGGTGAACCGGGCCTCCGCGTAACCGGAGTTGGTCGACGTCCCGGTGGTGTCGCACTCCTTGCGGGTGGTGCCGATGTCCACCTGGCGGTTGATCTCGCGGGTGTGCAGGTGGTTGTCGGGGTTGTGCCCGGGGTCGATGACGACGGTCCGGCCGGACAGCGGTCCGGAGCCGGTGCCCGCGGGCGGCTCGGCGGCGGGCGGGGTGGTGCGGGACGGTGCCTTCGACGGCGAGGTCCGCCCGGAGGGCTCGGCCGCCCCGGACGCGGACGGGGACGAGGCGGACGCCGAACCGCTCGGATCCGGCCCGGCGGCCGCGCCGCCTGCGGCACCGCCGACCTCGCCCGCGCCGCACCCCGCGGCGCCCAGCGCGCACACGGCGGCCAGCACGACGGCTGTCGGGGTACGGCGGCGGCGGGTGGGGGAAACACTCTCGTCGTACGGCATCACGCGATGCTATCGGGGCGTGCGGGCGCCCCGCCTCAGATGCCGGGGCCGGTCCGCCGCAGCACCCGCAGCGACTCCGTCACCGACACCTCGGTGAACGCGCCGGAGGCCAGGGCCCGTTGGTGGATCCGGTACGGGGCCTGCCCGCCGTCCTCCGGGTCCGGGAACACGTCGTGGATCACCAGCAGCCCGCCCTCGACGACATGCGGCGCCCAGCCCTCGTAGTCGCCGGTGGCGTGCTCGTCGGTGTGGCCGCCGTCGATGAAGACGAAGCCGAGCTTCCCACCCCAGACGGCCGCGACCTGCGGCGACCGTCCGACCAGCGCCACCACGTGCTCCTCCAGACCGGCCGCGTGCAGGGTCCGGCGGAAGGTGGGCAGCGTGTCCATCCGCCCGACCTCCGGGTCCACCACGGTCGGGTCGTGGTACTCCCAGCCGGGCTGCTGCTCCTCGCTGCCGCGGTGGTGGTCGACGGTGAGGGCCGTCACCCCGGCCGCCCGCGCGGCGTCGGCGAGCAGGATCGTGGAGCGCCCGCAGTACGTACCGACCTCCAGCACCGGCAGCCCCAGCGCGGCCCCCGCCACGGCGGCCGCGTACAGCGCGAGCCCCTCGCCCTCCGGCATGAAGCCCTTGGCGGCCCGGAAGGCGGCGAGAACCTCCGGGGACGGCTCGACGGAAGACGGCTCGGCAACTGACGCGGCGGACACGGGTTCCTCCTGGTGGCGACGGGTACGACTACGCGCCCGGGGGCGGCGCCCCATCGTGCCGCACTTCCCGCACCGGGGGTGCGGCGGGGTGAGGGAACACCGGACCCCCGGCCTCAGCGGCGCAGCATCGACAGCAGCAGCCCGTGGGTCTCCTCGTCGGCGGCGGCCAGGAGCCCGCGACCCGACTGGCCCAGCGGGGCGCCGTCGATGCCGGTGATGACGCAGCCGGCGGCCCGGCACAGGGCGATCCCGGCCGCGAAGTGGACGCTCCCGGAGAGGTCGCCGCCGTCGGTGACGTACGCGGCGCGCTTCCCGGCGGCCACCCAGGCCAGCGCCAGGGTCGTGGACACGACGCGCGGCCGGAACCGTGCGACGAACCCGGGGTGGGCCAGCAGCTCCACGGCCCGGTACTCCGGCGCGCTCGGGAACGGCGGGTCGAGGTTGACGTCGACCAGTCGACTGGCGGACGTGGGTGTCAGCGGCGCGTCGTCGGCCCCGTCGCGTTGTACCCGGGCGGTCTTCCCGTCGGTGGCGAAGACCTCGCCGGTGAACGGGTCGGCCACCGCCGCCGCCCCGTCGCGCAGCGCCACGTTGACGGCCACCAGCAGGGAGCCGACCGCGTAGTTCAGCGTGCCGCACAGGGGGTCCACCAGCCACTGGCGCACGGCCCCGTCGGCCCCCTGCCGCCCGCCCTCCTCGCCCAGCACCGCGTCATCGGGCCGGGCGGCGCGGATGACGTCGACGATCGCCTTCTCGGCCGCCACGTCGGCGGCGGTGGCGAAGTCCCCGGCGTCCTTGTCGATGCGGTCGAGCCGTTGGCCGTACAGCTCCCGGACCACGTCCGCACCCGCTCGCGCCCCGGCCGTCGCGACCGAGACGTCGTCCGAACCCGCGTATGGATCAATCATGTGGTGCAGGTTAAGGGCTGTTTCGCAGACGGTCCCGGCCCGGCCGTACACCAGCCGCCCGTACCGGGTGCCCCGCGCCCCAGCCGAACCACAAAGATCTCTTCGCGAACAAATCTTTGCGGAGAACTCTTTGCGAAGAGTTCTTTGCGGTCTAGTGTGTGCGGCATGACGGATGAGCGGGAGGGCCCGGACGGGCCCGCGGTGGAAGCGGAATCGGTTGTCCTGGACGCCAAGGGGCTGCGCGCCCTGGCGCACCCGGTGCGGGTCCGGCTGGTGGGCCTGTTGCGGAAGCACGGCCCGTCGACGGCCACCCGGCTCGCGGAGCGGCTGGGGGTGAACTCCGGCACGGCCAGCTACCACCTGCGCCAGCTCGGCGCGGCCGGATTCGTCGAGGAGGACACCGGGCGCGGCAACGCGCGGGAGCGCTGGTGGCGCTCGGTCCACCGGACGACGGAGTTGCGGGGCCGGCAGCTCGCCGTCGAGGAGCCCGAGGCCGTCCTGGCCTACCTCCAGTCGGTCGCCGCCTTGCACACCCTTCAGATCCAGCGGACCCTGGGCGAACTCCAGACGATGGCCCCCGCCTGGCAGGGCACGTTCGACATGAGCGACGTGGGCCTGCTGCTCACCCCGGAGGAAGCCGTCGCACTGCGCCAGGAGTTGTGGGACGTGGTCGGCCGCTACCGCCGGGACAGCCCGGAAGCGGCGGCGACCGCTCCCGAGGGCGCCGGGCGGGTCGAGGTCATCACCCACCTCCTGCCCGATCCGGAGGAGTCGTGACGGCGGACGGGACGGCGGAGGCCGCAGCCACTCGGATACCCGAAGCGCGGTCCTTAAGGCCCCTGTCCGGGGTGCTGGCAGCCATGGCCCTGTCCCTGACCGGCACCCGGATCTCTCTCGTGGCCCTGCCCTGGTTCGTGCTCGTCACGACGGGCAGCGCCACCCGGACCGGCCTGGTCGTCTTCTGCGAGATGGCGCCCTACGTCCTGGTCAAGGCGTTCACCGGACCGGTGGTGGACCGGGCCGGCCCCCGGGTCGTCTCCTGGAGCACCGACCTGACGAGCGCGACCGCCGCCGCCCTGATCCCCCTGCTCCACGTCCTGCACCTGCTGACCTTCCCGCTGCTGCTGGCGCTGGTCGCGGTGATCGGCGCGGCGCGCGGTCCCGGCGATCTGGCCAAGGAGGTCATGGTGCCGGAGGCCGCCGACCGGGGCGCGGTTCCGCTGGAGCGGGCCACCGGCGTGGCCGGTGTGGTCGAGCGGCTGGCCTCCACCATCGGCCCGGCGGCCGGTGGCGCCCTGGTCGCGCTGGTGGGCCCGCTGACCGGACTGGTCGTCAACGCGGTCTGCCTCGTCAGCGGATCGGTGGTCGTCGGGCTGGTGCTGCCGCACGGCATGGGGCGCGCGGCGAAGGAGGCCGCGCCGGGACCGGACGGCGCGGCGGAGCCGGGCTACTGGAAGCGGTTCGGCGAGGGCTTCACCTTCCTCAGGGGCGAGCCGCTGCTGCTCACCGTCATCGTCATGGTGGCCATCACCAACCTGCTCGACGCGGCGATCGGTTCGGTGCTCCTCCCCGTCTGGGCCAGGGAGTCCGGCAACGGGCCGGCCGCGATGGGCCTCATGAGCAGTGTCATGGGGGCCGCGGCGGTGGCCGGGAGCCTGATCGCCGCGACGTTCGCGCACCGGCTGCACCGCCGGACGGTGGTGCTGGTCGGGTTCCTGCTGGCCGGGGCGCCGAGGTTCCTGATCCTCGCCGCCGATGTCCCGCTGGGGGCGGTGCTGGGCGTCTTCGTCGTGAGCGGGTTCGGCGCCGGGTTCATCAACCCCGTCCTGGGCGCCGTCCTCTTCGAACGGGTCCCGCGCCGCATGCTGGGCCGGGTCAACGCCCTCGGCGACTCGCTCGCCTGGGCCGGAACGCCGCTCGGTGGTCTGCTCGCCGGTGCGGCAGTCGCCGCCGCCGGACTCGTACCGACCCTGCTGACCTGCGGAATCCTGTACTTCCTCACCACCAACCTGGCCGGACTGCGCCGGGAGTGGCGGGAGATGGACCGTACGAGACACGCTGCGGCCGGTACGGAAACGGGGGAGCCCGTCATGTGACGTTCCACCGGGTCCCGTCCGGGATGTGCCAGACGCGCGCGGTGCCGTCCGCCTCGCGTGCGTAGCCGAACCTGTCGTGGGCCGGGCGGCCCGCCCCGTTCCACCAGCGCCACGCGTCCTCGACCCGGGACCAGAGGCCGGGGTCGCCCCCCTGCGTGACGGTGCCGGTGTCCTCGCCCGCGAGCGGTGTACGCGCCCACGAACCGTCCGGGCCCTGCACCTGGAGCGCCATGACCCCGGCGTCGTCCAGGTGGTGGACGATCTCCGCCCCCGGCAGGTGGAACGCGAGGACCAGCCGGAAGGCGTAGTGCGCGCGCAGGTCCGCGGCGGTGACCCGCGACCGCCGGGCGCCCGTCTCTGCGGCGGGCCTCGGCCGGCGCGGCGCCGCGTAGGTACGGGCGTCGGTGCGGGCGGGCATGAAGCGGCCGCCGGTCGTCGTGAAGTGGCCCAGCGCGCGCCCCTGTTCGTCGACCTCCAGGCGGACGAGCCCGCCCTCGACGCCGAGGTCGATGTCGGTGACCAGGAGGGTGCCGGGCCTGCTCTGCCCGATCCAGGCGGCGGGTACGGCCGGGACGGAGCAGGTCGCGATGATCCGGTCGAACCGGTCGCCGGTGAGGTTGCCCCGGACGCCGTCGCCCGGGACGAGCCGTGGCGCGAAGCCCGCGACCGCCAGCCGGTCCCGCGCCGTGTCGACGACCGCCGGATCGATGTCGACGGAGGTCACCAGGCGGTCCCCGAGCCGGTGGCAGAGCAGGGCCGCGTTGTAGCCGGTGCCGGTGCCGATCTCCAGGACCCGCTGGCCGTCCCCGACGCCGAGGTCTTCGAGCATTCCGGCCATGAGCCGGGGCAGGGTGCTCGACGAGGTCGGGACGCCGGTCCACGCGGTGGCGTCGACCCGCTCGGCGGTGTCCGGGTCGAGCGCGGTCACCAGCGTCTCGTCGCGGTAGGCGGCGGCCAGGCCGTCGTCGGTGGCCGCGTCGCGGCCCTCCCGCCACACGCTGATGCCCCGTTCGTTCCGCTCCTGGACGTACCAGCGCGGCACGAAGAAATGGCGGGGCACACTGCGGAACGCCTGCGACCACGCGGGCGTCCGGATGGCGCCGTCGCGGGCCAGCGCGTCGGCGAGGGCGGCCATGTGCGGCCGGGCTCGGTCGATGTTCGTCGGAGTGCTCATCGGAGTGCTCATCGGAGTGCTCACACGGGCTCCCAGCGGGTGGTCGGGTGGGTACGGGGAGGAGGGGAACGGCCACCGCGGCGCGCCCCGGGGGCGGGCGGGAGCGTGTCGCGGCGGGCGCGTCAGCGGCTTCGCCGGAGTTGGGTCAGAGTGGGATCGACGGGCCCTGCGGGTGCGCGCAGTCGATGTGCCGGTAGAGCGTGACCGGCCCTCCGTCCTGGCGGGGGAGACTGCCCCGGAGGCAGCGGTCGGACGGCTGGATCGGCTCCAGGCAGGCGGGGCAGATGTGTCCCGAGGGTGCGAACGTCCCGTACTCCCACGGCTGTACGTCGACGCTCATGCCGTCACCCCGCCCTCGACGGGAGCCGCCGGGGCGGCGGCAGGAGTCGGCCCGGCCCCCCGCCCCGCGACGGAGTTGGCGAGCCGGCGCAGCATCCGGGCGAGGTCGTGCAGATGCTGGTAGGACGCGAAGACGAGCGCGCCACCGCTGGGCGTGGAGGCGAGGAGCTGGTCGACCTCCCACCGTACGGAGCGGGACGCGGGTGTCAGCGCGCGGTCCAGCACCTCGTCGGCGAAGAGACCGACCCGTCCGACCAGTTCGGCGGTCCGGAGGTCGATCTCCTCGCGGGTGACGGTGCCGAGCCGGAGGGCGAGGGCGTCCTCCGCGGCCGCGAGCGCGGTCTCGACGTCCAGGGGCAGGCGGTCGGCCCCGTGCGGCGATTGCTCGGGGGAGGCGTGTGTCATGTGGGGGCTCCTGGCTGGGGTCCTGGGCATGGGGAAGGACGGCAGGCGGACGTGATGCGAGGGCGGTGCCGTCGCTTGCGTCCGATTTGGCAACCTTTGGTAATCGTCGCAGCACCGAGGGCAGCCAGGAGCCCATGAGGCGGTTTTCTGCGAGCAGGTTTCCGCGTGAATGCGCGCGCCGCTCCGGCGCGTGCGTTCCCCGGGGTGAGGTGTTCTGCGCGGGAGCAGAACCCGTCTGGTGGCTGCGGGATGTTCTCCGTCCGGTCGGGGGGTCGCGCGTCGCGGCGGGAGGTCAGGAGCGGAAGTCGTCCGGCTCGAGTCTGTTGAGCCAGGCGTGGGTGACGCCGGTCCATCCGATGCGGAGGAAGTCGGCCTTGCCGTCCCCGTCCACGTCGGCGAACTGCACGTCCTTCGCCGGTACTTCGGCGTCCTCCGCGATCCTGCCGATCCGCCGGTACGTGCCGCCCGCCCCCTTGTCCCCTTCGTTGAGCCAGGCGAAGGCGCCGCCCTTGGCGGTGACCAGGATGCGATCGGCGCGGTCGTCCCCGTTGAGGTCCGCGTACCGGATCTCCTGGACCGTCCCGGTGTTCGACACGGCGTCGCTGATCTTGATGGGCACTTCCCAGTCCAGCCGCTCCTGATCGTTCTCGGGGACGAAATCCTTGTTGAACCAGGCCGTTGTCTCACCGTCCGGCTCGATCAGCAGGTAGTCGTCCCGCCCGCCTCCGGTGACGTCAGCGATGCGGATGCGGGTCTTCGGGTCGATGGACGGCAGCTCGCCGCTGGACCCCCACGAGCGCACCTCGAAAGCGCCCGCGTGCGGAGTCATGCACATGCCCGTGCTGTCCGGGAGGCCGCTCTTCCAGGTGCGGATGGACATCCGGCCGTCCAGGAAGACGTCCACGCAGTCCGCATGGCCGTCCCCGTCCATGTCGGCGAAGCGGAGTGTGTTGCCGACGGAGCCGTCGCGGGGCTCGTAGGAGGTCTTCTCCAGGGTGAAAGGCTTCCAGGCCGTGTCCGAAGGGCCCTGGTTCCGGTAGAGCTGGACGTTCTGGTCCTTGTCGACCGAGAGGAAGTCCTCCTTGCCGTCGCCGTCGATGTCGGCCGTCCAGAACGTGTTCGTCGACGGGAACTCCTTGCTCTGGATGACGCCGCGGTCCTCCCAGCCCGCACCGAGCTTGCTGGGGGCCGTGTCCTTGGAACCGGGGCCTGCGGCCTGCAAGGTGTCGGACCTGATGTCGGGGCTGTTGAATTTCGGCACGAGATACACGGCCGCGGCGATGGCCACCGGAATGGCCAGCGCGGCGACCACCGGCCGTCGACGGAGACGGCCGCGGAGACGCGACTGGGCAGAGGGCGGCGTGCCGGGCCGCGCGTCGGAGGGCTGCTCGCCGGAGGGCTCGGCGTCGGACGGCTGCGCACCGGAGCGCGGCTCCTGTCCCTCGGCGGCGTCCCGGTCCGGGGCCGGCGCACCGCCCGCGGCCACCCGGCGAGCGGCGGCGGCCATCACGGCGGCGTTGACGAAGCGGTCCTCGGGGTCCTTGGCGAGCGCCTTCGCGATGAACTCCCTGGCCCCCTTCGACACGTCGCCGGGAAGCTCCGGCACGGGCTCCTCGATGTGCTTGAGGGCGACCTCGACGGGCGACACGCCCCTGAACGGCGGCTCTCCGGTGAGCAGTTCGTAGCAGACCACGCCGATGGCGTAGAGGTCGGACGCCGGGATCGCGGGGAGGCCCCGGGACTGCTCGGGGGCCATGTAGCGCGCGGTGCCGATGATCGCGTTCCGGCTGGTCAGCCGGGTGTCGGTCTCGGCGCGGGCGATACCGAAATCGGTCACCGCCACCCGGCCGTCCTTGCGCAGCATCATGTTCGACGGCTTGATGTCGCGGTGCACGATGCCGAGCCGGTGCACGGTGTGCAGCGCGTCGAGCGCCTCGGCGGCGAGCTCGAAGACCCGGGTGGCGGGGAGGAGCCCGTACTCCGCGCGGACCTCGTCCAGGGTCCTGCCCTCGACGAGTTCCATGACGATGTACGCGGCGTGGGCCGCCGCACCGTCGGGCCCGCCGCTCGCGGGGAACACCTGCTCGCCGTAGTCGTGGACGCCGACGACCCCCGGGTGGTGAATGGCGGCGAGGATCTTGGCCTCCCGCCGGAAGCGCGGGAGGAAGGAATTGTCCTCAAGCCCCGAGGGATGCAGCATCTTCACCGCGACCGGGCGACGTAACACCTGGTCCTCGGCGCGCCAGACCTCCCCCATGGCGCCCTGTCCCAGCCGCCCGTCCAGCACGTACCGGTCACCGATGAGCGTTCCTCGACCCCACACGTTCGCGCACCTCGTCATGTTTCCGCCGTGCGCGGAGTTCGTGGCGTCGGCCGTACGCGGCACAGCGTTCCGGAAGTCGGTCCCCGGAAAGAGTACGGCCCGCGAAGAAGGCTCCCTGGGTTTGTCAATGAGCTGTCCAGATCCGGCAGTTGACCGGGCTGGGGGACAAGGCGACAGAAGAGCCCATTTCCGCAATATTTGGTAATCGTGACGGTGCGGACGGTAATGTGGAGCCGTCGCAGAGAAATTCTGCGTGCAGATTCTTGCGCGAATTTCTGCGCCTCTCCGGCGTGTTCGCGCCCCCGGACGGAGTGTTCTGCGTCGGCGCAGAACACTCCTTGCGGCAACGGAACATTCTCCGTCACACTGGGTAACAAGTCCTGGGAGGCAGAAGATGATTACGGATGTGGAGTCGGCGACGCCCGCACTCTGCCGTCTTCAGTTAGGACGTGAACTTCGCAAGCTCCGGCACGAGGCCGGCCTCACCTCGACCCAGGTCGTCCGTACGCTGCTCTGCAGCCCGTCGAAGCTGACGCGGCTGGAGACGGGGGACAACCTGGTCGTCGAGGCCGTGGACGTGATGGCGCTCTGCGAGATCTACAAGGCGACCCCCGAGCAGCGCTCCCTGCTGATGGGGTACGCGGCCGTCACCAAGACGAAGAAGGACTGGTGGCAGTCGCCCGAGTACCGGCCTGCCATCGCGCCCACGTTCAAGGCGTACTTGGGCCTGGAGGCCACGGCATCCGCACTGCACAAGTACGAGGGTGAGTTCGTCCCGGGTCTCCTCCAGACCGAGGAGTACGTGCGCGCTATCTACCAGCGTGAGCACGAGCGGCTTTCGGCCGACGAGATCGACCGACTCGTCGAGGTACGAATGACCCGGCAGGAAGTGCTCGATCGCAGTTCGGTGCCGCTCAAGTTCGCGGCGGTCATCAACGAGGCGGTTCTCCGCCGCCAGGTCGGCAGTCCGGCCGTCATGCGGGCGCAGATAGAGCATCTGGCGGAGGTGGCCGCTCGGCCCTCCGTGCGGGTGCAGGTCGTTCCCTTCAAGGCGGGTGTGCACCCCGGGATGAACGGTGCCTTCACGCTGTTCCGGCTCGGCGACGCGGAGTCCATCGTTTACCTGGAGTACCTGGGCGGGGCTTCGGTCATGCGTAAGCGCGCCGATGTGGGCCTATACGAAGAGGCGTTCAACGACCTCCAGATTCTTGCCGTGGGACCACAGGAATCCCTCGGCATGATCAGAGAAGCAATCAAGGAGCATTGATTTACATGACCACTCATCAGCTCGCCGGTGCCGACTGGTTCAAGTCGAGCTACAGCAACAACCAGGGTGGCGACTGCGTCGAGGGCGCTCGGCTGGACGGGCGGGTGATGGCTGTCCGGGACTCCAAGGACCCCGGCCAGGGCGTCTGCGTCTTCCCGGCCGCCGCCTGGTGCGCGTTCGTCGCCGAGGTGAAGGCCGCCGACACCGTCGCCTGACGTTCCGGACGGTCCTGATGTCCCGGACGGGAACCGAGGAATCGAGGAGCTGTGAACCCCATGTCCATCCCGGCTGAGACCTTGCACGGAGCCGACTGGTTCAAGTCGAGCTACAGCAACAACCAGGGCGGCAACTGCGTCGAAGGGGCCCGCTTCGGCGGGCGGGTGATGGCCGTGCGCGATTCCAAGGACCCCGGCCGGGGCGTCTGCGTCTTCCCGGCCGCTGCCTGGAGCGCGTTCGTCACCGGGCTCACGTCCGGCGCCTGACGCGTCTCCCGAGCGGAGGTCCCCGCCCCTGCCCCGGCAGGGACCTCCGCACCACACCCCCTCCGGGGGAAGTTCCAGGGGCACGCCCTTCTCGTTTGGAGTTCTCCGGTGACCGTTCGTCGAGTCGTGCCCAACATCCAGTCGGAGAAGGGGCAGGAGAGCCGGGACTTCTACGGTCGGCTGGGCTTCGAGGAGGTCATGAACCATGGCTGGATCATGACGCTCGCCTCCCCGTCCAACCCGGCGGCGCAGATCAGCGTCATGACCGCCGATCTAACGGCGCCGGTCACCCCCGACATGAGCGTGGAGGTGGACGACGTGGACGCGGCCTACGCGGTCATGCGGGAGAGCGGCGCGGAGATCGTCCACCCCTTGCGGGACGAGGAGTGGGGCGTGCGGCGCTTCTTCGTGCGCGACCCGACCGGCCGCGTGGTCAACGTACTGAGCCACCGCTGACGGCCCGCCGGTGGGCCCTACTGATCCATCGTGGTGACAAGCGTGGAGGAGATATGGGCCAGCGCGGGGTCCGAGGCGATGAAGAACGTCTCGACCCCGGCCAGTTCGTGGTTCATCCGGGCCATCGGCATCTCGTAGTCCAGGTCGGAAGTGCCCCGGACTCCCCGGACGACGACATCGATCCCGCCCCGGCGGCAGTAGTCGACCAGAAGGCCCCCGGTATGGGAGTCCACCGTGACGTTGGGCAGCCCGGCCGCCGCCGCGCGGAGCCGTTCCAGCCGCTCCGCGACGGGGAGGCGCCCGGTCTTGTTCGCGTTGGACATCACGCACACGACGACCTCGTCGAACAGGAGGGACGCCCGCCGGAGTATGTCCTGATGCCCTTGCGTGACCGGGTCGAAAGATCCTGGGAAGAGGGCTCGCATGACCGGAGAGAGTACAGGGCGCCCTGCCTTCGACGGACGCGAACCGGCCGCACGAGGCGTCATCGCACGCGGCGCGGCCCGGCCGGCCACGAGCGTCGCGTCGTGCGCGCCGCTGGCTGGCCAGTTGAGCGGGTTGGCGGAAGGTGTCGGTGCGACCCCGCCAGCGCTTCAGTGTCGGCGGCGGTTGAGCACCCCGATAAGAGTGGCAAGGTCGGCGGCACCGGCGGGGTCGTCCGCGTAGCGGGTGGTCTGGAGAGGGCCGACCTCTGGAAGGACGACGTCCTCCCGCGCCAGGACATGGACCAAGGTCAGCAGTGCGGCGCGGGCGTTGCCATCGGTGAAGGGGTGGAAGAACGCCACGTCGAGGTAGGCGCGGGCCGCGCGTGCCGCCAGCGGGATGTCCGGGTCGGTCGTCTCGCGCAGGCAGCCATCGAAATCGGCCTGGGTGCGAGGGGTGAGGCCGTAGCGCTCGCGGCCGGCCTTCGCGTAGGCGTCGCCCACGCGGAACGGTGTCCCTGGTGCGGCGAGCACTTCGCGCTGCCAGCCGGCCAGGAGCGCGAAGTTCAGCGGGCTCCGGCGTGCGGCATCTTCTCGGGCCAGGGCGTGGGCGGCGAGCAGACGCTCGGCGCGAATCGGGTCGCGCCGGCGCACCGGTCCCTCGCACCAGGCTTGGAACCCATCGCGGCCGGCCGGGGCCCGTTGCAGCGCCGGTGCACATGGCCAGTCGACCTCGCGGCGCACGCGCAGCCAGACCGAAAGGCTGTCAGTAGCGGTCATGGAACTCCTCCAGCGCCGCCCTCTCACGGTGGTCCTGGTACGGGGCGCGGCCGGTGAGGCCGGTGGCGAGATCCTCGCCGACGGATTCCATCAGCGTTCGCTCCGGACGGACCCAGCTCTCAAACCGGCCACCGATCGCACTCTTCACCGCTTGCGCGGCTTCGGCCGGGTCCATGCCGGTACTGGTGAGGTACCAGCCCAGGACGATCGATGCCTGCCCGTACCAGCCGCCCTCCGCGCCCGAGTCCAGGGCGTGGGTCACGAGCCGGACGCAGGCCCGATCCAGGTGCCAACTGCGATCCTCGGGCGAGGCGTCCGGCGGCGGCGCCAGTTCGGCGAAGCGCTGGGCCGTTCGCTCCAACCACTCCCGCCACTCCAGCAGCGCGGCCACGACTCGTCCTGCGGTCGCGTCGGGGGTCGTCACCGAGCTTGACCCTCTGACCCAGTTTCCGATGGGCCCACCGTCGCGGTAGCACCAGCTCCATCCCCAGGCCCAGGTGCCGTACCGCTCCCGGATCACCGCGTCCACCTGACTCTCACACCAGTGTTCTCCCTGCCACCAACCAGCCATGCCGGAGAGCACGGGCGGCACCCACTCGCGGACCAGCGAGCGGAGACGTTCCTCCTCGTCCTCGTCCCAGGCGAACGAGTGGCGGGCGGGGTCGGACGCATCCCAGTCCCGAATGTCCTCGTAGGTGACGCGGGGCACACGGTTGTCGGGGAAGGGCAGGGTGTCACGGTTGTACGTCAGGGCTGGCCACTCTTCCTGTCCGATGCGATCGACCCTTCAGTTTCGGCTCGATGCCCCTGGGGCCGCGAAAGGTTTTTTCGGACCGCGCCGGCTTGTCCCCGCCATGCCGTGCCGCCTCGATCCTGTCGTCCTCAGGGGTGGTAGAGGCCGTGGGCGCGGCTCGGATCGGGCGACCCGGCCCCGCCGAGGTCGAGGAAGTGGCGTACCTGCCATGCCTGGGTGTTGTGTGGCTGTCCGCTGGTCGTGGTCACCCACGGCGGGTAGACGCGGAAACCGCGTTTCCCGCCGGAGCCGTTCCGGGAGACGATGCCGCGCTCGCACAACACCTCGCGCGGGAACACGAACTGGCCGAAACCGTTGGTGTCGCGGCAGCTGATGACGAAGAGGTCCACCCCGTCGTCCATGTCGAAGGGGCGGATCGGCCCTTCCTCGGACCGCTGCCACACGGTGACGAACTGGCCCACCTTCGTCGGGGTGGTTCTGGCCGAGCGGAACCGGACCGAGCGGCCGTCGAGGGTGAACGCGCAGGCCGCGTACTCGGCGCTCTCCGGCTCGGGCACCGGCCGCGAGCAGGCGTAACCGCCCGGGTCGTACACCAGTGCCTTCGCCGCCAGCAGGTCGTCATGAAGGCCCGTCCAAGGATGATTCGTCATTATTCGGTCATTCTTTCACCGCGCTCGTGCACTCCTGCGCGCCCGGCCCCGCCTTTCGCGGCGCCGGACGGCCGGTCCCGAGTCAGGTCCTTCCCCTTCGGATCATGCGGTCGGCGGGGCGGCCCGAGGGAAGGTCGGTCTATCCGTCATCCCGGAGGTCGTCACGGCCTTTTTCGGGCTTTTTGGTGGCTACTGAACCTTGATGCCGCTTCACGACGAAGTAGGGCGAAAATCAGTCATAGTCCGATGATGTGATGCCGTCGTGTGAATGAACTGCGTAGGTTCTGCGCTCGGTTCGGGATGTTCTGTGATGCCCGGCCGCAGAGTTCGTCCACTGGAACCGAAGGGGAAATCGCATGGCTGACATCGACCTCGGCGTGGCATCCGACTGGGACGAGGGGGACACCCATGGCCGCGTCAAGCTGCGGCAGAACCAGGTCTACCCGACGTCGCCGAAGAAGGACGTGCTCATCAGCTCCCCGGTGAGCATCGAGCTGTCCGTGAACACGAACTACTCCTCCTCGCAGGAGGCGGACAAGATCTACTTCACGACTCACCACGGCTCGACGAAGAAGATCATCGCGGTGCTCGACTCCGACGGCAATCTGCACATCGCCGGCCGCCTGATCACCGAGCAGAAGGACCTCGGCTACTAGACGGTTCCCTTCGGGCCACGTAGCCGACCATGAAGGTGGCGGCGAGGTGGGCGGTGGGGCTCCGGTCGTAGCGGGTGGCGCGACCTCACCACCCGCTACGACGAAACCGCCGGTTCTGCGAACCGGCCGTCGCCCTCGCCCCACTCCTGATGTCGGACTGGCCGTCGTCGGAGGGGGCGGTCACGTCCGGCGCCCCGGATGGGCCATAGCCTTGAGTCTCCAGCGACTGGAGACAGCAGGGTTGGGGACATGGACGTTACGACCCTCTACTCGATCGGGGAGCTTTCCCGGCGGACCGGCTTGTCCGTGAGGACCATCCGGTTCTACTCCGATTCGGGGGTGGTAGCGCCGACCACCCGAAGTCCCGCCGGTTATCGGCTCTACGACCTCAACGCACTGCTTCGTCTGGAACTTCTGCGCACACTGCGCGAGCTGGGCATGGACCTGGCCACGATTCAACGGGTACTGGACCGTGAGCTCTCAGTGGCGGAAGTCGCCGCGGCGCACGCCGACGCCATGGACGTCCAGATCCGGGTGCTGCAACTGCGTCGGAGTGTCCTGCGAGTCGTGGCCGGGCGCGGGTCCGATCCCGAGGAGATCAAGCTCATGCACAGGCTCACGCAGTTGTCCGGCGAGGAACGCCGACGTCTGATCGACGACTTCATGGACGGCACCTTCGGCACAGTGGACGCCGATCCTGCTGCGGTGGCCATGGTTCGCGCTGCCACTCCCGACCTCCCCGATGATCCGTCCGGCGAGCAGATCGCCGCGTGGGTGGAGCTCGCCGGGCTGGTCGGCGATGAAGACTTCCGGGCCCGGATGCGCCGCATGGCCATATGGCAGGCCGCCGGGCGCCCGCTCGACATCGAGAGCGAAGCGGGCGAGGAACTGATGGACTTCACCCGTCAGAAAGTGGCCGGCGCCATGGAGTCGGGCATCGACCCGCTCAGCAACAGGGCCGTACCCGTCATCGACGACCTCGTGCACCGCTTCGCCGAGGTGTTCGCGCGCACCCCGGACACGGAATTCCGGGACTGGATGGCCCAGCAGTTCGAAGAGGCACACGATCCCAGGGTGGACCGGTACTGGCGGCTGGTGTGGATCGTCAACGGCTGGCAGGTAGTACCGAACCTGATTCCGGTGTACCCCTGGCTCATCCAGGCCCTGCGAGACAACCGCGCCGCATAGTCACCGCAGTGCAGACCGCTCTCGATCCTTGAACGGGTCCACGGGGCGGTCTGCGCACATGGCGTGGGGGCGTCCAATGTCGGTGTGTGACGACAGACTTGGACACCCTCGCAAACGACCAAACCGAACAGCCGGTCAAAAGGTCGCTGATCGCTTACGACCACTGATCGTGAGACACCCCTTGGACTCATTCATCTAGTGGCGGGGCTTGGTCGTGGGCTGCTTCTTCTGGTTGTAGATCTCCTTGCCGGCTGCGTTGTAGGCGTGGATGTAGGGGGTCGGGGAGAGGGAGTTCTTGTTGTTGCCGGTGGTGATGGCTGCTGTGTGGACGAATGCTCCGCCTG
Source organism: Streptomyces sp. NPDC015144 (assembly GCF_043079735.1). Taxonomy (NCBI): domain Bacteria; kingdom Bacillati; phylum Actinomycetota; class Actinomycetes; order Kitasatosporales; family Streptomycetaceae; genus Streptomyces; species Streptomyces sp. NPDC015144. The sequence goes on along the minus strand of NZ_JBIBUU010000004.1, from coordinate 9,288 downwards.
CCATGACGGTCGGGTACTGCTTGGGGTCGTCGCCGTAGCTGACGGTGACCTTGGCGACGTCAGGTGTGTAGTGTCCGGCGCCCAGGGAGAGGGTCTGCCCGGTGCCAGTGGGTTCGCTGAAGCTGTCGAAGTACTCGATCAGGTGGCCGGTGCCCCACAGGCGGTCGTTGATGAACGTCGGAGGGACGGACATGCTGGTGCCCTTGGCGCCCTTGGACTCGCACTGTACGTACTGGTCGGCGGAGTTGACGGCGATCACGACGCCATCGGTGTCCGACGAGGCGACGGGGGTGCGGACCGCGATCACGGAGTGGAACTGCGGGGCCTCGGAGCCCAGGCAGGAGTTGAGGATCTCGGCGACGGTCCCCGCGTCGATCGGCGTCGTCGTCGTGCTGGTGACGGTGGAAGACGCAGGAGGGCGGGGGGAGTCCGGGGCGGCGGGGACATCGCCGGAGGCTGCTCCCCGACGCTGTCCCGATGAGTGCAGCACGGACGGGATGGCCAGGCACAGGGCTGCTGCGGTGCAGGCCACGGTAGCGGCCACGACGTGCCGGCGACGGCGGCGGCGGTCTGCCCGTCGACGGATCTCCGCAGCGGGCAGGGGTGGTGCGGGCATCTGCGTGCCGATCAGCCGCAGCCGGTCGGCGAGGGTGTCGTGGTTGGGGTCAGGCACGAAGCTTTCCCTCCTCGCTGGTCGGGTTCTGGTCGGCGAGTTTGGCCGCGAGCGCGGTCCGGCCGCGGGCAAGCCGGCTCTTCACGGCACTGACGCTGGCGCCGGTCTCGACCGCGACCTGCTCGACAGAGAGGTCGCACATGTGGTGCAGGACCAGGGCGCCTCGCTGCGCCTGGGGTAAATCACGGAGCGCGGTGACCAGCATCAGGTGCTCCTCGGTGGGCGGCTCGACGGTGGGTGGTTCCTGCCGGTGATGGCGTCCGGCCAAGTGCAGACCCCTGGCGAGACGCCGCCAGCGGGAGTGGGCCAACCGTCGAGCCGTGGTCCGGATCCATGCCTCCGGGGCGTCGTCGGGGTCCAAGGTGCGCCTTCGGTCCCACGCGCGGATGAATGCCTCCTGGACCACGTCCTGTGCTTCGGACCAGTTGCCGGTCAGCGCGTAGAGCTGCCCGGTCAGGCGGGAGAAGGACGCCGCATAGAACGCGTCGAACTCCTGTGGCGTCATCAAGGGCCTCTCTTCCGGCGGCTGTCCGTCAGCTCGCCGCACAAGCTATGTGCGAGGAAGTACTCCTCGGTCGCGGCGGTGGAGCCGTGCGCCCCGGGCGCACCTCCCTTCCTGTACGCACGAGAGCCCCATCAGGGTTGCATCACGGTCGATATGACGTGGATCACGCCCGCGGGGTGCGACCTGCCGGGCATCGGGGTGCCTACAGGGGTGCTGGCGTCAACCGGATGCCCGCAGGAAAGGACACCGATTCATGCGTATCCGCCCGATCACGCTCATTGCCGTCACCACCGCAGTCATCGCGACAGCGGGGGGAATGGCCACTGCCGCGACCGGCACCCCCACGCCCGCCCCGACGGCCCATGGCTCCGGATCGGCCGACGCCTCGGTGGTCTCCGGCAGCGGGTCGTCCGCTGCTCGTGTGACTACCCGTCCTGCGCCTTCCACCGTCACCAGCACGACGACGACGCCGATCGACGCGGGGACCGTCGCCGGGATCCTCAACTCCTGCCTGGGCTCCGAGGCCCCGCAGTTCCACTCCGTGATCGCGGTCCGCACCCCCGTCGCCTCGTCGGACACCGATGGCGTCGTGATCGCCGTCAACTCCGCCGACCAGTACGTACAGTGCGAGTCCAAGGGCGCCAAGGGCACCAGCATGTCCGTCCCTCCGACGTTCATCAACGACCGCCTGTGGGGCACCGGCCACCTGATCGAGTACTTCGACAGCTTCAGCGAACCCGCTGGCACCGGGCAGACCCTCTCCCTGGGCGCCGGACACTACACACCTGACGTCGCCAAGGTCACCGTCAGCTACGGCGACGACCCCAAGGAATACCCGACCGTCATGGCAGGCGGAGCATTCGTCCACACAGCAGCCATCACCACCGGCAACAACAAGAACTCCCTCACCCCGACCCCCTACATCCACGCCTACAACGCGGCCGACAAGGAGATCTACAACCAGAAGAAGCAGCCCACGACCAAGCCCTGACACCAGGCGCTGCCTTTGGTGTCGAGGCTGCTGACACGGAGAACGGTGCCTCGGCCTCACCGACTTCGGTATCTCGCACGCCACCGATGGACGCCGAGCTCCGCAGGCTACGAGGGACACCCGACCCGTTCGGGTGTCCCTCCCCTAACCCCTAGGGGCCGGGCCACCCGCGCGCCGGCTCGGCAAGGCCGTAGTGGGAAGGCCGCGCCGAGTGGGCCGTTGGGTAGGACTGGTCACTGACGCTCCCGAAGAGCCCCACCGCTGACAGGCGCACTGCCGACCGCGACCGGTCGAGTCGGTGCAGACGATCCCCACCTGCGCTGCTGGACGGTGCGCGACGGCCCGGCTGTCGGCATACCGCCGGTCGTTCGTCCACCCTGATTGATGAACGACACGCAGCAGGACTCCAGCACGATGTCGGTGTGCCGTTCTACCCCGCTGGTTGGATCACGACTCCATTCCGCCGCCGTACGAGGTGCGCGTGGGGCGCGACAGAGACTGGAGGCGATTCGAAACACTGATTTCGCACAGAGGACTGGCATGGCACTACGAGGCGCCCGAACGATTACCGCACTCGCGGTCGGCATGGTGACGACGCTGATGACGGCGGTCACCCCTGTGGCGGCGTTCGCGGCGGGGGATCCGCTCCAGCAGTTTGCGCAGCAGAAACTGCGTTGGGCGCGCTGCGACATGGGCGGGCCGACGACGTTCGAGTGCGCGAAGGTCAAGGTGCCGCTGGACTACAGCGACCCCCGGGGCCGGAAGATCGACCTTGCGATATCGCGGGTCAGGGCGAGCGGTGCGAAGCAGCGGCACGGCGTGCTGCTGATGAATCCCGGGGGACCGGGCGTCCCGGGGCTGACCATGCCCGTGGAGATCGAGCCGTTGCTGCCGACGGAGGTGCGAGAGAGGTTCGACCTGGTCGGTTTCGACCCGCGCGGAGTCGGGCGGAGCGCGCCGATCAGTTGTGGTCTGACAGCCGAAGAACAGGCTGTTCACCACCCCTACACGGCAAGGACGTTCGCGAAGGACGTGGCCCTGGCCCGGACGGTGGCCGACAAGTGCTGGGCCAAGGCGGGCGACATGCTGCCGCACATCACCACCCGCAACACGGCACGGGACATGGACATCGTCCGGGCGGCACTCGGGGAAAGGAAGATCTCCTACTTCGGGTACTCGTACGGCACCTACCTGGGCGCGGTCTACACCCAGATGTTCCCTCGGCGCTCGGACCGCTTCGTGCTCGACAGCGCCCTCGATCCCGCACTCGCGTGGCGAGGGACGTTCCGGGGGTGGTCGGCCGGGGCCGAACTCGCCTTCACCCGCTGGACCGAGTGGGCCGCCGCCCGTAATGCCGCGTATGGTCTGGGGTCGACTCCGGAGAAGGTCCGAAGGACATACTGGGAGCTTGTCACCCGTGCCGACCGCACACCCGTCCCGACAAACGGTGGGGCGCTCAGCGGTGGCGCCATCCGTTCCCAGTACGGCGCATTCGTCGGTGTCAAGACCGTCACCCCGTGGATCGTCGCGCTGAAGGCTTCGGCCGCGGGTGGACCGCCTGCTCCGGCCATGCCGATCGCGTCGGCCGAACCGGTCGCCCCCGGCACCGCAGCGGCCCGGTCCGCCGCGGTGGCCTTCGGTGCGGACGTGCCTGCCGACAACCAGTCCGCCGTCACCTGGGCCGCCTTCTGCGGCGACAGCCGCAGCTGGCCGCGCAGCCCCGAGCAGTACCGCCGGGACGTCGTCCGAGACCTGGCCAAGTACCCCCTGGCCGGAGACTTGGGGGCCACCGTTCAGCCGTGTGCGTTCTGGAAGTCGGCGGCCAGGGAGCCGGCCATCGCGGTGAGCAACGACGTCAGCGCACTGATCGTGCAGAACCAGTGGGACCCGCAAGCGACGCTGCCCATGGCGCAGGGCATGCGACGGGCGCTGCACGGTGCGCGGATGATCACTGTGGCCGGCGGTGAGGGCCACGGAGTGGTGGTGGCCGGGCCATCCTGCGCGGACGCCGATGTCATGCGGTACCTGACCACGGGCCGACTGCCCGCGAAGGACCTGACCTGCGCCGGCCAGTGAGCCACAGGCTCATGGCGGGTCGCCCCGCTCCCGTAATTCGGCCGGGAGCGGGGCGACCCGCGGCTGGCCCTGGGAGGCCTCTCGCTCGTACCAGCGGCGGACGGCGACGTCCACCCGCTGATCCGAACGAAATGGCCTGGTCAGGGCGTGTCCGGCGCCTGATCCGCCGGACCTTTCTAACCGTCGTCGGAGGGGGCGGTCACGTCCCAGAGGATGTAGTGGAACCGCGGGCCGCCGTCGCCACTGCCCAGCCATTCGACGGCCGCCAGATGGTTCGCACTGGTCGGCATGCAGTACCAGGTCCCCTCCAGACCGGCGACCATCCACCCCGTCGATCTGGGGGAGTCGAGGGCTGCCGCGCAGATCTTCGGGGTGGCTCCCTTGTGCGTGTCGGCCACGCGTCCGTTCATGGCGGAGAACTCGTCACCGCCGTTCCACGCCATGTCGGGGCTTTCCACCGTCTCTCCGACCGTGCCGTGTTCGAGGTCGGCGCTGTACCCCCTGGAGAGGGTGAAGTCTCCCGTACGGAGGATCTTCACCGATGCCTGCGAGGGTGAAGGGGAGGGGGACAGGGTGGTGACGCCGTCGCCGGTGGTCGGCGACTCGGGACGGTCGGTGGATGACGGCCCCTCCGGAGCCACCGACTCCTTGGGTGCCGCCGAGGACGGAGCGGGCGCGATGCGCGACGAGTTGGTCCAGGACTGCGCGATCAGTGTGACGACCAGGCCGAGCACAGGGATCAGGATGCCGACGACCCACCACGCCCACTTCGGGGCGCCGTGGCCGGGGGCAGGGGGCAGATTCGGGGGCCCTGTGGGTGGCGGAGGTATGGGCCGCGGTGGTTGCGCGGGCATCGGTGGATGTGGCCGTGCCCCGTCCGGCTCGCCTGTCATGGCCGTACGCCCCCGTGTTCAGTTCCGCACCTGCTTCAGGCACGCGTCCGCGTCCGAAGATCCATACCGTACACAGATGATCGAGTGCATGTCATGAATTTCAGTGCGGCTGGACATCGCCCGCAGCTGCCGCGTCGGGGCCCCGCGCGTATCCGCCCGCAACCGGGGCCAGCGTCTCGTCGGTCGCGGGCGGGAAACGCGCCTAGCCTTGGGCCATGAATCGTTCCGCCCTGCCGCCCTCCCTCCCGCCCCCGCTGACCGAGGCGGAGACGGCCGAGGCCGAGGCGGGGCTCGGGATCGTCTTCCCGGCCGAGTACCGCCGCTACCTGTTGAGGGTGAGCGCGGGCGGGGCCGTCGCCCGGCTCATGAGGACGGAGAGCGGCTGGTGGTGGGAGGGGAACGAGGAAGGGCGGCGTGACCTGCTGGCCGTGCCCTTCCCCCACCCCGACTCCTACGTGGAGGCCGGCGACGAGCTCGACCGGCGGGAGCCCCGGGCCGGGGACCATCCGGACGACGCCGCGTTCGCGCGGGCGATGGGCGCCTGGAACGACGAGCGCGAGGAGTTCGAGGACCGGAAGACGGCCGGGGCCGTCGTCGTGCGGGAGCACGGCTGCGGCTTCGCCACGCTGCTGGCGGTCACCGGTCCGCTGGCCGGCACGATGTGGTGGGACGGCCGGGCCACCTGCGACCTGATCATCCCGCTCTCCCTCGACCACGCGGCCGGTGCCCGGCCCGTCACCTTCGGGGAATGGCTGGGGCGCGACTCCTGGGACCTGCTGCCGCCCGGCTGGGGGTGAGGTCCGGCGACAGGAGCCGGGTCACCGGCCTCAGGCGGTGGCCGGGGTGTCGTGCAGTCCCAGACGCAGGTGCTCGACGTGGTAGAGGGCCTGGTCGAGCAGTTCGGCGACGTGGTTGTCGTAGAGCGAGTACACGATGGAACGGCCCTGCCGCTCGCCGGTGACCAGGCCGAGGTTGCGCAGGAGCCGGAGCTGATGGGAGCAGGCGGAGGCCTCCATGCCGACCGCCTCGGCGAGGTCCCCGACCGCGCAGGGGCCTTCCTGGAGGCGGGCCAGGATGTAGAGCCGGGAGGGCGTGGCGAGGGCCTGGAGCGTGGCGGCGACATCGGCGGTACCGACCGCGTCGAGACGCTCGCGGGTGGTACCGGCGCTGGTGGCGGTCGTATCGCGTCCGTGGCCCATGGGTCCATCATAGCGATGACACATGAAGAGCTGTTCAGATATTCCTGTACGGTGGAGACGTTGCCCCGCTCCGCCCGTGAAGGGTCGTTCCGTCATGCCATCTGTTGTGGACCTGCGTTCCGCACCGTCCGCCGGTGTCGCGCGTCCGGAGCCGCCCCGGCACCGCACGCGGCTGCTCGCGCTGCCCGAGGCCCGGTGGGCGCTCGCGGCGCTGGTGCTGTTCCTCCTGGCGCTGCCGGTCCATCTCCTGGGCGGTCCGACGTGGCTGTGGGGAACCCTGTTCGCCGCCACGTACGTCACCGGCGGCTGGGAACCGGGCTGGGAGGGGCTGAAGGCCCTGCGCGGCAGGACGCTGGACGTGGACCTGCTGATGATCGTCGCCGCCCTCGGGGCCGCCGCGATCGGCCAGGTCCTCGACGGGGCGCTGCTGATCGTCATCTTCGCGACCTCCGGCGCCCTGGAGGCCGTCGCGACCGCGCGGACCGCCGATTCCGTGCGCGGGCTGCTCGACCTCGCTCCCACCACCGCCACCCGGCTCCTGCCCGACGGCACCGAGGAGACGGTGGAGACCGGGCGGCTGGCGGTCGGGGACACGGTCCTGGTCAGGCCGGGCGAGCGGGTCGGTGCGGACGGCCGGGTCCTCGACGGCGCCAGTGACGTGGACCAGGCCACCATCACCGGCGAGCCGCTGCCGGTGGTCAAGCGGACGGGGGACGAGGTGTTCGCCGGCACCGTCAACGGCACCGGCGCCCTGCGGGTACGCGTCGAACGCGACCCGTCGGACTCGGTGATCGCCCGGATCGTGAGAATGGTCGAGGAGGCATCCGGGACCAAGGCGCCCACCCAGCTCTTCATCGAGAAGACCGAGCAGCGCTACTCGATCGGCATGGTCCTCGCGACCCTCGCCGTCTTCGCGGTTCCGCTCGCCTTCGGCGACACCCTCCCCTCGGCACTGCTGCGGGCCATGACGTTCATGATCGTGGCCTCCCCGTGCGCGGTGGTGCTCTCCACCATGCCGCCGCTGCTGGCGGCCATCGCCAACGCCGGCCGCCACGGTGTCCTCGCCAAGTCCGCCGTCGTCATGGAACGCCTCGGCCAGATCGACGCCGTCGCCCTGGACAAGACCGGCACCCTCACCGAGGGCGCCCCGCACGTCACCGACCTGCGCCCGCTGCCCGGCAGCGGCCTGGACGAGAGCGCGCTCCTCGCGCTGGCGGCGTCCGCCGAGCACGCCAGCGAACATCCGCTCGCCCGTGCCGTGGTCGCCGCCGCCCGCGAACGTGGCCTGCCCCTGGCCGCAGCCGAAGAGTTCACCTCCGCTCCGGGGCAGGGAGTCGTCGCCACCGTCGACGGACACACGGTCGCGGTCGGCGCTCCCGCGCGACTGCTGCGCGGCGCCGCCCACCGGCCGCCCCGGGACGCGGTGGCCGAGCTGGAGGAGGCCGGGCGTACCACCGCCGTCGTCCTGCGGGACGGGGAGCCGGTGGGCGTGCTGGGGATCGCGGACCGGCTGCGGCCCGACGCGGCGGCGACCGTCGCCGAACTCGCCCGGCTGACCGGCCGCACCCCCGTCCTGCTGACCGGCGACAACGAACGCGCCGCCGGGCGGCTGGCCGCCGAGGTCGGCATCACCGAGGTCCGCGCCGGACTCCTGCCCCAGGACAAAGCCGCCGCCGTCAAGGAGTGGGAAGCGCGGGGCCTCCGTGTGCTGGTCGTGGGGGACGGTGTCAACGACGCCCCCGCGCTGGCCGCCGCGCACTCCGGGATCGCGATGGGCAAGGCCGGCTCCGACCTCGCCCTGGAGACCGCCGACGCCGTCGTCGTCCGCGACGAACTGGCCACCATCCCCTCGGTCGTGCGGCTCTCCCGCGCCGCCCGCCGCCTCGTGATCCAGAACCTGGCCATCGCCGGAACGTTCATCACCGTCCTGGTCGCCTGGGACCTGATCGGCACCCTCCCGCTGCCCCTGGGTGTCGCCGGCCACGAGGGCTCCACCGTCATCGTCGGCCTCAACGGGCTGCGTCTGCTGCGCGGGGCCGCCTGGCCCCGGCCCACCGACGACGCCGGGTGAGCGGGCGCGCCCGGAGTCGCAGGGGCCTCAGCGCGGGACGGGCGGCAGCAGGTCGCTCTCGCTGACGGTGTACGTCAACGGCGGGTAGACGAAGTCCGTTTCGTGGTTCTCACGGCGCCGCAGCCGGTAGAACTCGCGCGCCTGCTCCTCGTCGGCCGCCGTGAGGCGTGCACCGTGCGGGAGGCGCGGTTCTCCGTCGCGGAAGCGGAGGAAGGTCTTCGACGTGCGGAAGGTGATGCCCAGCCACTGGTTGTCCGGCGCCCGGCCGGGCGACTCCAGGACGATGCGGTGCTTGAGGCGCCGGTTCGCCTCCACGGAGAACGTGACGACGCCGTTGTGGGCGAGGGGGAGTTCGAACCTCTCGTCCCCGGGCCCCTTCGCTTCCACGAGCAGCTTCCTCGGCGGGCCCGCTTCGGGGTACCGATAGCAGGAGAACACGGCGATGAACGAGTCGTCGGCCAGGTCAAGGGCCTGGTCGGAATGGGCGCCCATGGTGGCGTAGGTGTTGGTGTAGGTCTCGATGAGGGCGTTGTTGAAGCCGACCTCAATCGCCGCACGGTCCTGGATCAGCCGCGCCAGCCGTTCGTGCACCGCCCGGAAACGCTGCGCCGGGCCGGCGTACCGGGTGGTGGTGCGGACGAGGGGTACGCCGCCCGTCTCGTCGACCCGGGTGAGTGTGGCGCCCCTCCGGCCCTTCCCCACGTCTTCGAGGAGGGCGGACGCGGCCAGCTCCGCGAAGGGGTTCCCGTCGATCGGCAGGACGTGGGTGCGGACCTCGTCCGGGATCCTAGGACCTGTCTTCAAACTGCCGCCTGCCGTGCGGCGCCCGGCACGCACGCTCGCCGCGTTGTCGGGGTCACCCCGATACATCCAGTATCGG
>NZ_JBIBUU010000003.1:228216-495474 GCF_043079735.1 Streptomyces sp. NPDC015144 | reverse complement strand
GCATCCCCAACTGCGGGGGGGGGGGGTTGGGGGGGGGGGGGGGGGGGGGGGGGGGGGGCGGGGGGGGGGGGGGGGGGGGGGGGGGGGGGGGGGGCCCCCCCGCCCCCCCGCCCCCGCCGGGGCCCCCCGGGGGGCGGGGGCCCCCCCGGGCCGTTCGCATGCGCGGCGTACGGTCCGTCAGCGGCCGACGGTGAACCAGACGGCCCGCGACTTCTTCCACTCGGCCCGGTCGAGGTCCTTGGCCTCCGTGCCGTCCCCGTACAGGTCGGCCGAGCCGGAGTCCGTGATCAGCTGCGCCCGCGCTCCTGGCACCGTCAGGTCGGGGACGTCCACGACGGCCTCCCAGCCGCCCGGGTCCGTGGTCGGCAGGTCGATCCGCTTGACCGGGGCGTGGGCCGGGACGCCGTCCCAGGTGTAGAGGGCGTACGGGGCGGAGTTGTCGTCGGCCGCCCAGGAACCCGCCACGATGAGGTACTGGTCGGCGGCGTTCTTGCGGATGTCCCGGATGCTGAGCCCGCCGAGGTCCAGCTCGACCGGCGCGCCCATGACCGCCTTCGCCCCGCTGCCGGCCACCTTGTCGAAGTTGGTGACGGGCACGATCAGGGCCTTGCCGCCCGTCTTCGGCGGCACCAGCGGTGCCCGGAAGCCGAGGTACGCGGTGGTCGTGGAGCCCGGGGCGAACTCCAGGCCCTCGACGTTGAACCCGTCGATCTGCTTGGGCGCCTGGCCGTCCTCCGTACCCGCGGCGAAGCCGAGCCGGTCGCCGTTCGCCTTGTCCCAGGCGACCAGGTCGTCACGGAGCTTCTTGTACGAGCCGCCGACCTTCAGCCGGGTGTCGGCACCCGAACCGGTCACCTTCGTGGTGAAGACGGTGTTGCGGGGCGCCTTGTAGACGCCGTCCTTGTTGTTGCCGAGCGAGCCGGTCCAGTAGATCGTGTCGCCGACCCGGGTGGCCGCCTCGATGTCGACCTCCTTCGACAGCCCGAGCTGCGCGCCGACGTCCCAGCTGCGCACCGGGCCGCCGGAGGCGGAACGGTCGTACAGGCGGAGCGTGTTGGACTCGTCGTCGCCGACGACGATGTACCCGCCGCCGACGTCGACGGCGGCCGAGGAGTCGGCGGAGCCGGTGAGGTAGCGGGTGTCGGCGGCGTTCCGCACGGCGGCGGACGCGGCGTAGTGGAGGGTCTCGGTGGCGGTCTTGCCGCCGAGTCCGGTGACCTTGATGGTGAGGTCGGTGTAGCCGCGGCCGCGTGCGGCAACCGCGAGGGTCCGGGTCGCGCCGGTGCCCGTCACGGTCACGTCGCCCGCCTGCGCGACGGACGGCCTGGAGCTGGCGGACACCGCGACACCGAGCTCGCTCGCGTCGGCCCCGCTCTGGGCGACGGTGACGGTGACCACCGGGTCGCCGCTCGCGCCGACGGCACCGGAGAGGTGGGAGACCGGGAGCCCGATCGTCGGGGTCCCGTAACTCGCGGCCTGCGCGGGGGCGTCGACCCCCAGGGCGGCCAGCAGGAGAACTCCGCCCGCGGCGGTGGCCGCTCCGCGGCCGGGGAGCGAAATACGATGCAGCACGGCATGCCTCTCGTCGGCGTGGTGACGCGGTTACGTTCCGCTGACCATGCCAACGACGGGCGCACCCCAGGGGTACGGCGGGCGACACCGAAACGAAGAACGGCCCCCGGATCGGGGGCCGTTCCACCGCGGCGTGCGGACGCGCACCGGTCAGACGTTGAAGCCGAGCGCGCGCAGCTGCTCGCGGCCGTCGTCCGTGATCTTGTCCGGACCCCACGGCGGCATCCAGACCCAGTTGATCCGCAGCTCGTTGACGATGCCGTCGGTGGCCGACTTCGCCTGGTCCTCGATGACGTCGGTCAGCGGGCAGGCCGCGGACGTCAGCGTCATGTCGAGGGTGGCGATGTTGGCGTCGTCGATGTGGATGCCGTAGATCAGGCCCAGGTTGACGACGTCGATGCCCAGCTCGGGGTCGACGACGTCGTACAGGGCCTCACGGACCTCCTCCTCGGAGGCCGGCTTGATCGTCGGGGTCTCGTCGGTCGTCACCGTGTTGTCGCTCATGCCGTCTTCCCTTCGGACAGCGCTTTGGCCGTCGCGTCCTTCCACGCCATCCAGCTCAGCAGCGCGCATTTCACCCGGGCCGGGTACTTGGAGACACCGGCGAACGCGACCGCGTCCTCCAGCACCTCCTCCATCGCGTCGTCCGGCTCCAGCTGGCCCTTCGACTGCATCAGCTCCAGGAAGGTCTCCTGGATCTTCTGCGCCTGGCCCAGCTCCTTGCCGACCAGCAGGTCGTTGAGGACGGAGGCGCTGGCCTGGCTGATGGAGCAGCCCTGACCCTCGTACGACACGTCGGCGATGGTCTCGCCGTCGTACTTCACCCGGAGCGTGATCTCGTCGCCGCACGTCGGATTGACGTGGTGCACCTCGGCGTCGCCGTCCCGCAGGCCGCGCCCGTGGGGGTGCTTGTAGTGGTCCAGGATCACTTCCTGGTACATGGAGTCAAGCTTCACCAGTCAACCCTCAGCCGCTCGTCCATCATGCGAAAAAGTTCCGTACGTGCTCCAGACCGTCCACCAGGGCGTCGACCTCGGCGGGCGTGGAGTACAGATAGAACGACGCTCGCGTCGTCGCAGGAATTCCGTACCGGAGGCAGACCGGCCGCGCGCAGTGGTGTCCGACCCGGACGGCGATGCCCTGCTCGTCGAGGACCTGGCCGACGTCGTGCGGGTGGATGTCACCGAGCGTGAAGGAGATCGTGGCGCCCCGGTCCTCGGCCGTCGCCGGGCCGATGATCCTGAGGTCGGGGACCTCCAGCAGCCGCTTCACCGCGTACTCGGTGATCGCGTGCTCGTGCCGGGCGATCCTGTCCATGCCGATCGCCGAGAGGTAGTCCACGGCCGCGCCGAGGCCGACGGCCTGGGCGATCGGGGGCGTACCGGCCTCGAACTTGTGCGGCGCGGGGGCGTACGTCGACGAGTGCATCGACACGGTCTCGATCATCTCGCCGCCGCCGAGGAACGGCGGCAGGTCCTCCAGGAGCTCCTGCCGGCCCCAGAGCACGCCGATGCCGGTCGGGCCGACCATCTTGTGGCCGGTGAAGGCCACGAAGTCGGCCTGGAGCGCCTGCACGTCGAGCACCATGTGCGGCGCGGCCTGCGAGGCGTCGATGCAGACCAGGGCACCGACCTGCTGGGCCCGGCGGACGATCTGCTCGACCGGGTTGATCGTGCCCATGATGTTGGAGACCAGCGTGAAGGAGACGATCTTCGTCTTCTCCGTGATGATCTCCTCGATGTTGGACAGGTCGAGGCGTCCGTCGTCGGTGATGCCGAACCACTTCAGCTTCGCGCCGGTGCGCTGCGAGAGCAGCTGCCACGGCACGATGTTGGAGTGGTGCTCCATCTCGGTGGTGACGATCTCGGTGTCGTGGTCCACCCGGTAGGGCTCGTCGGCCCAGCCGAGCATGTTGGCCACGAGGTTGAGCGACTCGGAGGCGTTCTTGGTGAAGATCACCTCGTCGCGGCTGGGCGCGTTGATGAACGCCGCGACCTTGTCACGGGCGCCCTCGTAGAGCGCCGTGGCCTCCTCGGCGATGGTGTACACGCCGCGGTGCACGTTGGCGTTGTGCCGCTCGTAGTACTGGTTGAGGGCGTCGAGCACCTGGCGCGGCTTCTGCGAGGTCGCCGCGCTGTCCAGGTAGACGACCTTCTTCCCGTCGTGGACCGTCCGATCCAGCAGGGGGAAGTCCTTGCGGATCGCCTCGGTGTCGAGGAGGCCCGGCAGCTGTGTCACGCGGACGCGCCACCCTTCACGTATGCCTCGTAGCCCTCGTTCTCCAGCTTGTCGGCGAGCTCGGCGCCGCCGGACTCGGCGATACGGCCGTTGGCGAAGACGTGCACGAAGTCGGGCTTGATGTAACGGAGGATCCGCGTGTAGTGCGTGATCAGCAGGGTGCCGACCTCGCCGGTCTCGCGGACCCGGTTGACGCCCTCGGAGACGATGCGCAGGGCGTCGACGTCCAGGCCGGAGTCGGTCTCGTCGAGGACCGCGATCTTCGGCTTGAGGAGCTCCAGCTGAAGGATCTCGTGGCGCTTCTTCTCACCGCCGGAGAAGCCCTCGTTGACGTTGCGCTCGGCGAACGCCGGGTCCATCTGGAGCCGGCCCATCGTCTCCTTGACCTCCTTGACCCAGGTGCGCAGCTTGGGCGCCTCGCCGCGGACGGCGGTGGCGGAGGTGCGGAGGAAGTTGGAGACCGAGACACCGGGGATCTCGACCGGGTACTGCATCGCGAGGAACACGCCGGCGCGGGCGCGCTCGTCGACGCTCATCTCCAGGACGTCCTCGCCGTCCAGGGTCACCGAACCGCTGGTGACCGTGTACTTGGGGTGTCCCGCGAGGGAGTACGCGAGGGTCGACTTGCCGGACCCGTTGGGGCCCATGATGGCGTGGGTCTCGCCCTGCTTCACGGTCAGGTCGACGCCCTTGAGGATCTCCTTCGTGGCGTTGTCGGCCTCGACGGAGACGTGCAGGTCGCGGATTTCAAGCGTTGCCATGGGTGACTCAGGGCTCCTGGGTGACGGAGACGAGCACATCGTCCCCTTCGATCTTGACGGGGTATACGGGGACGGGGCGCGTCGCGGGAAGGCCGGACGGCTTGCCGGTGCGGAGGTCGAAGCTGGAGCCGTGCAGCCAGCACTCGATCATGCAGTCCTCGACCTCTCCCTCCGACAGGGAGACGTTCGCGTGCGAGCAGATGTCGTTGATCGCGTACACCTCGCCCCCGGTACGGACGAGGGACACCGGGACGCCGTCGAGCTCCACCCGCTTCGGGGTGTCGTCCTCCAGCTCGCTCAGCGCGCAGACTTTGACGAAGGCCATCAGACGGACGCCCTCAGCTCGGCCTCGATCTTGTCGAGCAGCCGCGCCTCGACGTCCGGCAGACCGATCTGCTGGACGAGCTCGGCGAAGAAGCCGCGCACCACGAGCCGACGGGCCTCCTCGGCGGGGATGCCGCGGGCCATCAGGTAGAACAGCTGCTCGTCGTCGAAGCGGCCGGTCGCCGAGGCGTGGCCGGCGCCGACGATCTCGCCGGTCTCGATCTCCAGGTTCGGCACGGAGTCGACCCGGGCGCCGTCGGTGAGGACGAGGTTGCGGTTCATCTCGTAGGTGTCGGTGCCCTCGGCCGCGGCCCGGATGAGGACGTCACCGATCCACACGGCGTGCGCGTCGTCGCCCTGGAGCGCGCCCTTGTAGGCGGCGTTGGACGAGCAGTGCGGGGTGTTGTGGTCGACCAGGAGGCGGTGCTCCTGGTGCTGGCCCTTGTCGGTGAAGTACAGGCCGAAGAGCTCGGCGCTGCCTCCGGTGCCGGCGTAGGCGACCCGGGGGTGGAGCCGGACCAGGTCGCCGCCGAAGGTGACGACGATCGACTTGAACGAGGCGTCCCGGCCGACCAGCGCGTTGTGCTGGCCGACGTGGACCGCGTTCTCGTCCCAGTCCTGGACGGAGACCACGGTGAGCTTGGCGCCGTCGCCGAGGACGTAGTCGACGTTGGCGGCGAGCACCGCGTCACCCGTGTGGTCGATGACCACGACGGCCTCGGCGAAGGCGCCGAGCTCGACGACCTGGTGGCCGAAGGCGGTGCCGCCCTCTCCGTGCACCGCGATCCGGATCGGCTCGGTGAGCACGGCCTCCTTGGGGACCGTGACCACGGACGCCCGGTCGAAGGAGGAGTACGCCTGGGCGGCGACCCGGTCGACCGGCGTGCCGGCCTTCCCGAGCCGGGCGTCGTCGCGCCCGACGGTCTCGACGGTGACGCCCTCGGGGGCCTCGATCGCCACCTTCACGGCGCCGTCGGTCGCGGTGGCCGTGCCGTCGTGCAGTCCGCGCAGCCGGTCCAGCGGCGTGAACCGCCACTCCTCCTCGCGGCCGTGCGGGACCGGGAAGTCCGCCACGTCGAAGGAGGGCGGCGCGCTCATGCGCGTGGCTACGGTGGATTCTGCGGCCACCGCGATGGAACCGGCGGTGGTGGAACCCGTCGGAAGATTCTGAGCCTCAGCCATGGCTGTCGTCGTGCTCGCTTTCTCTGTCAAAAGTAGGGGGTTCGTGTGCGGGGCGGGGCCTGCCGGGCAGGTCCTAGCCGACCGAACCCTCCATCTGCAGCTCGATCAGCCGGTTGAGTTCGAGGGCGTACTCCATCGGCAGCTCCTTGGCGATCGGCTCGACGAAGCCGCGCACGATCATCGCCATCGCCTCGAACTCCGTCAGACCGCGGCTCATCAGGTAGAAGAGCTGGTCCTCGGAGACCTTGGAGACGGTCGCCTCGTGGCCCATGGAGACGTCGTCCTCGCGGACGTCGACGTACGGGTAGGTGTCGGAGCGCGAGATCGTGTCGACCAGCAGCGCGTCGCAGAGCACGTTGGACTTGGCGCCCGGGGCGCCCTCGCCGATCTCGATCAGACCGCGGTAGGAGGTGCGGCCGCCGCCCCGCGCCACCGACTTGGAGACGATGTTGGAGGAGGTGTTGGGCGCCATGTGGACCATCTTGGCGCCGGCGTCCTGGTGCTGGCCCTCGCCCGCGAAGGCGATCGACAGGGTCTCGCCCTTGGCGTGCTCGCCCATCAGGTAGACGGCCGGGTACTTCATGGTGACCTTGGAGCCGATGTTGCCGTCGACCCACTCCATGGTCGCGCCCTCGTAGGCCACGGCCCGCTTGGTGACCAGGTTGTAGACGTTGTTCGACCAGTTCTGGATCGTCGTGTAGCGGCAGCGGCCGCCCTTCTTCACGATGATCTCGACGACCGCGGAGTGCAGCGAGTCGGAGGAGTAGATCGGGGCGGTGCAGCCCTCGACGTAGTGGACGTAGGCGTCCTCGTCGACGATGATCAGCGTCCGCTCGAACTGGCCCATGTTCTCCGTGTTGATACGGAAGTACGCCTGGAGCGGGATGTCGACGTGGACACCCTTGGGCACGTAGATGAACGAGCCGCCGGACCACACGGCCGTGTTCAGGGAGGCGAACTTGTTGTCGCCGACCGGGATGACGGTGCCGAAGTGCTCCTTGAAGAGCTCCGGGTGCTCCTTCAGCGCCGTGTCGGTGTCGAGGAAGATGACGCCCTGCTCCTCCAGGTCCTCACGGATCTGGTGGTAGACGACCTCCGACTCGTACTGCGCGGCGACACCGGCGACCAGGCGCTGCTTCTCCGCCTCCGGGATGCCGAGCTTGTCGTAGGTGTTCTTGATGTCCTCGGGCAGGTCCTCCCAGGACTCCGCCTGCTTCTCCGTGGAACGCACGAAGTACTTGATGTTGTCGAAGTCGATGCCCGAGAGGTCGGAGCCCCAGTTCGGCATGGGCTTCTTGTCGAAGAGCTTCAGGCCCTTGAGACGCAGCTTCAGCATCCACTCGGGCTCGTTCTTCTTCGCCGAGATGTCGCGGACGACCTCCTCGGAGAGCCCGCGCTTGGCGGCGGCGCCTGCCGCGTCGGAGTCGGCCCAGCCGAATTCGTACGTACCCAGGCCCTCGAGTTCGGGGTGGGCAGTCTCCGTGGGGAGCGTCATGCGGGGTTCCTCCCGGCCTTGCTTGCGGATGCTGATGGGGTGGTCTGTGGTGCGGGGTGGCCGCTGCGCGGGATGTACGTCGTACACACGCCGTCGCCGTGGGCGATGGTGGCCAGACGCTGCACATGCGTCCCGAGAAGGCTGGAGAAGAACTCCGTCTCCGCCTCGCACAACTGGGGGTACTGCTCGGCGACGTGGGCGACCGGGCAGTGGTGCTGGCACAGCTGCTCGCCCTGTTGCGGACCGGGCGCGCTACGCGCCGTAGCAGCGTACCCGTCGGCGGACAGCGCCCTGGCCAGGGCTTCGGTGCGCTCCTCGGGGCTCGCCGCCTCGACCGCCTCACGGTACGCCCCGGCCTGGGCCGCGATCCTCGCGCGGGCGAAGGCGCCGACCGCCTCCTCGCCGGAGGTCTCGGCGATCCAGCGCAGGGCGTCCGCCGCGAGAGCGTCGTAGGACTGGTCGAACGCGTCCCGGCCGCAGTCGGTGAGGGCGAACACCTTGGCCGGGCGGCCCCGGGTCCGCGCCCCGTAGACCCGCTGTTCGCGGGGTTCGACGATGCGGTCGGAGACCAACGCGTCGAGATGGCGGCGGACCGCGGCCTGGGTGAGACCGAGGCGCTCGGCCAGCTCGGCGACGGTGGACGGGCCGTGGTCCAGGATCGACCGCGCGACCCGGTTGCGCGTGGGGCGCTCACCGGTCGCGGGTTCCTCCCGCGGAGCCTCGCCGACATATTTCACAACGCCATTGTTGCGTAATTCATCGGCGCCTGACAACCACGGTCCGAAACGATCTATGGTGCCATTCATCACTTAGGGTCACCTAATCAGGGCCCGGAGGCCTTGCGGGGAGCGGGGGACGGGGGGCCCGGCTCGCCCTCGGGGGCCCGCGGGGCAGCGCTTAGACTTACCGGCCATGAAGAGCGAGTCCGTCGTGGAGCTCCGCGGCCTGGTGAAGCGCTACGGCTCCAAGACCGCGGTGGACGGCCTCGACCTGTGCGTGCGCACCGGCACCGTCACCGCCGTCCTCGGCCCCAACGGCGCCGGCAAGACCACCACCATCGAAACCTGCGAGGGCTACCGCCGCCCCGACGCCGGGACCGTACGGGTCCTCGGTCTCGACCCGGTCGCCGACGCCGCGCGGCTGCGCCCCCGGATCGGTGTGATGCTCCAGTCGGGTGGCGTCTACTCCGGGGCGCGCGCCGACGAGATGCTCCGCCACATGGCGAAACTGCACGCCCACCCGCTGGACGTCGACGCCCTGATCGAGCGCCTCGGCCTCGGCGGCTGCGGCCGCACCACCTACCGGCGGCTCTCCGGCGGCCAGCAGCAGCGGCTCGCCCTGGCGATGGCCGTCGTCGGCCGCCCCGAGCTGGTCTTCCTCGACGAGCCGACCGCCGGGCTCGACCCCCAGGCCCGCCGTTCCACCTGGGAGCTGGTGCGCGAACTGCGCGCCGACGGGGTGTCCACCGTGCTCACCACGCACTTCATGGACGAGGCGGAGGAACTGGCCGACGACGTCGCGATCATCGACGCGGGCCGGGTCATCGCCCAGGGCAGCCCCGAGACGCTCTGCCGCGGCGGCGCCGAGAACACCCTGCGCTTCACCGGCCGCCCCGGCCTCGACCTCGGCTCGCTCCAGAAGGCGCTGCCCGACGGCACCGAGACCGCCGAGCTCGTCCCGGGCACGTACCGCATCAGCGGCGACGTCGGCCCGGAGCTGCTCGCCACCGTCACCTCCTGGTGCGCCCAGCACGGCGTGATGCCCTCGGGCATCTCCGTGGAACGGCACACCCTGGAGGACGTCTTCCTGGAACTGACCGGCAAGGAGCTGCGCGCATGAGCGCCGGTACGTACACCCCGCGGCCGGGCGCCGCTCCGCTCGGCCGCATGATCACGGCGCAGACCGCGCTGGAGACCAGGATGCTGCTGCGCAACGGCGAGCAGCTGCTCCTGACGGTGGTCATCCCGACGCTGCTGCTGGTGCTGTTCAGCGCGGTCGACATCGTGGACACCGGCGCGGGCGAGGCGGTCGACTTCCTGGCCCCCGGCATCCTCGCCCTCGCCGTGATGTCCACGGCCTTCACCGGCCAGGCCATCGCCACCGGGTTCGAGCGCCGCTACGGGGTGCTGAAGCGGCTGGGCGCCTCGCCGCTGCCCCGCTGGGCGCTGATGACGGCGAAGACCCTCGCGGTGCTGTTCACCGAGGTGCTCCAGGTGGTGCTCCTCACCGTGATCGCGTTCGCGCTGGGCTGGTCGCCGCAGGGCAACCCCCTCGCCGTCCTCCTGCTGCTGGTGCTGGGCACGGCGGCCTTCTCCGGGCTCGGGCTGCTGATGGCCGGGACGCTCCGGGCGGAGGCGACGCTCGCCGCGGCCAATCTGGTCTTCCTGCTGCTGCTGGTGGGCGGCGGGGTCATCGTGCCGCTGGACAAGTTCCCGGACGCGGTGCGGTCGGTGCTCGACCTGCTGCCGATCACGGCCCTCTCGGACGGGCTGCGCGAGGTGCTCCAGCACGGGGCGTCGATGCCCTGGGGCGACCTCGGCGTACTGGCGGTGTGGGCGGTGCTGGGGCTGGGCGCGGCGGCGCGGTTCTTCCGCTGGGAGTGAGGGCCCGACCGCGCTGTGTCGACGGTTTCAGGCAACTCGTCCCCCTCGTGAAAGCTTGCACAAGCCTCCGCCTACGATGGTGCGCGTGCCCAAGCTGACCCGAGCCGAAGTCGCTCAAGCCGTGCGGAATCCCCTCCAGTACATCGCCGAGCGGTGGACGCCGTCCCCCCGTACGGTCCGGCGTGCGGCCATGTCGGCCGTCGTCATGGCCGTGATCATCGTCGTGACCGGAGGCGCGGTGCGGCTGACCGGTTCCGGCCTCGGTTGCCCCACCTGGCCCAAGTGCACCGACGAGAGCCTGACGACCACGAGCGAGATGGGCTTCCACGGCGTCATCGAGTTCGGCAACCGGATGCTGACCTACGTGCTGTGCGCGGCCGTCGGGTGGGCGATCATCGCCGCCCGTTCGGCCAAGCCCTGGCGCCGCTCCCTGACCCGGCTCGGCTGGCTCCAGTTCTGGGTGGTCATGGGCAATGCGGTGCTCGGCGGCATCGTGGTGCTGGTCGGGCTGAACCCGTACACCGTCGCCGCGCACTTCCTGCTCTCCACGGCGCTGATCACCGTCGCGATGGTGACCTGGCAGCGGGTCGGCGAGGGCGACGAGGCTCCCCGGCCGCTGGTCGGCAAGGCGGTCTCCCAGCTGGCCTGGCTGCTCGCGGGCGTCTCGGGGCTGCTGGTCGCGGTCGGTACGGTCGTGACGGGCGCGGGGCGCCACGCGGGCGACTCCAGCGACGTGCACCGCATCCCGATCGACTGGAAGATGATCGCCCAGCTCCACGCCGACCTGGCCTGGGCCGTGGTGGCGCTGACCGTGGCGCTCTGGTTCGTCCTGAAGGCCGTCGACGCGCCCGTCGGGCCCCGGCACCGGGCCCGCGACCTCTTCCTCGTCCTGATGGCGCAGGGCCTGATCGGATACGTGCAGTACTTCACCGACACGCCGGAGATCCTGGTCGGCCTGCACATGCTGGGCTCGTGCCTCGTGTGGATCGCCGTCGTACGGGTGCTCCTGTCGCTGCGCGAGCGTCCCTCGGCCCCCGTGGCGGTGCCCGGACCGGCGGCCGGTCAGCCGGAGCCCGCGGCGGCCGGCTGACCCGTACGGCCCCCTTCACGACGCGAAGAGCCGGACGGTTTCCCCTCTCGGGAACCGTCCGGCTCTTCTCGTCGCGCGGGGCGGGTGTCAGGCGGGGTTGGCGGGGCCGCCCACCTGGATGCCGGCCATCCGCGTCCACTCGTACGGGCCGGTGCGGACCTTCGCCGCGAAGTCCCCGTCGAAGGACTCGTGCATCGTGATCCCGGCCTTCCGGGTGGCGCTCTCGGCGATCGCGTACGAGGGGGCGACCAGATCGCCCCAGCCGCCGTCCTCGCCCACCAGCACGATGCGGGCGCCCATCTGCCCGAGGTAGGCGAGCTGCCCCTCCGCTCCGCCGTGCGCCTCGGCGAAGGCACCGATCTCCTTGGCGAGCTTCGCCGCCCTGCGCTCCGCGCGGGCCGCCTGCTTGCCGCTCTCCACCTGGGTGTCACCCGTCTCAGCCATGGTCAGGATGCTACCGACGGGTAGGGGAACGCGCGATGGGCGGGGTACGTGGGCTGGGCCACGTACCCCGCCCATCGACGGGGACCAGGAGCGGGACTACCTGAGGAAGGGGTCGACCGCCACGGCGACGAAGAGCAGCGAGACATAGGTGATCGACCAGTGGAACAGCCGCATCTCCTTGAGCTTGGCCCCGGTCACCCCGGCCTTGGCGCGGTTCTGCAGGCCGTGCGCCTCCCAGAGCCAGAAGCCGCCGGTGGCCAGCGCCACCGCGGTGTAGAACCAGCCCGTGTAGCCCAGCGGGGTGAGCAGCAGGGAGACGGCCACCATCACCCAGCTGTAGATGACGATCTGGCGGGCCACCACCCTGTTGGAGGCGATCACCGGCAGCATCGGGACGCCGACCCGGGCGTAGTCCTCCTTCACCTTCATGGAGAGCGGCCAGTAGTGCGGCGGCGTCCAGAAGAAGATGACGGCGAAGAGGATCACCGCGGCCCAGGACATCGAGTCGGTCACGGCGGACCAGCCGATGAGGACCGGCATGCAGCCCGCGATCCCGCCCCAGACGATGTTCTGCGCGGTCCGGCGCTTCAGCAGCATCGTGTAGACCACGACGTAGAAGAGGAGCGCGCCGAGCGAGAGCCAGGCGGACAGCCAGTTGACCAGCACGCCGAACCAGACCGTCGAGATCACCGCGAGGGAGATGCCGAAGGCCAGGCACTCGCGCGGGCTGACCATTCCGGTGACCAGCGGACGCTGCGCGGTGCGGTCCATCAGCGCGTCGATGTCGCGGTCGATGTACATGTTCAGCGCGTTGGCGCCGCCCGCCGAGAGGTACCCGCCGACGGTGGTGGCGAGGACGAGCCAGAGGTTCGGCACGCCCTGGGCGGCGAGGAACATCACCGGAACGGTGGTGATCAGCAGCAGCTCGATGATCCGCGGCTTGGTCAGCGCCACGAACGCCTTGACACGGGCCCCGAACGGGCGATGGCCCCCTGGGCTGGGAGTCAAGGCGACCCCTGCGGGTCGGGACTCGACGGCCGTCACGCACACCCCTGACAGAGAAATCCCAGCAAGCTCCGGGCGTGAGGGCCCGGTAAAGACTTGCGCGAACCAGACCACTGTAGACGTTGGGGACACGCCGTTCTTCGCGGGGGTGGCTCGTGTTGGGGCGGCGCCCCCGCGCGGGCGGCGGGACCTGCCCGGACAGCTCGGAAGTGACCCCCCGTGCTCATCCGGGAGGCGAACTCCCCGGGCCGCCCGCACCCTGGAAAGCAGCGGAAAGGGCGCGTTCCGGCGAGGGTAGGCTCGACAACGCCCGGTGCGGTCTCAGTCACCGGTTTACGACAGTGGAGAGGAGCCCTGACTCAGGGTGAGCACCAAGCCGATCACCACAGATCTCCAGTGGACCGAATTGGACCAGCGGGCCGTGGACACCGTGCGTGTCCTCGCCGCGGACGCCGTACAGAAGGTCGGGAACGGACACCCCGGTACGGCCATGAGCCTGGCTCCCGCCGCGTACACCCTCTTCCAGAAGGTGATGCGGCACGACCCCGCCGACGCCGACTGGACCGGGCGCGACCGGTTCGTGCTCTCGGCGGGGCACAGCAGCCTGACCCTGTACATCCAGCTCTACCTGGCCGGGTACGGCCTGGAGCTGGACGACCTCAAGGCATTCCGCACCTGGGGCTCGAAGACCCCGGGCCACCCCGAGTACGGCCACACCACCGGCGTCGAGACCACCACCGGCCCGCTGGGCCAGGGTGTCGCCAACGCCGTGGGCATGGCGATGGCCGCCCGCTACGAGCGCGGCCTCTTCGACCCGGACGCGGCCCCCGGCACCTCCCCCTTCGACCACATGATCTGGGTCGTCGCCGGTGACGGCTGCCTCCAGGAGGGCATCTCCGCGGAGGCGTCCTCGCTGGCCGGCCACCAGAAGCTCGGCAATCTGGTGCTGCTCTGGGACGACAACCACATCTCCATCGAGGGCGACACGGAGACCGCGGTCTCCGAGGACACCCTGAAGCGGTACGAGGCGTACGGCTGGCACGTCCAGCGCGTGGAGCAGCTGCCCAGCGGCGACCTGGACCCGGCGGGTCTGTACGCCGCGCTCCAGGCGGCCAAGGCCGAGACGGAGCGCCCGTCGTTCATCGCGGCCCGTTCGATCATCGCCTGGCCCGCGCCGGGCGCCCAGAACACCGAGGCCGCGCACGGCTCGGCGCTGGGCGACGAGGAGGTCGCCGCCACCAAGCGGGTCCTCGGCTTCGACCCGGAGAAGACCTTCGAGGTCGCCGACGAGGTCATCGCGCACACCCGTGAGGCGCTGGACCGCGGCCGCGAGGTGCGGGCCGAGTGGGAGAAGGGCTTCGCCGCCTGGCGCACCGCCAACCCGGAGCGCGCCGCCGCGTTCGACCGGATCTCGGCCGGCGAGCTGCCCGCGGGCTGGGAGGACGCGCTCCCGGTCTTCGAGCCGGGCAAGGGCGTCGCGACCCGGGCCGCCTCGGGCAAGGTGCTCCAGGCGCTCGGCGCGATCGTCCCCGAGCTGTGGGGCGGCTCCGCCGACCTCGCGGGCTCGAACAACACCACGATCGACAAGACGTCGTCGTTCCTCCCGGCGGACAACCCGCTGCCGGGCGCGGACCCGTACGGGCGCACGATCCACTTCGGCATCCGCGAGCACGCCATGGCCGCGGCCATGAACGGCATCGCGCTGCACGGCAACACCCGCATCTACGGCGGCACCTTCCTGGTGTTCTCCGACTACATGCGCAACGCGGTGCGGCTGTCCGCGCTGATGCACCTGCCGGTGACGTACGTGTGGACGCACGACTCGGTCGGTCTCGGCGAGGACGGCCCGACCCACCAGCCGGTGGAGCACCTGGCCTCGCTGCGCGCCATCCCGGGGCTGAACATCGTCCGCCCGGCCGACGCCAACGAGACCTCCATCGCCTGGCGGGAGATCCTGCGCCGCTACACCAAGGTGTTCGGCAAGGGCGCCCCGCACGGTCTGGCGCTGACCCGCCAGGGCGTACCCACGTACCCGGTCAACGAGGACGCGGCCAAGGGCGGTTACGTGCTCTTCGAGGCCGAAGGGGCCGACGGGCGGAGCACGGCTCCGCAGGTCCTGCTGATCGGTACGGGCTCCGAGGTGCAGCTCGCCGTGGAGGCGCGCGAGGAGCTCCAGGCGGCCGGCATCCCGACGCGGGTGGTCTCGATGCCGTCGGTCGAGTGGTTCGAGGAGCAGGACCAGGCGTACAAGGACAGCGTGCTGCCGCCGTCCGTGAAGGCGCGCGTGGCGGTGGAGGCCGGGATCGCCCTGACCTGGTACCGCTACGTGGGCGACGCGGGCCGGATCGTCTCGCTGGAGCACTTCGGCGCCTCGGCCGACGCCAAGGTCCTCTTCCGCGAGTTCGGCTTCACCGGCGGGCACGTCGCCGCCGCGGCGCGGGAATCTCTCGCGGCAGCCACGCGCTGACGCCGTTATACGACTAGTAGGAGATGCATTTCTCATGACAGACGCACTCAAGCGCCTCTCCGACGAGGGCGTGGCGATCTGGCTCGATGACCTGTCGCGCAAGCGGATCACCTCCGGCAACCTCGCCGAGCTGATCGACCAGCAGCACGTCGTGGGCGTCACCACCAACCCGTCGATCTTCCAGAAGGCGATCTCTTCCGGTGACGGGTACGAGCAGCAGCTCACCGACCTCGCCACCCGCAAGGTCACCGTCGACGAGGCGATCCGCATGATCACCACGTCGGACGTACGGGACGCGGCCGACATCCTGCACCCGGTCTTCGAGGCCACGGAGGGCCAGGACGGCCGGGTCTCCATCGAGGTCGACCCCCGGCTGGCCCACCACACCGCCGCCACCGTCGCCGAGGCCAAGCAGCTGGCCTGGCTGGTGGACCGGCCCAACACGCTCATCAAGATCCCGGCGACGAAGGCCGGTCTCCCGGCGATCACCGAGGTCATCGGCAAGGGCATCAGCGTCAACGTCACGCTGATCTTCTCGTTGGAGCGCTACCGCGAGGTCATGGACGCCTACCTGGCGGGCCTGGAGAAGGCGAAGGCCGCGGGCCTGGATCTGTCCCGGATCCACTCGGTGGCCTCCTTCTTCGTGTCCCGGGTGGACACCGAGATCGACAAGCGGCTCGACGCCGTCGGCACCGACGAGGCCAAGGCCCTCAAGGGCAAGGCGGCCCTCGCCAACGCCCGGCTCGCCTACCAGGCGTACGAGGAGGTCTTCTCCTCGGACCGCTGGGCCGCCCTCGACAAGGCGCACGCCAACAAGCAGCGCCCGCTGTGGGCCTCGACCGGCGTCAAGGACCCCGCGTACAAGGACACCCTGTACGTGGTCGACCTGGTCGCCCCCGGCACCGTCAACACCATGCCCGAGGCCACCCTGGAGGCCACGGCCGACCACGGCCGGGTCACCGGCGACACCATCACCGGCAGCTACGAGCAGTCCCGCGCCGAGCTGGACGCCGTGGCGAAGCTCGGCATCTCGTACGACGACGTCGTCCAGCTCCTGGAGGACGAGGGCGTCGAGAAGTTCGAAGCGGCCTGGATCGACCTGCTCAACTCGACCGAGGCGGAGCTCAAGCGCCTCGCCCCTTCGGAGGGCTGACCACCTTGTCCGGTGTTCTCGGAGCCAATCCGCTTCGTGACCCCCAGGACCGACGGCTCCCGCGCATCGCGGGGCCGTCGGGTCTGGTGATCTTCGGCGTCACGGGCGACCTGTCCCGCAAGAAACTGATGCCGGCCGTGTACGACCTGGCCAACCGCGGTCTGCTGCCGCCGGGCTTCTCCCTGATCGGGTTCGCCCGCCGCGAGTGGCAGGACGAGGACTTCGCGCAGGAGGTCCACGACGCCGTCAAGCAGCACGCCCGTACGCCGTTCCGCGAGGAGGTCTGGCAGCAGCTCATCCAGGGGATGCGCTTCGTCCAGGGCAACTTCGACGACGACGAGGCGTTCGAGCAGCTGAAGACCACGATCCAGGAGCTGGACAAGGCGCAGGGCACGGGAGGCAACTTCGCCTTCTACCTGTCCGTGCCGCCGAAGTTCTTCCCCAAGGTCGTCCAGCAGCTCAAGAAGCACGGACTCGCCGACCAGAAGGAGGGCTCCTGGCGGCGTGCCGTCATCGAGAAGCCCTTCGGCCACGACCTGAAGAGCGCGCAGGAGCTCAACCGGATCGTGCACGACGTGTTCCCGCCCAACGAGGTCTTCCGTATCGACCACTACCTGGGCAAGGAGACGGTCCAGAACATCCTGGCGCTGCGGTTCGCCAACACGATGTTCGAGCCGATCTGGAACAGGTCGTACGTCGACCACGTCCAGATCACGATGGCCGAGGACATCGGCATCGGCGGCCGGGCCGGCTACTACGACGGGATCGGCGCCGCCCGTGACGTCATCCAGAACCACCTGCTCCAGCTGCTGGCGCTGACCGCGATGGAGGAGCCCGGCTCCTTCCACCCGAAGGCCCTGGTCGCCGAGAAGCTGAAGGTGCTCACGGCGGTCGAGCTGCCGGAGGACCTGGGCAAGCACACGGTGCGCGCGCAGTACGCGCACGCCTGGCAGGGCGGCGAGGAGGTCCTCGGCTATCTGGAGGAGGACGGGATCGACCCCAGGTCGAAGACCGACACCTACGCCGCGATCAAGCTGACGATCAACAACCGCCGCTGGGCGGACGTGCCGTTCTACCTCCGTACCGGAAAGCGGCTCGGCCGCCGGGTCACGGAGATCGCGGTCGTCTTCAAGCGGGCCCCGTACCTGCCCTTCGAGTCCGGTGCCACCGAGGAGCTGGGCGGCAACGCGCTGGTCATCCGGGTCCAGCCGGACGAGGGCGTGACCGTGCGGTTCGGCTCCAAGGTGCCCGGTACCTCGATGGAGGTCCGGGACGTCACGATGGACTTCGCGTACGGCGAGTCCTTCACGGAGTCCAGCCCGGAGGCGTACGAGCGGCTCATCCTCGACGTGCTGCTCGGCGACGCCAACCTCTTCCCCCGGCACCAGGAGGTCGAACTCTCCTGGAACATCCTCGACCCGATCGAGGAGTACTGGGACAAGCACGGCAAGCCCGCCCAGTACCCGGCGGGCACCTGGGGTCCGGCCGAGGCCGACGAGATGCTCGCACGAGACGGACGGAGCTGGCGCCGGCCATGAAGATCGATCTCACGGAGACCACTTCCAGCAAGATCAACCAGGCGCTGGTCGCGGCGCGCCGGGCCATCGGCACCCCAGCCATCGGCATGGTGCTCACCCTGGTCATCGTCACCGACGAGGAGAACGCGTACGACGCGCTCAAGTCGGCCGGTGACGCCTCGCGCGAGCACCCTTCCCGGATCATCGCGGTGATCAAGCGGGTCAGCCGGTCGGCGCGCAGCCGGCGGGACGCCCGGCTCGACGCCGAGGTGCGGGTCGGTTCCGACGCGGGCACCGGCGAGACGGTCGTCCTGCGCCTCCACGGCGAGCTGGTCGACCACGCCCAGTCGGTGGTCCTGCCGCTGCTGCTGCCGGACGCCCCGGTCGTGGTCTGGTGGCCCCAGGACGCGCCCGCCGACGCGGCGAAGGACCCGCTGGGCGCGCTCGCCCAGCGCCGCATCACCGACGCGTACGCGGCGGAGCACCCGGGCAGCGAGCTGGCGGTCCGCGCCGACGCGTACAGCCCGGGCGACACCGATCTGGCCTGGACCCGCATCACGCCGTGGCGTTCGATGCTGGCGGCCGCGCTCGACCAGCAGCAGGTCCAGGTCGTCTCGGCGACCGTCGAGGGCGAGTCGGAGAACCCGAGCTGCGAGCTGCTCGCCATGTGGCTCGCCGACCGGCTCCAGGTGCCGGTGGAGCGCACCGTCTCCGCCGGTCCCGGTCTGACGGCCGTACGGATGGAGACCAAGAACGGCGTCATCGTCCTGGACCGCCCCGACGGCTCGCTGGCCACGCTCTCCATGCAGGGCCAGCCGGACCGCGCGGTGGCGCTCAAGCGGCGGGAGACCTCGGAGCTGCTCGCCGAGGAGCTGCGCCGGCTCGACCCGGACAACACCTACGCGGCCACGGTCAAGTTCGGTGTGGACAAGCTCGGCGGGCGGCCGGAGCCGAAACAGGCCGAGGCCGAGGCCGCCGCCCCGGCCCCCGCGAAGAAGAGCGCGGCCAAGAAGGCGGCGGCCAAGTGAACACCCCGCAGCTCGTCGTGCACCGCGACAAGGAGCTGATGGCCCAGGCGGCCGCGGCCCGGCTGATCACCCGGATCGTGGACGCCCAGGCCGCCCGCGGCCGTGCCTCGGTGGTCCTCACCGGCGGGCGCAACGGCAACGGCCTGCTGGCCGCGCTCGCCGCCGCGCCCGCCCGGGACGCGGTCGACTGGTCGCGGCTGGACCTGTGGTGGGGCGACGAGCGCTTCCTGCCGGAGGGCGATCCGGAGCGCAATGTCACGCAGGCCCGCGAGGCCCTGCTGGACGCGGTGGCGCTGGACCCGTTCCGGGTGCACGCGATGCCCGCCTCGAACGGCCCGTGGGGCAACGACGCCGACGCGGCGGCGGCCGCGTACGCCGAGGAGCTGGCCGCCGCGGCCGGTCCCGAGGACCACGGCCCGGTGCCGACGTTCGACGTGCTGATGCTGGGCGTCGGCCCGGACACCCATGTCGCGTCGCTCTTCCCGGAGCTGCCCGCGGTGCGGGAGACCGAGCGCACCGTCGTCGGTGTGCACGGCGCCCCCAAGCCGCCGCCCACCCGTATCTCGCTCACGCTGCCCGCGATCCGGGCGGCGCGCGAGGTGTGGCTGCTGGCCGCGGGCGAGGACAAGGCGGAGGCCGCGGAGATCGCGCTCTCGGGTGCCGGGGAGATCCAGGCCCCGGCGGCCGGCGCGTACGGGCGCAGCCGCACTCTGTGGCTGCTGGACGCGGCGGCGGCCTCCCGGCTGCCGCGCGCGCTCTACCCGCCCGCCTCGCCCTGACATACCGTCACCCCGCTTGGTACCAGGCCCGGTCCGCTCCTCGGAGCGGGCCGGGCCTGTGGCGTCACGGGGTGGGCGGGACGCGCTCCAGGAAGGGCTCCAGCAGGCCGGGGACGGCGCGGGCGGCGAAGTCGAGGCCCTCGCCCGTGTCCGTGTCGTACGCCGTGTACGCGCCCGATCCGGCGGCCGTGGTCGCGGTGACGCTCAGCACTCCGGCCCGGCGCTGGAAGTAGGTCCGGCGGACCGTCCAGCCGATGATCCCGGCCCGCTCCAGCGCGGCGGTCGAGCGCCGCACCGTGCCCGAGCGCACCACCAGGTGGTCGCCGCTGAGGGTGTGCCCCAGGCTCCGGTACGCGTCCCGGGCCAGCAGCAGCCCGACGGGGAGGGCGACGGTGGTCCAGCCGAGCGCGGTCCAGAGCAGCACCGGCGTCAGCACCGCGCCCAGCACGGCCTGGAGGGCCGACGGGACGGCGACGGCCCACAGCGCCCGGCGGAGCCTGCGGCCGAGGGCCGCCCGGGGGTGTGCGGTCAGCGGGGCCCCGGTCGGGGAGTCCGTCCGGCGGAGCACGTCGGCGGCGACCGCGTCGGCGACCCGGCGGGGCGCGGCGGGGAGCAGGGTGTTCCGGTCGGCGTGCCGCTCCTCCTCGTCCTTGGCGAGGCCGGTGGTGATCGCGTCGACGCGGGCGGCGCCCAGGGCCCGGACGCCGAGCGGTTCCACCACGTCGACGCCGCGCAGCCGCCGCTCCTCGATGGAGACGGACCGGGAGGTCAGCAGCCCCCGCCGGACGCGCAGCGTGCCGCCGGGCTCCCGCTCCAGCCGGTAGTTCCACCACATCTCGACCCAGAGGCCGAGCGCGCCGACCACCCCGGCGGCCACCGCGGCCAGGACGAGGACGAGGATCATGGCGGTGACCGAGGTGTCCCGGAACCGGTCGCCGACCCAGGCGATCACCTGTCGCTGCGCGCCGAACCAGTCGCTGACCTGCATCACGCTCCCGGCCGCCGCACCGCCGAGCGCGGGGGCGACGAAGGAGACGGGCGCGTAGCGGATCCAGCGCGGGTCCAGGGTGGCGAGGCGGCCCTCGCGGGGGGAGCCGGGGGCGGTGCCGGCCGTACGCTCCAGCAGTGCGCGGCGGAGCCGTTCGCCCTCGGGGCGGGCGACCGGGTCCAGCTCCAGGGTGGAGTCGTGGCTGGCCTGCTCGCCGGTGCCGATGCGGACGGTGACCAGACCGAGCACCCGTTGCAGCGGATGGGCGGTGAGGTCGACGCTGCGGATCCGCTCGCGGGCCAGGGAGCGCTTCTTGACCAGGAAGAGGCCGGTGTGGAGCTCGACCCGTTCGGCACCGATCCGGTAGCGGGTGCGGCGCCAGCGCACGTACTCGCCGGCCGCCACCGAGCCGACGAGCAGCACGGCCCCGGCGACGACCCAGGCGACGGCGGCGGGGGTGCCCAGCCGCCCGGCCAGGCCGAGCGTGGTGGGCACGGCCGCGCCGGCCACCACCCCGGCCATGACCAGCGCGCCGACCAGGACGGCGCGCGGGTCCAGCGGACTCCAGCCGGTGGCGGGGAGGTCGGTGGTACCGGTCTCCGCCGTCTCGGAGGTCATGTGGCGTCCCCGGGGGTGGACCGGGTGATCCTGGTCAGCCGCTCGGCCAGCTCGGCCGCCGTGGTGTGGTCGAGGCCCCCGACGCGGATCGCGCCCCTGGCCGACGCGGTGGTCACGGTGACCGTCGCGAGCCGGAAGAGCTGTTCGAGCGGTCCGCGCACGGTGTCCACGGTCTGGATCCGGGACATCGGGGCGATCCGCCACTCCTGCCTCAGGAGGCCGGTCCGGACGTACACCGCCTCCTCCGTGACCTCCCAGCGGTGGGTCCGGTACCACCAGAAGGGGAGGAGGACGGTGCCGCCGGCGCCGAGCACGACGAGGATCGCGGCGGGCAGCAACAGCCAGAACCGGGCCGGCCCGATGAGCAGGCCCAGTACGGCCAGCACCGCCACCGGGGCCGCCGTCAGCAGCAGACACCGGGTCCGCCACCACCACACGGCCCTCGGGTCCAGCATGTTGCGCGGCGGCCGCAGCCGCACCGTCCCCTCCCCCGTGGTCATCGGCTCAGCGCCCCCGGCGGGCCCGGTAGGCGCGGACCAGCGCGGCGGTCGAGCTGTCCAGCCGCTCGCCCTCCTCGGCGCCGGTGAGCACCGGCTCGATCTTCTTGGCGAGGACCTTGCCGAGCTCGACGCCCCACTGGTCGAAGGAGTCGATGTTCCAGACGGCGCCCTGGACGAAGACCTTGTGCTCGTAGAGCGCGATCAGCTGGCCGAGGACGGACGGGGTCAGCCGGTCGCCGAGGATCGTCGTCGTCGGGTGGTTGCCCCGGAAGGTCTTGTGCGGCACCAGCTCCTCGGCGACGCCCTCGGCGCGCACCTCCTCCGGCGTCTTGCCGAAGGCCAGCGCCTGGGTCTGGGCGAAGAAGTTGGCCATCAGCAGATCGTGCTGGGCGACCAGGCCGGGCAGCAGGTCGGCGACCGGCTCGGCGAAGCCGATGAAGTCGGCCGGGATGACCTTGGTGCCCTGGTGGATCAGCTGGTAGTAGGCGTGCTGGCCGTTGGTGCCGGGGGTGCCCCAGACCACCGGGCCGGTCTGCCAGTCGACCGGGTTGCCGTCCCGGTCGACGGACTTGCCGTTGGACTCCATGTCGAGCTGCTGGAGGTACGCGGTGAACTTCGACAGGTAGTGGCTGTACGGCAGCACGGCGTGCGACTGGGCGTCGAAGAAAGCCCCGTACCAGACGCCCAGCAGCCCCATCAGCAGCGGGACGTTCTCCTCGGGCGGCGCGGCGCGGAAGTGCTCGTCGACGAGGTGGAAGCCGTCGAGCATCTCGCGGAAGCGGTCCGGGCCGATGGCGATCATCAGGGAGAGCCCGATCGCCGAGTCGTAGGAGTAGCGGCCGCCGACCCAGTCCCAGAACTCGAACATGTGGGAGGTGTCGATGCCGAACCCGGCGACCTTCTCCGCGTTGGTGGAGAGCGCCACGAAGTGCTTGGCGACCGCGTCCTGGCCGGCCCGCAGGCCGGTGAGCAGCCAGTCGCGGGCGGAGGTGGCGTTGGTGATCGTCTCGATCGTGGTGAAGGTCTTCGAGGCGATGACGAAGAGCGTCTCGGCCGGGTCGAGGTCGCGCACCGCCTCGTGGAGGTCGGCGCCGTCGACGTTCGACACGAAGCGGAAGGTCAGCTCCCGGTCCGTGAAGGAGCGCAGCACCTCGTACGCCATGGCGGGGCCGAGGTCGGAGCCGCCGATGCCGATGTTGACGATGTTGCGGATGGGCCTGCCGGTGTGGCCGGTCCACTCCCCCGACCTGATCCGGTCGGAGAAGTCGGCCATCCGGTCGAGCACGGCGTGCACACCGGGCACCACGTTCGCGCCGTCGACCTCGATCACCGCGTCGCGCGGGGCGCGGAGCGCGGTGTGCAGGACCGCGCGGTCCTCGGTGGTGTTGATCTTCTCGCCGCGGAACATGGCGTCCCGCAGCCCCGCCACGTCGGTGGCCGCGGCGAGCGCGCGCAGCAGCCGCAGCGTCTCGTCGGTGACCAGGTGCTTGGAGTAGTCGACGTACAGATCGCCGACGCGGAGGGTGTATCCGGTGCCGCGCTCCGGATCGGCCGCGAAGAGCTCCCGCAGGTGGGTGGTGCCGAGCTGTTCGCGGTGTTTGCCCAGTGCGGTCCACTCGGGCGTCTGGTCGAGCCTGGTTCG
Source organism: Streptomyces sp. NPDC015144 (assembly GCF_043079735.1). Classification (NCBI taxonomy): domain Bacteria; kingdom Bacillati; phylum Actinomycetota; class Actinomycetes; order Kitasatosporales; family Streptomycetaceae; genus Streptomyces; species Streptomyces sp. NPDC015144. The sequence goes on along the minus strand of NZ_JBIBUU010000003.1, from coordinate 472,068 downwards.
GCTAGGTGTGTTCATCCCGGAAATCAGCCCACTTCTTCTCGTGCCTGCAGTTGCCCCGCTGCGCCTCCCAACCTAATTGATCGGGGGCACCGGCGAGGCGCGGGCGGCGGGCGGCACGGCGGAAGCAGCCCGGCCGGGCACCCTGGGGGTGCCCGGCCGGTGAACTTCTAGATCTCGCCCCGGAGTTTCGCCAGGGCCTCGGCGAGGATCGCCTCGCCGTCGGCGTCGCTGCGCCGCTCCCGTACGTACGCGAGGTGCGTCTTGTACGGCTCGGTGCGCGGCGGTGCCGGCGGGCTGTCCCGGTCCTGACCGGCCGGGAAGCCGCAGCGCGGGCAGTCCCAGGTCTCCGGTACCTGCGCGTCACTGGCGAAGCTCGGCTGGGTCTCGTGCCCGTTCGAGCACCAGAAGGAGATGCGGAGGCGCGGCGCGGACTCACCGCGCTCGGCCTCCCCCATCGGCCCCGCTCCGACCCGGCTTCCCCGGATCGCGTTGCCACTTGCCACGGTCGTAACTCCCTGCGTGATGGTGCTCGAAGGTGCACCAGTCTACGTAAGGCCCAACGCGCGTCCAGTGAAAGGAGTTACACCATCACCGGGATTCGCGTACGACGGGTCAGCTGTCCAACTTGATCAGCAGACCAAGCGCCACAATGCACGCGAACCAGGCCAGTCCGACAACCACGGTGATGCGGTCGAGGTTCCGCTCGGCGACCGAGGAGCCGCCGACGGACGACTGCATGCCGCCGCCGAACATGTCGGAGAGGCCGCCGCCCTTGCCCTTGTGCATCAGCACCAGCAGCATCAGCAGCAGGCTGAAGACGATCAGGGCGATCTCGAACGCCAAAATCACGGCTGGTCCCTACTTTCCGGAATTCCTCTGGACTGCATGTGCGAACGGCGGGGGCCGGAAGGCTGCTCCCTCCACGGCCCCCGCAAGAGTACGACGGATCGGCGCTACCGCATACTCACTGGTCGCGGAAGCGGACGATCTTGACGAACTCGTCGGCGTCCAGCGCGGCACCGCCGACCAGCGCGCCGTCGACATCGGGCTGCGCCATGATCGCGGCGACGTTGCCGGACTTCACCGAGCCGCCGTACTGGATGCGGACACCGTCGGCCAGCTCCTGGGAGTACAGCTCGGCCAGCCGGCCGCGGATCGCACCGCAGACCTCCTGGGCGTCCTCCGGGGTGGCGACCTCGCCGGTGCCGATGGCCCAGACCGGCTCGTACGCGATCACGACGGACGCGGCCTGTTCGGCCGGTACGTCCTTCAGGCCCCCGTCGAGCTGCGCGAGGGTGTAGGAGACCTGGTCACCGGCCTTGCGGACGTCCAGGCCCTCGCCGACGCAGAGGATCGGGGTCAGGCCGTGCTTGAAGGCGGCCTTCACCTTGGCGTTGCAGAGCTCGTCGGTCTCACCGTGGTACTGGCGGCGCTCGCTGTGGCCGACCGCGACATAGGCGCAGCGGAGCTTGGCGAGCATCGGGCCGGAGACCTCACCGGTGTACGCGCCGGAGTCGTGCGCCGAGATGTCCTGGGCGCCGAACTTGATCTTCAGCTTGTCGCCCTCGACCAGGGTCTGCACGGACCGCAGGTCGGTGAAGGGCACCAGGACGGCGACCTCGACGGCGTCGTAGTCCTTGTCGGTCAGTGCGAAGCCGAGCTTCTGGGTGTGGGCGATGGCCTCCAGGTGGTTGAGGTTCATCTTCCAGTTGCCCGCCATCAGCGGGGTCCGGCCATGGGCAGTAGCAGTCATGAAAGTCAGTCCTCCAGTGCGGCGAGGCCGGGGAGCGTCTTGCCCTCGAGGTATTCGAGGCTGGCACCGCCACCGGTCGAGATGTGTCCGAACGCGTTTTCGTCGAAGCCCAGGGTGCGGACGGCGGCGGCGGAGTCGCCACCGCCGACCACGCTGAAGCCCGGGGAGTCGACGAGGGCCTGGGCGACGGCCCGGGTGCCCTGCGCGTAGTCGGGGTGCTCGAAGACGCCCATGGGGCCGTTCCAGAAGACGGTGGCGGCGTCGGCGAGCTTCGAGGCGTACAGCTTGTTGGTCTCGGGGCCGTTGTCCAGGCCGATGAAACCGGCCGGCATGGCGTCGGCGGGCACCGTGCGGTGCTCGGTCGGGGCCTTGGCCTTCAGGTCCGGGAACTGCTCGGAGACCACGACGTCGACGGGGAGGACGAACTCCACGCCCCGGTCCTCGGCGCGCTTGAGGTACTCCAGCACCGCCGGGATCTGGTCCTCCTGGAGGAGCGAGCTGCCGACCTCGTGGCCCTGGGCCTTGAGGAAGGTGTACGCCATGCCGCCGCCGATCAGGATGCGGTCGGCGCGCTCCAGCAGGTGGTCGATGACGCCGAGCTTGTCGGAGACCTTGGAGCCGCCGAGCACCACGGCGTACGGGCGCTCGACGTTCTCGGTGAGCTTCTTCAGGACGCCGACCTCGGTGGCGATCAGGTCGCCGGCGGCGTGCGGGAGGCGGGCCGGGAGGTCGAAGACCGAGGCGTGCTTGCGGTGCACGGCGCCGAAGCCGTCGCCCACGTACAGGTCGGCGAGTTCGGCGAGCCGGTCGGCGAACGCGCCGCGCTCGGCGTCGTCCTTGGACGTCTCGCCCGGGTTGAAGCGCAGGTTCTCCAGGACGGCGACCTGCCCGTCGCCCAGTGCGGCGACCGTGGCGCGGGCCGACTCGCCGACCGTGTCGGTCGCGAACGCGACGTCGGTCCCGATGAGTTCACCGAGCCGGGCGGCGGCGGGCGCCAGCGAGAAGGCCGGGTCCGGGGCGCCCTTGGGACGGCCCAGGTGCGAGGCGACGACGACCCGCGCGCCGGCCGCGACCAGCTTCTTCACGGTCGGTGCGACGGCGCGGATACGGCCGTCGTCGGTAATGGTGGTGCCGCTCAGCGGCACGTTGAGGTCGGCACGCACGAACACGCGTTTGCCGGTGACCCCTTCGGCGATCAGTTCATCGATCGTCTTCATCTTGCTGGACTCCTTGGAGAGCGGGAGAGCATGCCACGGGGCCCGAACGGCGCGACGTTGCGCTGTTCGAGCCCCGTGCTCACATCGAGGTACCTGCCGGTTCGACGGTCAGAGCCGGGCGCCGACGAAGACGGTCAGGTCGACGAGACGGTTGGAGTAGCCCCACTCGTTGTCGTACCAACCGAGGACCTTCACCGACGTCCCGTCCTGAACCATGGTCAGCGACGAGTCGAAGGTGCAGGACGCCGGGTCGCCGACGATGTCGGACGACACGATCGGGTCCTCGGTGTGGAAGAGGATGCCCTTGAGGTCGCCGTCCTCCGAGGCCTTCTTGAACGCGGCGTTGACCTCGTCCCTGGTGACCTCGCGCTGGAGCTCGACGACCAGGTCGGTGGCCGAACCGGTCGGGACCGGGACGCGCATGGCGATGCCGTCCAGCTTGCCCTTCAGCTGCGGGAGCACCAGGGCGGTGGCCTTGGCGGCACCGGTGGTGGTGGGGATGATGTTGGCCGCGGCGGCACGGGCGCGGCGCAGGTCGGAGTGGGGGAAGTCCAGGATCCGCTGGTCGTTCGTGTACGCGTGGACCGTCGTCATCAGGCCCTTGACGATGCCGAAGTTCTCGTCGAGGACCTTGGCCATCGGCGCGACGCAGTTGGTCGTGCAGGAGGCGTTGGAGATGACGTGGTGGTTGGCCGCGTCGTACTGGTCCTGGTTGACGCCCATCACGATGGTGATGTCCTCACCCTTGGCCGGGGCCGAGATGAGGACCTTCTTGGCGCCGCCGGCGAGGTGCTTCTCGGCGTCGGCCTTCTTCGTGAAGATGCCGGTCGACTCGATGACGATGTCGACGCCCAGCTCGCCCCAGGGGAGGTCGGCCGGGTTGCGCTCGGAGAGCACCTTGATCGTGTGACCATCGACGGTGATGGTGTCGGCGGTGTGGCTGACCTCTGCCTTGAGGCGGCCGAGGATCGTGTCGTACTTCAGCAGGTGGGCCGTGGTCGCGGTGTCACCCAGGTCGTTGACAGCCACGATCTCGATGTCCGCACCCTGCTCCAGCAACGCGCGGAAGTAGTTGCGGCCGATGCGACCGAAGCCGTTGATGCCTACGCGGATCGTCACGAACCGATCTCCTCGTTGAATACGCGGGATTCTCACCCCGGCGAGTTGTATGAGATGTCCCCGACCGCCTCCGACCCTACCTCTCCGGGGCCCCCGGGGTGACATCGAACGGGGCCGTCGGAACGGCGAAGGTCCGTACTCCTCGGTAGGAGTACGGACCTTCGCCGTCCATCCGCGCACGCAGCGGTGATTACGCAAAGTCAGCTTCTGTGGGGTGCCCGTGCGACCGGCGCGGGGCCGGTCGGGACCCCCTTCCGGATCAGCTCACCAGGCCGTCCGCGAGCTCCTCGCTGAGGGTGGATTCGGTGCCCGGGATACCCAGGTCCTGGGCCCGCTTGTCGGCCATCGCCAGCAGGCGGCGGATCCGTCCGGCGACCGCGTCCTTGGTCAGCGGCGGGTCGGCGAGCGCGCCCAGCTCCTCCAGGGACGCCTGCTTGTGCTCCATGCGCAGCCGGCCCGCCGCCGCGAGGTGCTCGGGCACCTCCTCGCCGAGGATCTCCAGGGCGCGGCCGACCCGGGCGCCGGCGGCGACCGCGGCCCGCGCGGAGCGGCGCAGGTTGGCGTCGTCGAAGTTGGCCAGGCGGTTGGCGGTGGCGCGGACCTCGCGGCGCATCCGCCGCTCCTCCCAGGCCAGCACCGAGTCATGGGCGCCGAGCCGGGTGAGCAGGGCGCCGATCGCGTCCCCGTCCCGGACCACCACGCGGTCCACCCCGCGCACCTCGCGGGCCTTGGCCGCGATGGAGAGCCGCCGGGCGGCGCCGACCAGGGCGAGCGCGGCCTCCGGGCCGGGGCAGGTCACCTCCAGGGAGGAGGAGCGGCCCGGCTCGGTGAGCGAGCCGTGGGCGAGGAAGGCCCCGCGCCAGGCGGCCTCGGCGTCGCAGGTCGCCCCCGAGACCACCTGCGGGGGCAGCCCGCGGATGGGGCGGCCCCGGCCGTCCACCAGCCCGGTCTGCCGGGCCAGCTGGTCGCCGCCCGCCACGACGCGTACGACGTAGCGGGAGCTGCGGCGCAGCCCGCCGGGGGCCATCACGATCAGCTCCGAGCTGTGCCCGAAGATCTCCAGGATGTCCCGTTTGAGCCGCCGTGCCGCCATCGAGGTGTCCAGCTCCGCCTCGATCACGATCCGACCGCTCACCAGGTGCAGCCCGCCCGCGAACCGAAGAATCGCCGAGACCTCTGCCTTCCTGCAGCACGTCCGGGTGACAGGAAGCCGAGAGATTTCGCTCTTCACCGCCTGCGTCATCGCCATGGGCCGATCCTTCCATGCATCCGAAAAATACGGTCGTACGCGGCGGCCAACAGCTCCGGATCATGAATCGGAACGCCGTCGGGTGAGGCCACCGGCGCCAGCTCGACCGCGGCGCCGAGCCGCTTGGCGGCATCGGCGAGGGACTCACGGTCGGGCACGGCGGCTTCGTCGGCCAGCACCACGTCCAGGGCGAGTTTAGGGGCGTGTCGTCCCAAAACCTCCAAATGACGCTGCGGGGAGAAGCCATCAGTTTCACCCGGTTGCGGAGCGAGGTTGAGCGAGAGGACCCTGCGGGCCTTGGTCTCGACGAGCGCGTCGAGCAGTTCGGGGACGAGCAGGTGCGGGATGACCGAGGAGAACCAGGACCCCGGGCCGAGCACCACCCAGTCGGCGTCGAGGACCGCCTCGACCGCCTCGGGGACGGCGGGCGGGGCGTGCGGGACGACGTGGACGGACTGCACCTCGCCGGGGGTGAGCGCCACGGTGGCCTGGCCGCGCACGGTGTCCACGTCGTCGGGGCGGGCCGGGTCGTGCCCGCGGACCAGCGCCTGGAGCTCCAGCGGCACGGCGGACATCGGCAGCACCCGGCCGTGCGCGCCGAGCAGCCTGCCGACCAGGTCGAGTGCCTGGACGGGGTCGCCGAGCTGCTCCCACAGGGCGACGATCAGCAGGTTGCCGACGGCGTGCTCGTGCAGGTCGCCCCGGGACTGGAAGCGGTGCTGGATGACCCGGGACCAGGTCTGGCCCCAGTCGTCGTCGCCGCAGAGGGCGGCCAGCGCCTTGCGCAGGTCGCCCGGGGGCAGGACGCCCAGCTCCTCGCGGAGGCGGCCGCTGGAGCCGCCGTCGTCGGCGACGGTCACCACCGCGGTGAGGTCGCCGGTGATCCGCCGGAGCGCGGCGAGGGAGGCGGACAGCCCGTGGCCGCCGCCGAGGGCGACGACCTTGGGCTGGGCGCCGCGCTTGCGGCCGGACAGCGCGGAGGTGGCTCTGCGCAGCCGCCGCAGGCGCAGATTGCGGCTGGTCACTCGCGCCCCATGTCCCGGTGGACGAGGACGGTCTCGATGCCTTCGGTGGCGAGCCGGGCCGCCAGCTTCTCGGACATGGCGACCGAGCGGTGCTTGCCGCCCGTGCAGCCGACCGCGATGGTCACGTAGCGCTTGCCCTCGCGGCGGTATCCGGCGGCGATGAGCTGGAGCAGCTCGGTGTACTGGTTGAGGAACTCCTTGGCGCCCGGCTGGTCGAAGACGTAGGCGGAGACCTCCTCGTTGAGGCCGGTGAAGGGGCGCAGCTCGGGGACCCAGTGCGGGTTGGGCAGGAAGCGGCAGTCGACCACCAGGTCGGCGTCGACCGGCAGCCCGTACTTGAAGCCGAAGGACATCACCGTGGCGCGCAGCTCCGGCTCCTCGTCGCCGGCGAACTGGGCGTCCATCTTGGCGCGCAGCTCGTGGACGTTGAGGCTGGAGGTGTCGATCACCAGGTCGGCGTCGCCGCGCAGCTCGCGCAGCAGGTCGCGCTCGGCGGCGATGCCGTCGACGATCCGGCCGTCGCCCTGGAGGGGGTGCGGGCGGCGGACCGATTCGAAGCGGCGGACCAGGGCGTCGTCGGAGGACTCCAGGAAGACGATGCGCCGGGTGACGTGCTTGGTGTCCAGGTCGGCGAGGGACTCGCGGAGGTTGTCGAAGAAGCGGCGGCCGCGGACGTCGACGACGACGGCGATCCGGGCCACGTTGCCCTGCGAGCGGGCGCCGAGCTCGACCATGGTGGGGATCAGGGCGGGCGGCAGGTTGTCGACGACGAACCAGCCGAGGTCCTCCAGGCATTTGGCCGCGGTGCTGCGGCCGGCGCCCGACATCCCCGAGATGATCACCAGCTCGGGAATGGCCGCATTCCCGTCGCCGGTCTCGATCGTGGTGCCCGTACTCACGTGTGGTGCTCCGTCTGTTCGGTCGGTGCCGTCGTGCTCGACTGCTTGCTCGTGTGCGGTGTCGCGCTCACGCTCGGTCATGGCGTGCTGCCCCCGTCGTCCTCTTCAATGATCTCTCCTGTCGCCGTGTTCACGGCGGGCGTGGCCGGGGCGGTCGAGGCGAGGGCGACGGCCACTGATTCCGCCGTCCTGCGGCCTATCCCCGGAACCTCGCAGATCTCGTCGATTGTCGCCTGCTTCAGCTTCTTCACGGAGCCGAAATGCTTGATCAACGCCTGTTTCCGGGTTTCGCCGAGGCCGGAGATCGCGTCCAGGGGGCTGGAACGGATCCGTTTGGCCCGTTTGGCGCGCTGATACGTGATCGCGAAGCGGTGGGCCTCGTCACGGACGCGCTGGAGGAGGTAGAGGCCCTCGCTGGAGCGGGGCAGGACGACGGGGTCGTCGTCATCGGGCAGCCAGACCTCTTCGAGGCGCTTGGCGAGGCCGCAGACGGCGATGTCGTCGATGCCGAGCTCGTCGAGGGCGCGCCGGGCCGCGGCGACCTGGGGCTGCCCCCCGTCGACCACGACGAGCTGGGGCGGGTAGGCGAAGCGCTTGGGCCGCCCGTCGTCCTCACGCGGCTCGGTGCCGGCCGGGGCGGAATCCGGCGGTACGGGGGTGGACTCGGGGGCCTGCTCCCACTCGCCGTCGCGCTCCTTGTCCTGGAGGTACCTGCGGAAGCGTCGGCCGATCACCTCGTGCATCGACCGGACGTCGTCCTGGCCCTCGAAGCCCTTGATCTGGAAGCGGCGGTACTCGCTCTTGCGGGCGAGGCCGTCCTCGAAGACGACCATGGAGGCGACCACGTCGTCGCCCTGGAGGTGGGAGATGTCGTAGCACTCGATGCGCAGCGGGGCGGTGTCGAGGCCGAGCGCCTCGGCGATCTCCTCCAGGGCGCGCGAGCGGGTGGTGAGGTCGGAGGCGCGCCTGGTCTTGTGCAGCACCAGGGCCTGCTGGGCGTTGCGCTGGACCGTCGCCATGAGGTCCTTCTTGTCGCCGCGCTGCGGGACGCGCAGGCTGACCTGGGAGCCGCGGCGGTCCGCGAGCCACTGGGAGACCGCGTCCGGGTCCTCCGGGAGGGCCGGGACGAGGACCTCCTTGGGCACGGCGTCGCCGGTCTCCTCCCCGTAGAGCTGCTGCAGGGCGTGCTCGACCAGGCCCTGGGTGCCGACGTTCTCGACCCGGTCGGTGACCCAGCCGCGCTGGCCGCGGACCCGGCCGCCGCGCACGTGGAAGATCTGGACGGCGGCTTCGAGCTCGTCCTCGGCGAGTGCGATCAGGTCGGCGTCGGTGGCGTCGGCGAGGACGACGGCGCTCTTCTCCATGGCCCGCCTGAGCGCCTCCACGTCGTCGCGGAGCCGGGCCGCCCGCTCGTACTCCATCTCCTCGGCGGCCGCCATCATCTCCTTCTCCAGGCGGCGGATGTACGAGCCGGTGCGGCCGGCCATGAAGTCGCAGAACTCCTCGGCCAGGGCGCGGTGTTCCTCGGGGGTGACGCGGCCGACGCAGGGGGCCGAGCACTTGCCGATGTAGCCGAGGAGGCAGGGGCGGCCGGTCCGGGCGGCGTTCTTGAAGACGCCGGCGGAGCAGGTGCGCACCGGGAAGACCCGCAGCATCAGGTCGACCGTCTCGCGGATCGCCCAGGCGTGTCCGTACGGGCCGAAGTAGCGGACGCCCTTCTTCTTGGCCCCGCGCATGACCTGGACGCGCGGGAACTCCTCGTTGAGCGTGACCGCGAGGTAGGGGTAGCTCTTGTCGTCGCGGTACTTGACGTTGAACCGGGGGTCGTACTCCTTGATCCAGGAGTACTCCAGCTGGAGGGCCTCGACCTCGGTGGAGACGACCGTCCACTCCACCGAGGCGGCCGTGGTCACCATGGTGCGCGTGCGCGGGTGGAGCGAGGCCAGGTCCTGGAAGTAGTTGGCGAGGCGCTGGCGGAGGTTCTTGGCCTTGCCGACGTAGATCACCCGGCGGTGCTCGTCGCGGAATCTGTAGACCCCCGGGGAGTCGGGGATCTGACCCGGCTTGGGGCGGTAGCTGGAGGGGTCTGCCATGCCTCCCACCCTACTGGCGGGCACCGACAGCACGGCCGACCGGAAGCGGTGCCGGGCCCCGGGGCGCGGAACGTGGGAGCGCGCCCCGGGGCCCGGGGTCAGCCGCCCGCCGGGCCGGTCCGCCGCCGTCCGCGCAGGACGGCCCGGCCGGTGAGGGCGAGGGCGAGCAGGGCACCGGCTCCGGCGGCGGCCGAGGCGACGCTCACCGCCGGGCCGGAGAACGCGCCCGCGGCCGCCGTCCGTCGGCCGGCGTCGGTGCCGGGTGCGGGGGCGGTGGACGGGGCGTAGCCGCCCGCCCTGCCCGACCGGGCGTATCCGGAGCCGGGGAGCTTGTCCCCGTAGGCGGCGTGCACCCGGGCGCGGTAGGCGGCGAGCGTGGTGCCCCGGGGGCCGACCGCCCGGACGGCGTCCTGGTCCAGCGGGAGCACCCGCGTGCCCTTCTGGACGTACCAGGCGTCCACCTGGGGCTCGTGGAAGACCGTCCCGCCGGGCAGTTTCCGGGCGCCGGCGGCGGTGTAACGGGCCTCGTCGTCGCCGGTGGCGATGTTCACCACCTGCCAGGTGCCGTCCGTCCCCTCCTTCGGAAGGGACCACAGGGACGCCTTCTGGCCGTCCGAGGAGACGGCGGTGGTGGCGAGGTAGTCGAGCCGGGCGACCGGCGCCCCCGGCTTCCCGGCCACGAAGTCCGGGTCGAGGGTGCGCACCGGGACGGTGGCGCCCTCGATCCGGGGCGCCGCGGCCGACCTGCTGACCGCGCCCTCCCGGGCGAAGAACCGGGCCAGGGTGTCCAGGGTGGCGGGCTCGGCGGCCGCCTCCCGGGCGGCGGCCAGGGCGGCCGGTCCGGCGGTCGGGCCGGTGGCGGCGGCCGCTCCGGGGGCCGCGACGGTGAGCAGCGCGCAGCCCGCCAGTGCCCCGGTGGCGGCCAGGGCGGCGACGGCGGACCGGGTGGTGTGCGAGGGGCGTGCGGGCCGGGCGGGGTGCGCGGCGCGGGTGGCCTCGTGCTTCATCGCGTCACGCTCCGATCCGGTAGAGGGAGTGGGTCCAGGAGAACTCGCTGTTGTTCACGTACCAGGCGTGCGAGGCCCAGTTGTAACGGTTGCTGGAGGGCCAGGGGTCGCCCCAGTAGACCCAGCTGCCGGAGTCGTCGTACCCGTACAGGACGTGCATGTGGCCGCCGCCGGACGACCACTGGATGCGGGTCTCCACGGGGCGCCCGGCGGCGATCTCGGCCTGGACGGTGGGGTAGCGGAGCCAGCCGGTGACGTAGGAGCCGGGGTTGACCCCGACCCAGGACAGGCCGTCCTGGACGTTGCCGAGTGTGGCCTGGGAGTTGGGGCACTCGTAGCCCTGGGCCCGGCCGAAGGCGGCGTTGCAGAACTGGTTCTGCGAGTAGTTCCGGCCGAACCAGGTGGCGATGGTGTTGCCGGACGCCGCCCAGCACCAGTTGCTCTTCTGCTGGGCCTGCATGGTGATGTTCAGCCGCTGGGTGGCGGCGAGCGGGCTCGCCTGGGTGGGGGCGGCGGGCGCCGGGGCGGCGGTGGCGGTCGTCGTCGGTACGGCGAGGAGTGCGGCGGCCAGTGCGGTCGCCGCCAGGAACCGTCCCCTTCGGACTCGTATTCGGTTGCGCATGGCGTTCCTCCCGAGGCGGGGGTGTGGGATCGAAAGGAGCGCGTCCGGACGCTGTGCGAGGAGCATCGACCGTTGTCGGAGGCGGGTCAACACGCTTCAATGCGGGGGAACATCGCGGTGTGAACGGCGTGGCGGGTACGTGAACGGCCCTCCCCCGGCCACCTGCGGCACCACCCTTCCGGTGCGGTCCCCCGGGCACCGCACCGTGAACGTTCACCTGGAGGTCCCCATGCAGCACACCGAGGCCGAGCTGGCGCAGGTGCTGCACACCGGCCCGTTCCATCTGGCGCTGCGCACCGCGCTGTCGGTGCGCGGGCTGCCGCTCCAGCGGGTCCAGCACCATCTCGCGCACCGCGGGGTCAAAGTCGGTGTGACCAGCCTGAGTTACTGGCAGCAGGGGGCCCGGCGGCCGCAGCGCGCCGAATCGCTGAGGGCCGTGAAGGCGCTGGAGGAGGTGCTGCAACTGCCGGAGAACTCGCTGCTCCGGTTGCTGGGCACCGGGGATTCCCGGCCGGACGCCGACCGCCCGGCGGCGCGTTCCTACCGTTCCCTGCTGGAGTCGTCCGGCGCGGTGGAGCGGCTGCTCGGCCATCTGGGTTCACCGGTGGACGGCGGGCTGCACACGGTGGGGCACCACGAGCGGGTGCGGATCGGTCCGGGCCGGGAGCTGCGGCAGCGCGAGTCGCAGCACGTGGTGCGGGCCCACCGGGACGACATCGACCGCTATCTCGCCGTCCACCGGGGCGATCCTGGCTGCGATCCGGCACGGGTGCGGGTGACGGCCCGGGAGAACTGCCGGACCGGACGGGTCCGCTGGGACCGCGCGACGGGGGTGCTCGTCGCCGAGCTGCTCTTCGACGTCCGGCTGCGGGCGGGCGACACCCATCTCTTCGGCTACGGCTTCCACGACGGCACGGGAGGCCCGTCCCGCGAGTACGTGCGGGGGTTCAGCTTCGGCGGCGGGCAGTACGTGCTCCAGGTGGCCTTCGACGAGGCCGCGCTGCCCGTACGCTGCCGACGCTTCGCCCAGGTCTCGGCGGGGGCCCCGCGCGGCGGGCGTACGGATCTCACGCTGGCCGGCCGGCACCGGACCGTCCACCTGGTCGAACAGGGGGTACGGCCCGGTCTGGTCGGCATCGACTGGGACTGGGAGTGATCCGGTCCCGAGCCCCGTTCCCGGTACCGGAGCCGCCTTCGGGCGGGGTCAGGCCTCGGGGCCCGCGACCAGCTTTCCGCCCTCGACCCTGACCGGGACGGCGGGCAGCGGCGCGGTCGCCGGGCCGCGCATGGCCTTGCCGGTCGTGGTGTCGAAGTGGCTGCCGTGGCAGGGGCACGTCCCGACGTTGTCCTCGACCTTGTCGAGCAGGCAGCCCGCATGGGTGCACTGGGCGCTGAACGCCTTGTACTGGCCCTTGGCCGGGCAGCTCACGATGACCCGCTCGTTGCGGTAGAGCTTGGACTCGCCGACCGCGATCGCGTCCGGCGGGCCGAGCTCGACGGGGGCGGTGGGCGTCGGCGTCTCGGCGTGGCCGAGCTTCGACTCGGTCGAGCAGGCGGCCACTCCCAGCCCGGCGGCGCCGGCGAGAGCGGCACCCTTCAGCACGGTTCGGCGGGCGGCGGGCTGGCCGGGCATGCGGTCTCCAGTGGTCAGGAGGGGCGGATGGGCGCCGGACGCGGCCGCGCCGCGCGGGTACGCAGGAGTACCGCGGACGGCTCGGGCCATCGGTGCCATCGGTGACGGAACCGACGATACCGGCGGAGACCGACTCCCCTGCGGCCGGGCCGCTCCCCACCCGATCGCCCCTGGTCAGCGACGCGGCGATGGCCCCGGACCAGCAGGGACCACCGCCACCGCGCTCAGGGATACCGGAGCGGAGGGCCCGGCCCGGTATCCCTGAGCACTGTTCTTGCAAAGCGGATGTCTCCGCTCGTCACGCCTTCCGCGCGCGGGTCGTCTTCCTCGCCGCGGCCTTCTTGGCGGTGGCGGGCTTCGCCGCCGTCTTCCTGGCCGTCTTCCGCGCGGCCTTGCGGGCCGTGGGCACGGCGGCCTCGCTCACCCGGTCCGGGTCCAGGATGTCCTGGAGGAACTTCCCGGTGTGGCTGGCCGGGACCCCGGCGACCTGCTCCGGCGAGCCCTCGGCGACGACCATGCCGCCGCCGCTGCCGCCTTCGGGTCCCATGTCGATGACCCAGTCCGCGGTCTTGATGACATCGAGGTTGTGCTCGATGACGATCACCGAGTTGCCCTTGTCGACCAGGCCGGAGAGCACCTTGATGAGCTTGCTGATGTCCTCGAAGTGCAGACCGGTGGTCGGCTCGTCCAGGACGTAGACGGTGCGGCCGGTGGAGCGCTTCTGCAGCTCGCTGGCGAGCTTCACGCGCTGCGCCTCACCGCCGGAGAGCGTCGGCGCGGACTGGCCGAGCCGTACGTAACCGAGCCCCACCTCGTTGAGCGTGCGCAGGTGGCGGGCGATCGTGGGGACGGCCTCGAAGAACTCCAGGCCCTCCTCGATCGGCATGTCCAGCACCTCGGCGATGGACTTGCCCTTGTAGTGGACCTCCAGGGTCTCCCGGTTGTAGCGCGCCCCGTGGCAGACCTCGCACGGGACGTACACGTCCGGCAGGAAGTTCATCTCGATCTTGATCGTGCCGTCGCCGGAGCAGTTCTCGCAGCGGCCGCCCTTGACGTTGAAGGAGAAGCGGCCCGGCAGATAGCCGCGCACCTTCGCCTCCATCGTCTCCGCGAAGAGCTTGCGGACGTGGTCGAAGACACCGGTGTACGTGGCGGGGTTGGACCGGGGCGTGCGGCCGATGGGCGACTGGTCGACGTGGACCACCTTGTCGACCAGGTCGTCGCCGTCGACCCGGGTGTGCCGGCCGGGGACCGACTTGGCGCCGTTCAGCTCCCGGGCGAGGTGGGTGTACAGGATGTCGTTGACCAGCGTCGACTTCCCGGAGCCCGAGACGCCGGTGACGGCGGTGAGCACGCCGAGCGGGAAGGAGACGTCGATGTCCCGGAGGTTGTTCTCCCGGGCGCCGTGCACCGTGAGCAGGCGCTCCGGGTCCACCGGGCGGCGGATGTCGGGCGTCGGGATGGACCTCGTGCCGTTCAGGTACTGGCCGGTGATCGAGTCGTCGTTGGCCAGCAGCTCCTTGAGCGATCCGGAGTGGACCACCTTGCCGCCGTGCTCACCGGCGCCGGGGCCGATGTCGACGACCCAGTCGGCGACCTTGATCGTGTCCTCGTCGTGCTCCACGACGATGAGCGTGTTGCCCATGTCGCGGAGCCGGACCAGGGTCTCGATCAGTCGGTGGTTGTCCCGCTGGTGCAGACCGATGGACGGCTCGTCCAGCACGTACAGCACACCGACCAGACCGGAGCCGATCTGGGTGGCCAGCCGGATGCGCTGGGCCTCGCCGCCGGAGAGGGTGCCGGCGGCGCGGTTGAGCGAGAGGTAGTCCAGGCCGACGTCGACCAGGAACCTCAGCCGCTCGTTGACCTCCTTCAGCACCCGCTCGGCGATCTTCTTGTCGCGGGCGTTGAGCTTCATCCGGCCGAGGAAGTCGGCGCACTCGCTGATCGACATCGCGGAGACCTCGGCGATGGACTTCTCCATCACCGTCACCGCCAGGACGATCGGCTTGAGCCGGGTGCCCTCACAGGTCGGGCAGGGCACCTCGCGCATGTACCCCTCGAAGCGCTCCCGGCTGGAGTCGCTCTCCGCGTCGGAGTGGCGGCGCTTGACGAACTGCACCGCCCCCTCGAAGGCCGGGGTGGTGTACGCGCGCTCCCGCCCGTACCGGTTGCGGTAGCGGACCTCGGTCTGGATCTTGTGACCGTGGAGCAGCGCCTTCTTCGCCCGCTGCGGCAGTCCGGCCCAGGGGATGTCGGTACGGAACCCGAGGGCGTCGGCGAGCGCGCCGATCTGGCGGCCGAAGTACTCCTTGGTGTGGCCGTGCGACCAGGGGTGGATGGCGCCCTCGTCGAGCGACTTCTCCGGATCGGGGACGATCAGCTCCGGGTCGACCTCCATCCGCGTACCGATGCCCGTGCAGTCGGGGCAGGCGCCGAAGGGCGAGTTGAAGGAGAAGGAGCGCGGTTCGAGCTCCTCGAAGGAGAGGTCGTCGTACGGGCAGTAGAGGTGCTCCGAGTACATCCGCTCGCGCTCGGGGTCGTCCTCGGGGAGGTCGACGAAGTCGAGCACGACCATGCCGCCGGAGAGTCCGAGCGCGGTCTCGACCGAGTCGGTCAGCCGCCGCTTGGCGCTCTCCTTCACCGTGAGGCGGTCGATGACCACCTCGATGGTGTGCTTCTCCTGCTTCTTCAGCTTGGGCGGCTCGGAGAGCTGCACGGTCGCGCCGTCGACCCGGGCGCGGCTGTATCCCTTGGTCTGGAGATCGGCGAAGAGATCGACGAACTCGCCCTTGCGCTCGCGCACCAGCGGCGAGAGCACCTGGAAGCGGCTGCCCTCGGGCAGCGCGAGCACCTTGTCGACGATGGCCTGCGGCGACTGGCGCGAGATCGGACGGCGGCACTCCGGGCAGTGCGGCTTGCCGATCCGGGCGAAGAGCAGCCGGAGGTAGTCGTAGACCTCGGTGATGGTGCCGACCGTCGAGCGCGGGTTGCGCGAGGTCGACTTCTGGTCGATGGAGACGGCGGGCGAGAGACCCTCGATGAAGTCGACGTCCGGCTTGTCCATCTGGCCGAGGAACTGGCGGGCGTACGAGGAGAGGGACTCCACGTAGCGCCGCTGGCCCTCGGCGAAGATCGTGTCGAACGCAAGGGACGACTTGCCCGAACCCGAGAGCCCGGTGAAGACGATCAGCGAGTCACGGGGAAGGTCGAGCGAGACGTTCTTGAGGTTGTGCTCGCGCGCGCCACGGACGATGAGACGGTCGGCCACGCCGGTCCGCACCTTTCTGGAGAGAAATGGGGGAACTGAGCCCCTGTCCCAGGGTATGGGGGGCGCCACAGCGATGTACGAAGCTTTCAACCCCGAGCGTATAGCACGCACATTCGATTTACGGACGGCTCCGGCCTCCTTCACCCGAACGAGTGGTCGGACTAGGCTCGGCCGCATGATTGATCATGCGCACGACCTGGTCTCCGTACGTGAAGCCACTGATCGGCTGCTCAGCGCCACCGCGGAACTGGATGCCGCGGCACTCGCCGCGCCGTCCCGACTGCCCGGCTGGAGCAGGGGGCATGTCCTCGCACACCTCTCCCGTAACGCCGACGCGCTCGTAAATGTTCTCCAGGGCCGGCCCATGTACGCGGACGGCGAAACCCGCGACCGCGACATCGAGCGCGACGCGCCCCGGCCGCCGGCCGAGCAGCGGGCCGACCTGTCCGGGAGCGCCGCCCGTCTCGACTCCGCCGCCGCGGCCCCGGCCGACTGGTCGCGCACGGTCACCCTGCGCAACGGAGTGACCGACTCGGCCTCCCGGCTCCCCTTCCGCCGCCTCGTCGAGGTGGAGCTGCACCATGTCGACCTGGGGATCGGCTACGAGCTGGAGGACCTGCCGGAGGAGTTCGTCGCGCGGGAGATCGAGTTCCTCGCCGAGCGGTTCGACGGGCACCCGGATGTCGTCGCCACGCGCCTTGCCGACGACCGGGGCCCGGTCCGGACCACCGGCGGCGGTGCGGAGGGCGGCCCGGTCACGGTCCGCGGCACCGCTCCCGAACTTCTCGGCTGGCTCAGCGGCCGCCGCGACGGGGCCGCCCTGAAGGTCGAGGGAGGCCCCCTCCCGGCCCTTCCCCCGCTATAGGCTGAGGCCCATGACGTACAGCGGAGCGGTCAAGGTCGGCGGGCGCGCGGATGTGCACGAGCTGACGGATCTGATGATCTCCAAGGTCGCCGTCGGCCCGATGAACAACAACGCGTACCTGCTGCGCTGCCGGGCCACCGGCGAGCAGCTGCTGATCGACGCGGCGGCCGAGGCCGGGACGCTGCTCCGGCTGATCGGTGACGACGGCATCGCGTCCGTCGTCACCACCCACCGGCACGGCGACCACTGGCAGGCGCTCGCCGAGGTCGTCGCGGCCACCGGGGCACGCACCGTCGCCGGGCGTCACGACGCGGAGGGCATCCCCGTCACGACCGATGTGCTCGTGGACGACCTGGACACCGTCCGGGTGGGCCGGGTCGCCCTGACCGTGCGCCATCTCGTCGGCCACACCCCGGGCTCCATCGCCCTGGTCTACGACGACCCGCACGGCGCCCCGCACGTGTTCACCGGCGACTGCCTCTTCCCCGGCGGGGTCGGCAACACGCACAAGGACCCCGAGGCCTTCGCGAGCCTGCTCCACGACGTGGAGACCAAGCTCTTCGACCAGCTGCCCGACGAGACCTGGGTCTACCCCGGTCACGGCCACGACACCACGCTCGGCGACGAGCGCCCGCAGCTGTCCGAGTGGCGCGCCCGGGGCTGGTGACGCGCGACGGCGCCGGGCCCGCCCACCTCTTCGGTGGAGCGGGCCCGGCGCCGTCGCGCGACGGTCAGGCGCCCACACCCGTGCCCTTGTCGGCGGTGTCCTCCGCGGCGGCTTCCTCGCGGGCCTGCTTCCGGCCGGCGAGGAGACTGGTGACCGTGGTGATGACCAGCACGCCGCAGATGACGCCGAGCGACACCGGGATGGATATCTCGGGGACGTCGACCCCGGACTCGTGCAGGGCGTGCAGCACCAGCTTCACCCCGATGAAGCCGAGGATCACCGACAGCCCGTAGCTCAGGTGGACCAGCTTCTTCAGCAGCCCGCCGATCAGGAAGTACAGCTGCCGCAGCCCCATCAGCGCGAAGGCGTTGGCGGTGAAGACGATGTACGGGTCCTGGGTCAGGCCGAAGATGGCGGGGATGGAGTCCAGGGCGAACAGCACGTCGGTGGTGCCGATGGCGAGCATGACGACCATCAGCGGGGTCAGGACGCGCTTGCCGTTGTTCCGGATGAAGAGCTTGGTGCCGTGGTAGCGGTCGGCCACCCCGAAGCGCCGCTCAATGCTCTTGAGCAGGCGGTTCTCCTCGAACTCCTCCTCTTCCGCACCGGCCCGCGCCTCCTGGACGAGCTTCCAGGCGGTGTACACCAGGAACGCGCCGAAGATGTAGAAGACCCAGGAGAAGTTGGCGATCACGGCGGCACCGGCCGCGATGAAGATCGCTCTCAGTACCAGCGCGATCAGCACACCGACCAGCAGCACCCGCTGCTGGAGGTGCGAGGGCACCGAGAACTTCGCCATGATCAGGACGAAGACGAAAAGGTTGTCGACACTGAGCGACTTCTCGGTGATGAACCCCGCGAAGAACTCGCCCGACGCCTGGCTCTCGCCGAAGAGCAGCAGACCGAGCCCGAAGAGGGCGGCCAGTGCGATCCAGACGACTGTCCAGATTCCGGCTTCCTTGGTCGTCACGTCATGGGGCTTGCGCCCGATGAAGAAGTCGACGGCGATCAGGGCGGACAGACCAAGAATGGTCAGCACCCAGACGGTCCATGAAACGTCCACTGCGCCTCCGGCAGTTCGCTACGGCTACTGATTCAGCGTCGTCGCTGCCGGAGGTCTCCTCCACCCGGGTGCACGGGCTGCGCACCACGGGCCGACGCCCCGGGACCGGTCACGGTCCGTACTGACGGGAACGTCGCGTACGGGAGTACTCCCCTCCGTTCAAGGAACAGTACAGGAATAACCAAGAAAAGGTAAAGAGAAAGGCAATGCCCCATCAAAAGCGCAGGTCAGAAGGGATGGGGGAGACGCGATACGCGGTCGCCCCGGGCCCGCACCGGGCCGGGGGCGACCGCTCAGCGCCGGGTGTGCCGGGCCGCGGCGACCTGGGCGAGCACCTGTTCCAGGACCCGGCTGCCCGGCGGGACGCGCGGCGGCTCGTACGTCCAGGCGTGGCCCACCCAGGGGTCGGCCAGATGGTCGTCGGGGACCGGCGTGATCCGCAGCAGCGAACGCCACAACGGGTCGAGCACCGGCCCGTACCCGGCGGCGTCCTCCCGGTCGGCGACCATCATCAGGTGGACGCCGACCGACGGGCCCTCGTCGGCGAGGTAGCGCAACTGGGTGACGGCCCGGTCGTCGAAACCGTGCGGGAAGTCGTTGACGATCAGCAGCTGCTCGGCCGGGTCCACGTCCGGCGGCAGCGAGTCGGCGGCCCGGGCCCGGACCGCCATCTGCACCAGGTCGACGCGGCGGGTGAGATGGGCCAGGACCGAGGACACGCCTCCGGCCCCCGGGGCGGGCGGTGTCGCGAGCGCCCCGGACCGCACCAGCGGCGCGAGCGCCCCGGCCGCCGTACCCGCCGGGTCGATGACATGGACGGAGAACTCGTCGGCCGGGTAGACGGCCAGCAGCCGGGCCGCGAGGAGGACGGCGCTCTCCATCGCGAGGCCGCGCAGCCGGTCGCCGTCGAGCAGGGCGGCGGCCTCGGACGACGTACGGCCGCTGTCGATCCAGAGCCCGCGCTCCAGCGGCAGCCGGACCAGCAGCGGAATGGTCAGGTCGGGCTTCTCGGGGAGGTGGAGGTCGCCGAGGCGCAGCGCCATGGGGATCTCCATCGGGACCCGGTAGGCGTGCCAGACGGGGTTGTCCCAGCGGGCGAACGCGGCGGGCAGGGCGGGTTCCACCACATCGGACTCGGCGGCGAGCTGGGCGAGGTCGCGGTCGAGGGCCTCGCGGGCGCGGGCGGTCAGCTCGTCGTGCTTGGCGCGGGCCTCGGCCCGGGCCCGGTCGCCCGCGCCGCCGATCCGGCTGCGCGGGTCGGACAGGGCGTTGTCCAGCTCCTTCTCCATGCGGGACTCGGCGAAGTCGACGGCGCTGCGGTACGCGGCGGTGGTGCGGGCCAGGTCCTCGAACATGCCCCAGATCTGGTTGTAGAGGCGCTCGTCCATGGACCAGCCGGTCGCGTCACCGGCGACGGGCCGGGCGGGGCGGCCCGGTTCCGCGGGCGGCGCGGCGGGGGGCGGCGGCGGGGGCGCGGAGGTCTGGCGGCGCGGATGCGCGTAGTTGATCGTGGCGCCGGGCGGGGCGGCGGGCTCCGTGAGCGGCTCGGCCGGCCGGGGGCCGCCCTGGGCCGGTACGGGGCCGGTGCCCGGGGTGGTGCGGCCGGTGTCCGGGGTGCGCGGCGGGGGCGGGGCGACCGAGCGGGCCATCGCCCGCCCGACCGCCTCCTGGATGGAGCGCGCCAGCGCGGCGGCGCCGGGCAGGCCCTGGTCGGCGAGCATGGCTTCGAGGCCGCCGGCGTAGCCCTGGCCGACGGCGCGCACCTTCCAGGCTCCCTGGCGGCGGTAGAGCTCCAGGGCGGCCACCGCGGACTCGCTGTCCAGGCCGGTGAGGGTGAAAGTGGCGATCTCGGCGCCGTCGAGACCCGTGACGGCGACGAAGGGGGCGGCGACGGCACCGAATCGCAGCGGGCCACCTCCCCCGGTCGGCAGGGCCAGCAGCACGGTGACCCGGTGCACCGTGGCGGGCAGGGCGTCGAGGTCCACGGCGAGCCGGTGGTCGGCGGCGGCCTGCTTGGAGACTTCGAGCCCGGGGAGCTGGGGCGATCCCGGGTGCGCGATCCATTCGGTGCCGCGTACGGTGCCGTTCTCGTCGCCGAGCGTGGCGCCGGCCACCACCGGCGTGCCGGCCGCTACCCGGATCTCCAGTCGGGTCTGGGGCAGTGCGTGGTTCTGCCCCCGGACCAGCTCGGCCGTCATTGCCCTGTCCCCTCGACGATGCGCTGCTCTGCGGCGCGCCCCGCCGCGGGGCGCGCGATGTGCCGCAGCTCCCGGTGGCCGATGCCTCCGGGAGCTGCGGGTACTGATGTGTACCGGCTCGGGCCGGGTCCTGGCTACAGGTGCGGCAGGATCGCCGGCATCAGGTCCTGGAAGGTGCGGCCGTTGGCCGGGTTGCCGAGGGCGGTCATCTGCCAGCCGTTGCCCACGCGGTGCACCTTGGCCATGATCTGGGCGGTGTACTGCCCGCCGCCGTCCAGGGTGTAGCGGGCGAGCTCCTGGCCGTTCGTCTCGTCGACGATGCGGCAGAAGGCGTTCTGCACCTCCTGGAACGTCTGGCCGGTGAAGGAGTTCACCGTGAAGACGATCTGGTCGATGTGGACCGGAACCCGCTGGAGGTCGACCAGGATCGCCTCGTCGTCGCCGCCGGAGCCGGCGCCGCCGACCAGGTTGTCCCCGGTGTGGGTGACCGAGCCGTCGTCACTGACCAGGTGGCGGAAGAAGACCACGTCGACCGGCTGCTTGTCGGCGAAGAGCACCGCCGACGCGTCGAGGTCGATCTCCCGGGTACGCGAGCCGAACAGGCCCCGGCGCGGCGCTGCCTGCCAGCCGAGCCCCATCCGTACCGCGGTCAGGGTTCCCCCGTCGCTCTTCTGCAGACTGATGGCCTGCCCCTTGGTCATATTGACCGTCACGCGCTGTCCCCTCTCCGCATTTCCCCGCAACCGTCCGTGCGCGGTTTCTCAGAAACCCTACGCAGTCGCGCCGGTGGCACGCGCGCGTCGGGCCGTATTGTGTCGGTCCTGCAACACACCGGGGCTTTCCCGGCGGGGCGGGCTCAGGCGAGGCCCGCCTCACGCATCTGGCGCAGCTCCTTCTTCAGCTCCCCGACCTCGTCGCGCAGCCGTGCCGCCACCTCGAACTGGAGGTCCGCGGCAGCCGCGCGCATCCGGTCCGTCATCTCCTCGATGATCCCGGCGAGTTCGGTGGCGGGCCGGTCCGTGACCGCCGCTTCGCCCTTGGCCCGCCCGGCTCCGGCCCGCTTGGCGCCCAGCGACGGAACCGGGGCCTTGGTCCCCTTGGCGTCCTTGGTGCGGCGGTAGCCGCTGTCGAGCAGCTGCTCCGTGTCGACCTCCTCGCGGGCGATGGTCGCGACGATGTCGTTGATCTTCTTCCGCAGCGGCTGCGGGTCGATACCGCGCTCGGTGTTGTAGGCGATCTGCTTCTCGCGGCGGCGGTTGGTCTCGTCGATGGCCTGCGCCATCGCCGGGGTGATGGTGTCGGCGTACATGTGGACCTGCCCGGAGACGTTGCGGGCGGCGCGGCCGATGGTCTGGATCAGGGACGTACCCGAACGCAGGAAGCCCTGCTTGTCCGCGTCGAGGATGGCGACGAGCGACACCTCGGGCAGGTCGAGGCCCTCACGCAGGAGGTTGATGCCGACCAGTACGTCGTACTCGCCGGAGCGCAGCTCGCGCAGCAGCTCGATGCGGCGCAGCGTGTCGACGTCGCTGTGCAGGTAGCGGACCTGGATGCCGAGTTCCTGGAAGTAGTCGGTGAGGTCCTCGGCCATCTTCTTGGTGAGGGTGGTGACCAGGACGCGCTCGTCCTTCTCGGCGCGGGTGCGGATCTCGTGCACCAGGTCGTCGATCTGGCCCTCGGTGGGCTTGACGACCACTTCGGGGTCGACGAGGCCGGTGGGGCGGATGATCTGCTCCACGAAGCCGTCGCCCCGGGACAGCTCGTACGTCCCCGGGGTGGCGGAGAGATAGACCGTCTGGTCGATCCGGGTCAGGAACTCCTCCCACTTCAGCGGGCGGTTGTCCAGGGCGGAGGGGAGCCGGAAGCCGTGGTCGACGAGGGTGCGCTTGCGAGAGGCGTCGCCCTCGTACATGGCGCCGATCTGCGGCACGGTGACGTGCGACTCGTCGAGGACGAGCAGGAAGTCCTCGGGGAAGTAGTCGAGGAGGGTGTGGGGGGCGGTGCCGGGCGAGCGGCCGTCGAAGTGCATCGAGTAGTTCTCGACGCCGGAGCAGGTGCCGATCTGGCGGAGCATCTCGATGTCGTACGTGGTGCGCATCCGCAGCCGCTGGGCCTCCAGCATCTTGCCCTGCTTCTCCAGCTCGGCGAGGCGCTGCTCCAGCTCCTGCTCGATGCCGTTGACCGCCTTCTCCATGCGCTCGGGACCGGCGACGTAGTGGCTGGCGGGGAAGACGTGGAGGGACCGGTCCTCGCTGATCACCTCGCCGGTGAGCGGATGGAGGGTGGAGAGCGCCTCGATCTCGTCGCCGAACATCTCGATGCGGACGGCGAGCTCCTCGTAGACCGGGAAGATCTCGATGGTGTCGCCGCGGACCCGGAAGGTCCCCCGGGTGAACGCGAGATCGTTGCGGGTGTACTGGATCTCGACGAAGCGGCGGAGCAGCTGGTCGCGGTCGATCTCGTCGCCGACCTTGAGCTGGACCATGCGGTCCACGTACTCCTGGGGCGTGCCGAGGCCGTAGATGCAGGAGACGGAGGCGACCACGACGACGTCGCGCCGGGTGAGCAGCGAATTCGTCGCGGAGTGGCGCAGCCGCTCGACCTCCTCGTTGATCGAGGAGTCCTTCTCGATGTAGGTGTCCGACTGGGGGACGTACGCCTCGGGCTGGTAGTAGTCGTAGTACGAGACGAAGTACTCGACGGCGTTGTTGGGGAGCAGCTCGCGGAACTCGTTGGCGAGCTGGGCGGCGAGCGTCTTGTTCGGCGCCATCACGAGCGTGGGGCGCTGCAGCTTCTCGATCATCCACGCGGTGGTCGCGGACTTGCCGGTGCCGGTCGCGCCGAGCAGTACGACGTCCTTCTCACCCGCGCGGATGCGCCGCTCCAGCTCGGCGATGGCCGCGGGCTGGTCACCGCTGGGCTGGTAGGGACTGACGACCTCGAAAGGCGCCATCGAACGTTCGATCTTCGAAACGGGCCGCATGTGACCACCGTACGACCCGCCACTGACAACCGGGCCGGACCGGCCGAAGGAGCGGGCCCGGTGTCACCACTCCCCGGGGGGTGCGGGGTCGCTCCGCCGGGAGTGGAAGGAGGCCGGATCGGCGTACGTGCCGAAGCTCGGGGCCCGTCGCTGGGCCGGGATCCCGGCGATCCGCCGGGCGCCGTCGGCGGCCGCGGGGTCGTTCCAGTCCGGGGTGCCCATCACCATCAGCGGGTCGAACATGACGACGACCGCGGCCAGGACGAGGAAGCAGCCGGGCCCGATCAGCAACGGCACCAGCGGGGCGTTCACCGTTCCGGCCACTCCGGCCTCGGGGATCGCGCCGGGGTGCAGGTGGACGCTGAGCGCGGCCATGCCGGTGTAGTGCATGCCGCTCACCGCGACGCCCATGACCACGCTGGCGCCGAGACTGGGCAGGAAACCGTTGACGGATACGGCGGCCCAGAGCGCGGTGGTGGCGGCCACCACCGCGATCACGACGGAGAGCACCACGGTGAGCGTGTCGTACTCCAGCTGCCCGTCGAGGCGTATTCCGGCCATGCCCAGGTAGTGCATGGTGGCGATGCCGAGTCCGGTGATGGTGCCGCCCGTCACCAGGGCCATCGTGGTGGCGCCCCGGTAGCCGACCACGAAGATGCCGACGCCGACCATGCCGATGGCGACCGCGAGGCTGGCGAAGGTGACCGCCTTGTCGTAGCCGATGGTCACACCCTCGACGGAGAAACCCGTCATCGCGATGAAGTGCATGGTCCAGATGCCGGAACCGATGGACGTGGCGCCGAGCGCCAGCCAGCCGGCCTTGAAGGAGCGTTCGGTGCGCAGTGAGCGGTTGGTGCAGCGCAGGCCGAGGGCCGCGCCGAGGCAGGCCATGAGGAATGCCGCCACGGGCGTGACCGCTCCGTAGCTGAATCCGTCGATCGTGCCCTGCATGCTCGTACGCCCTTCGCGGAAGCCCGGGGTTCGGGGAGACCCTAAGGCGCGAGTCCCGGCAAACAAACAGAAGAGCTGCATTTTAGCTAGTGCGCTTCCGGTCCGTTACCCGGTGTCGGCGACTGCGTTCACGCTGTGGCCATCCTTCGCCTGTTCCCCGTTGGTACGCGGGTGCCACTCTCGGCCCGTTCGCACCTTTCGACGCAAGGAGTACACGTGTACGCACGTACCGCAACCGCCGCTCTCGTCGCCGCCGCCGTGGTCGGCGGCGGCGCCGTCCTGATGTCCGGCACCGAGGCCCTGGCCGCGAGCGGTCCCGCGGACGCGAAGCGGTCCTCGCCCGTCGTCATCGCCCACCGGGGTGCCTCGGCGTACGCGCCGGAGAACACGCTGCCCGCGATCGACAAGGCCCGCGCCCTCGGCTTCGACTGGGTGGAGAACGACGTCCAGTTCACCAAGGACGGTGTGCTGGTGGTCATGCACGACACCGACCTGAGGCGGACCACCGACGTGGAAGAGGTCTTCCCGGGCCGCGCGTCGTGGGGGGTCAAGGACTTCACGGCGAAGGAGATCGCGAAGCTGGACGCGGGCAGCTGGTTCGGCCCGCAGTTCGCCGGGACCAAGGTGCCCACGCTCAAGCAGTACCTGAAGCGGGTCGAGCGCAACCGGCAGAAGCTCCTCCTGGAGATCAAGAGCCCCGAGCTCTACCCGGGCATCGAGAAGGAGACCCTGCGGGTCCTGCGCCAGAACGGGTGGCTCGACCGTGCCCACGTGAAGAACCGGCTCGTCGTCCAGAGCTTCGGCGCGGACAGTGTGAAGAAGGTGCACCAGCTGCGTCCGGACGTGACGACGGGCTTCCTCGGCACCCCCGCGGTGGCCGACCTGCCGTCGTACGCGGCGTTCACCGACCAGATCAACCCCTCCCACCCCTCGGTCTCGGCCGACTACGTGGCGGCGGTGCACGCGCTGAAGGGCGCGCACGGCAAGAAGCTCCAGGTCAACACCTGGACGGTCAACGACGCCGCGACCGCCACGAAGCTGGCCGGCCTGGGCGTGGACGGGATCATCACCAACAACCCCGACGTGGTGCGCGACGCCACGCGCTGACCCGGCGGGCGGGGAGGGCGGGGCAGCCTCCGGGAGCGTCCGTACGGGGAGCGTCTCCCGGGCCCCGCTCCCGTTGTCAGTGGGCGGCCGTACGGTGGTGCCATGGACAGCAACGGGGTCGTCGAGTGGGCCGTCGTCGGGAGCGACATCGGCCCGCTGCTGCTCGCCGCGACGGGGACGGGGCTGGTGAGCGTGGTCTTCCACGCCCGCCCCGAGGTGCGGGAGGCGGCGGTGGGCCGGCTGCGGGACCGGTTCGGCGCGGAGCCGGTGGAGCGGCCCGGCTCCGCCCGGCTCGCGGAGCCGATACGTCAGCTCGCGGCGTACTTCGCGGGTGCGCCGCGGGAGTTCTCGCTCGCCCTGGACTGGTCGCTGACCTCGGGATTCAACCGTCAGGTGCTCCGCGAGCTGGCGACGGGGGTGCCGTACGGGACGGTCGTCGGGTACGGGGAGCTCGCCCGGCGGGTGGGGCAGCCGGGGGCTGCGCAGGCGGTCGGAGTGGCGATGGCGTCCAATCCGCTGCCGGTGGTGGTGCCGTGCCACCGGGTGGTGGAGAGCGACGGCGGACTCGGCGGCTTCGGCGGCGGGCTGGAGACCAAGCGGCAGTTGCTGGCGCTGGAGGGCGTGCTGCCGCGGCCGCTGTTCTGACCCGGCCGTCGGAACAGCCGGCCGTCCCCGGACGCGAGCTGCGCATACGCCCGCTTCCGCGCGTCCGCACCGGCTGGCACACTGCGCCGGTGACCAACATGTTCGACGCATCCGAGGCCCCCGCCAGGTCCGGCGCCCCGGCCGCTCCACCCGCTCCGGTCCCGGCGGCCGAACTGCCCGCCCTGCGGCGCAGGACGTCGGCGGTGCTCATAGCCAGCCAGATACTCGGCGGCCTCGGCGTGCCCATAGGCATCGCCCTGGCCCCGGTGCTGGCCACGGAGGTGGGCGGTTCGGAGGAGCTGTCCGGGCTGGGTCCGACGGCTTCGGTGGCCGGGACGGCGCTGCTCTCGCTGCCGCTGGCCGCGCTGATGACCGCCCGCGGGCGGCGCCCCGGGCTCGTCCTGGCCTATCTCATCGGTGCCCTGGGCGCGGGGCTCGTGGTGCTGTCGACGCTCGTGGAGAGTTTCCCGCTGCTGCTGCTCGGTATGGCCGCGTTCGGCGCGGGTTCCTCCGCCAACCTCCAGGCCCGGTTCGCCGCGGCGGACCTGGCCGAGCCGGAGCGGCGCGGCCGGGCGATCTCCACGGTCATCTGGGCCACCACGATCGGCTCCGTCCTCGGGCCGAACATCGCCGCCCCGGTGGGCCGGTTCTTCCGCGGCGGCCCGGTGTCCGAGCAGGCCGGCCCGTTCGTCTTCGCGGCCGGGATCTTCCTGATGTCCGCCATGGTCGTCGGGGCGTTGCTGCGGCCGGACCCGCTGCTCACGGCACGGGGGCTGGCGCCGCAGGACGAGGCGTCCGCGGCCGGGCGTTCGCTGCGCGCCGGGATCGCGGCGGTCCGCGCCTCGCCTATGGCGCGACTGGCGCTGACGACGGTGGCCGTCTCGCACACCGCGATGGTCTCGATCATGGTGATGACCCCGGTCGAACTGGGCCATCACGGCGCCGGGCTCCAGCTGATCGGCCTGGTCATCAGCAGTCACATCCTGGGGATGTACGCGTTCTCCCCGGTCATGGGCTGGTTGTCGGACCGTTTCGGACGGCTCGCCGTGATCGGCCTGGCGGCCGCGCTGCTGGCCTGCGCCACGCTGCTGGCCGGTACCGCGAGCGGCAGCCACGGGCAGACGGCGGCCGGTCTCTTCACGCTCGGTCTCGGCTGGTCGGCGGGGCTGGTCGGCGGTTCGGCGCTGCTCACCGACTCCGTACCGCAGGCCGCGCGCGCCGCCGTGCAGGGTCTGTCGGACCTGACCATGAACACGGCGGCGGGGGTCGGCGGAGCCGTCGCCGGGGTCGTCGTCGCCCGGGCGGGTTACGGCTGGCTGAACGCGATCGGGGCGTGCCTGCTGCTGCCCATGGCGGCACTGGCACTGCGCCGGGCACTCGCCCCCTCGGCACCGCCCCGGGACTGAAACCGCCCTCACGGAAGGAGCGGTTCCAGATCCGGCGTCCCGGGTTCGCCGGTTCCGGCGCAGCGCCCCGGATCCAGCGGTTCCGGCACAGCGATTCCGCTTCATCAGCGGCCGGGGCGGCTTCGAGACAGGGACGCCTCCTGCGGCCGGAGTGGCCCCAGAGGCCGAAAGGGCTTCGGAAGCCGGGCGGATCCTGCGGCCAGGAACTCCGGAAGCAAGGACGGCTTCTGCGGCCGGAGACTCCGGAGGCCGGGCGGATCCTGCGGCCGGAGTGGCTTCAGAGGCTGATGTGGTACGCCTTGCGGAGCGTCTCGTGCACCGTCCAGGTCGTGCGGTCGCCCTCGCGCAGCACGCAGGCGTCGCCCGGACCGATCTCCAGCGTCGCGCCGCCCTCGACGGCCACGGTCGCCCGGCCGCTGACGACCACGAAGAGCTCGTTGGCCTCGGTGTCGGTGACCACGCCGGGGGTGATCTGCCAGATACCGCGCAGCTGCTTGCCGTCGGGCGACTCCCAGAGCACCTTGCCGGTCACCACGGGCTCACCGGAGACGATCTGGGCGGGGTCGAGCGGTTCCGGTTCGAGTGCGGCATCCGGGATATGCACGACGAAAGAGGCGGGAGAGTGATCAGAAGTGCTCATGGCCGGTCACCTTAGCGACCGCCTTCGCGGCACGCCGCAGCAGGCCATGCCCAGGTGGCGGGCGGTCTCCGAGCCGCTGTGCGCCGCCCCGTCCTCCCGGCCGCACGTTTGAGGCGGGCACGCTCGCGACAGGGATGTGGACATGTCATTCAATGCGTCGCGCAGCGCGCCCTCCGGCGTCCCCGTCCTCTCCGCCGAGGTACGGGACGCCCTCGCCACACACCACCCCGTCGTGGCCCTGGAGTCGACGATCATCGCCCACGGTCTGCCGCGCCCCCGCAACCTGCGGGTCGCCGCGGAGCTGGAGGATCTCGTACGGTCCGCGGGCGCGGTGCCCGCGACGATCGCCGTGCTCGACGGAAAGCCCAGGATCGGCCTGGACAAGGCCCAACTGGACCGGGTGGCCATGGACCCGGCGATGCGGAAGCTGGGCCACCGGGACCTCGCCCCGGCCCTGGCGACGGGCGCGAGCGGCTCGACCACCGTGTCCGCCACGGCCTTCCTGGCCGCACGCGCCGGACTGCGCTTCTTCGCGACCGGCGGACTCGGCGGCGTGCACCGGGAGTGGGTCCGGACCCAGGACGAGTCCGCCGACCTCCGCCTCCTCGCCCGGACCGGCATCACCCTGGTGTGCGCGGGCGTGAAGTCCGTCCTGGACGTCCCCGCGACGCTCCAGCGCCTGGAGACGCTGGGCGTCACGGTGCTGGGCTACGGCACCGACCGGTTCCCCGGCTTCTATCTGACCAGTTCGGGCGAGCCGGTCGACTGGACGGTGCGCACGCCCCAGGAGGTCGCCGCGGTGATGCGGGCCCAGGACGCGCTCGGCGGCCCCGGCTCCGCCCTGGTCGTCGCCAACCCCGTGCCCGTGGCCGACCAGTTGGATCCGGAGCTCCACGACCATGTGCTGGCCGAGGCCCTGGCGGAATGCAAGGAGCGGGGCATCACGGGGCAGGCGATCACCCCCTTCCTCCTGGAGCGGCTGGCGCGGGGCACCGAAGGCGCCTCGCTGGAGGCCAATCTGGCGGCCGTACGCGGGAACGTGTCGCTGGCCGCGCGGATCGCCGTCGCGTGGACCGCCGACAACCCCCGGAGCCCCGCGTCCGATGACCACGCGGGCCGCGACACGCGGCAGGAACCGGCGGCCGGGGCATGACCGGCGGCGGCCTGCTCGTCGTCGGGGACGTGGTCACGGACGTCGTCGCCCGGCACGGCTCACCCCTGGCGCGCGGCACGGACACCAGCGCCCGCATCCGTACGCTGCCCGGCGGCGCGGGGGCCAACGTGGCCTGCTGGGCCGCCCTTTCGGGCCGCCCGGACGTGCGGCTGCTCGCCCGGGTCGGCGCCGACAGCGCGGAGTGGCACCGGGACGCGCTGCGGCGGGCGGGGGTGCGCCCCCTGCTGGTCGTGGACAGGCGGGAGCCGACCGCCACCGTCGTCGCGCTCGTCGACTCCGCCGCCGAACGCACCTTCCTCACCGACAGCGGTGCGGTCCTGCACCTCTCCCCCGACGACTGGTCGCCGTCGATGCTGGACGGTGTCGCCCACCTCCATCTCTCCGGGTATCTCCTGTTCGCCGCGGTAAGCCGGGCGACGGCGCTGCTCGCCCTGCGGGAGGCGCGGCGACGGCGGATCACGGTGAGCGTCGACCCCGCCTCGGCCGGCTTCCTCGCCGAGCTGGGGACCGGACGTTTCCTGGCCGCCGTGGCGGGCGCCGATCTGCTGCTGCCCAACGCGGACGAGGCCCGGCTGCTGACCGGGCTGCCCGAACCGGCCGACGCGGCAGCCAAGTTGAGCCATCAGGTGGGCCGGGTGGTGGTCACGCTCGGCGAGGGCGGGGCGCTGCTCGCGACCGGGGGCGCGGTGGTCGGGCACGTCCCCGCCGTCCGGATCACCGGGGCGGTGGACTCGACCGGGGCGGGCGACGCGTTCACCGGCGGCTTCCTCGCGGCGCGGCTGGCCGGGGCGGACGACATGGCGGCCGTGGCGGCGGGGTGCCGGGCGGGGGCGGAGGCGGTCACCACCGTGGGCGGCCGCCCCGACCCCGGCACCCCGTGACGGTTCCCCGCCGCGACCGGCCCCCGCCATGGGCCCGCCGTGGCCGGGCCCCCACCGCGTCAGCCCGTCGTCCCGGCCCATCCCGTCCAGGCCGGGTGCGCGGGGTCGTCGGCGCGCACGACCGCGTCCGCGTGCTCGCCGGGCGCGGTCTCCGTCTCGTACCGGGCGAAGGCCGGCAGCGTCCAGCGCGCGCTCTCCTCGGTGCGCCGCCGCAGCGCGCCCGGCGACAGCCGCAGATGGACGCTCAGGTCGAACGGGAACCAATGGCCGAGCAGCAGCGGGCCGTGCACCACCAGCACCCCGCCCCCGGGCAGCGGCCGGTACGGGCTGCGGGTGGCCCGGTCCGTCACCGGGTCCCAGAGGTCCGGCAGCACCCGCCCGCTGCCGCCGGGCTCCAGCGGCCCGAAGACCTCGCGCCACAGTGCCCCGGTGTCGAACCAGCCGTCGAAGTACGTGTCGGGGTCCTCCTTGCCGTACTCGTACCGGAGGCTCGCCGGGCGCAGGAAGCCCTCGGTGGACACCACCAGCACGGCACGGCCCCGGATCCGCAGGGCCTGTGCGACCCGCTCGGCCAGCTCCCCGGTGCGGGCGGCCGGGGCTCCGTCCACGGCGAGCTTCGGCCAGGGGCTTCCGTCGGCGGGTTCGAGGGCGTCGGCGCGCGCGGCAAGGGCGTCGGCCAGCCGCTCCCAGGTGATCGCTTCGAATCGCACCCCACCATCATCACCGTCCAACGACCCGGCTCAGGCACCGGTCCCGGGGGGCCTGCCGGGTGAGCCGTCCGGACTTGGAGCGTCGGGGCCGCCGCCGAGGACCGCCCGGTGGCTCTCGGCGAGGGCGCGCACCCGGTCGGCGAGCGGTCCCAGCCCGGGCTCCCGCTCGGCCGCGATGCCGGCGAGACGCAGGATGTCGGCGAACCACTGCCCGGACGGCCCCTCCGGTGCGTCGATCCGGCCGAGGCCGCGTTCCAGCAGGCCCCGGGCGTCCTCCGGCCGGCCGCGCAGCACGGCCTTCGTGGCGGCGACCGCGTTGGCCAGCGCGCTCGCCGGCCTCGACCAGTCGTCATCGGCGGGCGGTACGGGACCGCCCGCGCCTCCCCCCGCCGCCACGACCTCCAGGTCCACCCGCCAGAACAGCGGCAGCCCGCGGAAGGCGGCGAAGAGCAGCCTCCGTCCACCGGACTCCCGTGTGTCGGGGTCGGTGCGCAGCGAGTCGAGCGGCCGCACCGCGCCGAGTACGCCCCGCGCGGCGGCGAGGCAGTCGGCGAACCGGTCGCCGGGCACGGTCCAGGCCAGGTCGATGTCGCTGTACGCGTCCGCCGTTCCCCGGGCGAGCGAGCCGCGCGGCTCCGCCCGGGAACCCGGGCAGTAGGCGGCGAGCGCCCGGATCAGCTCCTCGGCGAACGCGTCCCGCCACTCCGGATCGAGCCCCTCCGCACACTCCCGGCCCCGGTCCCGGGGTGCCCGTTCGTCCATGGCCGTGGTCTCCCGTCGCCCGTCGTACCCCATGCCTGTCGTCCTCGATGCCCGCCGGGTCCTGCGCGGCGTGTCCTCTGCGGCATGCCCGATGCCCGTCGTGTCCTGTGCCCGCCGTCGCGGTGGGCGTCGGATCCGCCACCGCCCGAGCGCTTCGGTGGCCCCGCCTTCTACGATCCCCCCATGGATCTCGCATTCGCCCGCGCGTTCGCCGCCGAATGGCTGGACGGCTGGAACTCCCACGACCGCGACCGCATCCTGACGCACTATCACGACGACGTGACCTTCAGCTCGCCCGTGATCCGGCAGATGACCGGTGACGCCTCCGGCACGGTGCATGGCAAGGAGGCGCTGCGCGCCTACTGGGCGGTCGGCCTGGAGCGCATCCCCGAGCTGCGGTTCGAGCTGGTGGACGTGCGGGTGGCCGTGGACGCGCTGGTGATCGACTACCGCAACCAGATCGGCGGCCGGGTCAGCGAGGTGCTGACCTTCCGGGACGGCCTGGTGGTATCCGGCTTCGGCGCGTACGGGGAGACGCTCGCCAACTGACGCCCCGGCCCGGGGCCCCGCGCGGCAGGGAACCCGGGCCGCCCGTCATCCGCCGCGCAGTTCGGTGGCGAGCGGCCCCTCGCCCGACACCTCGACCCGCCCGTCGTCGACCGCCTCGGCGAGGCTCAGCCCGCCGTGCGCGAGCTCCAGGCAGACCTCGACGTCGAGCGCTATGCAGACGTCGGCACGGGGAGCCGGACCGTCCCCGTAGACCGGAGCGCCGTCCTCCGTGCCGCCGGTGCGGACGTGGAACCGGCCCTCGTCCAGCCGCACTTCGACGGTTCCGGCCCCGCCGATCCCGTCCAGCGCGCGCAGCAGCGGCAGGGCGAACCAGTGGGCCCGCACCGCGTCGGTGGGCCGCCGCTCGGCGAGCGCGGGCGCCCCCCACTCCGCGAGCGCGGTCAGCACCGGCATCAGCCCCCGGCCGCGCTCGGTCAGCTCGTAGACGGAGGCGGCGGCCGGCGGCGGAAGTCTGCGCCGGACGGCCAGGCCGTTCTGCTCCATGTCCCGCAGCCGGGAGGCGAGCACATCCGTACTGACACCCGGCAGGTCGGCGTGGAGGTCGGTGTACCGGCGGGGGCCCGCCAGCAGTTCACGGACGATCAGCAGCGTCCACCGGTCGCCCACGGCGTCGAGGGCGCGGGCGGTGGCACAGAACTGGTCGTAGCTCCGGCGGCGGACCGGGCGTGCGGCGGACGGTTGCTGACGTGGCATGGGACTCAGTCTAGACATGTTGTTGGACTTTCCAAGGTCGAGCTTGGTAAAACCAAGTATCGCAATCGGGTCGGGGAGGCACGCATGGAGTTCCGGCAGTCCAGCAAGCTCAACGAGGTCTGCTACGAGATCCGGGGCCCGGTCATCGAGCACGCCAACGCCCTGGAGGAGGCGGGCCACAGCGTGCTCCGGCTCAACACGGGCAACCCCGCGCTCTTCGGCTTCGAGGCGCCGGAGGAGATCGTCCAGGACATGATCCGGATGCTGCCGCGCGCCCACGGCTACACCGACTCGCGCGGCATCCTGTCCGCCCGCCGTGCGGTGGCGCAGCGCTACCAGGACATGGGGATGACGGAGGTCGGGGTCGACGACGTCTTCCTCGGCAACGGCGTCTCCGAGCTGATCTCGATGGCCGTCCAGGCACTGCTGGAGGACGGTGACGAGGTCCTCGTCCCGTCCCCCGACTACCCGCTGTGGACCGCGGTGGTCACCCTCGCGGGCGGCCGTCCGGTGCACTACGTCTGTGACGAGGAAGCGGACTGGAACCCCGACCTGGCCGACCTCGCCTCGAAGATCACCGACCGCACCAAGGCCGTCGTGATCATCAACCCGAACAACCCGACCGGTGCCGTCTATCCGCGCGAGGTCCTCGAAGGCATCCTCGACCTGGCGCGCAGGCACCGCCTGATGGTCTTCGCCGACGAGATCTACGACCAGATCCTCTACGACGGCGCGGAGCACCACAGCGCGGCGATCCTCGCCCCCGACCTGGTCTGCCTCACTTTCAGCGGGCTGTCGAAGACGTACCGCGTGGCGGGTTTCCGCTCCGGCTGGCTGGTGGTGTCCGGTCCGCAGCAGCACGCCCGCGGCTACCTGGAGGGGCTCACGATGCTCGCCTCCATGCGCCTGTGCCCCAACGCGCCGGCGCAGTACGCCATTCAGGCCGCGCTCGGCGGCCGTCAGTCGATCCGGGAACTGGTCGCGCCCGGCGGCCGACTGCACGAGCAGCGCGACCGGGCCTGGGAGAAGCTGAACGAGATCCCCGGGGTCTCCTGCGTGAAGCCGAAGGGCGCGCTCTACGCGTTCCCGCGCCTGGATCCGAAGGTGCACCGCATCGTCGACGACGAGAAGTTCGTGCTGGACCTGCTGCTGCGGGAGAAGATCCAGGTCGTCCAGGGCACCGGTTTCAACTGGCCCCGCCCCGACCACTTCCGTATTCTCACCCTCCCGCACGCCGACGACCTCGACGCCGCGATCAGCCGCATCGGCCGCTTCCTCACCGGATACCGCCAGTGACCGGAGGCAACCGGTAAGCGGACGTAACCCGTCATCGGACGCCACCCGTGCCCGGACGCCACCAGTGATCGGACCTCGCCAGTGACCTGCTCAGCCTGCCGTTTCCCCGTCCGGACCCAGTTCGCCTCGCCATCCCTCGTCGGACCGATCGTGGAGGAGGGGCTCGATCCGGCCACCGACCCGGCATGGGCGGAATCGGGAGCGGCCTCCCCGGCGGAGTACGCCCGCTGGTCGGGCCATCTGTGCGGGATGACCTGTCTGCGCATGGCGCTCGGCGCCGATGCCCCCTCGCTGTTCGCGCTGCGCGACGGCGCGCTGCGTTACGGCGCCTACACCGAGGACGCGCGGGGCGGGATCCGGGGCCTGATCTACGCTCCCTTCGCCGAGTACGCCCGCGCGGCGCACGGGGTCGACGCCACGGTCCACCGCGAGCTGGCACCGGAGGAGCTGCCCGGCCTGCTGGACGCCGGGCGTGTGGTGATGGCCTCGGTGCACTACGCCATCCGGTATCCGGAGCGGCCGGCTCCGGGCCGGGGCGGGCATCTGGTGCTGCTGACCTCGCGGACGGCCGACGGCCGGGGCGTCCACTTCCACAATCCGTCAGGGACAACGGCCGGGACGCGGGCTGCGGAGCTGCCCCTCTCCGGCTTCGCGCGGTTCTTCGCGGGGCGCGGCGTGTCCATGAGGATGACCGGTGCCCGGCCGGAAGGGGGACCGGGCCCGGGAACGGGAGCGGGCCCGGGGGCGTAGCCGGCCCCCAGGCCCTGGTGTGCCACCCATACGGCACGCCGACACGTTTAAGGACCGGTGTCAGGTTGATGTCGCCGCGTCCTGCCTTTAGACGACCGCAGATCGAAGCTCTGCGAGCCGGAGTCGAACCGGCATCTCGACGCCCGTGGGCACTGGTCCGTTCGATTCGGCGATGGATGGCCCATGCTGAGTCTGGAGCAATAGTCTGAGATTGATCGCGGCCTGCCTCTGCCAGTTGGGCCACCCCGGCCCGCTCCCGTACGGTGTCGTACGGAGTGCCGGGGGGAGGACTCGAACCTCCACCGGAGCCGCGTCGTCACGACAAGCCTCAGTTTCAGCTTGCGCTCCTCGCGCACCCCGGCCGCAATGAGTCGGCCGGGGGGTCAATGGTCGGTCACCCGAAGAGGTAACCGAATACCGCATCACCCACCCGCTGGTCCGTGACCTCCACGCCGTTGGCCTCCTCGCGGGCGTACTTCACGGCCTGCTGGAGCTTCTCCACCCGGTCCAGCAGCTCGTTGACGCGGCGCGCGGGCAGGGCGCCGGAGAACTTCACCGTCGTCCAGTAGCCGATCGGGATGTCCTCGTAGTAGACCTCGACCTGGGCCGGGTGCTTGTCGGTGGCCTCCGCCTTCACATGGTTGCGGGGCACCTTCTTCGTACGGAGGGTCCGCACCGGCTCCGTCTTCCAGGAGTCCGTCGACGGGTCCTGGACCCATGCCTCGGCCGCGTCGAGCACCGGCAGCTTGCGGACGAAGGTGTTGAGGTCCGTGAGCTGCTTCTCCAGAAAGAGCAGGTACGAGACCGGGACGTCGCTCACGAGCACCCGCCCGTCGACCTTCACGTCCGCACGGGCCGTGCAGTTGGCCCAGTCCTTCGTGGCGGTCACATCGAAGAGCCGGGTCAGGGTCGCCGCGGTCTCCCGCAGCACGTCCTCGGCCTTGATCTGCACCAGCGTCGACTCGGGCGGAAGCTGCTCGCCCTCCTCGTCCTTCGGCTGGTACGTACGCGAGAGCCCGGCCAGGAGGCCCGCCTTCTGGAGGCCGTGATGAGCCGCCGTCAGGTCCTGGTGTGCCTTGGACTTGACGCCCTTCTCCACTGCGATGATCTGATTGAGTTTCGCCACACCGGGAACCTAGCAATCCAGCAACGAGCCCAACAAACGTATTTACGTATGGTCGTTCGCGGCAGGGAGACGAGCCGGGCCGGGCCGTACGGGTGGATTCCGCGCGAGGCCGCCGTGGACACCCATGTCCTGCCTCCGACCCCGGGCACTGCTTGCCACAGTGGCCGCGCGGACGTGCGCACCGCCGCACCCGCCCCTCCCCCTCTTCCCGGATCCCGCAGAAAGGCCCTGCCGTGCCCGTTCCTCCTCGCACCACCGGCTCCTCCGGCCCCTCCGGCCCCTCCGGCCCTTCCCGTCCGAAGCGGCGCACCGCGCTCACCGCGACGGCCGCCGCCGTGGCGGTACTGGCCGTGGGGACGCCCGTCGCGTACGCCACTCTCGGCACCGGTGGCTCCACCGCCCCGAAGGCCGCCGCGGCCGCCGCACCCGCCCTCGCGCGCGGCCGCGCGTACATCGAGACCCGGCTCCTCTTCGGCACCGAGCGCCCGGGCGGCGGGCCGGCGGTGACGGACCGCCAGTTCATGGCGTTCATCGACGAGGAGGTCACACCGCGCTTCCCGGACGGGCTGACCGTCCAGGACGGCCGGGGGCAGTGGCGGGACTCCCACGGCGTCATCGAGCGGGAACGCAGCTATGAGCTGACCCTGCTCTACCCCGTGTCCGAGGCCCGTGTGCGCGACGCCCGGATCGAGCGGATCCGCGACGCCTACGAGAGGACCTACGCCCAGGACTCGGTCGTCCGCGTCGATGAGCGCACCACCGCCGACTTCTGACCCGCGGCTTCTTCGCCGGCCGGTTCCTCCCGCGAGCAGCCGGACTCGGCTCGGGTTGCCCGTGGACACCCGCCGCCCCGCCGACCGCGCCGGAACCAGGACCGTCGGGTCGGGGTACTGTGCCGCGGCCGGGTACCGGACCCGCCACGCGCACGGAACGGGGCACGATCCACATGGGCACACCAGTACGGCATTTGACGGCCACGGCGGCGGACGGCCGGGAGTACACCGTCCGGATCGAACGGGACTTCCGGTACGAGCCGTACCGCGACTTCGTCGTCTGCGCGCACTGCGACTGGTCGCCGTCGCTGCTGACCACGCGGCGGATCGACGACATGGCCGCCGAGCACCTGGCGTCGGCGCACGGCGCCGAGGGGGCCCTGTCCCAGCGGGAGGACGAGGGGTTCCGCAAGGCGCGGCTGATCGTGCTGCCGATCGTCGCCGTGCTGCTGATCGCGCTCTTCGCCTGGCTCGAAAACTCCTGAGAGCCTGCCAACCCCCTTCAGTCCGGCGGCTCCTGACGGGCCGACAGCTCCTGGTGTTCCGGCGGCTCCCGGGCCGGGCAGCGGCGCGACGGGCTCCCGCCACGCCGGTCAGTCGCCGCTCAGCTCCATGAGCGCGTCCACCGGGTCGGTACGGGGGGTCGCGCGGGGCCACCAGTCGTCCTCCTCCGGCTCGGACTCGTAGCCGTACCAGCGGCCGTCGTGGCCGAAGCGGAGCTGGAGCGTGCCGCCGGGGTGGGTGAGGTGGTTGCGCCGGGGGTGGAACCGGGGGAAGCCGGCCGCCGAGAGCGCCGGGCGGGCCCGGTCGAACGGGCCCGCCGGAGGGTCCCAGACGGTTTCGAGGACGGCGAGCCCTTCGGCACCGCCCTGGCGCCAGGCCGCGACCGCGCGGGCCAGGTCGGTGGTGGTGCGGCCGGTGGCGTGGGCCAGCTCGCGGTAGAGCGCGCGGGTGGTGGCGGTGAGTCCGGCGGTGGGGCCGGAGGCGGCCAGCCGCACCGCGTCCTGCCAGGTGGTGAGCCCGGCGACCGGGTCGGCCCCGGTGGTGAGGAGCGCGTGCGCGCGGGAGGCCGCGTCCGTGGCGAGGTGGTCGAGGGCGAGCGGGTCGCGCGCCCCGGGCAGGCTCGGGTACGAGGGGGGCTGCGCGGGGTGCGGCGGCACCGGCAGCGGGGCGGGCGGCTGCGGGAGATAGCGGGCGGCGAGGGCCTCGGCGGCCGGGACGGACGGGATCTCGGGGGTCGCGGGGCGTTCCCGGGCGGAGTGGGCGGCGTTGCGGCGGCCGAGCTCCTCCAGCAGCTCCCGCTCGCCCCGGCCGCGCAGCAGGAGGAGGACGAACGGGTCGGCGTCCAGCAGCCGCGCCGTCTGGTAGCAGAGCGCGGCCACGTGCTTGCAGGGGCGGCCGTGGTCCGGGCAGGTGCAGTCGGGGTCGAGGTCCCCCGGGGCGGGCAGCAGCCCGATGCCGGACGCGGCCGCCGTGTCGGCCAGCGAGTGCGGCATCTCCTTGGTGAGCAGCGCGGCGAGGTGGCCGGGGCGGGCCGCGACGGCGTCGAGGAAGGTGTCCCAGTCGGGGTCGTCGAAGGCCCGCAGCCGCAGCTCGCAGCGGTAGGGGCGCACCCGGCTGCCGTGGACGTAGGCGACGACCCGGCCCGGGGTGACGGTGATCGCGGCGACCTTGCCGCTGTCGGCGTAGGCACGCCCCCGGGAGAGCCGGGCGTCGTCCATCGAGAGGGATTCCAGGGCGGCCACCCAGGCACGGCCCCACCAGCTGTCCGCGAAGGGCTCGTCGCCCCGCGAGGTGCGGGGCGGTACGGCCTCGAAGGTGCGGCGCAGGTCGTCGGGGCCGGGACGGGGACGCACCGCGGGGCGGCGGGGGGCCGGGGCGGTGTGCGGGCGGGGGCTCACGTCGGCCTCCGGAGCGAGACGAGGTCGGCCAGATCGCGGTCGCTGAGCTCGGTCAGGGCGCTCTCGCCGGTGCCGAGCACCGTGTCGGCCAGGGCGCGCTTGGCCTCCAGCAGCTCGCCGATCCGGTCCTCGACGGTGCCTTCCGCGATCAGCCGGTGGACCTGTACGGGCTGGGTCTGGCCGATGCGGTAGGCCCGGTCGGTGGCCTGTTCCTCGACGGCCGGATTCCACCAGCGGTCGTAGTGCACGACATGGGCGGCCCGGGTGAGGTTGAGGCCGGTACCCGCCGCCTTGAGGGAGAGCAGGAAGACGGGGACCTCGCCGGACTGGAACCGGTCCACCATCCGCTGCCGCTCGGCGACCGGTGTGCCGCCGTGCAGGAGCTGGGAGGGGACGCCCCGGGAGGTGAGGTGCGCGGAGAGGAGTCTGGCCATGGAGACGTACTGGGTGAAGACGAGGACGGAGCCGTCCTCGGCGAGGATCGTGTCGAGGAGCTCGTCGAGCAGGGCGAGCTTCCCGGAGCGGCCGACGAGCCGCGTCGGCTCCTCCTTCAGGTACTGCGCGGGGTGGTTGCAGATCTGCTTGAGCGAGGCGAGCAGCTTCATGACCAGGCCGCGCCGGGCCATGCCCTCGGACTCCTCGATGAAGGCCATCGTCTCGCGGACCGCCGCCTCGTAGAGCGTGACCTGCTCGCGGGTGAGGAAGACGGGGTGGTCGGTCACCGTCTTGGGCGGCAGCTCGGGGGCGATCCCCGGGTCGGACTTCCTGCGGCGCAGGAGGAAGGGCCGGACCAGGCGGGAGAGCCGTTCGACCGCCTCGTCGTTGTCGAGTCCGGCGGCCGTCCCGGAGCTCTCGACGATACGGGCGTGCCGGGCGCGGAACGCCTTGAGCGGGCCGAGCAGGCCGGGCGTGGTCCAGTCGAGCAGGGCCCACAGCTCGGAGAGGTTGTTCTCCACGGGGGTGCCGGTGAGGGCGACCCGGGCCGGGGCCGGGATGGTGCGCAGCGCCTTGGCGGTGGAGGACTGCGGGTTCTTCACGTGCTGTGCCTCGTCGGCGACGATCAGCCCCCAGCCGTGCCCGGCGAGCTGCGCGGCGCTGGAGCGCATCGTGCCGTACGTGGTGAGGACGAAGCCGCCGTCCGTTCCGTCGAGGGTGCGGTCGGTGCCGTGGAAGCGTCGAACCGGTACGCCGGGGGCGAAGCGGCCGATCTCGCGGTGCCAGTTGCCCAGGAGGGAGGCGGGGCAGATGACCAAGGTGGGTTCGGGGCGGGCCCGGTGGAGGTGGAGGGCGATGAGGGTGATCGTCTTGCCCAGGCCCATGTCGTCGGCGAGGCAGCCGCCCAGGCCGAGGGAGGTCATCCGGTCCAGCCAGGCGAGGCCGCGCAGCTGGTAGTCGCGGAGCGTGGCGGCCAGACCCGGCGGCGGGGCGACGGTGGCGCCGTCGTCGGTGATACGGGTGCGGAGCGCGGCCAGCGCGCCGACCGGCACCGCCTCGACCTGTTCCCCGTCGACCTCGGCGGTGCCGGTCAGGGCGACGGCGAGGGCGTCGACCGG
Organism: Streptomyces sp. NPDC015144; assembly: GCF_043079735.1. Taxonomy (NCBI): domain Bacteria; kingdom Bacillati; phylum Actinomycetota; class Actinomycetes; order Kitasatosporales; family Streptomycetaceae; genus Streptomyces; species Streptomyces sp. NPDC015144. The sequence goes on along the minus strand of NZ_JBIBUU010000003.1, from coordinate 431,466 downwards.
ATCGAGCAGGCCCAGCTCCCGCTTGCGTGCCTTGCGTACGAGCGCGGGGTCGACGACGACCCAGCGGTCCCGCAGGCGTACCACCGGGCGGTGGGCCTCCGCGAGGACGTCCATCTCGGCCTCGGTGAGCCGGTCGTCGCCCAGCGAGAGCTGCCAGTCGAAGGCGAAGAGCCGGTCGGCGTCGAAGAACGAGGTGCCGTCGGTGGCCGAGCCGGGCGCGGGCCGGACCACGGCGGTGGCGGTGAGCGAGCGGACGAGGTCCCGGGGCCAGTGGACGCTCACCCCGGCCGCCGCCAGCCGGGCCCCGGCGTCGCCGAGCAGCTCGTACAGCTCGTCCTCCGTCAGGGCGAGCACATCGGGCACCGGCTGGTCCAGCAGCCGCTCCAGCGGGCCCCAGACGCGGGCCGCCCGGCGCAGGGCGAGCACGGCGTCGACCCGGGCGCGGGGGCCGAACGGCTCGCCCGCCTCCCCGTTCCACAGCGCGGCGGCGTCGGTGACGTGGGTGGGGTCGGCGAGGCTGTGCACCTGGGTGACCGCGGCGGCGGCATGGCGGGCGCCGGACGGCTCCGAAGCGCCCTGCGGGCCGGTGTCGTCGCGGGCGCCGGGGGCCGCGTCGGGGCCGGAGGTGTCGAAGAGTTCGAAGGCCGACAGGTCGAGCCGGAGCGAGACCCGTACCCCCGCGTCGAGGCCGGACGCCGCCTCGACCGCCCAGGCGCGGGCGTCCGGCAGGTGCTGGGCCTCGCGGGCGGCGAACGGGGCGCCCATCGCGTACGCCGCGGCGGGCGTACGGGGCAGGGTGTCGGCGACGGCGTCGAGAAACGCGCCGACCAGCCACTGGGGGTCGGCGACCCGGAGCGGGGCGCGGTCCGGCAGCGGGACCGCGTTGCCCTCCGGCGGCAGGGCCGCGGCGACGGCCCTGAGGTGGGCGACGTCCTCGGCGTCGCGCGGGCCGGCCCGCCAGGCGTCGTGGTCCTCGCTGGTCAGCCCGGGGAGGAGGCGGCCGCGCGCGGCCAGATGGAGCGCCTGGAGCGCGGCGGCGCCCCAGCACCGCGTGGCGGGATGGGCCGATGCCCGGTGCCGGGCCCGGACGAGCAGCGGCAGCGCGTCGGCGACGGGCAGCAGCACCGCGGGGACCTCGCACCCGCGCACCCCGTCCCCGTACGGGCGGACGACGGTGATCTCGGCCGTACGCGCACCGGGAGCCGGGCCCTCCGGGTCGGCGGGGTTCCGGCAGATCTCGGCCGGGTCCGGGAGCGGGCCGCCGTCCGGATCCCAGAAGGCGACGCTGCCGTCCCTCGGCAGCGGCGCGGGCAGGAACACGGCGGCACAGCTCAGCAGGCGGGCAGCGGAAACGTCCTGCTGCCGGTGGTGTGCCGCGCCCATCTCCACGCCTCCCCTCCCGCTCCGGCCGCCGTGACCGTCGTACTCCCGATGACTCCTGCCGAGTCTAGGCGGGGGGTCCGACAACCGACCGGGCGGCCAGGCGTCCCCGCAGGTCAGAGACGGTACGGAGCGGGAGGGAGCGGCCCGGGGTCAGTGCCGGGCGAGCGGCTTCGGCCGGGGGGAACGCGCCGCGGAACGCAGCGGCGGCTGCGGCTTCGGCCGGGCGGGCCGCTGCTGCTGCGCGGGCTGCTGTTGTACGGACTGCTGCGGTGCGGCCTGCTGTGCGGGGGCCTGCTCAGGCGGCGCGGGCGACGGTGCCGCTTCCGGCTGGGCGGCCCGTTCCAGGAAGCGGAGCAGCTCCACCGGGAACGGCAACACCAGCGTCGAGTTCTTCTCCGCCGCGACCGCCACCACGGTCTGCAGCAGCCGCAGTTGGAGCGCGGCGGGCTCCGCCGACATCGCGCCCGCCGCCTCGGCGAGCTTCTTCGACGCCTGGAGTTCGGCGTCCGCGTTGATGACCCGGGCGCGCCGCTCACGGTCGGCCTCGGCCTGGCGGGCCATGGAGCGCTTCATCGTCTCCGGCAGCGAGACGTCCTTGATCTCCACCCGGTCGATCTGCACGCCCCAGCCGACCGCGGGGCTGTCGATCATGAGCTCCAGGCCCTGGTTCAGCTTCTCCCGGTTGGACAGCAGATCGTCCAGGTCGCTCTTGCCGATGATGGACCGCAGCGAGGTCTGCGCCATCTGCGAGACCGCGAACCGGTAGTCCTCGACCTGGATCAGGGCGCTCGCCGCGTCGACCACCTTGAAGTAGATGACCGCGTCCACCCGTACCGTCACGTTGTCCCGGGTGATCCCGTCCTGCGCCGGGACCGGCATCGTCACGATCTGCATGTTGACCTTGCGCAGCCGCTCGATGCCGGGCAGCACCATGGTGAAGCCGGGGCCGCGCACGTCGTCGCGGAGCCTGCCGAGCCTCAGCACGACGCCCCGCTCGTACTGCTTGACGACCTTGGCCCCCGCTGCCGCGTACAGCACGACGGCCGAGATCGCCGCCACTATCGCGATCACGAGCTCCTGGACCATGACGGCCCCCTGAAAGCCGGAAACCACCTGGAGCGTCCCAGGTGAACGAGTCAGTCGCTGATACCACGGTATGCCGGAAATCACCCCATGTGAACATGGCCCGGCAAGACCGTCCCCCGCCCGGCCGCGCAGCGGATGCCGCGGCCCCGGCGAGCGGGCAGGGTGGCCAGCGTCGGACGAAACGCCCCGGCCGGGACAGGACGGGGAAGCTCCGGACAGGACAGTCGGACGTATCAGCCCCGCACGAGCGACAGACAGACGAGGATCCGCCCATGCCCGTGATCGCCCATCGACGCCGCCGCCTCGGCATCGCGGCCGGGACCGCGCTCCTGACCCTCACCGTCGCAGGCTGCTCCGGCCTCGGCCGGACCGCGGTCGGGCCGGTCATCTACTCGACGCAGCGGAACGCGGTGGTCACGATCAACAGCCCGCCCGTGAAGGGGTGCCACCGGCTCGCCCCGGGTGCGAAGGCGATCACCAACAACACGCTGGTCGACCTCGTCCTCTACCGCACGCGCGACTGCACCGGCCCGGGCACGACCTACCTCGGACGGTCGCTCAGCGACGTCAAGGCACCGCCCGCCCTGCTCTGGCGCAGCTTCACGACGGTCCACTGACCGCGTCGGCCGGGACCGCTCCTTCAGGGAACGACCCGCACGGGCACGGCACGCACCCAGATGCCGTCGTCCGTGAGGTACCGGTCGACGGCCAGCCCGGCCTCCGCCAGACATGCCTCGAACCGCTCCTTCGACAGCTCCCGCGACCGGAACGTCTGCGTCCACCGCGCGTCGTCGAAGACGTACTCCACGTGGATGGAGTCCACCCCGTCGCCCACCGGCTCCGCGGAGACGATCCGTACGGTGTGGCCCTCCGGGTAGGTCCGCTCCTTCGGCAGGTCCAGGCGGTAGTCGGCGCCCTCGCGCTGGAGAAGCACGACGCCGCCGTCCGCGACGTGTCCGCGGCAGGTGCGCAGCAGCCCGTCGCGGACCCGCTCGTCGCCCGCGTGGACCAGGAACGAGGCCAGCATCACCACGTCGAACCGCTCCTTGCCGAGGTCCAGCGACTCGATCGGGGCGCACACGGTACGGACGGCGCCCCGCACGTGCTCCAGCATCTGTGGGGACTCGTCCACGGCGGTGACCCGGAAACCCCGCTCGGCCAGCGGACCGGTCACCCGGCCCACTCCGCAGCCCAGCTCCAGGATGCTCGCCCCGGCGGGCACGGCCGCGGCGATCACGTCCGGCTCGTCCCTCACCGGCAGCCGCCGGTACAGCTCGACGGCGCAGCCGTCCGGCGTGATCGCGCCGGGACCCGTACCCGTATAGCCCTCACGTACCCGTTGTCCGCTCATGTGCGGTCGAACGAACGGCCGCCCGGCGGGGTTCCGTCCGCGCCCCCGCTCACACCGAACGGCGGGCCACCAGCGCCGCGCTGAGGTGCTGGAGATCGGCCGGGCGGGCCGGGGAGAGCCCGGTCAGCCGGTCGATGCGGCGGATCCGGTAGTCGACGGTGTTGGGGTGGATGTGCAGGGCCGCCGCGGTGGCCCGCCGGTCCAGGCCCAGTTCGAGGTAGGTCTCCAGGGTGCGCAGCAGCTCCGGCTTCGCCTCCAGCGGGTCCAGGAGCCGCGCGAGCCCGCGCAGGGCCTCGCTGGGGCGGCTGAGCTGGTACTCCAGCAACACATCGGCCAGCCGGTACAGGCCCGGTGGCCGTCCGGTACGGACGACCAGCTCGACGATCTCGGTGTTGCGGGCCACGGCGGACGGCACCGCCTCCGGTTCGGCGGTCTCCGCCGCGGCCGTGATGGGCACCCCGGCCGCGCGGGCCGCCTCCTCGATCAGCTCGGACAGCCCGCCCGGCCCGTGCCAGCGCGGCGGCCCGGCGGCGGGCAGCAGCACCGTGCCGCCGGAGGCGTCGAGGGCGGTGAGCACCGGCGTACCGGCGAAGTGGTCCAGGGCCGTGCGGACGCGGCGGATCTTGCGCCGGGCGGCGACGCCCGCGCCCGGCCCCGGCGGCTGGTTCAGCTCGTCGGGGTGCGGGGCCAGCGAGAGCGTCATCGTGAGGTAGCGGGCGGCCGGGCGCAGTCCGGTGCGGTGGGCGAACCGGTCCAGGGGTTCGCCGGTCAATAGCGCGGCCATCAGAGCGTGCCGGCCGCCGTGGTCCTGGCTGTCGAGGATCTGCCGGGCCTCCAGGTACGCGCCGCTGACGGCGGAGGTCAGCTGCTGCTGGAGGACCATGATGCGGTCCATGATCTCCAGGACCGTGGGCAGGTCGCCGGGGAGCGCCCCCTTCGCGGTCTCCTGCCAGCACATCGCGGTGCCGACCTGGTAGGCGGTGAGGATCGCGTCCAGCGGCACGCCCTCCTCGGCGCGCTGGGCCGCGGAGTCGCGCTGCTGGGCGAGTTCGGCGTCGGTGGCGGGGCGGCGGTGCTCGACGACATCGGCGAAGAGCCGCAGATTGTGCTGGACGATGTCGGCGATGTCGCCGGAGATCTCCTCGTGCGGCAGGTCGGCGTAGACCGGCAGATCGGCGAGGAGCCGGGCCACGACCCGGCCGGTCAGGGCGGGCACCCGGGCTCTCAGCTGGGCGGCCACCGGACGCCCGGCGATGGCCAGCGGCCGGCCCTTCGGCCCTTCCGTGGTGCCGGACTCCCCCGTGGCGACGGGCGGCCGGTTGTCACGCGTCACAAGTTCCCCCGCGGAAGTCTGCGTTACCCACCAGTTAAACGACGGCACCCGAGTCTGCATGATGGCCCGCGTCACACGCCATGCCACGTCCCGCCCCCACCGTCGGAGGATGTTGTGAACCTGCCCCAGAACAAGGGTTTCTGTCGGACCGTCAGAACTGCTGCCGGGGTGCTCTCCCTGGCCGGTCTGGCCGTGGGGACGGGTGCGGTTCCGGCCTCCGCCGCCGAGGCCGGTGCCCTCTCCTACGTCGCGCTCGGCGACTCGATGGCCTCCGGTCCGCTCATCCCGGACTTCACGGGCCCGCTGGCCTGCGGCCGCTCCACGCACAACTATCCGCACGAGCTCGCCTCCCGGCTCGGCGCGTCGCTGACCGACGTGACCTGCAGCGGCGCCGCGTCCAAGCACATGACCGAGGCGCAGTCGCTGTCGGTGCTCGACATCCCGATGGGTTCGGCGCCGCCCCAGTTCGACGCGCTGCGCGCCGACACCGACCTGGTCACGCTGACCATCGGCGGCAACGACGCCGGCCTGGTCGGCATCGCGCAGAAGTGCACCACCCTCGACCCGAACGCCACTCCGTGCAAGGAGAAGTACAACGAGGGCGGGGTGGACCAGATCGGGCAGCGCATCGCCGCGTTCGCGCCGAAGCTCGGCACCGTGCTGGACGCGATCCACCAGCGCTCGCCGCAGGCCCGGGTGATCGTCACGGGGTACGGGCTGTACATCAAGCCCGGCGGCTGCTGGCCGCTCCAGCCGGTGCTCCCGGTGGACGCCGACTTCCTCCAGGGCAGCGTCGACCGGATGAACACGGTGATCGCCGAGCAGAGCGCCGCGCACGGCGCCGAGTACATCGACCTCGCCACCCCCAGCAAGGGCCACGACTCCTGCCAGGCCCCGTCGGACAAGTGGGTCGAGGGGTACGTACCGACCGCGGCCGCCGCCCCGCTGCACCCCAACAAGAGGGGCGAGGCCAACTACGCCGCCATCATCGGCGCGCACATCCAGGGGAGCTGACCGGCCTTGCGTCACCGTCTGCTGCGCGGGCTGCTGGCGGTGGCGCTCGGCGCCGCCGCCCTGCTCGTCCCGGACGCCCCCGCGGCCCGCGCCGCCGGGGCGTCCGGGGCGGGCTGCGACCCGCTGGCCCCCACCGAGTGCCTGCTGCCGTTCCCGAACGACTGGTACACCCGGCCCGATCCGGCCACCGACACCGGCCGCCGGGTCGCCTTCGACACCGCCGCGCTGCCGCCCGGCGCCGCCGGCCGCCCCGTCGACCCGACGGCCTGGAACCGCTCCGACGGCTTCTCCCCCGGCTCGACGCTGATCGCGCACGTCCCCGGCCTCGACCCGGCGGCCACCGGAACGGCCCCGCTCACCGACATCGGCCGCTCCCTCGCCCCGGACGCCCCGGTGGTCCTGCTGGACACCACGACCGGCCGGCGGTGGCCGTACTGGGCCGAGGCCGACGCCAACGCCACCGACCCCGCCCGCCGGGCCCTGCTGATCCACCCCGCCCGCAACCTCCACGAGGGCCACCACTACGCCGTGGCCCTGCGCGGCCTCCGGGACCGGGCCGGGGACACGATCCCGGCCGCCGCACCGTTCGCGGCCGTCGCCGGAGCGGCCCTGCCCACCGGGCACCCGCTGCGCGCCCGGCAGGACCGGCTGCGGCCCGCGCTGACGGCGCTGCGCCGGGCCGGGGTACGGACCGAAGGGCTCTACCTCGCCTGGGACTTCACCGTCGCGAGCACCCGGAGCCTCAGCGGTGACCTCTTCGCCGTGCGCGACGACGCGTTCCGCCGGCTCGGCGGCCGGTCACCGGCGTACACCGTCACCGGTGTCACCGACTTCACCGCCGAGCAGGACCCCCGGATCGCCCGCGAGGTGACCGGCCGGATCGAGGTGCCCGGCTACCTGGACGAGCCCGGCGGCCCGCCCGGCTCCGTACTGCACCGCGGCCGCGACGGGCTGCCCCGGCACCTGGCGGGCAGCACCCAGCTCGCCGAGTTCCGGTGCGAGATACCGCGTTCCGCGTTCCGGTCCCCCGCCCACCCGGCGCTCTACGGGCACGGCCTCCTCGGCCGCCGCGCGGAGGTCGGCGCGGGCAACGTCAAGGACATGGCGGCGGAGCACAACTTCACCTTCTGCGCGACGGACTGGATCGGGATGGCCGAGGCGGACATCCCCGTGGTGGTCGGCGCGCTGACCGATCCCAGCCTCTTCCCGGCCGTCCCCGAACGCACCGAACAGGGCCTGCTGAACGCCCTCTTCCTCGCCCGCGCCCTGATCCACCCCGCCGGGCTGACCGCCGACCCCGCCTTCCGCGACACGAACGGCCGACCGCTCGTCGACATCCGGCGCGGCATCGGCTACGACGGGAACAGCCAGGGCGGGATCCTCGGCGGGGCCCTGCTCGCCGCCTCGCCCGACATCCGGCGCGGCGTCCTCGGCGTCACCGGCATGAACTACGGCCTGCTCCTCAACCGCAGCGCCGACTTCGCACCGTTCCAGCAGATCCTGGACGCCTCCTACCCGGACAAGCTGCGCCAGCAGATCGTGCTCCAGCTCTTCCAGATGGTCTGGGACCGCGGCGAGACCAACGGCTACGCGGCCCACCTCACCGACCGCCACCAGGTGCTGATGCACATCGCGTACGGGGACCACCAGGTCGCCAACGCCGCCGCCGAGGTGGAGGCGCGCACCATCGGCGCCCGGCTGATCACCCCGGCCCTCGCCCCCGGCCGCAGCCCGGACACCGTCCCGTACTGGGGCATCGGGCGGCTCGGGCGCGACCAACTCCCGTACCGGGGCTCGGCGATGACGGTGTGGGACAGCGGCACCCCTTCCCCGCCGGTCACCAACACCCCGCCCACCGGGCCGGAGTACGGCCACGACCCGCACTCCGATCCCCGCAACTCTTCGGACGCGCGTCGGCAGAAGGCCACCTTCCTGACCACCGGCCGTGTCATCAATGTCTGCGGCGCCGCACCGTGCACCGCCGCCCCCACCTCCTGACCCCCCGCCACGCCCCGACCGGGGCGCAGACAAGGAGCATCATGCGCACGCACCGCATCGCCCAGGCAGCCGTCGCGGCCGCCCTGCTCACCGGCACACTGCTCACCCCGCCCGCGCTCGCCGCCACCGCCGACCGGGCCCCCGCGGCGAGCGCGCAGGCCGCCACGCGGGCCGCCGTGCCGTTCACCTCGGCCACCGCGAAGCGCACCGCCGACGGCGGCTACACGCTCTCCTGGGCGTCCGGCGCCGGATCGGTCACCGTCACCGCCACCACCTCCCCCGACGCCACCACCGGCGCCCCGGTGGGCACCGCGCCCGGCACCGGCTCGCTGACCGTCCCCGCCGGGACCCTCGCCGGACCCACACGCTGGTACTTCCGCCTGGTGCCGGACAGCGGCTCCCCGCTCGTCGTCGCCGAGCGCTCGGCCGGCATCGACTCCGCCCGCAACTTCCGGGACATCGGCGGCTACCGCACCGCCGACGGCCGCTGGGTGCGCCCCGGCCTGGTCTACCGCTCCAACAAGATCAACAAGCTCAGCGACGCCGAGCAGCAGCAGCTGCTCTCCCAGCGCCTCACCCTCGACATCGACCTCCGCAACGCCGTGGAGCGGTACCAGGACCCGGACCGGCTGCCCGCCGGGGTGACGTACCAGGTCGCCGACGTCGTCACGCTCGACCACGGCATCCGCTTCCACGACTCGGCGCTGATGACGCTGGCCGAGGCCATCGCGGCCGGGCTGTTCTCCGGCTCGTCCGACCTCGGCCAGTCCATCGGCTACCCGTTCATGGTCAACTTCGTGGGCGCCGACTACGCCTTCCGCGACCTCGTCACCGCCGTCGCGAACAACGACTCCGGCGCCACGGTCTACCACTGCAGCTCGGGCAAGGACCGCACCGGCTGGAGCACCGCCGTCCTGCTCACCCTGCTCGGCGTCCCGCGCGAGACCGTCGAGGCGGACTTCCTCGCCAGCAACGACTACCTGGGCAACCCGAAGGCCGTCGAACTGAGCTGGCTGCGCGCCGCGTTCGACCAGGTCGACAAGATCTACGGCGACTTCGACAGCTACGTCAGCAAGGGACTGCGGATCGACGACGCCACGGTGGCCAAGCTGCGCGCCAAGCTCCTCACCGACTGACGCGCCGCCCGCCCCCGGCGTACCGGCGGACGGCGCTCCCGTCCCGTCAGTACGCCGGGTACCGGCCGGCCGGCCAGGCCACCGTGCCCTCGAACTCCAGGCAGAGGTCGTCGGCCAGCTCGCCGATGACCGCCCGGCCCTCGGTCGCCACCAGCCAGGACGCCGGAAGGTGCACGTCGCCGTGGCGGGCGCCGAGCAGGTTGCCGCAGACCGAGCCGGTGGAATCGCTGTCGCCCGAGTGGTTGACCGAGAGCCGCAGCGCCTCGGCGACCTGGTCCGCGCCGGGCAGCACCAGCGCGGCGTACACGGCGATGGCCAGCGCCTCCTCGGCCACCCAGCCCGCCCCCAGGCTCTCCGCCTTCTCGCCGGTCGGCGCGCCCCGCGCGGCCAGGTCGAGGGCGGCCCGCAGCGCCGTGGAGGTCTCCTCGTGGCCCGGGTGGCGGCGCAGCAGCTCCATGGCCCGCAGCACGGCGCCCTCCGTCGAGTCGCCCTCCAGGAGGTGGGCGACGATCGCGGCGAAGGCCCCGGCCGCGTACGCGCCGGTCGGGTGGCCGTGGGTGATCTGCGCGCACCAGTAGGCCAGCCGGAACGCCTCGTCGGGGTCGAGCCCCACCAGCCCGAAGGGGGCCGAGCGCATCACCGTGCCGCACCCCTTGGAGCCGGTGTTGACGGGGCCGTGCCCGCCGAGGCGGTCGGCCGGTTCGGGGACGTGGCCGGTGGCGAGCCCGGTCAGGCAGGCGTTTCCGGGGGCGCGGCGCGCGTAGAGCCAGGGCTGCTGCCGGAGCCAGCCGGTCCGTACCGGGTCGTCGCCACCCCGGGCCGGCGGCGCGGGGTGGGTCTGGGTGTCCAGCCAGCGCAGATAGGCGTTCCGCACGGTACGGGCCGTGGCCCCGCCGTCGTGGTGGCCGCCCTGGCCGCTCCCCTTCGCCATCGCCAGGGAGTGGGCCCTGATCAGCGCTTCCGCGGTGAACAGGGTCATCTGTGTGTCGTCCGTGACCCGCCCGACGACGCCCTCGTCGTCCGGGAGGAGCCCCGGAACGCCGTGCTCGCCGTGGGCGCGCCGGATCCCGGCCAGGGACAGGAACTCCACCGGGTTGCCCAGCGCGTCCCCGATCGCCCCGCCCAGCAGACAGCCCCGCACCCTTGCCCGGCGGCCGGTGCGGTCCTCCCACGATGTGCCGTTCACGCGCGTTCCCCTCGATCAGACGTCGCCTGCGCCGAAACACCGTCGCGGGTCCATCCTGGTAGGAGAGGCGATGCTCCATGCGTACCGGCAATGAACCGATGACGGCCCGCAGCCCGTTGCGGCTGCGGCTCTGGCTGAGTCTATGGGGCCTGGCCTGGGCCCTCTTCGGCCTGGTCGCCTTCACCCTGGCCGACCGGGACGGCTGGGCCGTCGCCTGCGGACTGCTGCTCCTGCTGGTCCTGGTGGACCTGGCGGTGATCGTCCACCACATGCGCCAGGGCCCGCACTACCAGCCGGGCCGCAGGATCCCGCCGTACGAGCCCGACCACGGCGGACGCGGGCGGTACGGGCACTGAGCGGGGCCGGCGCCCGGTGGCGGCCGCCGCCCGCTCAGTCCTGCGCCGGGAAGCGGGCCGCCTTCAGGTACTCCGGGTTCGGGTCCAGCGCCGCCGCCAGCCGGAAGTGCCGGGCGGCCCGGTCGGTGCGGCCGGACCGCTCGAAGGTGCGGGCCAGCGCGAAGTGCGCGAAGGCGTTGTCCGGCTCGCGCTCCAGGACCAGCTCGAATTCGAGCTCGGCGGGGCGGAGCTGGGCGGCGGCGAAGAAGGCGCGGGCCCGCAGCAGCCGGGCCGCGGTGTTCTCCGGATGGGCCGCGATCACCGAATCCAGCAGCTTCACCGCGCCTCGCGGATCACGCGCGTCCAGCAGCCGTTCGGCCGCGCGGAAGTCGATGACGTCGGTCTCCGGGGTCCTCTCGGGCACGCTCTCGTCCTTCCCTCCGGGCCTCACGGTCGCGTCGCACACGAAACCTGGCCCCGTCGGATCTGCAACGCCCGCCACCGGCCCGGTATTCCGTACGGGTCAGCCGGCCTCGGCGGCCCGCCGGGTCAGCTCCGCCCAGACCTCGCGCACCTGCGGCTCCAGCCCGGCCAGGGGTCCGTCGTTGTCGACGATCAGATCGGCCACGGCGCGCCGCTGCTCACGGGTGGCCTGGGCGGCCATCCGGGCGCGGGCATCGGCCTCGGTCATGCCGCGCAGCCGCACCAGCCGGTCGAGCTGGGTCGCGGGGCTCGCGTCCACGACGACGACCAGGTCGTAGAGGGGCGCCAGGCCGTTCTCGGTGAGCAGGGGGACGTCGTGGACGACGACCGAGTCCGGCCCCGCCGCCCGCTCCAGCTCCGCGGAGCGGGCACCGACCAGGGGGTGCACGATCGCGTTGAGCGCGGCGAGCCGGTCGGCGTCGGCGAAGACGATCGAGCCGAGCTTCGGCCGGTCGAGGGTGCCGTCGGCGGCGAGCACCTCCTCGCCGAACTCGGCTACCACGGCGGCGAGCCCCGGGGTCCCCGGCTCGACGACCTCCCGGGCGATCCGGTCCGCGTCGATCAGCACGGCCCCGTACCCGACGAGCAGCCGTGACACTTCACTCTTGCCGGCGCCGATCCCGCCGGTCAGGCCCACCTTCAGCATGCCCGGAAGCATAGGCCCTGTCCTCACGGTGCCGTCGTCCGGCCGGAGGCCGGGCACGGAGGGCGGCAGTGTGAAGGCAGGGCCTGGTGCCCCTGCCCGGGGCACGGCGGTCGGGAACGGTCAGACGTCGCCCTCGCGCTCCGCGAGGAAGCGCTCGAATTCCAGGCCGATCTCGTCGGCGGACGGCAGGTCCACCGGCTCGGCGACCAGATTGCCGCGGGTCTCGGCCCCGGCGACCGCGTCGTACTGGTGCTCAAGGCCCTCGACGAGCGAGACCAGCTCCTCGTCGCCCTGGCCGATCTGCCGCTCGATCTCGGTCTGGGTGCGGTGCGCCTCGGTGCGCAGGGCGTGGGCGACGGCGGGCAGGACCAGGCCGGTGGCGGCCGTGATGGCCTCCAGCGCGGTGAGTGCCGCGTCCGGGTACGCGGAGCGGGCCACGTAGTGCGGGACGTGGGCGGCGACGCCGAGGACGTCGTGTCCGGCCTCCATCAGCCGGTACTCCACCAGGGCCGCCGCGGAGCCGGGCACCTGCGCCTCGTCGAAGGGGGTGCGGTGGCCGGGCATGAGGTCGGTGCGGTTGCCGTGCGGGGTGAGACCGACGGGGCGGGTGTGCGGGACGCCCATCGGGATCCCGTGGAAGTTCACCGCGAGGCGGACGCCGAGACGCTCGACGATCTGCTCGACGGCGGCGGCGAACCGCTCCCACTCCACATCGGGCTCGGGGCCCGACAGCATCAGGAACGGTGCCCCCGTCGTGTCCTGCACGACGCGGACCTCCAGCGTCGGGGTCTCGTAGGCGGTCCAGCGGTCGCGCCGGAAGGTCAGCAGCGGGCGCCGTGCGCGGTAGTCGACGAGGCGGTCGTGGTCGAAGCGGGCCACGACCTGGTGCGGCAGCGAGTCGAGCACGTTGTCCACGATCTGCTCGCCGGTCTCGCCCGCGTCGATGTAGCCGTCGAAGTGGTAGAGCATGACCAGGCCGGCCGACTCCTGGGCGAGCGCCATGTCGACGACGGCCAGGCCCTTGGGCTCCCATTCGTACAAACTCTGCGGATCAGGCACGGTTACCGCTCCTCCTCGTATTCGTCGGGAAGAACGTCCGGCAGCGCACATGCATTCCCGGACTGTGCCCCTTCACCCGCCGGTTCATGCCGGGCGGCGCACGGAAGCGCCGGAGCGGGGACAACGGTACTCGCACGCCCCTGCCCCGATCCCTTCCACACCGGCGCCCGGAAGCAGCCGCGTTGACCGCCGGAAGCCCGAACAGCACGAAGAATCAACGGAGTTGAGAGCCGTACGGAACCACCGGCACCGGCAACGGGCCGCACCCAACCTCACCCGCCCCACCCGCACCACACATGCGTTCCCGCCTTCGCCCCGAACGCCGGACCGGCGCCCCGCCGGGCATTGGTCCAGACATTGACACGGTCGCACCGCGTCCCTACCGTCACTGGGCAGCAAGTTCAGAGACTCGCCCCACATTCATGTACGAGAACCTCGAACTCCTTCGACGGGAAGGCACCCCCCATGCGCACCCGCACGCTGCTCCCGGCCCTGCTGGCCACCGCCCTCGCCACCAGCGGCCTCGCCGTCGCCTCCACCACCGCCACGGCGGCCGGTACGGCCGCGGCCGTCGATGTGAGCACCGCCGCCCAGCTCAAGTCCGCCCTCGCCGCCGCCTCCCCCGGCGACACGATCCGGCTCGCCGACGGCACCTACACCGGCAACTTCAAGGCAACCGTCCCGGCCACCGCCGGCGCCCGGATCACCCTCACCGGCTCGGCCAGGGCGGTCCTCACCGCGAGCGGCGGCTACGGGCTCCACCTCAACGGCGCCTCCTACTGGACCGTCCAGGGCATCACCGTCACCGGCGGCCAGAAGGGCATCATGGCCGACGCCGCCACCGGCGTCGTCATCGACTCGGTGACCGTGCACGGACTCACCATGGAGGGCGTCCACTTCCGCACGTCCAGCAAGGACGGCGTCATCAAGAACTCCCGGATCTACGACACCGGGCGGGACGGACGCGGCATGGGCGAGGGCGTCTACGTCGGCACCGCCAACGACCTCTCCGACCGGAGCGACCGGGTGCAGATCCTGAACAACACGATCGGGCCGGGGGTCGGCGGCGAGAACGTCGACGTCAAGGAGGGCACCACCGGGGTCAGGATCGTCGGCAACACCTTCGACGGCGGCGGGCTGACCGGCGCCCACTTCGACGACTCCTGGGTCGACGTGAAGGGCAACGACGTCCTGGTCGAGAACAACAAGGGCACCCGTACCAGCAACAACGGCTACGAGACCCACACCCAGCAGAGCGGCTGGGGCTGCGGCACCGTCTTCCGGAACAACACCTCCGACCTGACCGGCGCCACCGGCGACAAACGCCTCGCGGTCAACGTCACCAACTACGGCTCCGGCTGCCCGACCACCGTCTACAGCAGCAACACGGTGACCGGCGGCAAGGGGCTGACCAACATCGCCGTCACCCCGTAGCGGCCCCCCGCGGACACGCATGAGGCCCGCTCCCCGAAGGGAGCGGGCCTCACTTTCAGCTACTGCGGTCGATCACCGACCGGAGGGGGCAGAGCGTCAGCTCTGGCCGCCCGCCAGCTTCTCGCGCAGGGCGGCCAGGGCCTCGTCCGACGCCAGGGCGCCGGAGTTGTCCGCCGACTCCGAGGAGTACGAGCCGCCACCGTTGCCGCCGGAGGCGGCCGGGGCACCACCGGCCGGGGCGGCAGCGCCCTCGGCAGCGGCGGCCTCGTCGGCCTCGCGGGACTTGATGACCTGGGCCTGGTGCTGCTCGAAGCGCTGCTGCGCCTCGGCGTACTGGGTCTCCCACGCCTCGCGCTGCGCCTCGTAGCCCTCGAGCCAGTCGTTGGTCTCGGGGTCGAAGCCCTCGGGGTAGATGTAGTTGCCCTGGTCGTCGTAGGACGCGGCCATGCCGTACAGGGTCGGGTCGAACTCGACCGAGGCCGGGTCGGCACCGAAGGACTCGTTGGCCTGCTTCAGCGAGAGGCTGATGCGGCGGCGCTCGAGGTCGATGTCGATGACCTTGACGAAGATCTCGTCGTTGACCTGGACGACCTGCTCCGGGATCTCCACGTGGCGCTCGGCCAGCTCGGAGATGTGGACCAGACCCTCGATGCCCTCGTCGACGCGCACGAACGCACCGAAGGGAACGAGCTTGGTGACCTTACCGGGAACGACCTGCCCGATCTGGTGCGTGCGGGCGAACTGCTGCCACGGGTCTTCCTGCGTCGCCTTGAGCGACAGCGAGACGCGCTCGCGGTCCATGTCGACGTCGAGGACCTCGACCGTGACCTCCTGGCCGACCTCGACGACCTCGGAGGGGTGGTCGATGTGCTTCCAGGACAGCTCGGAGACGTGCACGAGACCGTCGACGCCGCCGAGGTCCACGAACGCACCGAAGTTGACGATCGAGGAGACGACGCCGGAGCGGACCTGGCCCTTCTGCAGGGTCGTGAGGAACGTCTGGCGGACCTCGCTCTGGGTCTGCTCCAGCCAGGCGCGGCGGGACAGGACCACGTTGTTGCGGTTCTTGTCCAGCTCGATGATCTTGGCCTCGAGCTCCTTGCCCACGTAGGGCTGGAGGTCGCGGACACGACGCATCTCGACGAGGGAGGCCGGCAGGAAGCCACGGAGGCCGATGTCGAGGATGAGACCACCCTTGACGACCTCGATGACGGTACCGGTGACGATGCCGTCCTCTTCCTTGATCTTCTCGATCGTGCCCCAGGCACGCTCGTACTGAGCGCGCTTCTTGGACAGGATGAGGCGACCTTCCTTGTCCTCCTTCTGGAGAACCAGGGCCTCGATCTCGTCGCCGACCTTGACGACCTCGTTCGGGTCGACGTCGTGCTTGATCGAGAGCTCGCGGGAGGGGATGACGCCTTCGGTCTTGTAACCGATGTCGAGCAGGACCTCGTCCCGGTCGACCTTCACGATGACGCCGTCGACGATGTCGCCGTCGTTGAAGTACTTGATCGTCTCGTCGATCGCGGCGAGGAAGGCTTCCTCGTTACCGATGTCGTTGACCGCTACCTGCGGGGTGGTGGCGGTGGTCTCGGTGCTGCTCGTCATGTGGGAAAGGGCTCCGGTACGGACAGTGAGTCGTAGGTACTGCTACGCCGGGAGCCCGTATCACCTCTGCCGAATTCCGGACAGCTCGGGAAGCGCCCGCCCCGCTCGGCGGGAGGCGCCTCGTGAACCGAGGGGCATGCAACAGATGCGAGCGCGGCCTGCTAGGTCTGAGGCGCGCAGGCTCGCGGCGCAACTTGTAGCATACGGGGGCAGCCGGGCACGGTCAATGCGCGAAGGCGCACACCGGGGGCGCTCCGGCGCATATCAGGCACAACTCGTGCGCCCCGTGGCCGGATCCGTACCGGAAGAATCCGTGGGCACGGGCACCGTACTCACACGTACCCCCTGGTGCGCCCCGCATGCGGCGGGGTGAAGGCAAACTACAACGACGGACACGATGAGCCAAGAGATCTACGCGGCCGAGCCCGAGGCGACCCGCCGCGCGGCGTCGGAGACCGAGAGCAGCCGGGCCAGTCGCGGCTGGTGGGACCGGAACGCGGACGAGTACCAGAGCGACCACGGCGACTTCCTCGGCGACGACCGCTTCGTCTGGGGCCCGGAGGGGCTCGACGAGGCGGAAGCCGGGCTGCTGGGCCCCGCCGCCGGGCTGCGCGGGCTGGACGTCCTGGAGATCGGCGCCGGGGCCGCGCAGTGCTCGCGCTGGCTCGCCGCCCGGGGTGCCCGCCCGGTGGCGGTGGACCTCTCGCACCGCCAGTTGCAGCACGCCCTGCGGATCGGCGGCGGGGTTCCGCTGGTGGAGGCGGACGCCGGGGTGCTGCCGTTCCGGGACGGCTCCTTCGACCTGGCGTGCTCCGCCTACGGGGCGGTGCCGTTCGTCGCCGACCCGGTGCGGGTCTTCCGCGAGGTGCGCCGGGTGCTCCGGCCGGGCGGGCGCTGGGTCTTCTCGGTGACGCACCCGATCCGCTGGGCGTTCCCGGACGAGCCGGGCCCGGAGGGCCTCTCCGTCGCGGCCTCCTACTTCGACCGCACCCCTTACGTCGAGCAGGACGAGCGGGGCGAGGCCGTGTACGTCGAGCACCACCGGACGCTGGGCGACCGGGTGCGGGACGTGGTGGCGGGCGGTTTCCGGCTGGTGGACCTGGTCGAGCCGGAGTGGCCGGCCTGGAACCACCAGGAGTGGGGCGGCTGGTCCCCACTGCGCGGCAACCTCATCCCGGGCACCGCGATCTTCGTCTGCGTCCGGGACTGAAGCCTTCGTCCGCGTACGCGGCCGGGCCCCGCCCCCGCGCGTACCGGACCGGTCCGGCGGCGTACGAGACTGGGGGCGTGATCCGTACCGACGCCCTGGACCAGTTGCCCGTACGCACCGCGCTGCCCGCCCTGGAGCGGGCCCTCGACGACCGCGGGACGGCGGTGCTCTGCGCGCCGCCCGGCACCGGCAAGACGACGCTCGTCCCGCTGGTGCTGGCCGGGCTGGTCGGGGGCGGCCCGGTGCGCCGGGTGGTGGTCGCCGAGCCCCGGCGGATCGCCGCGCGGGCGGCGGCGCGGCGGATGGCCTGGCTCCTCGGGGAGCGGTCCGGTGAACGGGTGGGCTTCACGGTGCGCGGGGAGCGCGTGGTGGGGCCGGGCACGGTGGTGGAGGTGGTGACCACCGGGGTGCTGCTCCAGCGGCTCCAGCGCGACCAGGAGCTGGCCGGGGTGGACGTGGTGATCGTCGACGAGTGCCACGAGCGGCATCTGGACGCGGACACGGTCGCCGCGTTCCTGCTGGACGTGCGGGAGACCCTGCGGCCCGAGCTGCGGCTGGTCGCCGCGTCCGCGACGACGGACGCGGCGGGGTGGGCGCGGCTGCTGGGCGACGCCCCGGTGGTCGAGGCGGAGGGGGTCGCGCACCCGGTGGAGGTGGTCTGGGCGCCGCCTTCCGCGCCGGTGCGGCCGCCGCACGGGATGAGGGTCGATCCGGCGCTGTTGGCGCATGTCGCCGCGACGGTGCGCCGGGCCTTGGCCGAGCGGGACGGGGACGTGCTGTGCTTCCTGCCCGGCGTCGGCGAGATCGGGCGGGTGGCCGGGCAGCTCGCGGGGGTGGACGCCGAGGTGCTCCAGGTGCACGGGCGGGCCCCGGCGGCGGTGCAGGACGCGGTGCTGGCCGGTTCGTCCGGCGGGCGGCGGGTGGTGCTGGCGACCTCGGTGGCGGAGTCCTCGCTCACGGTCCCGGGGGTGCGGGTCGTGGTGGACTCGGGGCTGGCCCGGGAGCCGCGTACCGATCACGCCCGGGGGCTGAGCGCGCTCACCACGGTGCGGGCCTCGCGGGCGGCGGGGCGGCAGCGGGCGGGCCGGGCCGGGCGGGAGGCGCCCGGGGCGGTGTACCGGTGCTGGACGGAGGCGGAGGACGGGCGGCTCGCCGCGTTCCCGTCCCCGGAGATCCGGGTCGCGGACCTGGCGGCGTTCGCCCTCCAGGCGGCGTGCTGGGGCGATCCGGACGCCTCGGGTCTGGCGCTGCTCGATCCGCCGCCCGCCGGGGCGATGGCCGCGGCGCGCGAGGTGCTGGCGGCGATCGGCGCGGTGGACGCGGAGGGGCGGGTGACCGACCGGGGCGTACGGATGTCCCGGCTCGGCCTGCACCCCCGGCTCGCGCGGGCGCTGCTGGACGGCGCGGGCGAGGTGGGCGGGCTGCTGGCGGCCGAGGTGGTGGCGCTGCTGAGCGAGGAACCGCCCCGGGAGTACGGGGACGACCTGGCGGCGGCGCTGCGTACCGCGCGCCGGGGCGGCGACGGCTACGCGGCGCGCTGGCGGCAGGAGGTGCGGCGGCTGTCCGCCTCGCTCGGCGGGGTCTTCGCGCGGGAGCGGCCGCAGGACGCGGCGGTGGGGCTGGTGGCCGCGCTGGCCTTCCCGGAGCGGGTGGCGCGGGCCCGGGGCGAGGGGGCGTTCCTGATGGTGTCGGGGACGGGCGCGCTGACCGGGGAGGGTTCGGGGCTGCGCGGTGCGCCCTGGCTCGCGGTCGCGGTGGCCGACCGTCCGGCGCACGCGGCGTCGGCGCGGGTGCGGCTGGCCGCGGTGGTCGACGAGGGGACGGCGCGGGAGGCGGCCGGGCATCTGTTCCGGTCCGGCGATGAGGTGCGGTGGGCGGACGGCGACGTGGTGGCGCGCCGGGTGGAGCGGCTGGGCGCGGTCGAGCTGGCGGTGCGCCCGTTGCGGGATCCGGCGCCCGGTGCGGTGCGCGAGGCGCTGGTCGAGGGGTTGCGGCGGGAGGGGCCGGGGCTGCTGCGCTGGTCGCGGGAGAGCGAGCAGTTGCGTCAACGGCTCGCCTTCCTCCACCGCGAGCTGGGCGAGCCGTGGCCGGATGTGTCCGACGGCGCGCTGCTGGAGTGTGCCGGGCAGTGGCTGGAGCCGGAGCTGTCCCGGGCCCGGCGGCGGGCGGATCTGACCCGGATCGACGCGGGGCAGGCGCTGCGGCGGCTGCTGCCGTGGGCGACGGGTGAGGCGGTGCGGCTGGACGAGCTGGCGCCGGAGCGGATCGAGGTGCCGAGCGGTTCCCGGGTCCGGGTGGAGTACGGCGGGGCGCAGCCGGTGCTCGCGGTGAAGCTCCAGGAGCTGTTCGGGCTGCGCGAGACGCCGAGGGTGGCGGGGGTGCCGGTGCTGGTGCACCTGCTGTCCCCGGCCGGCCGCCCGGCGGCGGTCACCGCGGATCTGGCGTCGTTCTGGCGGGACGGCTACCGGGCCGTCCGGGCGGAGCTGCGCGGCCGCTACCCGAAGCATCCGTGGCCCGAGGACCCGGCGACGGCGGAGGCGACCCGGTTCACCAGCGCGCGGCTCAGGCGGGGGCAGGGGTAGCGGCGGGCGTCTTCTCCGGGGACCCGTCCGGGCGGCGGGAGCGGGCCTCCAGCCACAGGGCGAGGGCGAACAGCGCGGCCCCGAGGGCGAGGAAGCCCCAGGGCAGGTACGAGGTGAGCAGCAGGACCAGCAGGCGCTGGGAGCTGACCAGGTCGACGATGGACTCGACGTAGTCGGGGCGCATCTTCACGTGCCCGGCGAACACGGTCATGGTGTCCTCGGGCATTCCCATCTTCCTGGCGTTGCGGAGTTCCTCCTTGTGGATCTCCTCGCCGTTGACGGGGGCTCCGGTGACCGGGTCCACCCAGAACATGCGCTTGGTGGTGTACCAGCGGGTCATGCCGGTCTTGGCGATCTGCTCCGGGCCGACGCCCTGGATGGGCATCTTCTTCGGCATCGGGACCTTGGTCCACGGGATGGTCTGCTCGAAGTAGTAGACCTCCAGGCCGTGGAAGGTGCGGGTGCCCTTGTAGTGGATGGGCGAGCTGGTGCGGGCCTGGGCGTCGAAGTACTCGTAGTCGCGCTTCTCGGTGAGGAAGGGCCATTTGAACTCGATGCCCTCGCGCCGCACGGGATCGCCGTCGACCATCTCGCCGGTGGCGTGGACGGGTGCCTGGCTGTGGGCGTCGAAGATGTAGCGCTCGGGAATCTCGGAGACCATCTTGCCGTCCGGGCCGACCACGTAGCTGAGGGCGTCCCAGACGACGACGTCACGGCCCGCGTCGCGTTCGATGCGTTCGGACTCCTCGACGTTGCCCTTGAGGGTCTGCACGATGGTGACCTTGGGGACCTTCTTCACCTTCATGCCGTCGTTGTAGTCGAGGAGGGTGGCGGGCTTCGCCTCCAGCACCGTCTCCTGGTACTGGCTGGGCGGGATCTTCGCCAGTCTGGGGAAGGCGTACCAGCGCAGCAGCGGGGACAGGGCGGCGAAGAAGACGGCGAACGCCAGGAGGACGAGGCTGGCTCGGCGGCGCATGGTGCCACCCCCTAGTTCTTGGGGCCGGGGACGGTGGTCAGCAGGGGTTTGGGCGAGGTCTTTCCGGGCGGGGCACCGATCGCGCTGATGGTGAGGACGAGCGCGAGGGCCGCGGCCAGTCCGATGGCGGCGGCGACGAGAGCACGCATGCGGGTCCTCCCGGAGAACATCGATCTGATGGGGCGTCAGGGTTGGGGCACCGTAGCAACGCGGGCGCGAGATGAGAACACGCGCGGCAGCCCCTCTGCCGGGTGGCGGCAGAGGGGCTGCTGGGGGCGGTGCCGTGGGGCGGGCCGGGTCAGGCGGTGGACGCCTTGGGGCTCGCGGTGGCCGTGGGGGTTCCGGTGGCCGAGGGGCTCGCGCCCGGCGCGGGGGTGGCGCCCGTGCCGGATCCCTCGCCGGAGCTCTCGCCGGGCGAGGGGGTCGCGGTGGGCCCGGAGTCCTCGACCTTCAGCTCGACGACGAGCGTCGCGCCCTCGGCGGTGAGCCGCAGCTTGAAGGTGCCCTCGGTGTCGTCGGCGTAGATCTTCGGCAGCTCCAGGGTGCCGTCGGCGCCGGTGCGCAGGGCGGTGAGGGTGCGGACGGGCTTGCCGTCGGCGTCCTTGAAGTAGGGGCCCTTGTCGTTCTCGGCCGGCTTCTCGGCGTCGGTGATCATGGTGGCGGTGACGGTGACACCGGCCGCCGCCGCGCCCTTGAAGGTGGCCTTGAGCCCGACGGTGTCGGCGAACGCGGCCCCCGGGGCGGCGGTCAGCTCCTTGTCACCGGTACGGGCGATCGCGTCGGCGCGCCGGGCGGTGACGGTGGCCGTGTACGTGACGGGCGGCAGCGAGCTGCCGGTGACCGAGGCCCGCACGGTGAACATGCCGGTCTTCTCGCCCGCCTTCAGCACCGGGGCGGTGGCGGTGCCGTCGGCCGCGGTGCGCACGACGGCGGTCTTCCCGCCGCCCGCGAAGGCGGCGTCGGTGTCGCTGGTGATGGTGAAGGTCACCGACACCTTGGCGAGCGGGGCGCCCTTCTTGTTCTCGGCCCGCACGGCGATCCGTTCGGCGAAGGCGTCGCCCGCGGTGGCGGTCAGCTTGCCGGTGCCGGCGTTCTCGATGCCGGCCGGGGTGTCGGACGGGGTGGGCTTCGGGTCGGGGTCCTTCGGGCCGCCGCCCGGCTTCGAGGGCTTCGACGGCTTCGTGCCGGAGCCGGGCGTCCTGGACGGCGGAGGGGTCGGGCCGGTGCCGGAGCCGAGGTCGGGCGGGAGGGCGCCGGTGCCGTCGGGGACCTCGTGGGTGCCGCGCTTGTAGTAGTCGAACCAGGAGCGGACGGTGCGCAGATAGGCGTCCGAGTGGTTGTAGCTCAGGACCGCCCGGTCGAGGTCGGCGGCGAGCGACAGATCGCGGGAGCCGGCGCAGAGGTAGCGCCCGGCGGCGAGCGCCGCGTCGTAGACGTTGTTGGGGTCCTTGCGGCCGTCGCCGTTGCCGTCCTGGCCCCAGGTGGCCCAGGTGGACGGGATGAACTGCATCGGGCCGACGGCGCGGTCGTGGGTGCTGTCCCCGTCGTAGGCCCCGTTGTCGGTGTCCTTGATCATCGCGAAGCCGCGGCCGTCGAGGACCGGGCCGAGGATCGGCGAGAAGGTGGTGCCGTTGCCGTCGACCCGCCCGCCGCGGGCGTGGCCGGACTCGACCTTGCCGATCGCGGCCAGCAGCTGCCAGGGCAGGCGGCAGGCGGCGTCACTGGCGCGGACGGTCCGTTCGGCCTTCTTGTACGCGGCCAGGACGGAGGCGGGGATGCCGGATTCCGCGCTGCCGGTGACGGGAAGGCCGGCCGATGCGCCGGGCCTGTCCGGCGTGTTCAGCGGGGGAAGCTCCGTGTAGTACGGCGAGTTCCCGGTCGCCGCGCCGTTCTCGGGCTCGGGCGTGGTGCCCGTGGCCTGCGGGTCGTCGCTCCCGCCGCCGACCAGCGTGGTTCCGGGGGCGCCCGATGCGGAGAGCGCCGCCACGGCGAGTGCGGCCACGGCCGCCGTGGTCGCCCCCTTGCGAAGCCGGCGACCGAATTGCGCTGCCATAACCTCTGGCCCCTCCCCTTCGACGGGTCCGCGCTCCCCTGCGCCGGACTCAGGCGACCCTACGGCAACTCGTACGGCCAAGGCACGGCGCACTGACCGGTTCTTACCTGTTTTTCACGTTCCCGACTGCAAGTTGTACGGCCGTGCCCGGATGCTCCGCACACGTCGCCCATACTTGCCGCCATGCCGTTCACACTCAGTCATGCCGCCGCGGTGCTCCCGGGGATGCGCCGGGACGGGACCGCGCGGGGGCCGCTGTTCGCCTCGGCACTCGTGGCGGGTTCCTTCGCCCCCGATCTGACGTACTTCGCGGACTCCGTGGTTCCCGGCGCCATGGAGTTCGGCGAGGTCACCCACGCGGTGTGGGGCGTGCTGACGGTCGATGTGCTGATCGCGGCGGCCGCGGTGGGGATCTGGCTGCTGCTGCGCGACCCCCTGGTGGGGCTGGTGCCGGCGCCCTGGCGGGGGCGGGTGCACGCCTTCGTCCGGGGGCGGCCCGTCGCGCGGGGGCCGCGGGCGGCCGGGTGGTTCGTCCTGTCGGCGGTCCTGGGGGCGGCCACCCATGTCGTCTGGGACGCCTTCACCCATCACGGGCGCTGGGGGGTGCGCCTGGTGCCGGTGCTCGGCGGGAGCGTCGGCGGGTACCCGGTGTTCCAGCTGGTGCAGTACGGCAGTTCGGCGGTGGCGCTGGCGGTACTGGGGTGGTTCACGGTCTCGGGGCTGCGCCGGGCCGGGGCGGCGCCGACGCCCCCGTCCGTGCCGGTGCCGGACCGCCGGGAGCGGTGGGCCGTGGCGGCCCTGCTCGGCGTCTGCGTGCTGCTCGGCACCGCCCACCGCTGCGCGCGCTGGTACGCGTACTTCGGACACCTCGACACCCCGCTGGACATCGTCCCGACCGCCTGCTTCGGCGCCGGGGCGGGGCTGGCCGCGGGCCTGGTGCTGTACGGGGCGTGGGCCCGGCTGCGACGGCCGCGGCACCCCGCCCGGGAGGTCACCGGACGGGCGGCGGGGTGATCCCCCGGCCCGCCCGGTGACCGCCGCACGGCTCAGTGGGCGGCGGACTCCCAGTCCGTACCGACACCGACCGAGACGTCCAGCGGGGCGCGGAGCCGCACCGCCGTGGACATCTCGTGACGGACGATCTCCTCGACCCGCTCCCGCTCGCCCCCGGCGATCTCCAGGACGATTTCGTCATGGACCTGGAGCAGCATCCGGGACTTCAGCCCCGCCCCGGTCAACGCCCGGTCGACCTGGAGCATGGCGACCTTCACGATGTCGGCGGCCGTGCCCTGGATCGGCGCGTTCAGTGCCATCCGCTCGGCCATCTCGCGGCGCTGCCGGTTGTCGCTGTTGAGGTCGGGGAGGTAGCGGCGGCGGCCGAAGACCGTCTCCGTGTAGCCCGTGGACCGGGCCTCCTCCACCACCCGGTGCAGATAGTCGCGGACCCCGCCGAACCGCTCGAAGTACGTGTCCATCAGGCCGCGCGCCTCGGCCGGCTCGATGTTCAGCTGCTGGGAGAGGCCGAACGCGGAGAGCCCGTAGGCCAGTCCGTAGCTCATGGCCTTGATCTTGCGGCGCATCTCCGGGTCGACGGCCGACTTGTCGACGCCGAAGACCTGCGAGGCGACCGTGGTGTGCAGGTCCTCGCCGGAGGTGAACGCCTCGATCAGACCGGCGTCCTCGGAGAGGTGGGCCATGACCCGCAGCTCGATCTGGCTGTAGTCGGCGGTCATCAGCGTCTCGAAGCCGTCACCGACGACGAAGCCGCGGCGGATGGCCCGGCCCTCGTCGGTACGGACCGGGATGTTCTGCAGGTTGGGGTCGGTGGAGGAGAGCCGGCCCGTCGCCGCCACGGTCTGGTTGAACGTGGTGTGGATGCGGCCGTCCGGCGCGACCGTCTTGATCAGGCCCTCGACGGTGACCCGCAGCTTGGCCTGCTCGCGGTGGCGCAGCATGATCACCGGCAGCTCGTGCTCGGTCTGGGCGGCGAGCCAGGCCAGCGCGTCGGCGTCGGTGGTGTACCCGGTCTTCGTCTTCTTCGTCTTCGGCAGGCCCAGCTCACCGAAGAGGACTTCCTGGAGCTGCTTGGGCGAACCGAGGTTGAACTCGTGGCCGACCGCCGCGTGCGCCTCCTTCACCGCCTGCTGCACCGCACCGGCGAACTGCTGCTCCATCCCTTCCAGATGGGCCCGGTCCGCGGCGATGCCGTGCCGCTCCAGACGGGCCAGCAGCGCGGAGGTCGGCAGCTCCATCTCGCGCAGCAGCTTGTCCGCGCCGACCTCGACCAGCCGGGTCGTGAACGCCTCGCCCAGGTCCAGCACCGCGCGGGCCTGCGCCATCAGGGCCTCGGCCTCCGCCCGGTCGTCCGCGCCGAAGGCCAGCTGCCCGTCGGCGGCCGCGGCGGGAGCCAGCTCACGGCCCAGGTACTCGACCGTCAGCGCGTCCAGCGCGAACGACCGGCGGCCGGGCTTGACCAGGTACGCGGCGAGCGCGGTGTCCATCGTGACGCCGTCGACCGACCAGCCGTGCTCGGGGAAGACCCGCATGGCGGCCTTGGCGTTGTGCATGACCTTGGGCCGGTCCGCGGCGGCGATCCAGGCGGCGAACGCCCGCTCGTCGCCCTCGTCGAGCCGGGCCGGGTCGAACCAGGCGGCCGGTCCGTCCGCCGCGGCCAGCGCGATCTCGGTGACCGAGCCGCTGCCCAGCGCCCACGCGTCGACCGTGGCGACACCGAGCGGCTGCCCGCCGTGCTCGTCGAGCCAGCCGGCGAGCTCGCCCGCGCCCAGCACCACACCGTCCAGCTCGACACCCGCGGCCGGCGCCGGGGCCTCGTCCTCGGCCGCCCCCGGGTCGACGGCCAGCAGCCGCTCACGCAGGCTCGGGTTGCGGATCTCCAGGACCTCCAGGACACCCGCCACGGCCGTACGGTCGTAGGGCGCGCGCTCCAGGTCCTGCGGGGTCTTCGGCAGCTCCACGTCACGGACCATCTCGGTCAGCCGGCGGTTGAGCCGCACCGCGTCCAGATGGTCGCGGAAATTCTGCCCGGCCTTGCCCTTGACCTCCTCGGCCCGCTCGACCAGCTCGTCGAAGGAACCGAACTGGTTGATCCACTTCGCGGCCGTCTTCTCACCGACCCCCGGGATGCCCGGCAGGTTGTCCGACGGGTCACCGCGCAGCGCCGCGAAGTCGGGGTACTGCCGCGGGGAGAGCCCGTACTTCTCCTCGACCTTCGCGGGGGTGAAACGGGTCAGCTCCGAGACGCCCTTGGTCGGATAGAGCACCGTCACGTTGTCCGTGATCAACTGGAAGGAGTCCCGGTCACCAGTGACGATCAGCACCTCGAAACCGGCCGCCTCCGCCTGCGTGGCCAGCGTGGCGATCACATCGTCCGCCTCGAAACCGTCGACCGCGAAACGGTCCACGTGCATCGCGTCCAGCAGCTCGCCGATCAGCTCGACCTGCCCCCGGAACTCGTCGGGCGTCTTGGAGCGGTTCGCCTTGTACTCCGGGAACTCCTCGGAACGCCAGGTCTTGCGGGAGACGTCGAACGCCACCGCGAAATGCGTCGGCGCCTCGTCACGCAACGTGTTCGCGAGCATCGACGCGAAGCCGTACACCGCGTTCGTCGGCTGCCCCGACCCTGTCGTGAAATTCTCCGCAGGCAGCGCAAAGAACGCCCGGTACGCCAGGGAGTGCCCGTCCATCAGGAGCAGGCGCGGTCGGTTGTCTGCCGTCTTCTTCGATGCCGTCTCAGCCACGCCCCCGATCCTGCCACGGACCACTGACATTCCCGACCGACCGGGCTGCGCCGGGCCCCGGACCACCGCCGCCACCGGTCCCGCCCCGTCCGGGCCGCTGCCGCTGTCGGTGCCGCGTGACAGGATCGTAGGAGGAACACGGGCGGCTGCGGCAAGGACCGCACCGCCCCGCAGTCGGCCCGAAGGGGAGCACGCCATGGCCACCAAGCCGCCCACCGGTGACCCGGTCCAGGACGCACCCCGGGTCGGACCGGCCCAGCACGCCGCCGCCGGACTGCCCGCCGTCGCCCACAGCCTGCGCGTCGCCCAGCAGCAGATGGGCCTGCGGCGCACCGCGCGCACCCTGCTCAAGGTCAACCAGAAGGACGGCTTCGACTGCCCCGGCTGCGCCTGGCCCGAAGGCGACCGACGACACACGGCCGAATTCTGCGAGAACGGCGCCAAGGCGGTCGCCGAGGAGGCCACGCTCCGCCGGGTCACCCCGGAGTTCTTCGCCGCGCACCCCCTCCCCGACCTCGCGGGACGCAGCGGTTACTGGCTCGGCCAGCAGGGCCGGATCACCCACCCGATGTACCTCCCCGAGGGCGCCGACCGGTACGAGGCGGTGAGCTGGGAGCGCGCCTTCGCGATCATCGCCGAGGAACTGACCGCCCTCGCCTCCCCCGACGAGGCCCTCTTCTACACCTCCGGGCGCACCAGCAACGAGGCCGCGTTCCTGCTCCAGCTGTTCGCCCGCGAGTTCGGCACGAACAACCTCCCCGACTGCTCCAACATGTGCCACGAGTCCTCCGGCTCGGCGCTGACGGAGACCATCGGCGTCGGCAAGGGCAGCGTCTCCCTGGAGGACCTCCACCGGGCCGACCTGATCATCGTCGCCGGGCAGAACCCCGGCACGAACCACCCCCGGATGCTCTCCGCCCTGGAGAAGGCCAAGGCCGCCGGGGCGAGGATCATCTCGGTGAACCCGCTCCCCGAGGCCGGCATGGAGCGCTTCAAGAACCCCCAGACCCCGCTCGGCCTGGCCCGGGGCACCGCCCTCAACGACCTCTTCCTCCAGATCCGGATCGGCGGCGACCAGGCCCTCTTCCGCCTCCTGAACAAGATGATCCTGGAGACCGGGGGCGCCGTCGACGAGGCCTTCGTACGGGAGCACACCCACGGTTTCGACGAGTTCGCGGCCGCCGCCCGCGCCGCCGACTGGGAAGAGACGCTCACCGCCACCGGCCTCGACCGCGAGACGATCGAACAGGCCCTGGCCATGGTCCTCGCCTCCAAGCGCACGATCGTCTGCTGGGCCATGGGCCTCACCCAGCACAAGCACTCCGTGCCAACCATCCGCGAAGTCGTCAACTTCCTGCTGCTGCGGGGGAACATCGGTCGCCCCGGCGCCGGCGTCTGCCCCGTCCGGGGCCACTCCAACGTGCAGGGCGACCGCACCATGGGCATCTTCGAACGCCCCTCCGCCGCCTTCCTCGACGCCCTCGACAAGGAATTCGGCATCACCTCGCCGCGCCACCACGGCTACGACGTCGTCCGCTCCATCCGGGCCCTGCGCGACGGCGACGCCAAGGTCTTCTTCGCCATGGGCGGCAACTTCGTCGCGGCCACCCCCGACACGGCCGTCACGGAGGCCGCGATGCGCCGCGCCCGCCTCACCGTCCACGTCTCCACCAAACTCAACCGCTCGCACACCGTGACCGGCACCCGCGCGCTGATCCTCCCCACGCTGGGCCGCACCGACCGGGACGTCCAGGCCGGCGGCAAGCAGTTCGTCACCGTCGAGGACTCCATGAGCATGGTCCACGCCTCGCGCGGCAACCTGCCCCCCGCCAGCCCCCACCTGCTCTCCGAGCCCGCCATCGTCGCCCGGCTCGCCCGCGCCGTGCTCGGCCCCGGATCGGCCACCCCCTGGGAGGAGTTCGAACGGGACTACGCCACGATCCGCGACCGCATCTCCCGCGTCGTCCCCGGCTTCGAGGACTTCAACGCCCGCGTCGCCCGCCCCGGCGGCTTCACCCTCCCGCACGCCCCGCGCGACGAACGCCGCTTCCCCACCGCCACCGGCCGGGCCAACTTCACCGCCGCCCCCGTCGAGTACCCCGAACTGCCCGAAGGCAGGCTGCTGCTGCAGACCCTGCGCTCCCACGACCAGTACAACACCACCATCTACGGCCTCGACGACCGCTACCGGGGCATCCGGGACGGCCGCCGCGTCGTCCTCGTCAACCCCGACGACGCCCGCGCCCTCGCCCTGCCCGACGGCGCCTACACCGACCTCGTCGGCGAGTGGAAGGACGGCGTGGAGCGCCGTGCCCCCGGCTTCCGCGTGGTGCACTACCCGACCGCCCGGGGCTGCGCCGCCGCCTACTACCCGGAGACCAACGTGCTGGTCCCCCTGGACTCCACCGCCGACACCAGCAACACCCCGGCCAGCAAGTCCGTCGTCGTCCGCTTCGAGAACACCACGGCGGGCCCGGCGGACGGCACCGCCTGAGACCGGCCGGGAGGACGAGGAGAAGGCCGCCCGCAGGGACCCCTCCCGGCCGCCGGACACGCCCCGGCGCGTGTCCGGCGGACCAGGAGCGGGCAGGGAGCGATGACACGCCCTAAGCGTCCGCTCAGCCGTCTGATAGGAACGACGCACACAGCAGTGATGTCGTGAACCACCGCAGACGATCGGAGCAGGCCCATGGGCGAGCAGACCACTCCCAGGTTCCCCCAGGAGATCATCGACGAGTACGCCGCCCTCGGCGTCGACCTGCCCGCGCTCTTCTCCGCCGGCCACCTCGGCGAACGCATGGGCGTCACCATCGTCGAGGCCTCCGCGGAGCGGGTCGTCGGCACCATGCCCGTCGAGGGCAACACCCAGCCGTACGGGCTGCTCCACGGCGGCGCCTCCGCCGTACTCGCCGAGACCCTCGGCTCCGTCGGCGCCATGCTCCACGGCGGGGCGTCCAGGCTCGCCGTGGGCGTCGACCTGAACTGCACCCACCACCGCGGAGTGCGCAGCGGGCTCGTGACCGGCACCGCCACCCCCGTGCACCGCGGCCGGTCCACCGCCACGTACGAGATCGCCATCACCGACGAGGCGGGCAAGCGGGTCTGCACGGCCCGCCTCACCTGCATGCTCCGCGACGCCCCGCGCCCCGGCACCGACTGACCGACCGGAAACACGACCCACCAGAACCCAACACAACGCACCACGCCACACGGCACCCCTGCCCGGCCGGAACACAATCCGGCCGGGCAGCGCCATTTCCACCCACAACAGCCCGTACACGCAACGGCGTTGACCACCGAACGCATCAACTCCCTTGACCAGCACCCACGTTGTATGGCCAACTCGGCACGCACACACCACGCCGCGTCCACCCCACCACGCAAAAAGTGACGCTGCGTAGTCACCATCGGGTCCGCACACACCCCCACCACCTCCCTCCCGACCCGACCCCGCAGCCACCGGGCACCCCACCGCACCCACACCCGCCACACCCCGCCCCACCTCGGGCGACAGCACCAAGATCGACCCAAGCCCCTTAGCAGAGCTGCGCGTTCTCAAAATGCGGTCACTTCACCGTCCGGTAAAAAGACGTACATGTCCGCACAGCCACCTCAAGCCTTGCTCAAGGGCATAACAAGAAAGTCACATCCTGCGGCGGACCCACCCCCGACATACGCACCTGCGCCTAGAGTCACGGCCAGTCACCGCGCCGCCGGGCGCGTCTGCAGCACGGCCCTGTACCACCCAGTACGGCCCGGCGAACGTCACGGCACCTCACGCAGAGGAGGCCGCGCCAGGGAAAGGACCTTTCGTGCGACACCGTTCGTTGTTCATACTCACCGCAGTGCTCACCACCGGAGCACTGACACTCACCGCCTGCGGGTCGCGCGACGACAGCAAGAACGGCAGTGGCAGCGGCGACACCCAGACCGTCGTCATCGGTCTCGACGCCCCCATCACCGGCGACCTGTCCGCCCTCGGCCTCGGCATCAAGAACTCCGCCGACCTCGCGGTCAAGACGGCCAACAAGGAAAACACCGTCCCGGGCATCAAGTTCGAGCTCAAGGCCCTCGACGACCAGGCACAGCCCTCCGTCGGCCAGCAGAACGCCCAGAAGTTCATCGACGACGACAAGGTCGTCGGCGTGGTCGGCCCCCTGAACTCCGGCGTCTCCCAGTCGATGCAGAAGCCGCTCAACGACGCCAGCCTCACCCAGGTCTCCCCCGCCAACACCGGCACCGAACTGACCCAGGGCGAGAACTGGAAGACCGGCGACAAGAAGCGCCCCTTCAAGACCTACTTCCGCACCGCCACCACGGACCAGATCCAGGGCGCCTTCGCCGCGAAGTACCTCTTCAACGACGCGAAGATCAAGCAGGTCTACCTCATCGACGACCAGAAGCCCTACGGCGCCGGCCTCGCCGCCTCCTTCAAGAACACCTTCACCACCCTCGGCGGCAAGATCGTCGGCACCGACCACGTCAACCCCGACGACCGCGACTTCAACGCCGTCGTCACCAAGGTCAAGAAGTCCGGCGCCAAGGCCGTCTACTACGGCGGCGAATACCCCGCCGGCGCACCCCTGAGCCAGCAGCTCAAGGACAGCGTCCAGATCCCCCTCATGGGCGGCGACGGCATGTACAGCGCCGACTTCATCAAGCTCAACAAGAAGGCCCAGGGCGACATCGCCACCTCCGTCGGCAAGCCCGTCGAGGAACTCGACTCCGCCAAGAAGTTCATCGCCGACTACAACGCCGGCGGATACAAGGACGCCTACGAGGCCTACGGCGGCGGCACCTACGACGCCACCTGGTCCATCATCGAAGCCGTCAAGATCGCCGTCGCCGACAACGGCGGCAAGCTCCCCACCGGCGACGACACCCGCACCAAGGTCCTCGCCGCCATGGCCAAGGTCAAGTTCGACGGCGTCACCGGCCCCGTCTCCTTCGACGAATTCGGCGACACCACCAACACCATGATGACCGCCTACCAGGTCGACGGCGGCAAGTGGACCTCCAAGCTCAGCGAGGCCTACAAGCCGTAACCCGCTCCCGGGCCCACGCCTGACACCCACCCCAGACCGCGCGGGAGCGCTACCAGCCTCCCGCGCGGTGCCATATCCGAACCACTCCACGGAGGCCCTGCGGTGCACGAACTGCCGCAACAGCTGGCCAATGGACTCATCCTCGGCGCGATGTACGGACTCATCGCGATCGGCTACACGATGGTCTACGGAATCATCCAGCTCATCAACTTCGCCCACGGCGAGATCTTCATGATCGGAGGCTTCGGAGCTCTCACCGTGTACCTCTGGATGCCGGCCGGCGTCTCCCTCCTCGCAATCATCCCCCTCATGATCATCGGCGGCGTCATATGCTCCGTCGCCATCAGCACCGCCGCCGAGCGCTTCGCCTACCGGCCCCTGCGCAACGCCCCCCGACTCGCCCCCCTGATCACCGCGATCGGACTCTCCCTCGCCCTCCAGCAGGCCATCTGGAAGTGGTACCCGGACGCCAAGAAGGACCGCTCCTTCCCCCAGTTCAAGGGCGACGCGTTCGACATCTTCGGCGCCCACATCCAGCGCGGTGACCTCTTCGTCCTCATCACCGCCCCGATCTGCATGATCGCCCTCGGCCTCTTCGTCTCCAAGACCCGCGCCGGCCGCGGCATGCAGGCCACCAGCCAGGACCCCGACACCGCCAAGCTCATGGGCATCAACACCGACCGCATCATCGTCATGGCCTTCGCCATCGGTGCCGCGTTCGCCGCCGTCGCCGCCGTCGCCTACGGACTCAAGAACGGCCAGATCGGCTTCAAAATGGGCTTCATCATGGGCCTCAAGGCATTCACCGCGGCCGTGCTCGGCGGCATCGGCAACATCTACGGCGCCATGCTCGGCGGAGTCGTCCTCGGCATCGCCGAATCCCTCGCCACCGGCTACATGAGCAACGTCCCCGGCATGGAACTCTTCGGCGGCGGCGCCTGGAAGGACGTATGGGCCTTCGTCCTCCTCATCATCGTCCTGCTGCTGCGCCCCCAGGGCCTGCTCGGCGAACGCGTCGCGGATCGGGCGTGATACGGATGACCACGAACCTCACCACCGCACCCGCCTCCTTCCTGCCGATCCCCACCCCGGTGGCCCGCGTCGGCACCCTCGTCGGCGCCGCCGCCGCGCTCGCCGGCACCTTCCTCGCCTGGACCTGGACCAGCGAATTCCCCGGCGACCTCACCGTCACCGGCTACCCCGGCGGCCTCCAGGTCCTCACCCTCATCAGCGCCGCACTCACCCTGCTCCTCACACTCTCCGGATACGGCATCCGCGGCCTGAACTGGCTCACCCCCGGCGGCACCAACAGCCCCGTACGCCTCCTCGCCCTCGGCACCCTCGGCACCACCGGCTACGCGCTCGGCGCCATCTCCTACGACCTCGGCGGGGTCGTCAACCTGGAGCCCGGCGCCTGGGTCAGCGGCATCGGCTCACTGATCGCCGTCCTCGCCGCCCTCGGCCTCCCCGGCGACCAGCCGGCCGACGCCGACGGAACGGGCCCCTGGCAACGCTTCCGCGACAGCCTCCGCGCCCCCCAGGCACCCCGGGCCAAAGCCCTCCCCTCCTGGGCCGAAATCCTCATCATCGTCGCCGCGTTCGGCATCGGCCTCTACGTCTTCGCCTACGGCATCGACACCGACTACACCGAACTCTTCATCGGCTTCCTCATCACCGTCGCCTTCGCCTTCACCGCACTCCACCGCGCCGGACTCGTCTCCCGCATCACCGCGCTGACCGCGAAGCACCGCAACATCACCCTCGCCGCAGCCCTCGTCGCCGCCGTCTGCTTCCCCTTCACCCAGCAGAAAGAGGAATACGCGCTCATCGGCGCCAACATCCTCATCTTCGGCACCGTCGCACTCGGCCTCAACGTCGTCGTCGGCCTCGCCGGCCTCCTCGACCTCGGATACGTCGCCTTCCTCGGCGTCGGCGCCTACGCCGCCGCCCTGGTCTCCGGCTCCACCATGTCGGCCATCGGCGTCGAATTCCCCTTCTGGGCCGCCGTCCTCACCGGCGCCGGAGCCTCACTCATCTTCGGCGTACTCATCGGCGCACCCACCCTCCGACTACGCGGCGACTACCTCGCCATCGTCACCCTCGGCTTCGGAGAGATCTTCCGCCTCACCGTCAACAACCTCAACGGCAACAGCGGACCCGACCTCACCAACGGCTCCCAAGGCATCCCCAGCATCCCCGACCTCAACTTCTTCGGCTTCGACTTCGGCCTCAAGCACAACATCCTCGGCTTCGACCTCGGCAGGTCCGCCAACTACTACCTGCTGATGCTCGTCTTCACCGCCGTCGTCGTCCTCGTCTTCCGCCGCTCCGGAGAATCCCGCATCGGCCGCGCCTGGGTCGCCATCCGCGAAGACGAAACCGCCGCCACCGCCATGGGCATCAACGCCTTCCGGCTCAAGCTGCTCGCCTTCGCCCTCGGCGCCACCCTCGCCGGACTCGCCGGAACCGTCCAGGCCCACGTCAACTACACCGTCACACCCGAGCAGTACCAGTTCGCCGGCTCCGTACCCCCGAACTCCGCCTTCCTCCTCGCCGCCGTCATCCTCGGCGGCATGGGCACCCTCAGCGGACCCCTCGTCGGCGCCGCACTCCTCTACCTCATCCCGGCCAAGCTCCAGTTCATGCAGGACTACCAACTCTTCCTCTTCGGCATCGCACTCATCCTCCTGATGCGACTGCGCCCCGAAGGACTGGTCGCCGACCGCCGCAAGCAACTCGAATTCCACGAGAACGACGAGCCCGACGTACCCGAACCACGGCAGTCCGAAGAAACCGGCGCCGGCATCGCCAAGGCGGGGGCGTGACCACCATGACCACCACCACACCCGTCCTCGAAGCCAACGGCGTCACCATGCGCTTCGGCGGCCTCACCGCCGTACGCAACGTCGACTTCACCGTCAACACGGGCGAGATCGTCGGCCTCATCGGCCCCAACGGCGCCGGCAAGACCACCTTCTTCAACTGCCTCACCGGCCTCTACGTCCCCACCGAGGGCAAGGTCAGCTACAAGGGCACCGTCCTGCCGCCCAAACCCCACCTCGTCACCCAGGCAGGCATCGCCCGCACCTTCCAGAACATCCGGCTCTTCGCCAACATGACCGTCCTGGAAAACGTCCTCGTCGGACGCCACACCAGGACCAAGGAAGGCCTCTGGTCCGCCCTCCTCCGCCTCCCCGGCTTCACCCGCGCCGAACAGGCCAGCCGCGAACGCGCCATGGAACTCCTGGAGTTCATCGGCCTCCAGGACAAGGCCGACCACCTCGCGCGCAACCTCCCCTACGGAGACCAGCGCAAACTGGAGATCGCCCGCGCCCTCGCCAGCGACCCCGGACTCCTCCTCCTCGACGAGCCCACCGCAGGCATGAACCCGCAGGAGACCCGCGTCACCGAAGAACTCATCTTCGCCATCCGGGACAAGGGCATCGCCGTACTCGTCATCGAGCACGACATGCGGTTCATCTTCAACCTCTGCGACCGCGTCGCCGTACTCGTCCAGGGCGAAAAACTCGTCGAAGGCACCGCCGACGTCGTCCAGAGCGACGAACGCGTCGTCGCCGCCTACCTCGGCACCCCCTTCGAAGGCGCCCCCGGCGCCGAAGAAGCCGCCGAGGTCCAGGCCGCCGAAGCCCACGCCGAAACCGACGCCAAGGGCACCGCCAAAACCACCACCAGCACCAGCACAGAGGAGGAGGACACCCGATGACCGCACTGCTCGAGGTCGAGGACCTCCGCGTCGCCTACGGCAAGATCGAAGCCGTCAAGGGCATCTCCTTCACCGTCGAAGCCGGCCAGATCGTCACCCTCATCGGCACCAACGGCGCCGGCAAGACCACCACCCTGCGCACCCTCTCCGGCCTCCTCAAACCAGCCGGCGGCCGCATCACCTTCGACGGCAAACCCCTCAACGACGTCCCCGCCCACAAGGTCGTCGCCCTCGGCCTGGCCCACTCCCCCGAGGGCCGCCACATCTTCCCCCGCCTCACCATCACCGAAAACCTCCAACTCGGCGCCTACCTCCGCAACGACAAAGCAGGCATCGAAAAGGACATCCAGCGCGCCTACGACCTCTTCCCCATCCTCGGAGAACGCCGCAAACAAGCCGCCGGCACCCTCTCCGGCGGCGAACAGCAAATGCTCGCCATGGGCCGCGCCCTCATGTGCCAGCCCAAACTCCTGATGCTCGACGAACCCTCCATGGGCCTCTCCCCGATCATGATGCAGAAGATCATGGAGACCATCGTCGAACTCAAGGCCCAGGGCACCACCATCCTGCTCGTCGAACAGAACGCCCAAGCCGCGCTCTCCCTCGCCGACCAGGGCCACGTCATGGAAGTCGGAAAGATCGTCCTCTCCGGCACCGGAGCCGACCTCCTCCACGACGAATCCGTCCGCAAGGCCTACCTCGGCGAAGACTGACACCAACAGAGAAGGCCCGCGCCCCGGACAACCGGGACGCGGGCCTTCTCCGTACCACGCGCGAACGACCTACTCGGCCGCCTTCTTCTTCTCCTCGGCATCCGCGATCAACGCCTCGGCAAGCTGCTGCATCGACAGCCGACGATCCATCGACGTCTTCTGGATCCACCGGAACGCCGCCGGCTCCGACAACCCGTAATCCGTCTGCAGAATGCTCTTCGCCCGATCCACCAGCTTCCGCGTCTCCAGCCGCTGCGCCAGATCCGCGACCTCGCTCTCCAGCGCCTTCAGCTCCGCGAACCGCGACACCGCCATCTCGATGGCCGGCACCACGTCGCTCTTGCTGAACGGCTTCACCAGATACGCCATCGCCCCGGCATCCCGGGCCCGCTCCACCAGATCCCGCTGCGAGAACGCGGTCAGCATCAGGACCGGCGCGATCGACTCCTCGGCGATCTTCTCGGCGGCGGAGATCCCGTCGAGCACCGGCATCTTCACATCGAGGATCACCAGATCCGGCCGGTGCTCCCGGGCCAGCTCGACGGCCTGCTGCCCGTCCCCGGCCTCACCGACGACCGTGTACCCCTCTTCCTCCAGCATCTCCTTGAGGTCGAGCCGGATCAGCGCCTCGTCCTCGGCGATGACGACGCGGGTCGTCGTCGGCGGAACGTGCGACTGATCGTCGTCGGCGACGGGCTGGGGCGACTCGGGGGCGGTCACGGAAGCTCCTCATTCAAAGGCAGGTTCAGCTGCCAAGAGCCTACCTAGCTACGGTATGGTGGACTCGCAGCGGATCGAATTAAACCTTCGATTCATTGGGCCCCGGTAGCCCAATCGGCAGTAGGCGATGCTCTCAAACAGCATACAGTGTGGGTTCGAGTCCCACCCGGGGCACTTTTTCTTCGATTCCAAGGTTGCAAGCTTTTCGGCTTTGTTCACCTGATCTCGCGAACCAGGATCCGTACAGACGGGTTCGCGTCGCACAGCCGTGCACACTCGGCCTCGTGTACAGCATGGAAATCCGTGAACGGGCTTTGGCTCTCGTGGCCCAAGGACGCAGTCTCAGCTCCGTGAGCAAGCAGACCGGCATATCCCGTTCGGCACTCCGGGAGTGGCGACTCCGCATCGAGCCCCTGCCCCGCATGCTCGGGCAGGCAGCCCCATGTCCGCGATGCTCGCCCACACCTAGCGCGCCGGACGACACCGCCGCATACGCCTATCTGCTGGGTCTGTACCTCGGCGACGGATGCATCAGCCCCCAGCCACGTGGCGGTCACCAGCTCCGCATCGCGTGCGCGGACGCGTGGCCCGGGCTCATCAAGGACTGCCGGACAGCGATCGTCCGAGTGCGCCCCACGGATCGTGTGTACGTCCTCCAGCGTCAGGGCTGCGTCATGGTGACCAGCTACGGACGCCACTGGCCGTGCCTCTTTCCCCAGCACGGGACCGGCAGGAAACACGAACGTCCCATCGTTCTGGCGCCCTGGCAGCAGGCGATCGTCGATGCGCACCCGTGGGACTTCATTCGCGGGCTCTTCCACTCCGACGGCTGCCGCAGCATGAACTGGACGACCCGGATGATCGGAGGAACGCGTAAACGCTACGAGTACCCGCGGTATTTCTTCACCAATCTGTCCACCGACATCCTGGGGCTGTTCACCGATGCGCTGGACCGCGTGGGCGTCGAATGGAAGCAGGCCAATGCACAGAACATCTCCGTCGCCCGACGGGCGTCCGTCGCGTTGATGGACGCCCATGTCGGGCCGAAGTACTGAGGACCGTCCCTACTTCGGGCTGTCGCCCTCGCCGATGTGGTGCACCCGGACCAGGTTCGTGGAGCCCGGGAGGCCCGGCGGGGAGCCGGCCGTGATGACCACGGTGTCGCCCTTGCGGCAGCGGCCGATCTTCAGGAGTTCCTCGTCGACCTGGGCGACCATCGCGTCCGTCGAGTCCACCTCGGGGCCGAGGAAGGTCTCGACGCCCCAGGTCAGGTTGAGCTGGGCGCGGGTGGCCGGGTCCGGGGTGAAGGCCAGGAGCGGGATGGGCGAGCGGTAGCGGGAGAGCCTGCGGACGGTGTCGCCGCTCTGTGTGAAGGCGACCAGGAACTTCGCGCCGAGGAAGTCGCCCATCTCGGCCGCCGCGCGGGCGACCGCGCCGCCCTGGGT
Source organism: Streptomyces sp. NPDC015144 (assembly GCF_043079735.1). Lineage (NCBI taxonomy): Bacteria > Bacillati > Actinomycetota > Actinomycetes > Kitasatosporales > Streptomycetaceae > Streptomyces > Streptomyces sp. NPDC015144. The sequence continues at coordinate 393,188 of NZ_JBIBUU010000003.1, read as the reverse complement.
GCGGGGCTTGTTGCGGTCGGTGAGGGGCGGGAGGCCCTTGGCGAGGATGTCCTCCTCGGCGGCCTCCACGATGCGGGACATGGTGCGGACGGTCTCCACGGGGTGCTTGCCGACGCTGGTCTCGCCGGAGAGCATCACCGCGTCGGTGCCGTCGATGACCGCGTTGGCGACGTCGGATGCCTCGGCGCGGGTGGGGCGGGAGTTGTCGATCATCGAGTCGAGCATCTGGGTGGCGACGATGACCGGCTTGGCGTTGCGCTTGGCGAGCTTGACCGCGCGCTTCTGGACGATCGGTACCTGTTCCAGGGGCATTTCGACGCCGAGGTCGCCGCGGGCGACCATGATGCCGTCGAAGGCGGCGACGATGCCGTCGATGTTCTCGACGGCCTGCGGCTTTTCGATCTTGGCGATGACGGGGAGGCGGCGGCCTTCCTCGTCCATGATGCGGTGGACGTCCTCGATGTCGCGTCCGCTGCGCACGAAGGAGAGGGCGATGATGTCGGCGCCGGTGCGCAGGGCCCAGCGGAGGTCTTCGATGTCCTTTTCGGAGAGTGCGGGGACGGAGACGGCGACGCCGGGGAGGTTGAGGCCCTTGTGGTCGGAGATCATGCCGCCTTCGACGACGGTGGTGCGGATGCGGGGGCCGTCGATGTCGGTGACTTCGAGGGTGACGCGGCCGTCGTCGACGAGGATGCGTTCGCCGGGGGTGACGTCGGTGGCGAGGCCGTCGTAGGTGGTGCCGCAGATGTGGCGGTCGCCTTCGACGGGTTCGACGGTGATGGTGAAGGTGTCGCCGCGTTCGAGGAGTACGGGGCCTTCGCCGAAGGAGCCGAGGCGGATCTTCGGTCCCTGGAGGTCGGCGAGGATGCCGGTGCTGCGTCCGAGTTCGCCGGAGGCTTTGCGTACGCGGTGGTATCGCTCTTCGTGTTCCGCGTAGGTGCCGTGGCTGAGGTTGAGGCGGGCGATGTCCATTCCCGCTTCGATGAGGGCTTTGATCCGGTCGTACGTGTCGACGGCGGGGCCCAGGGTGCAGACAATTTTGGCTCGGCGCATGCTTCGACCCTAGCCCTTACCTACGGGTAGTTGATTGGTGTGCCGTGACTGCTCAACGACCTTTGGGTGAAGGGTTATTGACAAGCGTTGAATTGTGCGCCGGGGTGCTCGGATGAGCATTTTCGCGGAATCTCGTCAGAGTTTTGGCGGTGACATGATGAAGCGGGCATTGACCTGGGCGTAGACGGTCTGGCGCTGGGGTTCGAGGTCGAGGGCGGGGGCGGGCTCGGCCGGGGCGCCTCCGAAGGCGGCGCGTCCGCGTGGGGCGGCGGGTGTGGGTGGTGCGGTGTTCTCCGCGCCGAGGTCGGCGAGTTCGACGAGGGCGACGAGGTGGGCGTCGAGGGCCGCGGCGTACTCGCGGGCGCGTTGGACGGCGGCGTGGACGGCGCGGCGGCGGGCTTCGGCGTGGGCCGGGGAGTCGGGGCGCAGTCCCCACCAGGGGCCGTTGACGCGGGTCATTTCGAGGTCGGCGATTCGGGTGGTGAATTCGCCGAGTGCGGTGAAGTCGTTGAGGACGGCGGTGATGTGGACGCGTCCGTGGTGGGCGCGGATTTTTTCGCTCCGGCCGGATTGGGTGAGTTCGGGGGTGAGGGAGAATGCGCCGGTTTCGAGTTTTTCCACGGCTTGTCCGTAGGACCGGGCGAGTTCGAGTACGTGGTGGTTGCGGCGGGTGAGGTCGTCGAGGGTGTGGCGGCGGTCCTTGCCGCGGGCGGTGACGGTGATGGTGATGCGGGCGGTTTCGGGGTCGATGTCGAGGCGGGCGTCGCCGCGGACGGCGACGCGGGGGTGTTCGGGGGTGCCGTGGGGTGGGGGTGTCTGGGTCATGGTTCCACTGTGGCATCCGGGTCGGACAGCGGCTGGTCATCAGATCGAAACCCGTGAGGGGTGTTGCGGGGTGGGGCTCCTGCGACATTATCTACGCGCGTTGTGCGGCGGTCGGCCGCGTGTGTCGGGGCCGGCTGTGTCGGACGCGATCGGGACGCGTGGGTAGTGAAGCGCGTGAGAGCTGAGATGTGGGAGTGGAAATGCCGCTGAACCGTAGGACGTTCCTGGGCACTTCGGCGGTCGCCGGTGCGGGGGTGGCGCTGGCGGGGGGTTCCGCGGTGCCGGCCGTGGCCGGTGGGCCGGGTGTGGGGCATGGTTCCGGGCGTCCGCAGAAGCGGTACTCGTTCACCGTGATGGGGACGACGGATCTGCATGGGAATGTTTTCAACTGGGATTACTTCACGGACAAGGAGTTCGACGACAAGGACCACAACGATGTGGGTCTGGCGAAGATCTCGACGTTGGTGGAGCAGATCCGCCGGGAGAAGGGCCGCCAGAACACGTTGATGATCGACGCGGGTGACACGATCCAGGGCACCCAGTTGTCGTACTACTACGCCAAGATCGATCCGATTACGGCGAAGCGTGGTCCGGTGCATCCGATGGCGCAGGCGATGAACGCGATCGGGTACGACGCGGCGGCGCTCGGGAACCATGAGTTCAATTACGGTATTCCGGTGCTGCGGAAGTTCGAGGAGCAGTGTGATTTTCCGCTGCTGGGTGCGAACGCGTTGGATGCGAAGTCGTTGCGGCCGGCGTTCGCTCCGTATGTGATCAAGAAGTTGCGGACGCCGCAGGGGCGGGATGTGCGGGTCGGGATTCTGGGGTTGACGAATCCGGGTATCGCGATCTGGGACAAGGCGAATGTCGGTGGGAAGATGGTGTTCCCGGGGCTGGAGGAGCAGGCGGCGAAGTATGTGCCGCGGCTGCGTTCGATGGGTGCGGATGTGGTGATCGTTTCGGCGCATTCGGGTACGAGTGGTACGTCGTCGTACGGGGATCAGGTGCCGTATGTGGAGAATGCGGCGGCGTTGGTGGCGGAGCAGGTGCCGGGGATCGATGCGATTCTGGTGGGTCATGCGCATCTGGAGATTCCCGAGTACTTCGTGGAGAACAAGGAGACCGGTAAGAAGGTCGTGTTGTCCGAGCCGCTGAAGTGGGGGCAGCGGTTGACCCTGTTCGATTTCGATCTGGTGTGGGAGAAGGGTCGCTGGGTGGTCGAGCGGGCCGGTTCGCGGGTGTTGAACTCGAATTCGGTGGCGGAGGATTCGAAGATCACCCGGTTGTTGGCGGACGAGCACAAGAAGGTGGTGGCGTACGTCAATCAGGTGATCGGTACGTCGACGGCGGCGATGAGTACGGCGGAGGCGGCTTGGAAGGACGAGCCGATCATCGATCTGATCAATGTCGTGCAGGCGGAGACGGTGAAGGCGGCGTTGGCGGGTGGTGAGTATGCGGCGTTGCCGGTGCTTTCGCAGGCGTCCTGTTTCTCGCGTACGGCGCGGATTCCGGCCGGGAATGTGACGATCAAGGATGCGGCGGGGCTGTATCCCTTTGAGAACACGCTTGAGGCGCGGTTGATGACTGGTGCGCAGCTGCGGGATTATCTGGAGTTCTCGGCGCGGTATTACGTGCAGACGGCGGTGGGTGCTCCGGTGGATACGTCGAAGCTGACGAATGCGGGGAATACTCCGGATTACAATTATGACGCGGTGTCGGGTGTGACGTACGAGATCGATATTGCGAAGCCGAGTGGTTCGCGGATCGTGGGTCTGGCGTTCGAGGGGAAGCCGGTGGATCCGGCGGCGCGGTTCGTGCTGGCGGTGAACAATTACCGGGCCAGTGGTGGGGGTAATTTCCCGCATGTGGCGGGGGCCAAGCAGGTGTGGGCGAACTCGGAGGAGATCCGGAACACGATCATCGCCTGGGTGCAGGCGAAGGGTTCGGTGGACAGTGCGGAGTTCGCTTCGGTGGACTGGCGGCTGACGCGTGAGGGTGTGCCGGTGTTCTAGGGGTTTCGGGTGGGCGGCCGTCTTCTCCTTGGGGAGGGGGCGGCCGCCTTCTGCGTGGGGGGTCAGTTGTTGTGGGCTAGGGGGATGAGGTCGGGGTTGTGGGTGGGGGTGTGGGGGTCTTGGGGGGTGAGGCCGAAGGTGGTGAAGGCGGTGCGTTCGGGGAGGGGGTAGGGGGTGGTGCCGGTGAGGTCGTTGAGGATGGTGGCGCTGCGCCAGGCGGCGAGTCCGAGGTCGGGGGCGCCGACGCCGTGGGTGTGGCGTTCGGCGTTCTGGACGTAGATGTTGCCGGTGACGGTGGGGTCGAGGTCGAGGCGGAAGCGGTCGTCGATGCGGGGGCGTCCGGAGGTGTCGCGGTTCAGGTGGGGGTCGAGGGAGCCGAGGATGCGGTCGAGGGAGCGTTCGCGGTAGCCGGTGGCGAGGATGACGGCGTCGGTGGTGAGTCGGGTGTGGGTGTTCTGTTGGGTGTGTTCGAGGTGGAGTTCGATGCGGGTGTGGGCGATGCGGGTGGCGGTGCGGACGTGGACGCCGGGGGTGAGGGTGGTGTCGGGCCAGCCGCCGTGGAGGGTGCGGCGGTAGAGCTCGTCGTGGATGGCGGCGATGGTGTCGGCGTCGATGCCTTTGTGGAGTTGCCATTGGTGGGGGACGAGTTCGTCGCGGACGGTTTCGGGGAGGGCGTGGAAGTAGCGGCTGTAGTCGGGGGTGAAGTGTTCGAGGCCGAGTTTGGAGTACTCCATGGGGGCGAAGGCCTGGGTGCGGGCGAGCCAGTGGAGGTTTTCGCGGCCGGTGGGGCGGGCGCGGAGGAGGTCGAGGAAGATTTCGGCGCCGGATTGGCCGGAGCCGATGACGGTGATGTGGTGGGCGTCGAGGAGTTCTTGTCGGTGGTGGAGGTAGTCGGCGGAGTGGATGACGGGGATGTCGTCGGCTTCGATGAGGGGTTGGAGGGGTGGGGGGATGTGGGGTTCGGTGCCGACGCCGAGGGCGATGTGGCGGGCGTGGGTGCGGCCGAGGGCTTGGGCTTCGCCGTCGTGGTCGAGTTGGGTGAAGTCGATCTCGAAGAGGTTGCGGTGGTGGTTCCAGCGGACGGCGTCGACCTGGTGGCTGAAGTGGAGGCCGGGGAGTTGGCCGGTGACCCAGCGGCAGTAGGCGTCGTATTCGGCGCGTTGGATGTGGAAGCGTTCGGCGAAGTAGAAGGGGAAGAGGCGGTCGCGGGTGCGGAGGTAGTTGAGGAAGGTCCAGGGGCTGGTGGGGTCGGCGAGGGTGACGAGGTCGGCGAGGAAGGGGACTTGGAGGCTGGCGCCGTCGATGAGGAGGCCGGGGTGCCAGTGGAAGGCGGGGCGTTGTTCGTAGAAGGCGGTGTCGAGGGGGTGGTGGGGTACGCCGTGGGCGAGGGCGGCGAGGGAGAGGTTGAAGGGGCCGATGCCGATGCCGACGAGGTCGTGGGGCTGGTCGGTGTCGGGGGTGGGGTGGTCGGTCATCGGGGGGTGTTGCCTTCCGGGTTTTCGTGGGCGAGTCGGTGCACCAGGTCGAGGAGGGTGCGGAGGTGGTCGGGGGTGGTGTGGGGGTTGAGGAGGGTGGCTTTGAGCCAGAGGTGGTGGTCGGCGTGGGCGCGGCCGAGGACGGCTTGGCCGCGGTCGAGGAGGGTGCGGCGGATGGTGGCGACGGTGTGGTCGTCGGCGCCGGTGGGGCGGAAGAGGACGGTGCTGATGGTGGGGTGGTCGTAGAGGTCGAGGCCGGGGGTTTGGGTGATGAGGTCGGCGAGGTGGTGGGCGGTGGCGAGGGTGCGGTCGATGAGGTCGGCGAGTCCGGTGCGGCCGAGTGCCTGGAGGGTGACGGCGATTTTGAGGGCGTCGGGGCGGCGGGTGGTGCGGAGGGAGCGGCCGAGGAGGTCGGGGAGGCCGGCTTCGGTGTCGTCGTGGGCGTTGAGGTAGGGCGCTTGGTGGTGGAGGGGGTGGAGGTGGTGGTGGTGGGGGACGGCGAGGATGCCGGCGGGGGCGGGTTGCCAGCCGAGTTTGTGGAGGTCGAGGGTGACGCTGTGGGCGCGGTCGAGGCCGTGGAGTTTGTGTCGGTGGGTGGGGCTGAAGAGGAGGGGGCCGCCGTAGGCGGCGTCGATGTGGAGTTCGGCGCCGTGGGTGGCGCAGAGGTCGGCGATGTCGGTGAGGGGGTCGATGTGGCCGGTGTCGGTGGTGCCGGCGGTGGCGGTGACGAGGAGGGGTGGTTGGAGGGTGGTGAGGGCTTTGTCGAGTGCGGTGAGGTCCATGACGCCGTTGGGGGCGGGGAGGACGGTGGGGGTGGGGAGGCCGAGGATCCAGGCGGCGCGGGTGATGCTGTGGTGGGCGTTGGCGGCGCAGATGGTGTGGATGGGGCCGTTGCGTTCGCGGGCGAGGAGGAGGGCGAGTTGGTTGGCTTCGGTGCCGCCGGTGGTGATGAGGGCGTCGGGGTGGGGTTGGTGGGGGTAGATCTCGGTGGCGAGGGTGGTGGTGGTGTCGGCTTCGAGGGTGGAGGCGGCGGGGGCTTGGTCCCAGGAGTCCATGGAGGGGTTGAGGGCGGAGGCGGCGAGGTCGGCGGCGGTGGCGAGGGCGAGGGGTGGGGTGTGGAGGTGGGCGGTGCAGAGGGGTTCGGCGGGGTCGGCGGCGCCTTCGGTGAGGGCGGTGACGAGGGTGCGGAGGGCGTGGTGGGGGCCGGTGCCGTGTTCGGGGAGGAGGGGGTGGGTGGCGGTGCGGGTGTGGGTGGTGACGGTGTCGGGGCCGCCGGTGGGGAGGGGGCCGTCGCGGCGGCGGGCTCCGTCGTGGAGGGCGGTGAGGACGGTGTCGAGGAGGGGGCGTAGTGCTGTGGGTCCGGTGGTGGTTCCGGCGAGGGGTGGGGGTGGGGTGGGCATGGGTGTGGGGTCCTTGGGGTGTGTGGGGGCATGGGACGACGTGTCAGCTTGCCCGGGTTTCGTGGGTGTGTGGGGGTGGAGCCGGGGTTTCTGAACTCGAAAGGGGGATGGTGGTGGGTGTGGGGGGTGTGGGGGTGGTTTTGGTGCTATTGGGGCGGAGGGGGACATGGCTGTGCCCGGCGCCTTGTGGTGGGGGCGCCGGGCACGGGTGGTGCGGGGTGGGTCAGTGTGCTTCGCGTACGGCGAGGGCGCGGCGCAGGTCGTCGATGCGGTCGGTGAGCTTGCGGCGGAGGGCGGGGGTGAGGTCGTTGTTGTTCAGGGTCTGTTGGCCGAGGTGGAGGTGGTCGGTTTCGACGAGGGGGATGGGGAAGGCGTGGGTTCCGGCGGCTTCGGCGATGGCGTTGCCGCGGCGGGTGGCGAGTGCGGTGGCGTCGGGGTAGAAGCGGGTGATGTAGGGGCGTACGAGGTCGGTCTGTTCGGGTTGCCAGAAGCCTTGGGCGGTGGCGGCGAACAGGTAGTTGGAGAGGGTGTCGTCGTGGAAGAGGGCTTGCCAGGCGGCTTCCTTGGCCTCGGGGGTGGGGAGGGCGGCGCGGCAGCGGGCGGCGCCTTCCTGTCCGGGGGCGCTGGGGTCCTGTTCGAGTTCGGCGGCGATGGTGGCTTCGTCGGTGGCGCCGAGGACGGCGAGGCGGGTGAGGATGCGCCAGCGGAGTTCGGGGTCGAGTTCGGGTCCGCCGGGGACGGTGCCGTTGGTGAGCCAGTCCTGGATGGTGTCGGGCTGGGTGGCGGCGTCGATGAGGTGGCGTACGGCGACGAGGCGGAGGCCGGGGTTGTGGCCGTCCTCGGTGCGGCGGATGAGGTCGCGGCAGAGGTCGGTGAGGGTGGCGAGGCCGGTGGGGTGCTGTTCGGGGGTGAGGTATTGGCGGATGATGTGGAGGCCGGCGAAGGCGAGGACGCCTTGGGCGAGGGCGAGGTCGGTCTCGTGCGGGAGGTGGGTGCGGGCGGCTTCGAGGTAGGCGGTGGGGGCGAGTTCTCCGTCGCGGACCATGTCGCGGGCGGCGTTCCAGATGACGGCGCGGGTGAGGGCGTCGGGGATGTCGGAGAGGTGGGTGAGGGCGGTGTCCCAGGAGTGGGGGTCGAGGCGGATCTTGGCGTAGGTGAGGTCGCCGTCGTTGAGGACGAGGAGGGTGGGGCGGTGGCCGGGGCGGGGGTCGGGGGTGCCGGTGTGCGGGGCGTCGATTTCGAAGCGTTCGCGCAGGGTGAGTGTGTCTTCGCCGGTGTGGGGGTCGGGGGTGCGGTCGTAGGCGCCGACGGCGATGCGGTGGGGGCGGGTGCCGTCGCGGTCGACGGTGAGGGTCCAGGTGCCGTCGGTCTCCTGGACGTGTGAGGTGAGGGTATCGGCGCCGGTGGTGCGGAGCCAGGCGTCGGCCCAGGCGTGGACGTCGCGGTCGGTGGCGGAGGCGAGGTTGTCGACGAAGTCGGCGAGGGTGGCGTTGGCGAACTTGTGGCGGGCGAAGTGGGTGTTGATGCCGGCGAGGAAGTCCTTTTCGCCGAGCCAGGCGACGAGTTGGCGCAGGGCGGAGGCGCCCTTGGCGTAGGAGATGCCGTCGAAGTTGAGGAGTGCGGAGGCGGTGTCGGGGACGGCGTCGGGGTCGGGGGCGACGGGGTGGGTGGAGGGGCGTTGGTCGGCGTCGTATCCCCAGCCCTTGCGGATGACGCCGAAGTCGACCCAGGTGTCGGTGAAGCGGGTGGCTTCGGCGAGGGTCTGGTAGCCCATGTATTCGGCGAAGGACTCGTTGAGCCAGATGTCGTCCCACCAGGCGAGGGTGACGAGGTCGCCGAACCACATGTGGGCCATTTCGTGGGCGATGACCATGCCGCGGGTCTGGCGTTCGGTGTCGGTGACGGCGGAGCGGTAGATGAATTCGTCGCGGAAGGTGACGAGGCCGGGGTTCTCCATGGCGCCGGCGTTGAATTCGGGGACGAATGCCTGGTCGTAGGAGTCGAAGGGGTAGGGCTCGTCGAATTTCTCGTGGAAGCGGTCGAAGCAGGCCCGGGTGATGTCGAGGATTTCGTCGGCGTCGGTGTCGAGGTGGGGGGCGAGGGAGCGGCGGCAGTGGATGCCGAAGGGGAGGCCGGCGTGTTCGGTGGTGACGGAGTGCCAGGGGCCGGCGGCGACGGCGACGAGGTAGGTGGAGATGAGGGGGGTGGTGGCGAGTTCCCAGCGGCCCTGGCCGCGGTGGTCGGCGATGCCGTTGCCGAGGACGGTCCAGCCTTCGGGGGCGGTGACGGCGAGGGTGAAGACGGATTTGAGGTCGGGTTGGTCGAAGGCGGCGAAGACGCGCTGGACGTCGTCCATGAAGAGTTGGGTGTAGGCGTAGGTTTCGCCGTCGGCCGGGTCGGTGAAGCGGTGCATGCCTTCGCCGGTGCGGGAGTAGCGCATGGCGGCGTCGATGCGCAGTTCGTGGGTGCCGGGGGTGAGGTGGGTGAGGGGGAAGCGGTTCTCGACGAGGTCGGCGGGGTCGAGGGGGTGTCCGTCGAGGCTGATCGAGCGCAGGGTGGCGGGCTTGAGTTCGACGAAGGTGTCGCCGGTGGTGGCCGCGGTGAACTGGATGACGGTGCGGGAGTCGAAGGTCTCCTCCCCCGTGGTCAGGTCGAGGTCGATCGTGTAGTGGTGCACGTCGAGGAACTGGGCTCGGGTCTGCGCTTCGTCGCGCGTCAGTACGGACATGTGTCCATGCTGCCGTACGCGGTGGGTGGCTCGGGGGCGGGTTCTCCCACGGCTGAGCGAGGGGTCGGGGGTCTCCGGAACCGTGCGGGTGTGGGAGGCGTCCCGTCCTGCGGCGGACGGGTCGGGAGAGGTGTGGGGGTCGGGAAGTGGTTGTCGGGGCGGCGGGGTGTCGGGGTGGTCGGCGGCGGGTGGTGGGGGTGGTGCCGTGCGGGGTGGCGGCGGGGGCGCTGGTGTGGTGTCTCGTCGGGATGTGGCGGGCGGCGCGGTTGGAGAACTATCCGTGGAGTGCCTGGACGCCGGTGGGTTATGGGGCGGTGAAGGGGGTGTTCCTGGGGTTGCTGGCGGGCTGTGCGGCGGTGGTGGCGGTGCGGATCGGCCGGGCCGACGGGGGTCGGCCCGGCCGGTTCGCGGGGCTGGTGTTCGGTGGTGGGCTGGTGGGCGGGGTGGTGCCGGGGACGCTGCGGGACTTCCTGGGCGAGCCCCGGCCGCGGACGCTGTACTACTACGACGGGCCGCGGCCGGCCGCGGAGTGGTATTGGCGGCCGTTGCTGTCGGAGTGGTGGGGGTACACGGTGCTTCCGGCGCTGGGGTGTGCGGTGCTGCTGGCCGTGGGCGCGCTGGTGGCGGTGCGGTCCGCGCGCCGCGAGAGCGTGGGGTGGGTGCTCCTGGCCCTGGTGGGGGTGGGGTTGCTGGTGCTGCCGGAGTGGGCCGGCGGCGGGGCGCCCGAGCCGGTGGGCCAGGGCGGTCATGTGAACGAGTCGGCGGGTGCCGCGATCGTCGTGCTGGCGACGGGGTTCGGGCTGTTGCTGACCGCGGGGGTGGTGCGGTCGGTGCGGCGCGGGCGGTGTCGGGCGGATGGGCCCGGGGGTGTGCGGCGGGTGTCGTCGCGGGGTTGACCGGTGGTGTCCGGCCGGTCGTCGCGGGGGGTGTGTTCAGTGTTCGGTGGCGGTGGCGGATTCCTCCGCGATCCGTTCGTGGTGGCGGATGACCTCCGCGACAATGAAGTTCAGCAGCTTCTCGGCGAAGGCCGGGTCGAGGTGGGCGCTCTCCGCGAGCTGTCGCAGTCGGGCGATCTGCCGGCTCTCGCGGGCCGGGTCGGCGGGGGGCAGGTGGTGGGCGGCCTTGAGGTGGCCGACCTGCTGGGTGCACTTGAAGCGCTCGGCGAGCATGTGGACCACAGCGGCGTCGATGTTGTCGATGCTCTCGCGCAGCCGGTTCAGTTCGGCGTTCACGGACTCGTCGATGTCCCTGGTCGTCATGGTCAGCGAGCTTAGACGGCCGGGCCGGGCGGGATGATCGTCGGTGGGTGCTCCGAGTCCGGAATCCGGTCGCTCCAGCCTCCGGGGACGGTGTGTCCCTGCTGTTCGCGGAAGCGGACGGGGGCGGTGCCGACCCGGCGGGCGAAGAGCCGGGAGAAGTAGGCGGGGTCGTCGTAGCCGACGCGGCGGGCGACGGCGGCGACCGGCAGGTCGGTGGCGGCGAGGAGTTCCTTGGCGCGGCCGAGGCGGATGCCGAGGAGGTAGTCCTTGGGGCTGCGTCCGGCGCCCCGTCGTACGGCCGTCCGCAGTTCGGCGGTGGTCATGCCGTGCCGGGCGGCGTGCTCGGCGACCGACAACGGCTGGAAGGCGTCGCGGGCGAGGGCCTGCAGGACGGGGTCGCCGTCCGGGCTGACGTCGGCGCGGGCCCGGCGCAGGGCGACGAGCAGTTCGTGGACGGCGGCTCCGGTCTCCACTTCCAGGAGCGGGTTGCCCCGGCGGGCGGCGCGGACGATCCGGCTGATCGCGGCGCGTGGTGCGGCCGTGTCGGCGAGCGGGACGAGCGGCCGGTCGGGCTCGATGTAGCCGAGTTCGGTGTAGGTGGCGGTGGCGGGGCCGGTGAAGTCGACGAAGCTCTCGTCCCAGCCGGTGTCGGGGTCGGCGCCGTAGTGGTGCGGGGTGCCGGGGGTGAGCCAGATCAGGCTGGGTGCGGTGACGGGGATCCGGCGGCCGTCGGCCCCGGTGAACCAGCCGCTGCCGGAGTGGACGACGACGGCCACGTGGTGGTCGAGGGTGCGCGGGCCGACGGTGGGCAGGGTGCCGTGCTGGAGCCCGACGCCGAGGCAGACCAGGCCCAGCCGGTGGTGGAGCGGGCTGGGGGTGAAGAACCGCATCCAGGTGTGGTACATCGGCCGCCCTCGCTCCTCCTTCGACCACTTCCGTGCCAGGTCGGGCACGGGTTTGAACATTTGCGTCCAAACAGTAGTGATCTTTGTCCATGGACCGGCCGGGCGCCAGAGGGCGAGGGTGGGGGCACCATTCCTCCCGGGTCCGCCCGCTCCGTGGTGCGTGCCGTCGTACGCCCCGGGTGCGCGGGTCACGGGGGCCGCGCGCACAGGAGAGTTACGAGCACGATGGCTGACTTCACCGTGGGGGACGACCACTTCCGGCTCGACGGGAAGCCCGTACGGCTGCTGTCGGGGGCCCTGCACTACTTCCGGGTGCACGAGGAGCAGTGGGACCACCGGCTGTCGATGCTCCGCGCCATGGGCCTGAACTGCGTGGAGACGTATGTGCCCTGGAATCTGCACGAGCCGCGGCCGGGCCGGTTCCGGGACGTGGGCGCGCTCGGCCGGTTCCTGGATGCGGCGCAGCGGGCCGGGCTGTGGGCGATCGTCCGTCCGGGTCCGTACATCTGTGCCGAGTGGGAGAACGGTGGTCTGCCGGTCTGGGTGACGGGGCGGTTCGGGCGGCGGGTGCGCTCGCGTGACGAGGGGTATCTGGAGGCGGTGGAGCGCTGGTTCGCGGCGCTGCTGCCGCAGGTGGTGCAGCGGCAGATCGGGCGCGGCGGTCCGGTGATCATGGTGCAGGCGGAGAACGAGTACGGGAGTTTCGGCTCCGACCGGGTCTATCTGCGGCGGGTGGCCGGGATGCTGCGCGAGCGGGGGCTGACCGTTCCCCTGTTCACGTCGGACGGGCCGGAGGACCACATGCTGACGGGCGGTTCCGTGCCGGGTCTGCTGGCGACGGCGAATTTCGGTTCGGGGGCGCGGGAGGCCTTCGAGGTGCTGCGCCGTCATCAGCCGAAGGGGCCGCTGATGTGCATGGAGTTCTGGTGCGGCTGGTTCGAGCACTGGGGTGCCGGGCCGATGGAGCGCGATCCCCGGCCGGCCACCGAGGCGCTGCGGGAGATCCTGGAGTGCGGGGCGTCGGTGAACATCTACATGGCGCACGGGGGGACGAACTTCGCCGGGTGGGCGGGGGCGAACCGGTCGGGTCCGCTCCAGGACCAGGACTTCCTGCCGACGGTGACGTCGTACGACTACGACGCGCCGGTCGACGAGTACGGCCGGGCCACGGAGAAGTTCCGGATGTTCCGTGAGGTGCTCGCCCCGTACGCGGACGGGCCGCTGCCCGAGCTGCCGCCGGAGCCGGTCGGGCTGGCGGAGCCGGTGCGGGTGCGGCTGACGGGGTGGGCGTCGCTGGATGCGGTGCTGGAGGCGCTGGGTGACGAGGAGGGGGCGCCGTCCGGGATGCCGCCGACCTTCGAGGAGCTGGGCGTGGACCGGGGTCTGGTGCGTTACCGGGTGTCCGTGCCGGGTCCGCGTCAGCCGTACGCGCTGGATGTGACGGGGCTCCGGGACCGGGCCGTGGTGCGGGTGGACGGGGTCCGGGCGGGGGTGCTGACGGCCGAGGACAGTGTCCTGGCGGAGCCGGTGGCGGGGCCCGCGGAGGTCGAGCTGTGGGTGGAGTCGCTGGGCCGGGTCAACTACGGGCCGCGGCTCGGTGAGTCCAAGGGGATCACGGGCGGGGTGCGGCACGAGCGGCAGTATCTGCACGGGGTGCGGGCGCGGGCGCTGCGGCTGGACGCGTTCGAGGAGCCGGGGGCGGTGGAGCGGGTGGCGTTCGGGGAGGTCGGCCGGTCCGACGGGACGGGGCTGTTCCGGGGGACGTTCGAGCTCGACGGGGTGGCCGGGGTCGGGCACGCGGGGCTCGAACTTCCGGGCTGGGCACGGGGGTTCGTGTGGGTGAACGGCTTCTGTCTGGGCCGCTACTGGTCGGTGGGCGCGCAGCGGACGCTGTATGTGCCGGGGCCGGTGCTGCGGGAGGGCGGCAACGAGGTGTGGGTGCTGGAGGTGGAGGGGGCGGGGGCCCCGTTCGTGGAGCTGGGCCCGGGGGCGCCCGTGTTCAGGGGCGCCCCCGGGGTGGTTCGGGGGTGACTCAGAGCGTGGCCGCCGCCGAGGCGATGTTGGCGGCGAAGGTCGAGACCTCGCTGTACACGCCGGGGTAGCCGGGCCGGGCGCAGCCGTTGCCCCAGCTGACGATGCCGACCTGGATCCAGGCTCCGGCGTTGTCCTTGCGGAACATGGGGCCGCCGGAGTCGCCCTGGCAGGTGTCGACGCCGCCGGTGGAGAGGAGTCCGGCGCAGATCTCGTCGCCGGGGATGAGGTCGCCTCCGTAGGCGGCCTGGCAGTCGGCGTCGGAGACGAAGGGCACGTTGGCCTTCAGCAGGTAGCGCTGCTGGGCGCCGCCCTCGGTGGCCGCGCCCCAGCCGGCGACGGTGAAGGTGCCGTTGTTGTACGCGGTGGTGGTGGCGATCTTGAGGGTCGGCTGGTTGATGGGCTGGGCGAGCTTGATGAGTGCCCAGTCCTTGCCCGCGCCGTTGTAGCCGGGGGCCTGGAGGACCTTGGTGGACTTGACCTTGACCGCGCTGGCGGACTGGAGGTCGACGACCCCTCCGGTGACGGTGATGGAGGTGTTGTTGCCCGATCCGTCGACGCAGTGCGCGGCGGTGAGGACGATGTCCTTGGCGTAGAGGGCGCCGCCGCAGCCCATCGAGAGCCGGACCATGAACGGGAACTCGCCCTGGGCGGCGCGGGTTCCGCCGACGACCGGCTGGGGGGCGGCGGAGGCGCCGGCGGGCTGGAGGCTGAAGCCGGCGAGGACGACGGCGGCTATGACGGAACATCTCTTCACGGCACGCAGAAGCTGCTTCATGGAACTGCCTTCTTTCGTGGGGGGTGTGCCGGGTGGGGGGGTGCTTGTGGGGGTGTGCTTGTGGGGAGTGCCCGTGCCCCGGGCCGGGTGGTGACGGGGGGTGCGGCACGACACCACACCCTGGTCATGGACCCGACAAAGGCACGCTTGGGATTATCGGGAAATGATCATGAACCCCACAAGGATCACTTTCCGGCCAAGATCGCCCGCACCCCTGCCGCTACAGTGGAATCCGGCCGGTACGACCGGCCGATCCTCGGGAACGGGGGGACATGACGGACGGCAGCCACCGGACCATCCGCAGCCCGGTGGTCCATGGATTCCCGCATCTCGCGACGGTCCGGTCCGCGATCACCGCGCTCTACCGGCGGCTCTCGTACGACGGCGTCCGCTCCTACGCCACGAGCCTCACCGCCGCCGACACCACTCTCCTCGACGGGGAGAACCTCCACCTCGGCACCCAGCGGGTGGCCCGGTCGGTCGCCCGGCACCTCCGGCTTCCGGACGCCCGGATGATCGTCTCGTTCCGCACGATGGAGCATGCCGCCGAGATCGAACTGGCCGCCGGGCCGGAGTACTTCGTCGAACTCAACGACCGGTTCCGCACCCATCGCGGGGACATCGGCGCCGCGCTCTCCCACGAGATCACCCATGTGCTGCTGCACCGGCTCGGCCTGGCGTTCCCCGGCACCCGGGACAACGAGATCCTCACCGACACCGTGGCCACCTACCTGGGCGCCGGCTGGCTGCTGCTCGACGCCTTCCGCGAGGACGCGGTCTCCAGCCAGAAGCTCGGCTACCTCACCCCGGAGGAGTTCGGCTACGTCCTCGCCCAGCGGGCGTCGGCCTTCGGCGAGGACCCGTCGCCGTGGTTCACCAGCCCGCAGGCGTACGACGCGTTCCGCGCCGGGCGGGACCGGGCGCTGCGGGACCTCCGCAGGCCCCCGCTCGCGGCGGCGGGCGGACCGGACCGCCGCCGCTACGCGAGGGCCCGGCGCCAGGCCCGGGAGCGGCCGGGCACGCCCGGGGCGCCGGACGCCCCGTACGCCTTCGAGGGGGCGCCGGACGCGCTGCGGGTCTCCTTCGGCTGCCCGGTCTGCCACCAGCGCCTCCGGCTCCCGGCGCGCGGCCGGGTCCGGGCCCGGTGCGGGCTGTGCGGGACGGTCCTGGACTGCGACACGTAGGACCGTCCCCGGGCCCCTTGTCGCTAAGCGGCCCGGCCGCCGCGCCCCTGGCCGGAGCGCCCGGCGCCCTGCGGGCGTGCCCCGCCCCGGCCCCGGCCGCCGCCGGAACCCGCGGGACGGCCGCCACCGGAACCGGCTCCGCGGCCGCCGCCCGCGCCCGCCGTACGGGAAGCCCCGCCCGAGCCGTTCGCGCGGGCCGCGCCGCCGGTGCCGCGGGCCTCGCCGCTCCCCTGCCCCGCGCCGCCGCGCCGGCCGCGTCCGCCGCCGGAGCGGGTGCGCTGCTTGGGCGGGGTCGGCTGCGGGACCTCGACGACGACCGCGACGCCGGACGGCTCGCGGGCGCCGGTGATCCGGACGAGCTCCTCGTCGCCGGAGCTGACCCGGGTGGTCCGCGGGGCGATGCCCGCGTCCGACATCAGCCGGGCCATGTCCCGCTTCTCCTCGGGCAGCACCAGCGTGACGACACTGCCGGACTCCCCCGCGCGGGCGGTGCGCCCGCCCCGGTGCAGATAGTCCTTGTGGTCGGTCGGGGGGTCCACGTTCACGACCAGGTCGAGATCGTCGACATGGATGCCGCGGGCCGCCACGTTCGTCGCCACCAACGCGGTGACCTGGCCGTTCTTGAACTGGTCCAGGGTCCGGTTGCGCTGCGGCTGGGACCGCCCGCCGTGCAGCGCCGCGGCCCGTACGCCGCTGGCCAGCAGCCGCTTGGCGAACCGGTCGGCACCGCGCTTGGTGTCCACGAACATGATCACCCGGCCGTCCCGGGCGGCGATCCGGACGGCCACGGCCTTCTTGTCGGTCGCGTCGGCCACGTGCAGCACATGGTGCTCCATGGTGGTGACCGCACCGGCGGACGGGTCCACGGAGTGCACGACCGGGTCGGTCAGGAACATCGTGACCAGCCGGTCGATGTTCTTGTCGAGCGTGGCCGAGAACAGCATCCGCTGACCGCCCGGCTCGACCTGCTTCAGCAACCCGACGACCTGCGGCATGAAGCCCATGTCGGCCATCTGGTCGGCCTCGTCGAGAACGGTGATCGCGACCCGGTCCAGCTCGCAGTCGCCCCGCTCGATGAGGTCCTTCAGCCGGCCGGGCGTGGCGACGAGCACCTCGGCGCCCCGGCGCAGCGCGGCGGACTGCCGGGTGATCGACATGCCGCCGACGACCGTGGTCAGCCGCAGCCGCAGGGCGGCCGCGTACGGCGTCAGCGCGTCGGTGACCTGCTGGGCCAGCTCACGGGTGGGGACGAGGACGAGCGCCAGCGGGGCCTTGGGCTCGGCGCGCCGCCCGGCGGTGCGGGCCAGCAGCGCGAGGCCGAAGGCGAGGGTCTTGCCGGAGCCGGTGCGGCCCCGGCCGAGGATGTCCCGGCCGGCCAGCGAGTTCGGCAGGGTGGCGCCCTGGATCGGGAACGGCTCGGTGACGCCCTGCGCGGCGAGGGTCTTCAGCAGGGCTTCGTCCATGTCCAGCTCGGCGAACGCCTCCACGGCGGGCAGGGCGGGGGTCACGGTCTCCGGAAGGGCGAACTCGCCCTGCGACGGTGTGGCCCTGCGACGGGACGACGCCTTGCCGGGTCCCTTGCCGGACCCCTTGGCGGGTGCCCTGTCCGGGGCCGTGCCGCGCCCCCTCGACGAGCGGGTGCGGGCGGGCCGGTCCGGGCGTTCGGAGCGGGTCATACGGAATTGCCCTCCTGGGGGATTCCTGAGGAGTTCCGGGGTGTCCGGTGGATTTCCTCGGAACTGCGTGGGACTGCTGGGGGTGCCGGTACCGGCGGTCAGGCCCGGTAGGGGCCCCGGGACAGCACAAGCCGGGACCCGCACCTTCGTGGTGCGGGCCCCGGCTGCGAGGTACGCGTCCGGCGGCTGATCAGGCCGGGACGATGTTCTCCGCCTGCGGGCCCTTCTGGCCCTGCGTGACGTCGAAGCTGACCTTCTGACCCTCGACGAGCTCGCGGAAGCCCTGGGTCGCGATGTTGGAGTAGTGGGCGAAGACGTCGGCGCCGCCGCCGTCCTGCTCGATGAAGCCGTAGCCCTTTTCAGAGTTGAACCACTTCACGGTTCCGGTGGCCATATTGTTCTCCTTACGAGGTGCAGTGCCGGAATTCCGCACTTTACGAATTCCGAGTCGCCGCATTGAGCCCCATCCGGAGAAAGCCGGAAAACAATAATGCGCCTGACGAAGCATTCCCGTCAGGCGCACCAAAAGTTCATGGGTACCAAAACTGCAACGCCCCCACCGTAGCACGTTCCGGCGAACCGTGACGGGGACGCGCCGGGCGGGCCGCCGGGTCAGTCTTCCGGCGGGGCGGAATCCAGGGCGATGCCGTCCAGGACCATCGAGAGGTACTGGCGGGCGATCTCCTCGGGGCTGTGCAGCCCGCCCGGCCGGTACCAGGAGGCCGCGACCCAGACGGTGTCGCGGACGAAGCGGTAGGTGAGCCGGATGTCGAGGTCGGCGCGGAAGCTGCGGTCGGCGACGCCGCGCTCCAGCGTGCCGAGCCAGGCCTTCTCGAATCTCCGCTGGGACTCCACGAGGTAGCCGAAGCGCGGCTGGGCGGCGAGGTGCCGGGCCTCCTTCTGGTAGATGGCGACGGCGGCCCGGTGCCGGTCGATCTCCCGGAAGGACTCGGTGACCAGTGCCTCGATGGTCGCCCTGGGCGGCAGCCCGGCGTCGAGCACCGCGTCGTACCCCTCCCAGAGCTCGTCGAGGAAGGTCGAGAGGATCTCGTCGATCATCGATTCCTTGGAATCGAAGTGGTAGTAGAGGCTGCCCGCGAGCATCCCGGCCGCGTCCGCGATCTTGCGGACGGTGGTGGCGTTGTATCCCTGCGCGGCGAAGACCTCGGCCGCGGTGGCGAGCAGTTCGCTCCGCCGTTCGGGTGAGGGGGTAGCCCGGGGCTTCTTCTTGGTAGGCACCCGGCCATTCTCCGCCCGTTCCCGCGCCCCCGGCCTTCCGGCCCTCCGTACGGCGTTCGCTATCTTGATCGCCGCGCCCCGATCCGCCGCGTCCTGATCCGCCGCCGCCCCACCGGCCGTTCGTGCCCGCCCTACCGAAGGAGCCCGTCGTGGAGGCCGCAGCCACCACCTGTTACCGCCATCCGTCGTACGAGACCTATGTCAGCTGCGTGCGCTGCGAGCGCTTCATATGCCCCGACTGCATGCGGGAGGCGGCCGTCGGCCACCAGTGCGTGGAGTGCGTGAAGGAGGGCCAGCGGTCGGTCCGGCAGGCGCGCACCGTCTTCGGGGGCACGGTGCCCCGGTCCGCGGTGCCGATCGTCACGTACGTCCTGATGGGGCTGAACATCGCCGCCTACCTGGGCGAGGTGGTCCGGCCGGGGATCCTCGACCGGTTCGCGATGCTGGGGGCCGGGCTGGTGGGCCCGGACAAGGGGTACTACGTCTACCAGCCCGGGGCCGGCGCCATCCCCGGCTTCGACGCGATCGGGGTGGTCGACGGCGAGTGGTACCGGCTGCTGACCGGGGCCTTCCTGCACCTGCCGCCGACCGGGGCGACCCTGGGGGCGCTGCCGTTCGGGATCTTGCACATCGTCTTCAACATGTACGCGCTGTGGAACCTGGGCCGGGTCGTCGAGCAGCAGCTGGGCCGGGCCCGCTATCTGGCGCTGTATCTGCTGTCCGCGCTGGGCGGTTCGGTGCTGGTCCATCTGATCGCGCCGTCCGACCTGACGGTGGGCGCCTCGGGCGCGATCTTCGGCCTCGGCGCGGCCTTCTACGTCATCCATCTGCGGCTGGGCCGGGACATGGCGCCGGTCAACCGGTTCATGGCGATGTTCCTGCTCTGGATGGTGATCTCGGCGGGGTTCGCCTCCTGGCAGGGCCATCTGGGCGGGTTGCTGACCGGCGGCGTCGTGACGCTCGCGTACGCCTACGCCCCGGCGAACCGGCGTACCGCGTTCCAGGCCGCCGCGTGCGTGGTGCTGCTCGCGGTGCTGGTGCTGCTGGTGGTGCTCAAGAACTCCGCGCTGGCGGGCTGAGAGCCTGCCGGGTGGCCTTCCGGTCGACGGCGACCCGGCGGGCCCGGAACGCACCGCGGCGCCTGCCGAATCGTCCGGTCGGGGACGGGCAGGCGCCGCGGTCGGTTCCGTACGCCGTTGTACGGGACGTCTCGGCAGGCCGCGATCAGACCGTCAGGGCGCGGTCGGTCGGGCGGATCGGGGCCGGCAGGGAGCTGGCCCCGGTCAGGTAGCGGTCCACGCCGCGTGCCGCGGAGCGGCCCTCGGCGATGGCCCAGACGATGAGGGACTGGCCGCGTCCGGCGTCACCGGCGACGAAGACCCCGTCGACGTTGGTGGCGAAGTCCGCGTCCCGGGCGACGTTGCCGCGTTCGTCGAGCTCCAGGCCGAACTGCTGCACCAGGCCGTTGGCCTGGTCGGTTCCGGTGAAGCCCATGGCGAGCGTGACCAGCTGGGCCGGGATGCGCCGCTCGGTGCCGGGCTTCTGCTCCAGCCTGCCGTCCTTGAACTCCACCTCGATCAGATGGAGGGCCTGGACGTCGCCGTTCTCGTCGCCCTCGAAGCGGGTGGTCGAGACGGAGTAGACGCGCTCGCCGCCCTCCTCGTGCGCGGAGGTGACCTTGTAGAGCATCGGGAAGGTCGGCCAGGGCTGGCCCGCGTTCCGCTCCTCGCCCGGCCTCGGCATGATCTCCAGCTGGGTGACGGACAGGGCGCCCTGGCGGTGGGCGGTGCCGACGCAGTCGGCCCCGGTGTCGCCGCCGCCGATGACCACGACGTGCTTGCCCTCGGCGGTGATCGGGGCGACCGTCAGATCGCCCTCCTGCACCTTGTTGGCGAGCGGCAGGTACTCCATCGCGAAGTGCACGCCGTTGAGCTCGCGGCCCGGGACGGGCAGGTCGCGCGAGACCGTGGCGCCCGCGGCGATGACCACCGCGTCGTAGCGGCGGCGGAGCTTGGCGGCGTCGATGTCGCGGCCGATCTCCGTCTCGGTGCGGAACTTGGTGCCCTCCGCGCGCATCTGCTCGATGCGGCGGTTGATGTGCGACTTCTCCATCTTGAACGCGGGGATGCCGTACCGCAGGAGGCCCCCGATGCGGTCCGCGCGCTCGTAGACGGCGACGGTGTGGCCGGCCCGGGTCAGCTGCTGGGCGGCGGCGAGACCGGCCGGGCCCGAGCCGATGACGGCGACGGTCTTGCCGGAGAGCCGCTCGGGCGGGCGCGGGGTGACGTCGCCGCTGTCCCACGCCTTGTCGATGATGGAGACCTCGACGTTCTTGATGGTGACGGCCGGCTGGTTGATGCCGAGCACGCACGCCGACTCGCACGGGGCGGGGCAGAGCCGGCCGGTGAACTCGGGGAAGTTGTTCGTGGCGTGCAGCCGCTCGGACGCCGCCGCCCAGTCCTCGCGGTAGGCGTAGTCGTTCCACTCGGGGATCAGGTTTCCGAGCGGGCAGCCGTTGTGGCAGAACGGGATGCCGCAGTCCATGCAGCGGCCGGCCTGCTTGCTGATGATCGGGAGCAGCGAGCCGGGGACGTAGACCTCGTTCCAGTCCTTGACGCGCTCGGCCACGGGGCGGGTCTCGGCGACCTCGCGTCCGGTGGTCAGGAAGCCCTTGGGGTCAGCCATGGGTCGCCGCCTCCATCATCTTCTCGGTGGTCTCCTGTTCGGAGAGACCGGCGAGCTCAGCGGCGTCCTTGGCGGCGAGCACTGCCTTGTACGTGGACGGGATGATCTTGCTGAACCGGGTCGCGGCGCTGTCCCAGTCGGCGAGCAGCTTCTCGGCGACGGTGGAGCCGGTCTCCTCGTGGTGGCGGCGCACGACGTCGTGCAGCCACTGCCGGTCGGTGGCGGAGAGCTCCTCGATCGCGCCGAGGTTCCCGGGGTTGACGTGGTCGCGGTTGAGGTCGACGACGTACGCGACGCCGCCGGACATGCCGGCCGCGAAGTTGCGTCCGGTCTCGCCGAGGACGACGGCGTGGCCGCCGGTCATGTACTCGCAGCCGTGGTCGCCCACGCCCTCGGAGACGACGGTGGCGCCGGAGTTGCGGACGCAGAACCGTTCGCCGGTACGGCCGCGCAGGAAGAGTTCGCCGCCGGTGGCGCCGTAGGCGATGGTGTTCCCCGCGATGGTGGAGTACTCGGCGAGGTGGTCGGCGCCGCGGTCCGGGCGGACGACGATCCGGCCGCCGGAGAGGCCCTTGCCGACGTAGTCGTTGGCGTCGCCCTCCAGGCGCAGGGTGACGCCGCTGGGGACGAAGGCGCCGAAGGACTGGCCGGCGGAGCCGGTGAAGGTGATGTCGATGGTGTCCTCGGGCAGTCCGGCGCCGCCGAACCGCTTCGTCACCTCGTGTCCGAGCATGGTGCCGACGGTGCGGTTGATGTTGCGGATCGCGAGCTGGGCCCGGACCGGCTGGGCGCTCCCGGCGTCCGGTGCGTCCAGGGCGTCGGCGGCGAGCCGGATCAGCTCGTTGTCGAGGGCCTTGTCCAGGCCGTGGTCCTGTTCGACGAGCCGGTGGCGGGCGGCGCCCTCGGGGAGTTCGGGGACGTGGAAGAGCGGGGCCAGGTCGAGGCCCTGGGCCTTCCAGTGGGTGACGGCCCGGTCGGTGTCGAGGAGTTCGGCGTGGCCGACGGCCTCCTCGATCGAGCGGAAGCCGAGCCCGGCGAGGATCTCGCGGACCTCCTGGGCGATGAACTCGAAGAAGTTCACGACGTACTCGGCCTTGCCGGAGAACCGGTCGCGCAGGACGGGGTTCTGGGTGGCGATGCCGACCGGGCAGGTGTCCAGGTGGCAGACGCGCATCATGACGCAGCCGGAGACGACGAGCGGCGCGGTCGCGAAACCGAACTCCTCGGCGCCCAGCAGGGCGGCGACGACGACGTCGCGGCCGGTCTTGAGCTGGCCGTCGGTCTGGACGACGATCCGGTCGCGCAGGCCGTTGAGCAGCAGGGTCTGCTGGGTCTCGGCCAGGCCCAGTTCCCAGGGGCCGCCCGCGTGCTTCAGCGAGGTCAGCGGGGAGGCGCCGGTGCCGCCGTCGTGGCCGGAGATCAGCACGACGTCGGCGTGGGCCTTGGAGACACCGGCGGCGACGGTGCCGACGCCGACCTCGGAGACCAGCTTCACGTGGATGCGGGCGGCCGGGTTGGCGTTCTTGAGGTCGTGGATCAGCTGGGCGAGATCCTCGATGGAGTAGATGTCGTGGTGCGGCGGCGGCGAGATCAGGCCGACGCCGGGGGTGGAGTGCCGGGTCTTCGCGACCCAGGGGTAGACCTTGTGGCCGGGCAGCTGGCCGCCCTCGCCGGGCTTGGCGCCCTGCGCCATCTTGATCTGGATGTCGTCGGCGTTGACCAGGTATTCGCTGGTCACCCCGAAGCGGCCGGAGGCGACCTGCTTGATGGCCGAGCGGCGCTCGGGGTCGTACAGCCGGTCGGCGTCCTCGCCGCCCTCGCCGGTGTTGGACTTGGCGCCCAGCCGGTTCATGGCGATGGCGAGGGTCTCGTGCGCCTCGCGGGAGATCGAGCCGTACGACATGGCGCCGGTGGAGAAGCGCTTGACGATCTCGGAGACGGGCTCGACCTCGTCGACGGGGACCGGGGTGCGGTCCTGGGTGAAGCCGAAGAGGCCGCGGAGCGTCATGAGGCGCTCGGACTGCTCGTTCACCCGGTCGGTGTACTTCTTGAAGATGTCGTAGCGCCGGGTGCGGGTGGCGTGCTGGAGGCGGAAGACCGTCTCCGGGTCGAAGAGGTGCGGTTCGCCCTCGCGGCGCCACTGGTACTCGCCGCCGATCTCCAGCGCGCGGTGCGAGGCGGAGATCCCGGAGGGCGGGTACGCCTTGGCGTGCCGGGCGGCGACCTCCTGGGCGACGACGCCGAGACCGGCGCCGCCGATCTTGGTCGCGGTGCCGTGGAAGTACTTCGCGACGAATTCCTCGTCCAGGCCGACGGCCTCGAAGACCTGGGCGCCGCGGTAGGAGGCGACGGTCGAGATGCCCATCTTGGACATGACCTTCAGGACGCCCTTGCCGAGCGCGTGGATCAGGTTCCGGATGGCCGCCTCGGGCTCGATGCCCTCGATGAACGTACCGGCGCGGACCAGGTCCTCGACCGACTCCATCGCGAGGTACGGGTTGACCGCGGCGGCGCCGTAGCCGATGAGCAGCGCGACGTGGTGGACCTCGCGGACGTCCCCGGCCTCGACCAGCAGGCCCACCTGGCTGCGCTGCTTGGTGCGGATGAGGTGGTGGTGGACGGCGGAGGTGAGCAGCAGCGAGGGGATCGGGGCGTGCTCGGCGTCGGAGTGCCGGTCGGAGAGGACGATCAGGCGGGCGCCGTCCTCGATGGCGGTGTCGACCTCGGCGCGGATCTCCTCGATCCGCGCGGCGAGGGCCTCGCCGCCGCCGCCGACCCGGTAGAGGCCGGAGAGGGTGGCGGCCTTCATGCCCGGCATGTCGCCGTCGGCGTTGATGTGTATCAGCTTGGCGAGCTCGTCGTTGTCGATCACCGGGAACGGCAGCGTGACGGCGCGGCAGGACGCGGCGGTCGGCTCCAGCAGGTTGCCCTGCGGTCCGAGCGTGGAGCGCAGCGAGGTGACGAGTTCCTCGCGGATGGCGTCCAGCGGCGGGTTGGTGACCTGTGCGAAGAGCTGGGTGAAGTAGTCGAAGAGGAGGCGGGGGCGCTCGGACAGTGCGGCGATCGGCGAGTCCGTGCCCATGGAGCCGAGCGGTTCACCGGCGGTGCGGGCCATCGGCGCGAGGATGACGCGCAGCTCCTCCTCGGTGTAGCCGAAGGTCTGCTGGCGGCGGGTGACGGAGGCGTGCGTGTGCACGATGTGCTCCCGCTCGGGGAGGTCCTCCAGCTCTATCTCGCCGGCTTCCAGCCACTGCGCGTACGGCTGCTCGGCGGCGAGGGACGCCTTGATCTCGTCGTCCTCGATGATGCGGCCCTCGGCCGTGTCGACGAGGAACATCCTGCCGGGCTGGAGGCGGCCCTTGCGGACGACCTTCGCGGGGTCGATGTCCAGGACGCCGACCTCGGAGGAGAGCACCACGAGCCCGTCGTCGGTGACCCAGTAGCGGCCGGGGCGCAGCCCGTTGCGGTCGAGGACCGCGCCGACCTGGACGCCGTCGGTGAAGGTGACGCAGGCGGGGCCGTCCCAGGGCTCCATCATCGCGGAGTGGTACTGGTAGAAGGCGCGCCGGGCCGGGTCCATGGCGTTCTTCGCCTCGGGGCTCTCCCACGCCTCGGGCACCATCATCAGCACCGAGTGGGGCAGTGAGCGGCCGCCGAGGTGGAGCAGTTCCAGCACCTCGTCGAAGGAGGCGGAGTCGGAGGCGTCGGGGGTGCAGATGGGGAAGATCCGGTCGAGCCGTGACGCGTCGCCGTGTCCGCCGTCGGCGGGGCCGAACAGGTCGGTGGCGAGCTGGGACTCGCGGGCCTTCATCCAGTTGCGGTTGCCCTTGACCGTGTTGATCTCGCCGTTGTGGGCGACGAAGCGGTACGGGTGGGCGAGCGGCCAGCTCGGGAAGGTGTTGGTGGAGAACCGGGAGTGCACCAGGGCGACGGCGGTGGCCAGGCGGGGGTCGGAGAGGTCCGGGAAGAACGGCTCCAGCTGCCCGGTGGTGAGCATGCCCTTGTAGACGATCGTGCGGGCGGAGAGCGAGGGGAAGTAGACCCCGGCCTCCCGCTCGGCGCGCTTGCGCAGGACGAAGGCCCGGCGGTCCAGGGCGATGCCGCTGCTCGTGCCGTCCGCGACGAAGAGCTGGCGGAACTCGGGCATGGTGGCGCGGGCGCCCTTGCCGAGGAGGTCGGGGGTGACCGGGACCTGGCGCCAGCCGAGGACCTTGAGGCCCTCCTCGGCGGCGATCTTCTCCAGTGCGCGGACGGCCCCGGTGGAGTCGTCGGCGGGCAGGAAGGCGATTCCGGCGGCGTAGGCGCCGGCCTCGGGGAGGTCGAAGGCGGTCTCCGCGCGCAGGAAGGCGTCCGGGACCTGGAGGAGGATGCCGGCGCCGTCGCCGGAATCGGGCTCCGATCCGGTGGCGCCGCGGTGTTCGAGGTTGCGGAGCACGGTGAGCGCCTGCTCGACCAGCTCGTGGCTGGCCACACCGGTCAGAGTGGCCACGAACCCGACGCCGCAGGCGTCGTGCTCGTTGCGGGGGTCGTACATCCCCTGCTGGGCGGGGCGACCGTCCATGGGCGACCAGGCGTCGATACGCATCGGCTCTCCCGTCGTCGTCGTGGCATGTGCGATGCCGAGGGACGACGTTGGCCCTCTGCGAAATGTGATGCAGGTATACATGATGAGGCGCTTCTCAAAAAGCGGATAGCCCGTTCCACTATGCGGACACCGGATGAGCCGGTGAAGGGGTTGTCGCAAAGGGAGGATCGGCGCCCTGGGGCCGCAGAGAGCAGGCGTCGTTGCCCGCGGTGTCTACAGCTCTTGCCCGGTGGCGAGGAAAACGAAACCGCCGGGTAATGACTACTTATGCGTAGTCCTGCATGGCGACTCATTTTACGCGGGCAGGGGCCGCCCCGCCCAGAGGTGGGAAAGAAGACGTACGTCACACGACCGGCGCACGCACAACGGGGCAGACGGGTGACAGCCGGGACATACGACGGCGGGCGCAGGCGGGCGAGCGCACGGCGGGCGGCCGCGCTCCGGGCCGGACATCGACGGCGGACACGCGACGGCCTGGGGCGCGCCCCGGGCCCGGACACGCGACGGCGGACGTACGACAGCCGGGCGCCACCCCGGGCCGGACATGCGACGGCGGGCGCATCCGGTCCCGGATACGCCCGCCCGCCTGTCCGTCCCCGCCGTCGGGCCTCAGCCTCCGACGGCCACGCCGAACAGCATGCCCAGGCCGTAGGTGACGGCCGCCGCGGCGCCGCCCAGCAGCAGCTGGCGCAGCCCGCTGAACAGCCAGCCACGGGCCGTCACCCTGGCCACCACCGCACCGCAGGTGAACAGCCCGACCAGCGCCAGCAGCACGGCCGGCCACAGCGCGCTCGCACCGAGCAGGTACGGCAGCACGGGCAGCAGGGCCCCCAGCGCGAACGCGCCGAACGACGACACCGCGGCCACCAGCGGCGAGGGCAGATCGCCCGGGTCGATGCCCAGCTCCTCGCGGGCGTGTATCTCCAGGGCCTGCTCCGGGTCGCGCGACAGCTGACGCGCCACCTCGCGGGCCAGCTCCGGTTCGACGCCCCGGGACACGTACAGCTCGGCGAGCTCCCGCTCCTCGTCCACCGGGTGCTTGCGCAACTCCCGCCGCTCCACGGCGAGTTCGGCCTCGACCAGCTCCCGCTGGGAGGCCACGGAGGTGTACTCGCCGGCCGCCATGGAGAACGCTCCGGCCGCCAGACCCGCCAGACCGGTGATCACGATGGTCTGCTGGGAGACGGCGCCGCCCGCGACACCGGTCATCAGCGCGAGGTTGGAGACCAGGCCGTCCATGGCCCCGAACACGGCGGGCCGCAGCCAGCCGCCGTTGACGTCCCGGTGGGTGTGGTTGTCGCGGTGCGCCTCGTGCAGTACGGCGTCGGTCTCGATGATGGCCACGGATCTCCCCTTCTCCGGAAGCGGGTTCCACTCGCCCCACCCCTGCTCGACATCGTCGAAAGTACGCACGAAACGCGACTCCCGCCAGCAAGGCAGGCCGTACTTACCACCGCCCCTGACCAGGTAAGCAAGCCTTTCCTCAGCTCTTCTGACGGCTCATCCGACTGGCTCTTTTCTCGTGGCCCGCGGCCTCTGTCGGGGCTCCGCGTGGCACAGATGCGGGGAGGCCGGAGAACTGGCTCGGCGCGAGCGAAGGGGTCGACGCGATGGAGTTGATCACAGGGGGTCCGACGGAGCCGAGCGCGGGCCGCACACCCCGGACGGACCCCGGCGACCGGGCGCGCGGCTGTCTGCTCGGCCTCGCGGTCGGGGACGCGCTGGGGGCGCCGGCGGAGAACATGCGGCCCTCCGAGATCCGTCGCCGCTGGGGCCGGATCGAGGGCTTCGTGAGCGACGACCCCGCCGGTACGGACGACACGGAGTACACGATCTTCTCCGGGCTGCTGCTCGCCCGGCACGGTTCCGCGCTGACCGTCACGCATGTGGAGCGGGCCTGGCACCGGTGGATCGCCGATCTGGACGAAGGGCAGTTTCGCGGCGCCGGGTTCA
This sequence comes from Streptomyces sp. NPDC015144, assembly GCF_043079735.1. NCBI lineage: Bacteria > Bacillati > Actinomycetota > Actinomycetes > Kitasatosporales > Streptomycetaceae > Streptomyces > Streptomyces sp. NPDC015144. The sequence continues at coordinate 365,400 of NZ_JBIBUU010000003.1, read as the reverse complement.
GCGAGCGGGGCACGCTGGAGAACCTGCGCCGGGGGCTGGCCGCCCCGATCTCCGCCCAGCACCGGCACGCCTGGAGCGACGGGCTGGCGATGCGGGCGGCCCCGTTCGGGGTGTTCGCGGCGGGCCGCCCGGACGAGGCGGCGCGGCTGGTCGCGGTCGACGGGCGGGTCAGCCACGAGGGGGAGGGCATCTACGGCGGCCGGGCGGTGGCGGCCGGGGTCGCCGCGGCGATGGTGGGCGCCGGGGTCGCCTCGGTGATCGCCGCCGCCCTGTCGGTCGTACCGATGGACTCCTGGACGGCGCGTTCGCTGCGGCGCGCGGTGGCGGCGGCGCAGCGCTCCTACCCCGACCGGCTCACCATGGAGCGCGCGGTACGGTCCGCGGTGGTGATCGGCGGGTACCCGTGGACGGATCTGGCGCCCGAGGCGGTGGGGCTGGCCTTCGGCGCCTTCGCGGCGGCGCGCGGCGACTTCCGGGCGGCGGTGCTGACGGCGGTCAACATGGGCCGGGACGCGGACACCACGGCCGCGGTGGCGGGCGCCCTGGCCGGTGCCCTGCACGGAATGGCGGCGATCCCGCCGCACTGGGGGGCGGCGATCGGCCCGGTCCGGGGCAGTTGCCTGCCGACCATGCGCGGCCATCACGTCCTGGACATCGCGGAGTTGCTCACCCCGGACGAGCCCGACGAGGAACCGGCCGCGGACGCGCCCCCGAGCGGCGATCCCCTGGCCCGAACCGTCGTACGACCGGACACACGGACCGACGTCCCGACCACCGTAGTACGACCGGATCCGCAGACCGACGAACGGTCCGCCGTACGGCCGGACGTACGGAGCGGCGCGGCCACCGACGCGGCTGCGGAGGTACGGACCGGCGCGAGCACCGGCGTGCGGGCCGATACCGACAGCGCGCGCCACGACTCCGTCCTCTCCGACTCCTCCTCCTCCAACTCCGCCTCCTCCACCCCTTCCGCCGCCACACCCTCCCCCGCCGCCCGGCCGCGCCACCGGCCCGTCGCCGGGCTCCGCCCGCGGATCGAGGGGCTGCTGCTCGGGCTCGCCTCCGGGGACGCGGCGGGCTGGCCCGCCGCGCGGCACCGGGCGGCCCGGATGCCGGAGTGGACCCGGCGGCTCACCCGGGAGCTCGACACCTTCGCCGAGCAGAACGCCACCACCACGCTGCCCGTCCCGATCGCCCTCAACCAGCCGCCCGAGCCCCTGCGGCTGGGCCCCTCCGACGACGCCGAATGGGCGGCCTTCGCCGCCGGTACCCTCCTCGCCTCGGCGGCCGCGCCGCTGCACGGCCTCTCCCCCGGCGAGCGGCTGCGGGCCGCCATCGACGTGGCCTGGAACGCGCTGGCCGCCGAGGTCGCGGCGGCCGCCGCCCGCGCCCCCGAGGTCGAGTCCGCGGTGCTCCCGCTGCGCGCCCGGATCTCGGTACGGGCCGGGCTCGGCAACCTCGCCGCCGGGCTGCGCCCGCCCGCCACCGGCCACGACAACCCGCACTACTTCGACGACGCGGCCTGCGTACGGGCCGCCGTGCTCGCCGTCGCCCACCCGGGCGACCCCGAAGCCGCCGCCGACCTCGCCGAGTTCGACGCGCGCTACACCCAGGACGGCGACGGGGTGCACGGCGCCCGCGCGACGGCGGCGGCCCTCGCCTGCGCGCTCGGCGGCGCCGATGTCGACACGTCGGTCAACGCCGCGCTGGCCCAGCTCCCCGAGGGCACCGAGATCGCCCGCAACGCCGCCCACGCCGTCCGGATCGCCCGCGACTTCGTCGGTGAGGCGGCCGGTGCCTTCGCCCTCGTCCCCGTCCTGGAGCACCAGATCGTCGACCACGTCTACAGCTACGGGATCGCCGCCGCCGAGACCGTCCCGGTCGCCCTCGCCCTCGCCACCGCGGCCCGGGGCCGGATCACCCAGGCCGTGCCCGCGGCGGCCTGCCTGTCCCGGGTCGCCGACTCCGCGCCCGCCCTGGCCGGTGCGCTGACCGGGGCGCTCGGCGGGATCGGGGCCGTTCCGGGCGGCTGGCGCGAGGCCTGCCGCACCCTCGCCGGCTGTGCGCTGCCCCGGCTCGCCGGGACCGATCTCATCGAACTCGCCGGACTGCTGGCAGACCGGGAACCGGACACCTCGGGTGGACAATTCGGACATGACATCCACGATGCCCCTGCGGTCCGAGGCCGGACCCACGACACCCGCACTCGATGACCGGATCACCGGCGCGCTCGTCGGCGCCGCCGTCGGCGACGCGCTCGGCGGCCCGGTGGAGGGCCGCTCCCCCGAGCAGATCGTGGCCCGCCACGGCGGCCGGATCGACGGCATCGTGGGCCCCTGGGACGGCGGGAACTGGCGCACCGCACGCCCCATCGCCCCGTACCACAAGGGCGACGGACACGTCACCGACGACACCCTGATGACCCATGCGCTGGTACGGGTCTACGGCACCGTGCGCGACCACCTCGACGCCTACGCGGTCGCCCGCCACCTGGTCCCCGAGCTGATCTCCCGGCCCCGCTGGATCCCGGAGCTGGAGGCCGAGGCGCTGCCGCTCCAGCGGATCTTCCTCGCCGAGAAGTGGATCGTCGCCCGGCTGCACTACGGCCACGCCGACCCGCGCGAGGCGGGCAACGGAAACATCGTCAACTGCGGCGCGGCGATGTACATGGCGCCGGTCGGCCTGGTCAACGCCGCCCATCCGCAGGCCGCGTACGCCGAGGCGCTGGACGTCGCCGGGGCCCACCAGTCGAGCTACGGCCGGGAGGCGGCCGGGGTCTTCGCGGCGGCCGTCGCCGCCGCCTGCGCCCCGGGCGCGACCCCCGCGGGCATCGTCGAGACCTGCCTGTCGCTCGCCAAGGACGGCACCCGGTCGGCGATCGAGGCGGTGTGCGAAGCCGCGTCCGCGCACCACGACTTCGAGTCCGCGCTGGCCCCGCTGCGCGCCGCCGTCGCCCCCTTCGACTCGGTCGGCCCCGACTACCGCGCCCCGTCCCTCGGCGCCCGCAGACCCTCCCGGCTGCACTCGATCGAGGAGCTGCCCATCGCGCTCGGCATGCTGCTCGTCGCCGACGGCGACTACCGGCACACGGTGCTCGGCTCGGTCAACTACGGCCGGGACTGCGACTCGATCGCCACCATGAGCGGGGCCCTGGCGGGCGCGCTCGGCGGCGGACGGGCGGTCCCCGCCGACTGGGCCGCCACCGTCGCGGAGGCCAGCCGCCTCGATCTGCACGCCCCCGCCCGGGATCTGGCGGCGGTCGCCCGCGAGGTGTTCGCCCGGGACACCGCCCGCCGCCGCGGCCACGAGGCGGCCTTCGCCGCACTGGCGGCGGCCCGATGACCGTACGGGTGACCTGGGTGCAGCCGGAGGACCTGGTCGGGCACGAGCTGCGGCAGGCCGCCGAGGACGGCCGGGACGCCCGCGCCGTCGCGCGCCGGTGGTACGAGGCGGGCGGCGCACCCGCACCGGAGCGCGCGGGCGCCTCCCCCGTACCGGCCCCGGGGCTGCGGTTCCTCGCGGAGCGGCTGCTCGACGAACTCGCCCTGCTGGAATCCCCGTCGGGCGAGGACGAGCCGACCGGCCTGGCCGCGATCCGGGCCGCCTGCCCCGACTGGCCGGCGCCCCGCCCCGGTACCGCGCCGGTGTCCCCGGAGCGGCTGCACGCCGCCTGGCTGGGCCGGGCGGCCGGCTGTCTGCTCGGCAAGCCCGTCGAGAAGCTGCCCCTGGACGGCATCCGGGCGCTGGCCCGCGCCACCGGGAACTGGCCGCTGACCACCTGGTTCACCGCCCGTGGGCTGCCCGCCCCCCTGGCCGCCGCCCACCCGTTCAACCGCCGCTCCGCGCCCTGCTCGCTGGCCGAGAACATCGACGGCATGCCGGAGGACGACGATCTCAACCACCCGCTGCTGACCCTGCTGCTGCTCCGGCGCCACGGCCCGTCGTTCACCACCGACGACCTCGCCCGGCTCTGGCTCGACGAACTGCCGGCCGGCCGGACGTTCACCGCCGAGCGGATCGCCTACCGCAATCTGCTGGACGGCATCGAGCCCCCGCACACCGCCCGGTACCGCAATCCGTTCCGGGAGTGGATCGGCGCCCAGATCCGGGCCGACGTGCACGGCTGGACCCACCCCGGCGACCCCGGGGCCGCCGCCGCGCAGGCCCACCGGGACGCCGTGCTCAGCCACACCGGCAACGGCGTGTACGGGGCGATGTTCACCGCCGCCGCGCTCGCCGAGGCCGCCGGGGGCGCGAGCGACGTGCACGGCTGCCTGGCCACCGGGCTGCGGGTGGTGCCCCCGCGCTCACGGTTCGCGCGCGCGGTCCGCGCCGGGATCGCGGCGGCCCGCGCCCACACCGGTACCTCCTTCGACGCGGTGGCCGACCGGCTGCACGCCGAGTACGGCGGGTACCACTGGGTGCATGTGCTGCCCAACGCCGCGCTGCTCGCCGCCGCCCTCACCCACGCCGACGGGGACTTCGCGCGCTCCGTCTGCCGTGCGGTGGAGGGCGGCTGGGACACCGATTCGAACGGGGCGACCGCCGGTTCGCTCGCCGGGCTGCTGGCCGGGTCGCCCGAACGGCTGCCGGAGCACTGGACCGCCCCGCTGAAGAACCGCCTCGCCACCTCCGTACCCGGCTTCGACGGCATCGGCTTCGACGAACTCGCCCGGCAGACCCACCGGCTCACCTCCGAGGAGACACTGTGCCCATGACCCGCATCGCGGTGCTCGGGAGCACCAATATGGACCTGGTCGCCTACACCGAACGGGCCCCCCGGCTCGGCGAGACCGTCACCGGGCGGGAGTTCCGCACCGTGCCCGGCGGCAAGGGCGCCAACCAGGCCGTGGCCGCGGCCCGCGCGGGCGGTGACGTCCTGATGATCGGCGCGGTCGGCGACGACGCGTACGGCGGCCTGCTGCGGGACAACCTGGAGCACTCGGGCGTCGACACCGATCTGCTGCACACCGCCGAGGGCCCCAGCGGCACCGCGCACATCGTGGTCGACTCCGCGGGCGCCAACGCGATCGTGGTGATCCCCGGGGCCAACGCCACCGTCACCGCGCTCGGCCCCGGCGAGATCGCCGCCATCGCGGGCGCCGGGCTGCTCCTCCTCCAGCTGGAGCTGCCGCTGTCCGCGGTGGTCGAGGGCGCCCGCACCGCCCGCGCCCAGGGCGTACGGACCATCCTCACCCCGTCCCCCGTGCAGCCGCTCCCGGCCGAACTCCTCGACTGTGTAGACCTGTTGGTGCCCAACGAGCACGAGGCGGCCGAGCTGTCCGGCTTCGCGGACCCCTGGGCGGCCGCGGACCACCTCCTCGGCCGGGTCCCCGTCGTCGTCATCACCCTGGGCGCGAAGGGCTGCCTGTACGCGGCCCGGGGCACCGAGCCCGTCCTCTTCCCCGCCCCCGAGGTGACCGCCGTCGACACCACCGGGGCGGGCGACACCTTCGTCGGCACCCTCGCCGTGGCACTCGCCGAGCACCGCCCCGTACCGGAGGCGCTGGCCTGGGCGGCGGCCGCCGCCGCGCTCTGCGTGCAGCGGCCCGGCGCCTCGGCCTCCATGCCGTACCGCACCGAGATCGAGGCCGCATGACCACGCCCGCGCGGGCACCGCTGACCGGGCTGCGGGTGCTCGACCTCGCCACGCTCTTCGCCGGTCCCCTCTCCGCCACCCTGCTCGGCGACTTCGGCGCCGAGGTGATCAAGGTCGAGCATCCGCTCCGCCCCGACCCCTCACGCGGGCACGGCCCGACGAAGAACGGCGTCGGCCTCTGGTGGAAGCTGCTGGGCCGCAACAAACGCACCATGACCCTCGACCTCTCCACGCCCGGCGGCCGGGACGTCCTGCTCGGGCTGGCCGCCCGGACCGATGTGGTCGTCGAGAACTTCCGGCCCGGCACGCTGGAGCGCTGGGGTCTGGGCTGGGACGAGCTGCACGCGGCCAACCCCCGGCTGGTGCTCGTCCGGGTCACCGGCTTCGGCCAGTTCGGCCCGTACGCCCACCGCCCCGGCTTCGGCACCCTCGCCGAGGCGATGAGCGGCTTCGCCGCGATCACCGGGGAGCCGGACGGACCGCCCACCCTGCCGCCCTTCGGGCTCGCCGACTCGATCGCGGCGCTGGCCACCGCGTACGCCGTGATGGCCGCGCTCGCCGGGCGCGAGCGGACCGGGCGGGGGCAGATCGTCGACATGGCGATCATCGAACCGATCCTGACCGTGCTGGGCCCGCAGCCCCTCTGGTACGACCAGCTCGGCTACGTACAGCCGCGCACCGGCAACCGGTCCGGGAACAACGCCCCGCGCAACACGTACCGCACCTCCGACGGGCACTGGGTCGCGGTCTCCGCCTCCGCCCAGTCGGTCGCCGAGCGGGTGATGCGCCTGGTCGGCCGGGCGGAACTGATCGACGAGCCCTGGTTCGCCTCCGGCACCACCCGCGCCGAGCACGCCGACGAGCTGGACGCGGCGGTCGGCCACTGGGTCGCCCGGCACACCCGCGAGCAGGCGGTCTCGGCCTTCGAGAAGGCGGAGGCGGCCATCGCCCCGATCCACGACGTCCAGGACGTGATGGAGGACCCGCAGTACCGGGCGCTGGACTCGGTGACCGAGATCGACGACCCGGAGCTGGGCCCGCTGCGGATGCAGAACGTCCTCTTCCGGCTCTCCGAGACCCCGGGCTCGATCCGCTGGGCGGGCCGGCCGCACGGCGCGGACACCGAGGAGATCCTCACCGGTCTGGGCCTGTCGGGCGCGGAGATCGCCGCGCTCCGGTCGGCGGGCGTCCTGTGACCGCGGCGGTTCCGCTCACCTGGCTGTACGTCCCCGGGGACCGGCCGGAGGTGGTGCGCAAGGCCCTGGGGTCCGGGGCGGACGTGGTCATCGTGGACCTGGAGGACGCGGTGGCGCCGGAGCGCAAGGAGTACGCCCGCTCGGCCACCGTCGAACTGCTCTCCGACCCGCCCGGAAAGAGCGCCGTACCGGTCCACGTCCGGGTCCACACCGAGACGGACGTCCTCGCGCTGGCCGGGCTGCCGGGGCTCTCCGCACTCCGGCTGCCCAAGATCACGCACGCGGCGTCCGTCCACCACATCGCGGCCGTGGCCCCCGGCGTCCCGCTCTGCCCGCTGCTGGAGTCGGCGCTCGCCGTCGAGCACGCCTACTCGGTCGCCGCCGCCCACCCCCAGGTGTGCGCCGTCGCGCTCGGCGAGGCGGACCTCCGTGCCGACCTGGGGGTACGGGACGACGCCGGGCTCGACTGGTCGCGCAGCCGGGTGGTGGTCGCCGCCCGCGCCGCCGGGCTGGCCCCGCCCGCCCAGTCCGTCTTCGCCGACGTCCGGGACCTGGACGGGCTGTGGGCGTCCTGCGCGCACGGCCGGGCGCTGGGCTTCCTCGGACGGGCCGCGATCCACCCCCGCCAGCTCCCGGTGATCGAGCGGGCCTTCCGCCCGACGCCCCGGGAGATCGAGGCGGCGGCACAGATCGTGGCGGCGGCCGAGACGGACGGGGGCGCGCTGGCGCTCCCGGACGGGCGGTTCGTTGACGCGGCGGTGGTGGCCTCGGCCCGCAGGACGCTGGCGCTGGCGGGCTGAGCGGGAAGACACCTGGGGCCCGGACCGTCCGGTCCGGGCCCCAGGTACCAGGTCGCCGTGGCTCAGCCGTTCTTGGCCGGCTCCGCGGTGTCCTTCTTCGTCAGCTTCTCCGACGCCTTCGGCTCGTCCCCGGGCGCGTCGCCCCCGGTGTCGGCCTTGTCCTGTGCGTCGGCCTCGGTGTCGGTGCCGGCCTCGTTGTCCGCGGCCTTCGCGTCCTCGGCCTCCACGGCCTCCGCCTTCTTCGCCCCGTCCTCGCCCTCGGAGGCGTCATCCGCGGTCTCGGCGGCCGCTTCATCGGCGGCGCCGGGCTCCACGACCTCCTCGCGCCCCGGCCGTACCTTCGCCGAGACGACGATGTAGACCACGGCCAGGACGAAGACGATCAGCGCGGTCCACACGTTCAGGCGCAGGCCCAGGACGTGGTGGGCCTCGTCGACCCGCATGTACTCGATCCAGCCCCGGCCCGCGCAGTACGCCGCGACGTACAGGGCGAAGGCCCGGCCGTGCCCGAGCTTGAAGCGGCGGTCCGCCCAGATGACCAGCAGGGCGACACCGACGCACCACAGCGACTCGTACAGGAACGTCGGGTGGTACGTGCCGGCGAGCCGGTTGGGGCCCTCGCTGATCTTCAGCGCCCACGGCAGGTCGGTCGGCTTGCCGTACAGCTCCTGGTTGAACCAGTTGCCCCAGCGGCCGCAGGCCTGGGCCAGGGCGATCCCGGGGGCCAGCGCGTCGGCCCAGGCGGGCAGCGGGATGCCCCGGCGGCGGCAGCCGATCCAGGCGCCGACGGCACCGAGCGCGATCGCGCCCCAGATGCCGAGGCCGCCCTGCCAGATCTTGAAGGCGTCGACCCAGTTCCGGCCCTCGCTGAAGTACAGCTGGTAGTCGGTGATGACATGGTAGAGACGGCCGCCGACGAGGCCGAAGGGCACCGCCCAGACGGCGATGTCGGCGACGGTTCCGGCTCTGCCGCCCCGGGCGACCCAGCGCTTGTTGCCGAACCAGACAGCGACGAAGACGCCGATGATGATGCAGAACGCGTAGCCGCGGAGCGGGATCGGGCCGAGATCGATCACGCCGGTCGACGGGCTGGGAATGTAGGCAAGTTCCATGGCAGAGTCGACGCTACCTTGCCGGGTGGGGGCCGGGGCAACCCACCCGACAACTTCTGGGTAACGGGCCGGTCATCGAATTCCCTTCCGGGCACGGCCCGGTGGCCGGTCAGGAACCCGGCGGGGCAGGGGTGACCGTGCCCGGCTTCTTGCCCTTGTTGGCCTCGGCCACCCACTTCTTCAGGTTCTCCACGGTGATCGGCTCGTTGCCCTTCTTCGGGAAGATCGACTCCCCGTTGAGCAGCGCGGTGGGCGTGCCCTGGAAGCCGCCGTTCTGGAACGCCGTGTTGGACTTCTTGACCCAGGTGTCGTGCTTTCCGTCCTCCACGCAGCTACGGAACGTGGCGGTGTCGAGACCGGGGACCTTGCCGGAGAGCTCGATCAGCTTGGCGTTGTCGCCGAAGGCGTCGTCGGTCTCCTGCGGCTGGTTGCGGTAGAGCACGTCGTGGTACGCGGGGAACTTCCCGGCGTCCTGTGCGCAGGCCGCGGCGTTGGCCGCGCGGAGCGAGCCGCTGCCGCCGAGGTTGCCGTCGATGATCGTGGCGAGGTGGTACTCGACCTTGAGCTGCCCGCTGTTCTCCAGCTCGTGGACGGTGTCGCGGAAGGCGTTCTCGAACTGGGCGCAGACCGGGCAGCGGAAGTCCTCCCAGATGGTGAGCGTGGACGGGGCGTCGTCCGCGCCGACCGCGATGGCCAGGCTGTCCTTCCCGGTCGCGCCGGACGGGGCGACGGCGGGGCCCGCCGCCTCGCCCTTGCTGTTCTTGCCGCCGCTGTTCGCGGCGATCACGCCGACGACGGCGGCCAGCGCCAGCACGCCCACCACGGCGCCGGAGACGATCAGCGTGCGCCTGCGGCGCTCGCCCGCCCGCTCCCGTTCACGCTGCTGTGCGAGCCGCTCGCGCGCGGCCCTCTTTCCCTGTTCGTTCTTCTCGCTCACAACCGCAGCAACGAACCGGGGAGGCACACGCGTGCCTCCCCGGTCAAGGTCCACCCGTTCGGGTGATGCCGTGATCAGCGCTTTCGAACGCCCTCGGCGAGTTCGCCCGCCAGGGAGCGGACGGCGGCCAGACCGGCCGCCTCGTCGGGGGCGTCGAGCATCGCCTTGACGAAGGCGGAGCCGACGATGACCCCGTCGGCGAAGCCCGCGACCTCGGCGGCCTGCTCGGCGTTCGAGACGCCGAGGCCGACGCAGACCGGCAGGTCGGTGGTGGCGCGGGTGCGCCGGACCAGGTCCTGGGCCTGGTCGCCGACCGATGCGCGGGTGCCCGTGACGCCCATCAGCGAGGCCGCGTAGACGAAGCCGGAACCGGCCGCGGTGATGGTGGCGAGGCGCTCGTCCCTGCTGCTCGGCGCGACGACGAAGACGGTCGCGAGACCGTGCTTGCCGGCGTGCTCCCGCCACAGGGCGGACTCCTGGACGGGCAGGTCGGGCAGGATGCACCCGGCGCCGCCCGCCTCGGCGAGTTCGGCGGTGAAGCGCTCGACGCCGTACCGGTCGATCGGGTTCCAGTACGTCATGACGAGAATCGGGACGCCGGTCGCCCGGTGCGCCTCGCGGACCGTGCGCAGTACGTCGGCGATCTTCACGCCGCCGCGCAGGGCGATGTCGTCGGCGGTCTGGATGACCGGTCCGTCGAGCACCGGGTCGCTGTGCGGCAGGCCGACCTCGATGATGTCGGCGCCGCCCTCGACGGCCGCCCGCACGGCCGCGATGCCGCCGTCGACGGTCGGGAACCCGGCCGGGAGGTAGGCGACGAGCGCGGCCCGGTCCTCCCCCTTGGCCCGTGCCAGGGTGGTTTCCAACAGCTCCACGTTGCCGCTCACTTGCCGTCCTCCGCCCCGTCGTACAGCCCGAAGTAGCGGGCCGCGGTGTCCATGTCCTTGTCGCCCCGGCCGGACAGGTTGACCACGAGGAGCCCGTCCTTGCCGAGTTCCCTGCCGACCTCCAGGGCCCCGGCCAGCGCGTGCGCGCTCTCGATGGCCGGGATGATCCCCTCGGTGCGGGAGAGGAGGCGGAGCGCCCGCATGGCGTCGTCGTCGGTGACCGCGCGGTACTCGCCGCGGCCGATGTCCTTGAGGTACGAGTGCTCCGGGCCGATGCCCGGGTAGTCCAGACCGGCCGAGATGGAGTACGGCTCGGTGATCTGGCCCTCGTCGTCCTGGAGGACGTAGCTGCGCGAGCCGTGCAGGATGCCGGGCTCGCCCGCGGTCAGGGTCGCCGCGTGCTCGCCGGTCTCCACGCCGTGTCCGGCGGGCTCGCAGCCGATCAGCCGGACCCCCTCGTCGGGGATGAAGGCGTGGAAGAGCCCGATGGCGTTGGAGCCGCCGCCGACGCAGGCGATGGCGGCGTCCGGCAGCCGGCCGGCCCGCTCCAGGACCTGGCGGCGGGCCTCGACGCCGATGACCCGGTGGAAGTCGCGCACCATGGCGGGGAAGGGGTGCGGTCCGGCGACGGTGCCGAAGAGGTAGTGCGTGTTGTCCACGTTGGCGACCCAGTCGCGGAACGCCTCGTTGATGGCGTCCTTCAGGGTCCGGGAGCCGGACTTCACGGCGATGACCTCGGCGCCGAGGATCCGCATCCGCGCCACGTTCAGCGCCTGCCGCTCGGTGTCGACCTCGCCCATGTAGATGGTGCAGTCGAGGCCGAAGAGGGCGCAGGCGGTGGCGGTGGCGACGCCGTGCTGGCCGGCGCCGGTCTCGGCGATGACCCGGGTCTTGCCCATCCGCCGGGTGAGCAGCGCCTGACCCAGCACGTTGTTGATCTTGTGCGAGCCGGTGTGGTTGAGGTCCTCGCGCTTGAGGAAGACCCGGGCGCCGCCCGCGTGCTCCGCGAAGCGCGGCACCTCGGTGAGCGCGCTGGGCCGGCCGGTGTAGTTGACCATGAGGTCGTTGAGCTCGGCGGCGAAGGCCGGGTCGGCCTTGGCCTTGTCGTACTCGACGGCGACCTCGTCGACGGCGGCGACCAGCGCCTCCGGGATGAACTTGCCGCCGAACGCGCCGAAATAGCCCTCGGCGCTGGGGATCAGACCCTCGGGGTCCGGAAGGAAGAAGTCAGATGACATCCGACATGGCTCCTCGTCATCGCAATGGGTGAGTGGACCGTTTGCGCCATGAGCAGAGCACCACCCGGCCGTGAGGAGGCTCGGGCGGTTCGATCGTACGTACGTTTGACCGGAGCGGTCCGGTACGTCGGCCGGGGTCAGCTGGGCGCGGACCCCGTGCGCCATCGCATGCCGTTGACCTGTCCGGGTTCGTCACCGATCACGTACCGCACCCGGCGGCCGTGGACGCGCCGGGCGGGGGCCCGGCAGCCACGGGGTCGGCAGCCGCGCGCCAGCGGGGCGTGCGGGACCCGGACCGTCGCGCCGGTGGGGCGCAGGCCCTGCCGGGGACGGGACGCGGGGCGGACGTCGGACACGGGTGGGTCAGCCCCGTCCGTGCCGGAGGGCGGGGTGGGCGCCGGCGGCCACCAGGTCGGCGACGGCGGCGCGCGGGTCGCGGCCGGTGACCAGGGACTCGCCCACGAGCACCGCGTCAGCGCCCGCGTTGGCGTAGGCGATCAGGTCGTGCGGACCGCGGACGCCGGACTCGGCGACCTTGACGATGTGGTCCGGGATCTCCGGGGCGACCCGGTCGAAGGTGGAGCGGTCGACCTTGAGGTCCTTGAGGTTGCGGGCGTTGACGCCCACGACCTTCGCCCCGGCGGCGACGGCGCGCTCCGCCTCCTCCTCGTCGTGCACCTCGACCAGCGGCGTCAGGCCGATGGACTCGGCGCGCTCGATCAGCGAGACCAGCGCCTCCTGGTCCAGGGCGGCGACGATCAGCAGGGCCAGGTCGGCGCCGTAGGCACGGGCCTCCCAGAGCTGGTACGACGTGACGATGAAGTCCTTGCGGAGGATCGGGATGTCGACCTTGGCGCGGACGGCCTCCAGGTCGGCGAGCGAGCCGCCGAAGCGGCGCTGCTCGGTGAGGACCGAGATGACGGACGCGCCGCCCGCCTCGTAGTCCGCGGCGAGACCGGCCGGGTCGGCGATCGCGGCCAGCGCGCCCTTGGAGGGGCTGGACCGCTTGACCTCGCAGATGACGTTGACGCCCTCGCCGCGCAGGGCGGCGGCTCCGTCCTTGGCCTGCGGGGCGCGCGCGGCGCGCTCCTTGAGCTCGTCGAGGCTGACGCGCGCCTGCCGCTCCGCGAGGTCGGCGCGTACGCCGTCGATGATCTCGTCGAGCACACTCACGCGAGCGGCCCCCTTCCGGAACGGTGATGAGGGAACAGGATCAGCCGTGTCCATGCTATCCGCAGAAGGCCGCCGACCCGAACCTGATAGCCGAATGTCCCACTACCTGGGCATTCAAGGGGCCAGAACCGATCCGAACGGCAGATTCCGCACGACCGAGAAGGCCAGCACGACGGCGCCGATCCCCCACCAGACGGCGGGTCGCACCGCCAGGCTCATCGGTCTGCCGCGGGCGGCGCGGACCGTCCAGAGCGTCCACAGGACGGCGAAGGCCGCGTAGCCCACGACGGCGAGGGCGTTGGAGCCGAGGGCGGCGGCGAGGTCGCCGTGCGCCACCGCGTGGGCGCTGCGCAGTCCGCCGCACCCGGGGCAGTAGATCCCGGTGAACCGGAGCAGCGGGCAGAGCGGGTAGTGGCCGGGCTCGTTGGGGTCGACGGTGCCGACGTAGCCGAAGGCGCCGACGACGACGGCCAGGACGGCCACCGGTGTGGCCAGCCGCCGCGCGCGCGAGGCGGGGACGGGGACGGGGGCCGGGGGGAAGTGCGGCGGGTACGGCGGGCCGGGCAGGGGGGCGGGCCCGGCTGCCGGGGCGGGGGCCCGTTCCGGGGTGACGGCGGGGTCGGTCGATGCGTCCACCCGGTGATTGTCCCCGCTGACGCGTCGAGGCGCAGCCCGGTGGTCCGGGCCGCGCCTCGCGTGCGTACGGGTGCCGTGCGGCGTCAGGAGGAGACCTGCGCCTGTCCGGCGCGGGCCCGGGCGGCGGCCATCTCGGCCGACTCCTTCGGCATGCCGAGGCCCGCGGCCTTCATCGCGAGACCGACGACGCCGCCGAGGAGGACGACGCCGATTCCGGCCCAGAAGCCGACGGGGCTGGCCGCGACCATGAAGAGGCCCGCGACGCAGAAGCCGATGAAGGAGATGATGACACCGGTCCAGGCGGCCGGGGTGTGTCCGTGGCTGCTGCCCGCCATGAGTTGCTCCTTGTTGATGTTGCGCTGGTGGATTCGCCGTCGGCGAGCCGCTGTACGCGGTGCTCGTGCCGCCGTGCTGGAAGCTCGGCCCCCATTGTCCCGTACGAACGGGTCGGACGTGATCTCGGGGTGGGTCCTAGCGCGTCGGGTCCTCACCGCGGTCGAGGGCCTTCCAGAGGTCCTCGGGGCGGTCCGGGTCCAGGGGGCGGGCGGTCTTGCGGGGGCGCGGGGTGCCGTCCCGCTCGTACCGGCCCGACATGGTGGGCCAGCGCCCGCCGTACCGCAGGGCGAGCAGGCCGGCGAGGAGGATCAGCAGGCCGCCGGCCGCGGTGACGTAGGGCCAGGCGGTGTGGGCCAGCGCGCCGATGGTCGCGGAGGTGTCGCCGGTGGTCTCGGCGGCCTTCGCGTCGAGCGCCGCGCTGTCGAGGGCGCCGAGGCAGGCGCTCAGTCCGGCGCCGAGGCCGCTGAGGGCGAGGAGCCCGGCGACGGCCGTCCGGGAGGCCCCGCGGACGGCGAAGACGGCGACCAGGGCGGCGAGGCCGACGATCGCCAGCGCCGCCGGGACGCCCGTGACGTCGCGGCCGTCGGCGCTCAGCGGCAGCGAGCCGCCGCCGACGGCCGCCACGCCCTCGGCCCAGGTCTGGCCGGAGGCGAGCAGGACGACGGCGGCGCCGGCCGCTCCGAGGAGCAGACCGGAGGCCAGGGTGCGGCGGCTTGCCGGGGCGTCGGGGGCGGTGACGGCTCGGGCACGGGGCGGGGGTACGGGGACGGCGCTCACGTACTCCACTATCCCCTACCGCCTCACGCGCGGCCGAGCCGGTTGGCGGTATGGACCGCGCGGAGGACCGCGGCGGCCTTGTTGCGGCATTCGGTGTCCTCGGCGACCGGGTCGGAGTCGGCGACGACCCCCGCCCCGGCCTGGACGTACGCGGTGCCGTCGCGGAGCAGGGCGGTGCGGATGGCGATGGCGGTGTCGGAGTCCCCGGCGAAGTCGAGGTAGCCGACGCAGCCGCCGTACAGGCCGCGGCGGGTCGGCTCCAGCTCCTCGATGATCTGCATCGCACGGGGCTTGGGGGCGCCGGAGAGGGTGCCCGCGGGGAAGCACGCGGTGAGGACGTCGAAGGCGGTGCGGCCCTCGGCGACCCGGCCGGTGACGGTGGAGACGATGTGCATCACGTGGGAGTAGCGCTCGATCGACATGAAGTCGACGACCTCGACGGTGCCCGGGGCGCAGACCCGTCCCAGGTCGTTGCGGCCGAGGTCGACGAGCATCAGGTGCTCGGCGCGTTCCTTCGGGTCGGCGAGGAGTTCGTCGGCGAGGGCCTGGTCCTCCTGCGGGGTGGCGCCGCGGTGCCGGGTTCCGGCGATCGGGTGGACCATGGCCCGCCCGTCCTCGACCTTGACCAGGGCCTCCGGGCTGGAGCCCGCGACGTCGAAGCCGTCGAACCGGAGGAGGTACATGTACGGCGACGGGTTGGTGGCGCGCAGGACCCGGTAGACGTCCAGCGCGCTCGCGGTGCAGGGGGTCTCGAAGCGCTGGGAGGGGACGACCTGGAAGGCCTCGCCGGCCCGGATCCGCTCCTTCACGTCCTCGACGGCGTCCTGGTACGCCGGTCCGCCCCAGCGCACGGTGTACGGGGGGAGCTCGGAGTCCGGGAGGGCGGCGGGGGCGTTCTCGACGGGGCGCGAGAGGTCGCGTTCCATGGCGTCGAGGCGGGCGACGGCGTCCGCGTACGCCTCGTCGACGCCGGTGGCCAGGTCGTTGTGGTTGATCGCGTTGGCGATCAGCAGGACGGTGCCGTTCCGGTGGTCGAGGACGGCCAGGTCGGAGGTGAGCAGCATGGTCAGCTCGGGGAGGCCCAGTTCGTCCTCGGTGCTGTCGCCGATCTTCTCCAGGTGGCGCACGACGTCGTAGCCGAGGTAGCCGACCATGCCGCCGGTGAAGGGGGGCAGCCCGTCGTCGGCGACCAGGTCGCGGGGGGTGTGCAGGATCTCGACGGTGGCGCGCAGGACCTCCAGCGGGTCCCCGTCGAGGGGGACGCCGACCGGCGGGACGCCCAGCCAGTGGGCCCGGCCGTCGCGGGCGGTGAGGGTGGCGGCGCTGCGTACGCCGATGAAGGAGTAGCGCGACCAGGTGCGGCCGTTCTCCGCCGATTCCAGGAGGAAGGTGCCGCTGCGTTCGCCCGCGAGCTT
This sequence comes from Streptomyces sp. NPDC015144, assembly GCF_043079735.1. Classification (NCBI taxonomy): domain Bacteria; kingdom Bacillati; phylum Actinomycetota; class Actinomycetes; order Kitasatosporales; family Streptomycetaceae; genus Streptomyces; species Streptomyces sp. NPDC015144. The sequence continues at coordinate 349,294 of NZ_JBIBUU010000003.1, read as the reverse complement.
GCGGTAGAGGCCCACCGGCGTGTCGCCGTCCGCGAGGAGCCTGCGGCTGACGGGGATGACGCGCCGGTCGACGGCCAGCTTGCGGAAGGTTTCGAGATCCATGGCGGCAGACCCTACTGCCCCAGCGGGAGGACGTCGGCGTCGAAGCAGGTGCGGTCGCCGGTGTGGCAGGCGGCACCCGTCTGGTCGACCTTGACGAGGACGGTGTCGGCGTCGCAGTCCAGGGCGACGGACTTGACCTCCTGGGTGTGGCCGGAGGTGTCGCCCTTGACCCAGTACTCCTGGCGGCTGCGGGACCAGTAGGTGCAGCGGCCGGTGGTGAGGGTGCGGTGCAGCGCCTCGTCGTCCATCCAGCCGAGCATCAGGACCTCGCCGGTGTCGTACTGCTGGGCGATGGCCGGGAAGAGCCCGTCGGCCCCGCGCTTGAGGCGGGCGGCGATCGCCGGGTCGAGGCGGTCGGACGGCGGCGGGGTGCTGGGGCTGGTGGCGCTGGTCATGGGGACATTGTGCCGTGGCCGGGGCGCCGGTCCGGTGCGCCGTCCACTGGGCGGACCGGGGGCGGCGGTCGTACGCTGGCGACCATGTCGACCCATGCGAAGCGCGAACGACTTCTGCTCGCCGACCTGTTGGAGGCCGTGGGCCCGGAGGCCCCGACCCTGTGCGCCGGCTGGACCGCCCGGGACCTGGCCGCCCATGTGGTGGTCCGGGAGCGGCGGCCGGACGCGGCGGGCGGGCTCCTGGTGGGCGCGTTGAAGAACCGGTTGGAACGGGTGCAGGGCGAGTTCGCCGCGAAGCCGTACGAGGAGCTGATCCAGCTGATCCGTACCGGGCCGCCGAGGTTCTCCCCGTACGCGGTGAAGCAGGTGGACGAGGCCGCCAACACCGTGGAGTTCTACATCCACACGGAGGACGTGCGGCGGGCCCAGCCGGAGTGGACGCGGCGCGAGCTGGACCCGGTCTTCGCCGATCTGCTCTGGTCGCGGACCGAGCGGACGGCGCGGCTGCTGGGGCGGAAGTCCCCGGTGGGGCTGGTGCTGCGCCGCCCGGACGGCCGTACGGTCGTGGCGCACAAGGGCGCCCCGGTGGTGACGGTGACCGGTGAGCCGGGCGAGCTGCTGCTCTTCGCGTTCGGCCGGCAGTCGGCGGCGACGGTGGGGCTGGAGGGCGACAAGGAGGCGGTGGACCGGCTGGGGACGGCGGCGCTGGGGATGTAGCGCGTGCTCAGGCGGGGAGCTCCGCGCGGCGCAGCCGGGTGAAGGCCAGGCCGGTCAGTGCCCCGAGGACGCAGACGGCGGCGCTGGCGGCGAAGACCGGTCCGGTGCCCCAGAGGGCGACGGCCGCTCCCGTGACCGGGTAGCTGAGCGGGGCGATGGCGTGGGTGAAGAGCGTCGAGACCGAGGTGACCCGGCCGAGGTAGGCGGGTTCGGTGACGGTCTGGATCAGGGCGCCGCACAGGGAGCCGCCGAGCCCGGCGAAGAGGCCGACGCAGGCCGCGGCGGTGGCGGCCAGGGCCACCGAGGGCAGCTGGGCCAGGGCGCCGACGGCGAGGGCGCCGGTCAGCACGGTCAGGCACATGACCAGTCCGGCGCGGGGCACCCGGCCGCGTACCGCGAGCACCAGCGCCGAGGCGGCGGCGCCGAGGCCGAAGGCGGCGATGATCCAGCCCATGCCGGAGGCGCCCCAGTGGCGTTCCTCGGCGAGCAGGACCAGCCCGAGGTTGAGCGGGCCGACGAAGCCGAGCTCGCTGACGGCGACGACGACCATCAGCGGGCCGAGCAGCGGGTGGCGGCGGATGTGGCGCAGCCCGTCGGCCAGGTCGCCCCAGGCGGTCCTGGAGGCCGTCGCGTCCTCCTGCGCGGGCACCGGGCGCATCCGGAGCGACATCAGCAGCGGCAGCGACACCGCGAAGAGGATGCCGGCCGCGGCGAAGGCGAGCCCCGGCCCGCCGAGCGCCACGGCGAGGCCGCCGAGCGGGGCGCCGACGACGCCGGCGGCCCGGACGGACAGGCCGCGCATGCCCTGGACCCGGGCCAGTTGGCCGGGGGCGGTGACCCGGGGCGGCAGGGCGCCGACGGCGGGCAGGAAGAGGGCGTCGACCACGCCGAAGACCAGGGCGACGGCGATCAGCATCCACAGCGCGGGCGAGGAGACCAGCAGGGCCCCGGCCAGGGCGAGGACGACCAGGCAGCGGACGGCGTCGCTGCCGATGACGACCCGGCGCGGCCCCATCCGGTCGGCGAGCACTCCCCCGCCGAGCATCAGGACGGCCCGGGGTATCGAGCCGACGGCGAGGACGATCCCGGTCTGCGCGCCGCCGCCGGTGCGGGCCGCGGCCCAGGCGAGCGCCATGTAGTAGACGCTGTCGCCGATCATCGAGGCGGTGTAGGCGCCGAGCCAGCGCAGTACGTTGCCGTCGCGGTGGGCGGGGCGTTCGAGGGCCGGTGCGGGCTCGACGGCGGGTTCGGTGAGGGTCATCGGTTCGGCCTTCCGTGGCGGCGGGTCAGGGGCGGAACGGGAAGGTGTACAGGTGCACCGCGACGTTCTCGCGGCCCTCGGTGTCCCCGGCCGCCTCGCGGGCGCGGCCGATGCCCTCGTACCGGTCGATCAGCCGGTGCAGCTCGCGGCCCAGTTCGGCGAGCTCCTCGGCGGTGAGGCGGGCCAGGAACTCGGAGCTGGCGGCGGCGGTGCGCCACTCGGTCGGCCAGCTGGAGGCCGAGTCGAGGTAGCGGCGGTACATCTCGACGTGCTGGTCGAAGGAGAGGCGGCCGACGGCGGCGTGGGTGGCGGCCAGCTCCGGGGCGTCCTGGAAGTCCTCCTCGTGGAAGGTGATCCCCTTCGAGGCGGGCCGCCACCAGCGCTCGCGGCCGTCCCTGCCCTGCTGGTCGGCCTCCTCGATCAGGCCGTGGTCGGCGAGCTTGCGCAGGTGGTAGCTGACCAGGGAGACCGCTTCGTCGACCTGGTCGGCCAGCTGGGAGGCGGTGGCCTCGCGGGCGATGTAGAGCGCCCGGTACAGCCGCATCCGCAGCGGGTGTCCGAACGCCTTGAGGGTCGCCAGGTCCGAGACCCGGCGCGATTCGTTGCTTGCCATGCCCTCACCGTAAACAGGAAAGGAAGGTTGCGCAATCTTTGTTGCGCAATAAAAGCTGTGGATTCCGGCCGGGGTGGTCACGGGAAAAGCCCGTCGCCGGGCGGGGCCGACGGTGCGGCTCCGCCCGGCGACGGGCTTCGGGGGTACGGCTTCGCTAGGACCTGTCTTCAAACTGCCGCCTGCCGTGCGGCGCCCGGCACGCACGCTCGCCGCGTTGTCGGGGTCACCCCGATACATCCAGTATCGGAGCGACCCTCCGCCTTGCGATCGCACGCACCGGACACCGCACGGCCCGGCCTCCGGCCGGACGACGGCAGTTTGAAGTCAGGTCCTAGCGGACCGGGTGGCCGGCCTCCCGCAGGGCGCCCTTGACCTCGGAGATCCGCAGATCGCCGAAGTGGAAGACGGACGCGGCGAGCACCGCGTCGGCCCCCGCCGTGATGGCGGGCGCGAAGTCGGCGAGCCGGCCGGCGCCGCCGGAGGCGATCACGGGTACGGTCACATGCTCGCGGACCGCCGCGATCATCTCCGTGTCGTAGCCGTCCTTGGTGCCGTCCGCGTCCATCGAGTTGAGCAGGATCTCGCCCGCGCCCAGCTCGGCGGCGCGGTGCGCCCACTCGACGGCGTCGATGCCGGTGCCCCGGCGACCGCCGTGCGTGGTGACCTCGAAGGTGCCCCCGGGGGTGCGCCGGGCGTCCACCGAGAGCACCAGGACCTGGCGGCCGAAGCGCTCGGCGATCTCCCGGATCAGCTCCGGGCGGGCGATGGCCGCGGTGTTGACGCCGACCTTGTCCGCCCCGGCCCGCAGCAGCTTGTCGACATCCTCGGCGGTGCGGACGCCGCCGCCGACCGTGAGCGGGATGAAGACCTGCTCGGCGGTGCGGCGCACCACGTCGTAGGTGGTCTCCCGGTCGCCGCTGGAGGCGGTGATGTCCAGGAAGGTCAGTTCGTCGGCGCCCTCGGCGTCGTACAGCTTCGCCATCTCGACGGGGTCGCCCGCGTCGCGCAGGTTCTGGAAGTTGACGCCCTTGACGACCCGGCCGTTGTCGACGTCCAGGCAGGGGATCACCCGTACCGCGAGGCTCATCGGGCTCCTCCCCGGTACGCCTCGACCTCGACCTCGACGACCAGGCTCGGGTCCACCAGACCGGCGACGACGACCATCGTCGCGACCGGGCGGACCTCGCCGAAGAGCTCCTTGTGGGCGCGGCCGACCTCGTCGGTGTCCCGCACGTGCGTGACGTACATCCGGGTGCGGACGACGTCCTCGCGGCCCAGGCCGACCTGCTCCAGCGCGCGCAGGGCGACCTTGAAGGAGGTGACGGCCTGGTCGTACGGGCCGCCCGCGGCGATCTGCCCGTTCTCCACGGAGGTGCAGCCGGCCACCAGGACCAGCCCGTTCGGCAGCTCCACCGCGCGGGAGTAACCGAACTTCTCCTCCCAGGGGGCGCCGGAGGAGACGCGCCGGACCGCCTCGCTCATCCGGACACCGCCAGGAGCGCCTCTTCGAGGGTGAATGCCTCGGCGTAGAGCGCCTTGCCGACGATCGCGCCCTCCACGCCGTCCGGGACGAGGGCGGCGATGGCCCGCAGGTCGTCCAGCGAGGAGACGCCGCCGGAGGCGACGACGGGCTTGTCGGTGGCGGCGCAGACGTTCTTCAGGAGCTCCAGGTTGGGGCCCTGGAGCGTGCCGTCCTTGGCGATGTCGGTGACGACGTAGCGGGCGCAGCCCTCGGAGTCGAGCCGGGCCAGCGTCTCGTAGAGGTCGCCGCCGTCGCGGGTCCAGCCGCGGCCGCGCAGCGTGGTGCCGCGGACGTCCAGGCCGACGGCGATCTTGTCGCCGTGCTCGGCGATGACCTTGGCGACCCACTCGGGGGTCTCCAGGGCGGCGGTGCCGAGGTTGACCCGGCGGCAGCCGGTGGCGAGGGCGGCCTCCAGCGAGGCGTCGTCGCGGATGCCGCCGGAGAGCTCGACCTTGATGTCCATGGCGGCGGCGACCTCGGCGATCAGCGCGCGGTTGTCCCCGGTGCCGAAGGCGGCGTCCAGGTCGACCAGGTGCAGCCACTCGGCGCCGGAGCGCTGCCAGGCGAGGGCGGCCTCCAGCGGGGAGCCGTAGGAGGTCTCGGAGCCGGACTCGCCGTGGACGAGGCGGACGGCCTGGCCGTCGCGGACGTCGACGGCGGGGAGCAGTTCAAGCTTCGGCATTACAGCGTCTCGATCCAGTTGGTCAGCAGCTGGGCACCGGCGTCGCCGGACTTCTCGGGGTGGAACTGGGTGGCCCACAGGGCGCCGTTCTCCACCGCGGCGACGAACGGTTCGCCATGGGTGGCCCAGGTGACCCGGGGGGCGCGGATCTTGGGGTTGGTGACCTCCAGGCTCCAGTCGTGCACCGCGTAGGAGTGCACGAAGTAGAACCGCGCGTCGGCGTCGAGACCCGCGAAGAGCTGGGAGTCCTCCGGGGCCCGTACCGTGTTCCAGCCCATGTGCGGGACGACCGGGGCCCGGAGCGGGGAGACCGTGCCGGGCCATTCGTCCAGCCCCTCGGTCTCCACGCCGTGCTCGATGCCGCGCTCGAAGAGGATCTGCATCCCGACGCAGATGCCCATGACGGGGCGGCCGCCGGAGAGCCTGCGGCCGATGATCCATTCACCGCGGGCCTTCTTCAGCCCCTCCATGCAGGCGGAGAAGGCGCCGACGCCGGGGACCAGCAGCCCGTCGGCGTTCATCGCCTTCTCGTAGTCGCGGGTGATCTCCACGTCGGCGCCGACGTGGGCGAGGGCCCGCTCGGCGGACCGTACGTTCCCGAAGCCGTAGTCGAAGACCACGACCTTCTTCTGCTCGCTCATTCCCCGCCCCTCAGTCCCAGAGTCCCTGGATGCGCAGCACGCCCGCGAGCAGGCACATCACGGACGCCAGTCCGAGCAGCACGATGACCCCCTTGGGCATCTTCTGCTTGGAGAAGGAGTAGACACCGCCGGCCAGGAAGAGGCCGAGAACGATGAGTATGGTGTTGAGGCCGGTCACAGCGCGCCCTTCGTGGAGGGGATGATCCCGGCGGCGCGCGGGTCGTGCTCGCTGGCGTAGCGCAGGGCGCGGGCGAGCGCCTTGAACTGGCACTCCACGATGTGGTGGGCGTTGCGCCCGTACGGCACGTGGACGTGCAGGGCGATCTGCGCCTGGGCGACGAAGGACTCCAGGATGTGCCGGGTCATCGTCGTGTCGTAGGAGCCGATCATCGGCGCCATGTTCTCCGGCTCGGTGTGCACCAGGTAGGGGCGGCCGGAGAGGTCGACGGTGACCTGGGCGAGCGATTCGTCCAGCGGGACCGTGCAGTTGCCGAAGCGGTAGATGCCGGTCTTGTCGCCGAGGGCCTGCTTGAAGGCGGCGCCGAGCGCGAGGGCGGTGTCCTCGATGGTGTGGTGCGTGTCGATGTGCAGGTCGCCGTCGGTCTTGACGGTGAGGTCGAAGAGCCCGTGCCGGCCGAGCTGGTCGAGCATGTGGTCGTAGAAACCGACTCCGGTCGACACGTCGACCTCTCCGGTGCCGTCGAGATTGATCTCGACGAGCACCGAGGTTTCCTTGGTGGTGCGTTCCACCCGGCCTACGCGGGTCATGCGTCCAGCTCCTTCTTGAGTTCGCGTACCGCATCGAGGAACGCGTCGTTCTCCGCCGGGGTGCCCGCGGAGACCCGCAGCCATCCCGGTACGCCGTTGTCCCGGACCAGGACGCCCCGGTCGAGGATGCGCTGCCAGACGGTGTGGCTGTCGGTGAAGCGGCCGAACTGGACGAAGTTCGCATCCGATTCGGTCACCTCGTAGCCGAGGGCGCGCAGTTCGGTGACGATCCGGTCGCGCTCGCTCTTGACCTGCGCGACGTATCCGAGCAGCGTATCGGTGTGCTCCAGGGCGGCGAGCGCGGTGGCCTGGGTGATCGAGGAGAGGTGGTACGGCAGCCGCACCAGCTGCACGGCGTCCACCACGGCCGGGTCGGCGGCCAGGTAGCCCAGGCGGAGCCCGGCGGCGCCGAACGCCTTGGACATGGTGCGCGAGAGGACCAGGTTCGGGCGGCCCTCGATCAGCGGGAGCAGCGAGGGGTGGTGGCTGAACTCGCCGTACGCCTCGTCGACGACGACCATCGACGGGCCGGCCGCCTGGGCGGCCTCGTACAGCGCGAGGACGGTCTCCGCGTCGACGGCGGTGCCGGTGGGGTTGTTGGGGGAGGTGATGAAGACGACGTCGGGGCGGCGCTCGGCGACGACCGCGCGGGCGGCCTCGACGTCGATGGTGAAGTCCTCGTTGCGCGGCCCGGAGATCCAGCCGGTGCCGGTGCCCCGGGCGATGAGGGCGTGCATCGAGTACGAGGGCTCGAAGCCGATCGCGGTGCGGCCGGGGCCGCCGAAGGTCTGCAGCAGTTGCTGGAGGACCTCGTTGGAGCCGTTGGCCGCCCAGACGTTGGCGAGGGAGACCTCGTGGCCGGCGGTGCGGCTGAGGTAGCGGGCGAGCTCGGTGCGGAGTTCGACGGCGTCCCGGTCGGGGTAGCGGTTGAGGTCGCGGGCGGCCTCGCGGACCCGCTCGGCGATCCGGTCGACCAGCGCCTCGGGCAGCGGGTAGGGGTTCTCGTTGGTGTTCAGCCGCACCGGTACGTCGAGCTGGGGCGCCCCGTACGGGGACTTGCCGCGCAGTTCGTCGCGGACGGGGAGGTCGTCGATGCGGGTGGGACGGGCGTGCGTCACTGCTGCGGTACCTTCCAGCCGAACCTGGCCTTGAGCGCGGCACCGTGGGCGGGGAGGTCCTCCGCCTCGGCGAGGGTCACGACGTGGTGGGCGACCTCGGCGAGCGCGTCGCGCGTGTAGTCGACGATGTGGATGCCGCGCAGGAAGGACTGCACCGACAGGCCCGAGGAGTGGCAGGCGCAGCCGCCGGTGGGCAGCACGTGGTTGGAGCCCGCGCAGTAGTCGCCGAGCGAGACCGGGGACCAGGGGCCGACGAAGATCGCGCCGGCGTTGCGGACCCGGGCGGCGACGGCGGAGGCGTCGGCGGTCTGGATCTCCAGGTGCTCGGCGGCGTAGGCGTCGACGACCTTGAGGCCGGCCGCCAGGTCGTCGACGAGGACGATCGCGGACTGGCGTCCGGCCAGCGCGGGCTCGATCCGGTCGGTGACGTGCTTGGTCGCGGCGATCTGCGGCGCCAGCTCGGCCTCGGTGGCGGCGGCCAGCTCCGCGGAGTCGGTGACCAGGACGGCGGCGGCCATCGGGTCGTGCTCGGCCTGGCTGATCAGGTCGGCGGCGACGTGCACCGGGTCGGCGGTGCCGTCGGCGAGGATCGCGATCTCGGTGGGGCCCGCCTCGGCGTCGATGCCGATGCGGCCCTTGAGGAGGCGCTTGGCGGCGGCGACGTAGATGTTGCCGGGGCCGGTGACCAGGTTGACCGACGGGCAGTCGGCCGTGCCGTACGCGAACATCGCGACCGCCTGGGCGCCGCCGGCCGCGTACACCTCGTCGACGCCGAGCAGGGCGCAGGCGGCGAGGATCGTGGGGTGCGGCAGGCCGCCGAACTCCTTCTGCGGCGGGGAGGCGACGGCGATGCCCTCGACGCCCGCCTCCTGGGCCGGTACGACGTTCATGACCACGGACGAGGGGTAGACGGAGCGCCCGCCTGGGACGTACAGCCCGACGCGCTCGACCGGCACCCACTTCTCGGTGACGGTGCCGCCGGGGACGACCTGGGTGGTGTGCGTGGTGCGGCGCTGCTCGCGGTGGACGAGCCGGGCGCGGCGGATCGACTCCTCCAGGGCGGCCCGGACGGCAGGATCCAGCCGCTCGGCGGCGTCGGCGATCGCGGCGGCCGGGACCCGCACGGACCCGACCCGTACGCCGTCGAACTTCTCGCCCCACTCGATCACTGCCTCGGAGCCTCGATGGCGTACGTCCTCGCAGATGGGCCGCACCGTCTCCAGAGCGGCTTCCACGTCGAACTCGGCACGGGGCAGCAGGTCGCGCAGGGCTCCACCCTCGGGAAGGGCGGTGCCGCGCAGATCGATTCGAGAGATCACACCGCAATTCTCGCAGACCGCCCGCGCCGCCCGAGCGCCCGTATCACTGGCTGATACATGCCTTGGATGTCACTGGTGACCAATAGCTTTCACCAGGTCACTCAGAGGGAAGAACAGCTCCGAGCGGAAGGGGCACCCGTGACCGAGCCGCACGATGGCGATTTTCCGGACGGTCTGAGCGCTGCCGAGCTGGGCATGTGGCAGAGCTTCCGGAACGGCAGTACCTACGATCTGCGCGCCCGCGACCCCGCGCAGGACGACCCGTTCGCCCCGGTGGTCTGGGGACCGGAGCGCAGCGTGGACGGGCGTGTCGTCGCCCGACTGCTGCTCTCCGGCCCGCCGCCGAGGCCCGGCCGGGTCGCGGCGCTGAAGCTCCGGGGCGTGCGGATCACCGGAACGCTCGACCTCGCGGGCGGGCGGGTCGCGCCGTACGTGGAGATGACCGGCTGCCGCTTCGAGCGCGAGGTGGTGCTGCCGGAATGCCACTTCACGACGTTGCGGATCGTCGGCTGCGCGATGCCGAGGCTGGAGGCGGCGCGGCTGCGCACCGAGGGCGATCTGCATCTGCCGCGCTGCCGCATCCCGTACGGCCTCCGGCTCACCGACGCCCAGATCGGGACCGATCTGCTGCTCAGCCAGATCGAGCTGGGCCCCGACCGCACCGGGCGCGCCCTGGCCGCGGACGGGATGTCGGTCGCCCAGGACCTCCAGGCGGAGTTGGTCGAGGCGCGCGGCGAGCTGAGTCTGCGCGGGGCGAAGGTCGGCGGTTCGCTGAGCCTGCGCGGCAGCCGGCTGCGGAGCACCGAGGGGCGGCGCGCGCTGAACGCCCCGCAGCTCTCGGTGGAGCGCACGCTGTACATGAGCGAGGCGTGGGTGAGCGTCGACACCGGCGTCCAGGGCACCACTCCCCCGTACGGCACGCTCATGGCGTCGACGCCGGCGAGCGGGACGCGTTCGCAGATCCTGGAGTGCCGGGGCGGGGTGCGGCTCGACGACGGGCGGTTCGGCGACGCGGTCGACCTGCACCGGGCGCGGTTCGTGCTGGGCCGGCACGAGGAGCTGTCGCTGCGCAGGATCGTCACGCCGGAGCTGCGGTTCAACGCGGAGCGGCCGGAGGAGGGCCGGGTCGTGCTGAACGGCGCCCGGGTGGTCACGCTGATCGACGTGTCGACCAGCTGGCCGGGGCCGGGCGGGCTGGCCATGGGCGGCTTCGTCTACGAGAACCTCGTCCCGTACGGGCACTTCCCGCTCTCCCGGCGCCTGGAGTGGGTGGCGGCGGCGACCCCGGAGTACGTGCCGGAGCCGTACGAGCGGCTGGCGACGGTGCTCCGCAACTGCGGGGAGGACGCGGACGCCCGGGAGGTGCAGCTGGCCAAGCAGCGGCGGAGACGCGAGACGCTGCCGCTCGCCGCGAAGCTGTGGGGCTACCTCCAGGACTGGACGGTGGCGTACGGCTACCGGCCGGGGCGGGCCGCTTTGTGGATGGCGCTGCTGTGGGCGGCGGGGACGCTGGCCTTCATGCAGCAGGTGCCGGAGGCGATCAAGCAGGACGAGCATCCGGACTGGAACCCCGCCCTGTACGCGCTCGATCTGCTGATCCCGGTGATCAATCTGGGCCAGGACGGGTACTGGCGGATGGAGGGCGGCTGGCAGTGGGGTTCGGCGGTGCTCATCCTGCTCGGCTGGATACTCGCCACGACCGTCGCGACGGGCGCCTCGCGGCTGCTCCGCCGGGGCTGACGTGATCCGGCCATTCCGGGGCGGGTGGTGGCCGCACCGCCCGTTCCGGGAACACCGTCGAACGGCCGCCCGAGCCGCGTCCGGGCGGTCGGGCACCCTTGGCCCGAGCAATGACATCCAGCCATATTCCGCGCATTCCTTTACCTCTTCTTGACTCGCGCGGATGCAACCCCTCCACTCGGCACCAAAGCTTCACAGCGCCCCTCTGGCGCCGCCCCCACCAGCGCTTTTCAATGGTCTGCACCATGCCAATCCTTCGTGCTCTGCTCCGCGCCGCGGGTACGGCCCGGCGCCCTCCGCGGGAGACGTCCACCGGACTGCCCGCAGACGACGAGGTGCTGCTCGACGCCCCCGACGAACGGCTCTCCCCGGCGCTGGTCGCCGCGGCCCTCGGCGAGTACGGCCCGGCCGCCGCTCTTCTCGCCGCCACCCGGGACCGCGCCGAGTGGGAGAACCGCGACCGCTATCTCGGCCGGCTCGTCACCTTCGCCCGCAGCCGCGACGACTGGCTGGCCGCCTGGCTCACCGACGCCCCGCACGACCCGGACGCGGCGCTGGTCAAGGCCGAGCTGTCGGTCCGCCGGGCCTGGGAGTCGCCCGCCCGCGCCGAGCAGCTGCGCGAGGTCGGGCCGCTGATCACGGCGGCGGCCGAGGGCGACCCGCGCGATCCGGTGCCCTGGCGCCTGGCCCTCGACCACGCGCGCGGCACCCACGCCACGCACACCGTGTTCGAAGCCCTGTGGGAACAGGCGGTGCGCCGCTCCTCGCACCACTACGGCTGCCATGTGTCGGCGCTGCGCTACCTCTCCGCCGCCTGGTACGGCTCGCACCGCGAGTGCTTCGACTTCGCCGAGCGGGCCGCCGAGGACGCGCTGCCCGGCTCGCTGGTGCAGGCGCTGCCGCTGCGGGCCGCCTTCGCCCTGCTGGCCGACGGACCGAGGGCGCGGCCCAACTCGGTGCAGGAGGCCCGGATCGACACGGCGGCGGACCTGGGCATCGCGCTGTCCGCCGGGTACCCGCCGGGCGGGCCCTGGCTCGCCGAGGCGCGCAATCTCCTGGCGTTCGTGCTGATCGCCCGGGGCCGCTGGGCGGAGGCGCTGGAGCAGTTCCGGCGGATCGGGCCGTACGCCGCCTCGTTCCCGTGGTCGTCGGTGGCCGAGGATCCGCTCGGCGGCTTCCTCGCGGCACGGGACGACACCCGGGTCCGGGCGGCCTGTACCGCACCGTTCCCGGGACGGACCGGCCGGGGACGGCCCGGCGGCCATTACGCTTGACCGCTGTGACCACCGCCCGACTGCCCCTGTTCCCGCTGAACGCGGTGCTGTTCCCCGGCCTCGTGCTGCCGCTGAACGTCTTCGAGGAGCGATATCGCGCCATGATGCGCGAGCTGCTGAAGACCGACGAGGACGAACCCCGCCGCTTCGCCGTCGTCGCGATCCGCGACGGCCACGAGACCGCCCGCACCGGGACCGGGATGCCCGACGCCCTGAACGGCCCCGCCGAACGGGGCCCGGCGGAGGGGTTCGGCGCCGATCCGGCGCGGACCTTCCACGAGATCGGCTGCATCGCCGACGCGGCGAAGATCCGGGAGCGGCCGGACGGCACCTTCGAGGTCCTGGCGACCGGCACCACCCGGATCAGGCTGCTCTCCGTCGAGACCGGCGGCCCCTTCCTGACGGCCGAGGTCGAGGAGCTGGCCGAGGAGAGCGGCGAGGAGGCGGGCGCGCTGGCCGAGGGCGTCCTGCGGGCCTTCCGCACGTATCAGAAGCGGCTGGCCGGGGCGAGCGAGCGGTCCCTGACGACCGGTGCGGAGCTGCCGGACGACCCGGCCGTCGTCTCGTACCTGGTCGCGGCGGCGGCCGTGCTCGGCGTACCGGCCAAGCAGCGGCTGCTCCAGGCGCCCGACACGGCGAGCCGGCTGCGCGAGGAGCTGACGCTGCTGCGCACCGAGACCGCCGTCATCCGCCATCTGCCGTCCCTGCCCGCGGTGGACCTGACCCGCGCGCCGACCCACCTCAACTGATCCGAGGACCTCTCCCCCGTGGCGAAGAAGCCGAAGAAGCAGCAGCAGTCCGGCGGCACCCCGGCGACGGTCGCCCTGACCGCGTCCGGCACCCCGTTCACCGTCCGCTCCTACGAGCACGACCCGGCCGCCGCCTCCTACGGCGAGGAGGCGGCCGAGGCCCTGGGCGTCTCCCCCGACCGGGTCTTCAAGACGCTGGTCGCGGAGGTCGACGGCGCGCTGACCGTGGCGGTCGTCCCGGTGGCCGGCACGCTGGACCTGAAGGCGCTGGCCGCCGCGGTGGGCGGCAAGCGGGCCGCCATGGCCGACCCGGCCGCCGCCGAGCGCACCACCGGCTACGTACGGGGCGGCATCTCCCCGCTGGGCCAGCGCAAGCGGCTGCGCACGGTGCTGGACGCCTCGGCGCGCGACCACGGGACGATCTGCGTCTCGGCGGGCCGCCGCGGGCTGGAGGTCGAACTCGCCCCCGAGGACCTGGCGGCGCTGACGGGGGCGGTGTTCGCGGAGATCGGCCGGGGGGACTGAGCCGTAGGGCCTGTCCGCGGCTCGGGGCGGGCACCGGTGCGGTGCGTCGCGGGGCGCAGGAGCGTTCTCCCCGGGGTCTTTTCCTGCTCGAACGGGGCGGAGGGCCCGGGGAAGGAGCCACACCGTGCCGGAGCCGCGACCCCGGCCGTGATCCGGCGGACCCGCCCTACGGCTGCGCGGGGCCCTGCGGCGTCCGGCCGTCCACGGGCGCGCCGGGCGGCGCGGGCGTCCCGGGCGCCGGGGGCCACGGCGCGGGCCCGCCCGGGAACACGCCCCACTCCGGCTCCGGGTCGCGCGGCCCGAACAGCCCGGTCAGCCCGAGGTGGACCGCCATCGCGCCCACCGGCGCCGCCAGCAGCGCCACCTTCGACCGCAGTTCGAGCGGCGCGTCGAAGACCACGCCCTTGCCGACCGCCCGCGCGTGCGCGACCACGTCCGAGGTCGGCCCGAGAGCCACCCCCAGCCACCAGGCCACCAGCGAACCGAGCAGACCGCCCACCGCGAGCGCCACCACCAGCGCGATGCCGCCGCTGCGCCGGAACCAGAAGACCAGGGCCGCGGAGACCGCCCCGAAGGCCAGCCCCAGCAGCACGAACGTGCCGTCGGCGCCGATCGCCTCCTCGCCCTCGCTGTCGTTCAGGAAGACGGCGGTGCTGTCCGAGATCAGCGGCACCCGGGGCGCCAGCCAGAGCCAGAGCAGCCCGAACGCCACGCCGAGGACGGTGACGAGCAGGGCGACGACCGCCGCCTGCGCCAGTTCCTGGGCGAGCCCCTTCTCCCCGGGCGCTTTCGGGTCGCCCGTCCCGGCCAGGTGGGATCCCCCGGGGCCGCCCCCGTCCGGCGGGGTCTGCCAGGGGTCGTTCGGCGAGGGCTGGTGAGGCGGCGTCAGGGGTGCGGTCACCGTGCCATCGTGCCAGGCGTCCCTGGGCCGCGCCTCACCGGACCGCCGCCCTGCGGTACGCCCAGGTCGCCACGGCCAGCGAGAGGACCCCGACGACGGCGCAGACGGCGAGGTCCAGCACGACGACCGCCCAGTCGGGCCGGGCGTCGAAGGACCGCGCGAGCGCCTCCACCCCGTACGTCGAGGGCAGCAGGTCGCGCGCCCAGCCGACCGGTGCGGGCAGCCGGTCCGCCGGGAGCACCCCGAGCAGCAGCGCCGCCGACATGCCCAGCTGGCCCAGGAGCGTGGCCAGCTCCTGCCGGGGCGCGAGCAGCCCCAGCGCCGCGCCCAGCCCGGCCAGCGCCGCCCCGGCGAGCGGGATCACGGCGACCAGCACCCACAGATGGGCCAGCGGCAGCCCGAAGAGAACGCTGCCGGCGACCGCCGTGACCACCGTGCCGGGCACGGTGAAGGAGGCGTACGCCCCGGCCGCCCCGAGCACCACCGCGGCCGGCGGCACCGGCAGGGTCGCGTAGTGGTCGAGCCCGCCGCCGGCCCGCAGCTGCCCGAAGTACTGGGCGAGGAGGTTGAGCGCGACGAAGGCGACCACCAGCACCGCCGATCCGGCCACGACGGCCCGGGACTCCGCCTCCCCGTCGACGACCCCGCGCATCAGGACCATGATCCCGACCGACTGGAACGTCGCGACGAAGAGCAGCGGGATCCGGGCGACCCTGGCCCGGGAGAGCTGGGCGCGGTAGACGGCCGCGAGCGCGGGGAACAGCCGGGCCCGGGGCGCGAGCGGCGCGGGCTCCCCGCCGTGGGCCGGGCGGTCGTCCGGGCCGGTCACCGCGTCCGCGGGCACGATGCTCGTCACCTGGTGCTGCTCCTGTTCGTTCGCTGCCCGGCCGCGCGGACGCGCCCGGGGGTCCCGCCGGTCATGCCTTCACCAGCCCGGCGGTGGTGTCCCCGCCGAGCGCGAGGTAGACGTCCTCCAGGCTGGGCGTGGCCACGGCGAAGTCGTCGAGCGCGGCGAAGGCGGTGGAGCCGGTCACTGCGGCGACCGCCGCCCGCGCCCGGTCGGGGCCGAGCCGGAGCACCCAGCGCCGCCCGGACTCCTCGGCGAGGGGGCGCAGCGCGGCGACCTCGGGCACGTCCAGCGGCGCCCGCTCCCGCCACACCAGCTCGACGCGGACCTCGCCCGCGACGCGTTCCTTCAGCCCGACCGGGGTGTCGCAGGCGATGACCCGGCCGTGGTCGATCACGGCGACCCGGTCGAGGACCGTCTCGGCCTCGATGACGTTGTGGGTGACGAGCAGCACCGTGGCGCCGCGCTCGGCCCGGCGCCGGTCCACCGCCGCCCAGACGGCGCGCCGCGCCACCGGGTCCATGCCGGTCGTCGGCTCGTCCAGCACCAGGACGGGGCGCTCGCCGACCAGGGCCGCGGCGAAGCAGGCGAGCCGCCGCTGCCCGCCGGAGAGCTTCTTCAGGGGGCGTCCCGCGATCCCGGTGAGCCCCAGTTCGTCGAGGACGGCGTCGCGCTCGGCGCGGGCGTCCGCCGCCGCGAGGCCGCGCAGCCGCCCGGTGGTCTCGGCGGCGAGCGCGACGGTCAGCTCGTCCAGCGCGGTGGACTCCTGCCCGAGGTAGCCGATCAGCCGGGCCGCCCGGTCGGGGTGGCGGACCAGGTCATGGCCCAGCACCGTCACGGCGCCCGAATCGGGGCGCATCAGTCCGGTGAGCTGGCGTACCAGGGTTGACTTGCCGGCGCCGTTGGGGCCGAGGAGGCCGAAGATCTCACCGCGCCGGATGTCCAGGCTGATCCCGTCGGTGGCCCGCACCTCGGGGGTGGCCGGTGTGCCCCGGCGGCCGCGTGCGGCGGGATAGGTCTTGACCAGATCACGCACCGCGCACACGGTTCCGGCCGCCTGCTGCGCCTGTGCTGTGCCCGTACTCACGAGGTACGAGGGTACGGGGTCGGACGCCCCCGGCCGCGCCCGGGGCCGGGCCGGGCGGGTGCCGGGGAGCGGGTCCGCGGCGGTCGGGCGGGACGGCCGTCAGCCCGCGGACGGGCCGGTCCGCTCGGCGGCGGGGGTGTGCTCGGCGGCGGCGCGCACGTCGATCTCCCGCCAGAATCCCGCCCGGATCGCGTACCGGTCGTGCTCGTCGATCTGGTCGTCCTTGTGGGCGAGCAGACCGAACCGGGCCGCGTACCGCAGCAGCTCGCCGTCGATGCGGTGCGGGATGCGCGGGTACATGGTGGAGAGCTGCTGGAGGTGGGCGTTCTCCGGGAGCCGTTCCAGCCAGCGGCGGGCGAAGACCTGGCCGACCTCGAAGGGGTCGCCGCCGACGGTGGTGATGTCCTCCTCGCGGTCCGCCCAGCGCTGCTCGGCGCTGGTGAGCTGGGCGAGCGTGGGCAGCGAGGCGGTCTCGGCGGGCTCGCCCAGGGGGCCGCCGCGGTCCGTCCAGCTCTTGTCGGAGGACCAGCGCAGGGTGGCACCGGCCTGGGTGGGCTGCGGGAGGTGCCGCTCGGGCGGGGCGGCGGGGACGGGGCCGCGCAGGCTGCCCGCCAGGTCCTTGGGGGTGGGTACGGCGCGGCCGCCGGGCACCGGCCGGTCGGGGGCGGTGGCCCCCTCGGGCGGGGCGGCGGTGCCGTTGGCCGCGGCGGCGCGGGCCTCGGAGGCCCGCTCGGCGGAGGCGGCGAGGGCGGCCTCCGGGAGCGGCGCGGAGAGGATCGCGGCGATCTCCGGGCGGGGGACGGGCGGCGGGGCGCAGACGCCGCCGGTCTCCTTGGCGCGTACGGCCTGGGTGATCCAGGCCCGGTCGAGGACCCGGCGTTCGTCGGCCTCGGCCACCAGGTCCTCGGACTGGTTGTAGTCGCCGTCGGCGGCCTGGACGGCCCACAGATGGACGGCGACGCCGTGCTCCTTGGCGGACATCAGGCCGGGCAGCAGGTCCCCGTCGCCGGTCACCAGCACCACGTCGGAGCAGGCCCGGTTCCGGGCCAGCTCGGTGAGCTCGGCGTGCATCGCGGCGTCGACGCCCTTCTGCGCCCAGCGCCCGTCGCTGCGGGTCAGCGCGCCGAGCCGGACGGTCACCCGGGGCATCACGCGCAGTCTGCGGTGCTCGGGCTGGGGCACCCGGTCGGGGGCGCCGTCGAACCAGTAGATCCGCAGCAGCGGCTGCTCCGTGTCGGCCTCGGCCCGCTCGCGCAGCCCCCGGACGAGGGCCGTGTGGTCGACCGTGATGCGGGACCGGGCGGGTTCCCCGGCCAGCAGGCTCGCGGCCGCGCCCAGCAGATAACCGGCGTCCACCAGGACGACGCAACGGTCCACGCGATCCACCCTCTTCCAGAAGTTCGGGTGCGGTCCTTGCCATGGGTTTGCTCCGAGTCTGCCCGACCCTGCGGGGCTTGACGTCCGGAACTCGATCATCGGCGTGGCGGAACGGAAGAACGACGCGTCTCCTACCCCCGCTACGCACGGTAATGATCCAACATGCACGGTTTATACCGTCATGTGAATCTGAACGCGGTCCTGGCCCCGAGAGTCCCCACAGGAGGAAGACCATGGCCAAGAACAAGAACCGCAAGCAGGGCGGCCAGCAGAACCGCGCGGCGGGTCCGCAGCGCGGCGCGGAAGAGACGCGTTCGACCGGATACGAGTCGCAGATACAGCCTCAGTCGCAGGCCCAGGGCAGCCCTGCCGATGTTGCGCGTAAGCACCAGCGGCGGTTCGGGCACAACTGACCCGGGCGCCGTCGGCCCGGTGACGGGCCGGTTGGCACGAGGGGGCGCACCGCTTTCGCGGGGCGCCCCCTCGTCGTGTCCCGGCTCGGGTCAGCCGGCCAGGCAGGACGGGCCGAGCAGCACCTTCAGGTCACCGTAGAGGGCCGGGTCGGCCTTGACCCGGTGGCGGTCGAGCCGGAGCACGGTGGTCTTGCGGGGGCCCTGGAGCCTGATCCGTACCTCGGTGTCGCCCCGGTGGCTGGCGAGGACCTCGCCGAGGCGGCTGACCATGGGCGGGGTGATCTTGACGGTGGGGATGGTCAGCACCACGGGGGCGTTGGTGCCCGCGTTGGAGATGTCGGGCACCTGCATCTCCATGGCGACGAGCCGGGGCACGTCCTCCCGCTTGTCCAGCCGGCCCTTGACGAAGACGACGGTGTCCTCGACGAGCTGGGTGGAGACCAGCTGGTAGGTGGCCGGGAAGAACATGCACTCGATGGAGCCGGCCAGGTCCTCGACGGTGGCGATGGCCCAGGCGTTGCCCTGCTTGGTCATCTTGCGCTGGAGACCGGAGATGATGCCGCCGACGGTGACGACCGCGCCGTCGCTGTGCTCGCCGCCGGTCAGCTGGGAGATCGAGGCGTCGGCCTTGTCCGAGAGCACGTGCTCCAGGCCGAAGAGCGGGTGGTCCGAGACGTACAGGCCGAGCATCTCGCGCTCCTGGGCGAGCAGGTAGGCCTTCTCCCACTCGACGTCGGAGAACTCCACGTCCAGCCCGAAGCCCGGCTCGTCGCTCTCCTCGTCGCCCATACCGCCGAAGAGGTCGAACTGCCCCTCGGCCTCCTTGCGCTTGACCTGCACCACGTTGTCGATCATCGGCTCGTGGTGGGCGACCAGGCCCTTGCGGGTGTGGCCCATCTCGTCGAAGGCGCCGGCCTTGATCAGGGACTCGACGGTGCGCTTGTTGCAGACGACCGCCTCGACCTTGTCCAGGAAGTCGGGGAAGGAGCTGTACTTCCCCTTCGCCTTGCGGCACCGGATGATCGAGTCGACGACGTTCTGGCCGACGTTGCGCACGGCGGTGAGACCGAAGAGGATCACGTCGTCGCCCTGGGCCGCGAAGTTCGACAGCGACTCGTTGACGTTGGGCGGGAGCACCTTGATGCCCATGCGCCGGCACTCGTTGAGGTAGACGGCCGACTTGTCCTTGTCGTCCTTGACCGAGGTGAGCAGCGCCGCCATGTACTCGGCGGGGTAGTTCGCCTTGAGGTACGCGGTCCAGTAGGTGACCAGGCCGTACGCGGAGGAGTGCGCCTTGTTGAAGGCGTACCCGGCGAACGGCACCAGCACGTCCCACAGGGCCTTGATCGCCTCGTCGGAGAAGCCCTTCTTCTTGGCGCCCGCCTCGAAGAGGACGAAGTTCTTCGCCAGCTCCTCGGGCTTCTTCTTGCCCATCACGCGGCGCAGGATGTCGGCCTCGCCGAGCGAGTACCCGGCGACGATCTGGGCCGCCTTCTGCACCTGCTCCTGGTACACGATCAGGCCGTAGGTGAGGCCGAGGACCTCCTTGAGGGGCTCCTCCAGCTCCGGGTGGATCGGGGTGATCTCCTGGCGGCCGTTCTTGCGCTCGGCGTAGTTCGTGTGCGAGTTCATTCCCATCGGGCCCGGCCGGTAGAGGGCCGAGACGGCGGAGATGTCCTCGAAGTTGTCGGGCTGCATCTGGCGCAGCAGGGAGCGCATCGGCCCGCCGTCGAACTGGAACACGCCGAGCGTGTCGCCGCGGCAGAGCATCTCGTAGGTCTTGGGGTCGTCCAGCGGGAGGGCCAGCAGGTCCAGCTTGACGTGTTTGTTGGACTCCACCATCTTCACGGCGTCGTCCATGATGGTGAGGTTGCGCAGGCCCAGGAAGTCCATCTTCAGCAGGCCGAGCGACTCGCACTGCGGGTAGTCCCACTGGGTGATGGTGACGCCGTCGGTGTGCCGCACCCAGATCGGGGCGTGGTCGACGATCGGCTCGCTGGACATGATGACGCCGGCGGCGTGCACGCCCATCTGGCGGACCAGGCCCTCGACGCCCTTGGCGGTGTCGATGACCTTCTTGACGTCCGGCTCGTTCTCGTACATCCCCCGGATCTCGCCCGCCTCGCTGTAGCGCGGGTGCTTGGGGTCGGTGATGCCGTTGAGGTCGATGCCCTTGCCGAGGACGTCGGCGGGCATGGCCTTGGTGAGCCGGTCGCCCATCGCGTACGGGTAGCCGAGGACGCGGGCGGAGTCCTTGATGGCGTTCTTCGCCTTGATCTTTCCGTACGTGCCGATCATGGCGACCTTGTCGGCGCCGTACTTCTCCGTCACGTACCTGATCACCTCGACGCGCCGACGCTCGTCGAAGTCGATGTCGACGTCGGGCATGGAGACGCGCTCGGGGTTGAGGAACCGCTCGAAGATCAGCCCGTGCTCGATCGGGTCGAGGTCGGTGATGCCCATCGCGTACGCCACGATCGAACCGGCCGCGGAGCCCCGGCCGGGGCCGACGGCGATGCCGTTGTTCTTGGCCCACATGATGAAGTCGGCGACGACCAGGAAGTACCCCGGGAACCCCATCTGGATGATGATGTCCATCTCGTACTCGACCTGCTTCTGCCGGTCCTCGGGGACGCCGCCCGGGAAGCGGCGCTCCATGCCGGCCCGGACCTCCTCCTGGAACCAGGTGATCTCCGTGTAGCCGTCCGGGATGTCGAACTTCGGCATCAGGTCGCGCTTCTCGAACATCCCGGTGGTGTCGATCTGCTCGGCGACCAGCAGGGTGTTGCGGCATCCCTCCTGCCAGGCGTCGGAGGAGTCGACGGCGTACATCTCGTCGGTGGACTTGATGTAGTAGCCGGTGCCGTCGAAGCGGAAGCGGTCCGGGTCGGAGAGGTTCTTGCCGGTCTGGATGCAGAGCAGGGCGTCGTGCGCGGTGGCCTCGTGCGCGTAGGTGTAGTGCGAGTCGTTGGTCACCAGCGGCGGGATGCCGAGCTTCTTGCCGATCTCCAGCAGTCCGTCGCGGACCCGGCGCTCGATCTCGATGCCGTGGTCCATCAGCTCCAGGAAGTACCTGCCCTCGCCGAAGATGTCCTTGTAGTCGGAGGCCGCCTGGACCGCCTCGTCGAACTGGCCGAGCCGCAGCCGGGTCTGGACCTCGCCGGAGGGGCAGCCGGTGGAGGCGATCAGCCCCTCGGACCACTGGGCGATGGTCTCCTTGTCCATCCGGGGCCACTTCTGGAGCCAGCCCTCGGCGTACGCGTCCGAGGACAGCTTGAAGAGGTTGTGCAGCCCGGTCACGTTCGACGCCCAGATCGTCTTGTGGGTGTAACCACCCGAACCGGAGACGTCGTCGCGCTTCTGGTGCGGCTGGCCCCACTGGATCTTCCGCTTGTGCTTGCGGGACTCGGGGGCGACGTACGCCTCGATGCCGATGATGGGCGTCACGCCCGCCTTCTGCGCCGAGTGGAAGAAGTCGTAGGCCCCGTGCAGGTTGCCGTGGTCCGTCATCGCGATGTGGGACATGCCCATCTCGTTGCAGGCGGCGAACATGTCCTTGAGCCGCGCCGCACCGTCCAGCAGCGAGTACTGGGTGTGGACGTGCAGGTGCGTGAAGGGCGGCTTGGTCACGGCGCTGTTCCTCCGGAAGAACGGACGACGGCTGGGTGGGGGGACAGCGTGGAAGTCTACGTCTCCGGGCGGCCGGACGAGGGGGCTCGCCGACCACGGTCACACACGGTCGCCGTGATGGACGTCACCGCGACAAAACATGACACCCCGCACCATCCCCCTCGGGAATATGGCGATTTTCCTGAATCCTGATTCCCGCCCGCATCCGTTAACCCATTGCCCCGCCTCCCGACAGGCGTTAGCATCCCCTCGTTCCGAAATAGTGAAGGAAATCGGTGGGGGATATGAACGTCAAGAAGGCTCTGGTTTCGATAGCCGCCACGACCGCGGTCCTGGGGGGCTTCACCATCGGTACCGCGTCGTCCGCGAGCGCCGCCGGCTACGG
Organism: Streptomyces sp. NPDC015144; assembly: GCF_043079735.1. Classification (NCBI taxonomy): domain Bacteria; kingdom Bacillati; phylum Actinomycetota; class Actinomycetes; order Kitasatosporales; family Streptomycetaceae; genus Streptomyces; species Streptomyces sp. NPDC015144. The sequence goes on along the minus strand of NZ_JBIBUU010000003.1, from coordinate 327,228 downwards.
CTGCGGGAGCGTCGGCCACAACAACTCCGACGCCGTCCACAAGGTCGTGGTCGGCCACCTGCGCAACGGACCTGCCGAAACGTGCGCCCAGACCCTTTCGGTGGTGCCCGGCACCACGTTCTACGCCTGGTGCGGCGTCTACAACAAGTACGGGAACCTCTGGGTGTACGGACGTCTGGCCGGGGGCGAGACGAAGGGCTGGATCTACTCCAAGAACCTGACCCTGGAATCCGGTTCCGTAAAGATTTGCTGACCCGCCCCGGAAAAGGTCCGCCCGAATAAAGGCGGGCCTTTTCCAATTCCACATCCTTGATTCACGCCGTAATGCGCACGGGTTTCGATCCGCGTCTCCCGCGCATCGGCGCCACCCCGGACGCGACACGACTTCACACCTCCCAGACATCGGTAATTTCGGCGATTTCAGCCACGATCCGGGCAACTGAATCCCTACCGCCGGGCCCTCTGTCCTCCGGGAACCGGCATGGCAGAATTACCGCGATGGACACGCAGACGACCGGCCTCCGGGCGGCACGGGCAGCGCTCTTCACCGCGCTGTGCCTCACGCTGTCCACGGGCGCCCACGTCCTGCTCTCCTCGGTACCGCTGCCCCTGTCGCTGATCGCGCCGATCGGCGTGGCCGTCTTCGTGCTGGCCTTCGCCCTGGCGGGCGGGCGCGAGCGGGGCTTCTGGCCCATCGCCGCGCTGCTCGTCCCGCTCGAACTCGCGGCGGACACGGTGTTCACCAGCGGCCAGCACGCCTGCTACGGCCCGGAGGGCGGGCCCGTGGCGGGGTCGTTGCGGTCCATGGGCTGGGACCTGATCTGCGGCGGCGAACCGCTCGGTACGCCGTTGACGCATGTCGCCGCGCCCGGCGCCGGTTCCGCGTCGGCGACCCCCTGGCTGCTGCTCGCCGCGCACGTCTCGGTCGGGCTCCTCGCGGCGGCCTGGCTGTGGCGCGGCGAGGTGGCGCTCGCCCGGCTGCTGCGCGCGGTGGCCGCCGCCACGTTCCGGCCGCTGCTGATCGCCGTCGCCGCGGTCACGGCCCGCCGGGAGCCCGCCCGGCTCCGCCAACGCCCGGCACCGCGCGCGCCCGTCCTGCGCGGCCGCCTCCTCGCGTACTCCGTCGGTCTGCGCGGACCGCCCTGCCGGGTCCACTGACCCCCGAGCACGGCAGTCCCACCCCTTCACCAGATCCACGGAGAGTCGATCCATCATGAGCAAGCGCAACACTCAGCAGGCGAAGACCGCGGCCCGTGAGCGGCTGCGCGCCGAACGCGAGCGCCAGGCCAAGCGGGACAAGACGCGGCGGCAGGCCATAGTCGCCGGTTCGGTCGTCGCCGTCCTGGCGATAGCCGGCGGCGCGGGCTACCTGGTGATGCAGAGCCTGAAGCCCTCCCAGTGGGAGGCCGCGAAGGACAAGGCGCTGGTCGCCCCCAAGAACACCACCGGCAAGAACCACACGACGGTCACCCTCGGCGAGGAGACCGCCAAGAAGACGATCATCGCGTACGAGGACCCGCGCTGCCCCATCTGCGCCACGTTCGAGCAGACGATCGGCCCGACGATCACGAAGGACCTGAAGGACGGCAAGTACAAGGTCCAGTACGTGGGGGCCACCTTCCTCGACAACAACCTCCCCGGCGAGGGCTCCCGCAACGCGCTCAGCGCGCTCGGCGCCGCCCTCAACGTCTCCAAGGACGCCTTCTCCTCCTACAAGGAGGCCCTCTACTCGGCGAAGTACCACCCCGAGGAGACGGACGACAAGTTCAAGGACGACTCGTACCTCATCGAGATCGCGGACACCGTCTCCGAGCTCAAGAACAACAAGACGTTCCAGAAGGACGTCAAGGACGGCACCTTCGATCGCTGGGCGATCGAGATGTCGAAGAACTTCAACGACAACAAGTACGACGTCCAAGGCACTCCGTCCTTCGTCATGGACGGCAAGAAGATCACCGGTCCGGACGGCAAGAACGCGCCGATGACCGTCGAGGACTGGAACACCGCCGTCGACAAGGCCCTGAAGGGCTGACACGGCGCGCGGGAGCGTAAGGACGCGGCGCGAAAGAGCGGGTGAACTCTTCGGATTCACCCGCTCTTTGAGCGTACTAGTCAGTAGTCTGATCGCCTGTGACCAGTCGCATACCTTCAGACGCCCGGCCGGACCGCTCCGGCCCCCACGCCCCGCGCCGTCGCACGGTCGTCAAGGCCGCCGCGGCCGGCGCCGTGCTCGCCGCCCCGCTCCTCTCGGCGGCCACCGCGCACGCCTCCGACGACGACCCCGCCTTCCTGCACGGCGTCGCCTCCGGCGACCCGCTGCCCGACGGCATCCTGCTCTGGACCCGGGTGACGCCGGACGCGACGGCGGTCCCCGGCTCGGGCAACGGCCCCGACGTACGGGTGGACTGGGAGATCGCCCAGGACAAGGAGTTCCGCACGGTCGTGGCCCGCGGGACGGCCACCGCGAGCGCCGCCCACGACCACACCGTGAAGGCGGACGTGCGGGGGCTCGCCCCGGCGAGCACGTACTACTACCGCTTCGCGGCGGGCACCGCCCTCTCCCCCGTGGGCCGCACCCGGACGGCCCCGGCGGCCGGCGCCGCCACTCCCGGGGTGCGGTTCGGCGTGGTCTCCTGCGCCAACTGGGAGGCCGGCTACTTCTCCCCCTACCGCCACCTCGCCGCCCGCGCGGACCTCGACGCGGTCCTCCACCTCGGCGACTACATCTACGAGTACGCCTCCGGCGGCTACCCGGCGGCGAAGTACACCGTGCGGCCGCACGAGCCGAGGCACGAGATCCTCACCCTCGCCGACTACCGGCTCCGGCACGCCACGTACAAGACGGACGCCGATCTCCAGGAGCTGCACGCGGTCCACCCGGTCATCGCGATCTGGGACGACCACGAGTTCGCCAACGACGCCTGGTCGGGCGGGGCCGAGAACCACACCCCGGGGACGGAGGGCGCCTGGGCGGACCGGGTGGCCGCCGCCAAGCAGGCGTACTTCGAGTGGATGCCGGTCCGCGCCTCCACCGAGGGCACCGTCTACCGGCGGCTGCGCTTCGGCAGGCTCGCCGAGCTGCACCTCCTGGACCTGCGCAGCTTCCGCTCCCAGCAGGCGTCGATCGGCAGCGGCGCGGTCGACGACCCGGAGCGCACGATCACCGGTCGGGCACAGCTCGACTGGCTGAAGTCGGGGCTGGCCGCGTCGGACGCGGCCTGGAAGCTGGTCGGCACCTCGGTGATGATCTCGCCGGTCGCCTTCGGCTCCCTGCCCGCCGAGCTGCTGGCACCGCTGGCCAAGCTGCTCGGCCTGCCCCAGGAGGGGCTGGCCGTCAACGTCGACCAGTGGGACGGCTACACCGACGACCGCAAGGAGCTGATCGCCCACCTGCGGGACCGGTCGATCACCAACACGGTCTTCCTGACCGGTGACATCCACATGGCGTGGGCCAACGACGTGCCGGTGAAGGCGGCGACGTATCCGCTCTCCGCCTCGGCCGCCACCGAGTTCGTGGTGACGTCGGTGACCTCGGACAACGTCGACGACATCCTGCACGTGGCCCCGCAGACCGTCTCGCTGGTCGCGGCCGCGGCGGTCAAGGCCGCCAACCGCCACGTGAAGTGGGTCGACATGGACTCGCACGGCTACGGGGTCCTCGACGTGACCGCCGAGCGCTCGCAGATGGACTACTACGCCGTCTCCGACCGGACGAAGCGGGACGCCACCGCCACGTGGACGCGCTCGTACCGGACGCTCAACGGAACGCAGAAGGTCGAGCGGGTGAACAGCCCGGTGCTCTGAGGAATCACTTTCGGCCACCCCGTCATTCACTGACGGTTCATCACATCACTACGGCGGGTGGCGTGTTCCGGACCCCAAAGGGGACACACCACCCGCCGGGGTGACTCCCGCGCACGCACCGCCGTCCCAAACTCCTGGACCACCGAAAAGATTCGTCCTGGTTCCACCCCTTTGACACGTGCCGGATCGGGCTTGATCATTCCTCTTCCAGGAATGACATGCACACGTAATCTCCTGGTGGCGGGCGAGGGCCCGCCTCACCCTCACACCCGGAGGAGTCCCCGTGCGCGCTCTCGGCCGTATATCGCCGCGTCTGCGAAACCGGATGCTCGGCACCGCCGCCCTGGCCGGAACCCTGGCCCTGGCACCGCTCACCGCCCCGTCCGGCGCCTCCGCCTCGGCGGCTCCGACGGCCGCCCGGACGTCCGCCGCCCAGAAGTGCGCGGACGGTACGAGCGCGGGCACGAGCGCCACGGCGCGCGAGGCCCGTCCCTCGGGCAAGGCGCACGCCGCCGACCCCAACGAGGTGACGCCGGCCCGTGCCAAGGCCATGGAGGAGCAGCTGAAGCAGAGACTCGCGGAGCGCCGGACGAGCGGCCCCGCGCTCGCCGCGGGCGCGACCATCCCGGTCTACTTCCACGTCATCCACTCCGGGACGACCGGAAAGCTCAGCGCGTCCGCGATCAGCAACCAGATGAACGTGCTGAACGCCGCCTACGCCGGACAGGGCTCGGGCAACACCAGCACCGGCTTCCAGTTCACGCTGGCCGGCACGGACTACACGGACAACAGCACCTGGTACAACGTCTCCCCAGACACCACCACCGAGAAGACCATGAAGTCCGCGCTGCGCAAGGGCGGGGCGAACGCGCTCAACATCTACACCGCCAACCTCGGCGGCGGGCTGCTGGGCTGGGCCACCTTCCCCAGCTCCTACAAGTCCAGCCCCTCGAACGACGGGGTGGTCATCCTCGACGCCTCGCTGCCCGGCGGCTCCGCCACCAACTACAACCAGGGCGACACCGCCACCCACGAGGTCGGCCACTGGATGGGGCTTTACCACACCTTCCAGGGCGGCTGTAACGGCAACGGCGACTACGTGGCCGACACCCCGGCCGAGGCGAGCCCCGCGTACGAGTGCCCCACCGGCCGCGACTCCTGCACCACCAAGACCGGGCTCGACCCGATCCACAACTTCATGGACTACACCTACGACTCGTGCATGACCCAGTTCACCCCGGGCCAGGTCCAGCGGATGAGCGACAGCTGGACCGCCTACCGCGGCTGACCCCGCGCGACGTACGGCACGAAGGGCCCCGCGGCCGACACCGCGGGGCTCTTTCCGCCGTCTACAGGGTGGCGAGGAAGCCGAGCCCGACCTTCCAGGCCAGCTCGGCCGACGCCTGGTCGAAGTCCGGGAGTTCGGGATCGGTGAAGAGGTGGCCGGCGCCCGGGTAGCGGTAGATCTCGACGTCGGCGCCGGTCCGCTGCATCCCGAGGTACCAGGAGTTCAGCCAGTCGTGCGTCTCGAACGGGTCCGGGTCCGCGACGTGCAGCTGTACGGGCAGCTCGTCCACCGAGGCGTTCTCGGCGATGTCCGAGGTGCCGTGGAACATCAGCAGACCGCGCGCCTTCTCGTCGCCGAGCGCCAGGGTCTGCGCGGTCGAGGCGCCGAAGGAGAAGCCCGCGTAGACCAGGCCGCGGTCCGAGTAGGGCGCGGCGGCCAGCACGGCCCGCCTCAGCAGCTCGTCCTTGCCCACCTCTTCCTTGAAGGCCAGCCCCTTCTCGGCGGTGTCGAAGGTGCGCCCCTCGAACAGGTCGGGCACCTGCACCTCGTGTCCGGCGGCGCGCAGCCGGTCGGCCGCCGCGTGCACCGCGGGGCGCAGCCCGTACGTCGAGTGGAAAAGGATGATGTTCATGAGGTCCATGGTGCCAGCCGGCCGGCTCAGCGCAGGCTGCGGACGTCCAGCTGCCGCAGGACCCGGTCGACGATCTCCGGGTCCGATCCCGCCTCGTTGCGGGCCGACAGCACCGCGTGGCGGGCGGCCGACATCATCTCCCGCTGGACCCGGCTGATCGCCCGGAAGCGCTCGGCCCGCTGGGCGTAGGCCTCGCGCCGCTCGTCGTCGACCATGTCGGGGCTGATCCGCGCCCCCATGTCGTACGCGAGCCGCTGGAGCCGCTCGGTGACCTCGTCCGGGAACTCCTCGACCTCCTGGATCTCCTTCAGGCGCTGCTTGGCGGCCCTGGCGGCGCGGATCGCGAGCTCCTTCTCCAGCGCCTCCTCGGCGTCGGTGTCGGCCTTGACCCGGAGCTTGCGGACCAGCCAGGGCAGGCTGAGCCCCTGGACGACGAGGGTGGCCATGATCACGGCGAAGGCGATGAAGACGATCTCGTCCCGGCCCGGGAAGGGCTTCCCGTCGTCGGTCGTCAGCGGGATCGCCAGGGCCAGCGCGACCGAGGCCACCCCGCGCATCCCGGACCACCACATGACGACGGTCTCCCGCCAGCTGGTGGGGATCTCCTCGCTGACGTCGCGCCGGGTGTGCAGCCGCTTGGCGAGCCAGGTGGCGGGCAGCAGGTACAGCAGCCGCACGCCGACGACCACCACGACCACGGCGAGCCCCCAGCCCAGCATCTCCAGCTCGCGGCCGTCGGCCGTCCCGAAGACGTTGTGCAGTTCGAGGCCGATCAGCCCGAAGGCGATCCCGGTGACCAGGGTGTCGACGATCTCCCAGAAGGTACGGCCGGTGAGCCGCCCGAGGACGTCGTCGGCGTCGGCGGTGTGCTCGGCGAGGAAGAGCGCGGTGGTGAGGACGGCGAGCACGCCCGAGCCCATCAGCTCCTCGGCGAGGACGTAGCTGACGAACGGCACCAGCAGCGTGAGGCCGACCTGGAGCGTGGCATCGCCCAGCATCCCCATCAGCTTGATGGTCAGCCAGCCGAGCACCAGTCCCACCACCACGGCCACCACGGCGGAGAGGATCAGCAGCCCGAAGGCCTCCGGCAGCGAGAAGCTCCCGCTCACCGCCGCGGCGATCGCCACGTGGTAGAGCACGATCGCGGTGACGTCGTTGAACAGCCCCTCGCCCTCCAGGATGGAGACGAGCCGGCGCGGCAGCCCGACCGAACCGGCGACGGCCGTCGCGGCGATCGGGTCGGGCGGGGCGACGAGCGCGCCGAGCGCCACGGCGGCCGCGATGGGCAGCCCGGGGACTATCGCGTTGGCGACGGCGGCGACGGCCGCGGTGGTGACGAAGACCAGCGCCACGGCCAGCAGAAAGATCGGGCGTTTATTCGCGGCGAACTGCCGCCAGGAGGTCCGCTGCACCGAGGCGTAGAGCAGCGGCGGCAGCAGCGCCGGAAGAATGATCTCCGGCGGGATGTCCACGTTCGGCACGAAGCTGAGGAAGGCCAGCCCGACCCCGAAGAGTGTCATCAGCACCGGCGCGGGAAGCCCGAGGCGCTGGCCCAGGGGGACCGTGACCACAGCCCCGAGCAAGAGCAGGAGGAGCAGTGCCATTTGGTCCACGGGATGCCTTCCGGAGCGCGGCGCGCCGATCCGGGTGATCGACGGACGGGGACCACAGCCTGTCACGCAAGCTGGGCAATCCAGACAACACCCCCCTCGTCCCCACCCCCGCGGCCGTCACTCCTCCGATGTCCGCGGGGTCGGTGACGCCGTCACGGGAAGAGCCGGGCCGCCGCCCGGTCAGTCCCGCAGAGTGCGGCGCATCGCCCGGTGCGGCATCCCCGCGTCCGGGAACTCGGGGCCGTACGCCACGTAGCCGAGGCGCTCGTAGAAGCCGAGGGCATGGGTCTGGGCGTGCAGGTCCACGGCGTCCAGACCCAGCCCGCGGGCCGCGTCCTCGATCGCCCGCACCAGCGCCGCGCCGACCCCGAGGCCGCGCGCGGCCCTGATCACCGCGAGCCTGCCGAGCGAGCCGACCCCGGCGTCGCCGCCGGTCCTCGCCGCGGCCGCGGGGCCGTGCAGCAGCCGGCCGGTGCCCAGCGGACCGCCGTCCGCCGCGACGGCCAGCACATGCAGGGCGCCCGCGTCGTACGCGTCGTACTCGATCTCCTCCGGCACCTCCTGCTCGCCGACGAAGACCTCCTTGCGGACCTGGAAGCAGGCCGCCAGATCCTGCTCCCCGACGGCGGTACGGGTGGTGAACGGCTCCGGACCGGTGGTCACCGGCTCTCCGCCGCGATGGTGTCCAGGGCGTGCCGGAGGTCGGCGGGGTAGTCGCTGCCGAACTCCACCCAGCTCCCGTCGGACGGGTGCTCGAAGCCGAGCCGGACGGCGTGCAGCCACTGCCGGGTCAGGCCGAGGCGCTTGGCCATCGTCGGGTCGGCGCCGTAGGTGAGGTCACCGACGCAGGGATGGCGGTGGGCGGCCATGTGCACCCGGATCTGGTGGGTGCGGCCGGTCTCCAGCTTGATGTCCAGGAGACTGGCGGAGCGGTACGCCTCGATGAGGTCGTAGTGGGTCACGGAGGGCTTGCCCTCGGCCGTGACGGCCCACTTGTAGTCGTGGTTGGGGTGGCGCCCGATGGGGGCGTCGATGGTGCCGCTCATCGGGTCGGGATGGCCCTGCACCAGCGCGTTGTACTTCTTCTCCACGACCCGGTCGCGGAACTGCGCCTTCAACAGCGTGTAGGCCCGCTCGGACTTGGCGACGACCATCAGGCCGGAGGTGCCGACGTCCAGGCGGTGGACGATGCCCTGGCGCTCGGCGGCGCCGGAGGTGGAGATCCGGTACCCGGCGGCGGCCAGGCCCCCGATGACGGTCGTGCCCGTCCAGCCGGGGCTGGGGTGGGCCGCGACGCCGACCGGCTTCACGATCACGACGATGTCGTCGTCGTCGTGGACGATCTCCATGCCCTCGACGGGCTCGGCGACGATCTGCACCGGAGCGGCGGCCTGCGGCATCTCGACCTCCAGCCAGGCACCGCCCCGCACCCGCTCGGACTTCCCGACCACCGCACCGTCCACCTGCACCTTCCCCGAGGCAGCCAGTTCGGCGGCCTTGGTGCGGGAGAAGCCGAACATGCGGGAGATGGCGGCGTCGACGCGCTCGCCCTCCAGGCCGTCGGGTACGGGCAGCGTGCGGACCTCGGGATACGTACTCACCTGTCGAGTATGCCTTGGACCGCTCAGTCCTTGTGCACGGTCCCGTCGGGGTCCAGGCCCTTGAAGGAGAGGATCACGATCAGGACGCCGCCGCAGCAGATCGCGGAGTCGGCGAGGTTGAACACGGCGAAGTGCGCCGGCGCGATGAAGTCCACCACCGCGCCCCGGAAGACGCCCGGCGACCGGAAGATCCGGTCGGTGAGGTTGCCGAGCGCCCCGCCGAGCAGCAGCCCGAGCGCGATGGCCCAGGGCAGGCTGTAGAGCTTGCGGGCGAGCCGGGAGATCACGACGATCACCACCGCCGCGATGCAGGTGAAGATGACCGTGTACGCCTCGCCCATGCTGAACGCGGCACCGGAGTTGCGGATCGCGGTGAACTGGAGCCAGTCGCCGATGACCTTCACCGGCTCGTGGTGCTCCAGCTTGGCGACCACGATCATCTTGCTGATCAGGTCGAGGAGGTAGGCGAGGACGGCCACGACGGCCAGCGCCATGATCTTCCGCCGGCCCCGGGCCGGAGCGGCCTCACCGGCCCGCGCCTCGGACCGCTCCGTGTCCCCGTCCCCCTCGGTCCCCGCAGCATCGGGGATGTCCGGCGTACCGATGATGCGCTCCGCCTCTGCCACGTGAGCCCCTCGACCTAGGTTCCTGACTGAGGACGAGGGTACGGCACACCGCCGCGGATCAGCCGCGTCGCTCCTGCTTCTGCTTGTCCTCGACACAGAGCGTGGCGCGCGGGAACGCCTGCATCCGCGCCTTGCCGATCGGCTTGCCGCAGATCTCGCAGAGCCCGTACGTCCCGGCGTCGAGCCGGGCCAGGGCCCGCTCGGTCTGGTCCAGCATCTCCCGGGCGTTGGCGGCGAGCGACATCTCGTGCTCGCGGGTGATGTTCTTGGTGCCGGTGTCCGCCTCGTCGTCGCCCGCCCCGTCGCCGGAGTCGCGCATCAGGCCGGCGAGGGCGGCACCGGCGGCCTCCAGCTCGCTGCGCAGCCGCAGGGCCTCGCTGCTGAGCACGGCACGCGCCTCGGCGACCTCCTCCGGGGTCCAGGGATCCTCGCCGGGCCGGACCGCCAGCTCGCCGGGGACGGCCCCGCGGGCCGGGGGGACGGGCGCCGTGTCCGTACCGGCCGTACGGGTCCGGGCCGCGCTCTTCTTGGCTGCCACCGTGTGGTCTCCCGTCTTTCCGGCGGCTGCGGCCGCCTCCTCGGCCGCGGGCGCGGCCTTCTTCGACGCCTTCCCCGGCGTGCTCTTCCGCGCCGCCGCCTTCTTCGCCGGCGCCTTGCGGGCCGTCGGTTCCCCGGCCGCGGACCGCTTCGCCGCGCTCTTGCTCCCGGCCGCCGCGCCCGTGGACCCGGTCGACGCCGTCTTCTCTGCGGCGGTCTTCTTCGCCACCATGGCCGCGGCCCCTTCACATATTGTGATCTTGCACGCGAATCGTGCTGGGACGATAAATCGGCCCCAGCGCCGCGGCAACGGGGCACGCCGCCGAACCACCCCTCCCCACGCCCTCGGTCCGCCCCGCCCCCATCCGTTGTGCCCAGCTCACCGGCGGGTAATCCGCCCTCCGGACCCCGCGCCCCGGCACCGGACCATTCGGGTCATGTCCGGGCCCCCGGAAAATCCGGTCGGCCCCCGCCCGTACGGGCCCGTACACTGGGGCCAGCGAGAGGCGTGGATGGGACGAGTAGCGTCGTACGCAGCCAGGAGCGACCCGGGGACGGTGGAAGCCCGGGGGCGAGCGCGTCGTGAAGATCACCCGGAGCCGCCGGAAGAACGCCGCACGGCAAGTAGAACCGGCCTCGCGACCCCAATGAGGGGGCAACGGGCGCATGCCCGGGGCCAAGGAGGGTGGTACCGCGGGAGCCGACGAGGCCCTCGTCCCTCCGACGGAAGTGGAAAACGTCCGCCGGAGGAAGTCCGCCCATGACATCGCCGCAGTACCGCCAGGTACCCGCCCAGGTCGACCTGCCCGCGCTGGAGCACACCGTGCTCGATTTCTGGCGCGACAACAAGGTCTTCGCCAAGAGCCTCGAACAGTCCGAGGGCCGCCCCGAGTGGGTCTTCTACGAGGGCCCGCCCACCGCCAACGGCATGCCGGGCGCCCACCACATCGAGGCCCGCGTCTTCAAGGACGTCTTCCCGCGCTTCCGCACCATGCAGGGCTACCACGTGGCCCGCAAGGCCGGCTGGGACTGCCACGGCCTGCCGGTCGAGCTCGCGGTCGAGAAGGAACTGGGCTTCAACGGCAAGAAGGACATCGAGGCGTACGGCATCGCCGAGTTCAACGCCAAGTGCCGCGAGTCCGTGACCCGGCACACCGACGCGTTCACCGAGCTCACGACCCGGATGGGCTACTGGGTCGACCTCGACGACGCGTACCGCACGATGGACCCCGAGTACGTCGAGTCGGTGTGGTGGTCGCTGAAGGAGATCTTCAACAAGGGCCTGCTGGTCCAGGACCACCGGGTCGCCCCCTGGTGCCCCCGCTGCGGCACCGGCCTCTCCGACCACGAGCTGGCCCAGGGCTACGAGACGGTCGTCGACCCCTCGGTCTTCGTCCGCTTCCCGCTCACCTCCGGCCCGCTCGCCGGCACCGCCTCGCTGCTGGTCTGGACGACCACCCCCTGGACGCTGGTCTCCAACACCGCCGTGGCCGCCCACCCCGAGGTCACCTACGTCGTCGCGACCAACGGCGAGGAGAAGCTGGTCGTCGCCGAGCCGCTCGTCGAGAAGGCCCTGGGCGAGGGGTGGGAGACCACCGGCGAGACCTTCACCGGCCGCGAGATGGAGCGCTGGAACTACGAGCGCCCCTTCGAGCTGGTCGACTTCCCCGCCGAGGCGCACTACGTCGTCAACGCCGAGTACGTGACCACCGAGGACGGCACGGGACTGGTCCACCAGTCCCCCGCCTTCGGCGCCGACGACCTCCTGGTCTGCAAGGCGTACGGCCTCCCGGTGGTGAACCCGGTCCGCCCCGACGGCACCTTCGAGGAGGCGCTGCCGCTGGTCGGCGGGGTCTTCTTCAAGAAGGCCGACGAGATCCTCACCGAGGACCTGGACGCCCGGGGCAGGCTCTTCCGGCACGTCCCGTACGAGCACAGCTACCCGCACTGCTGGCGCTGCCACACCGCGCTGCTCTACTACGCGCAGCCGTCCTGGTACATCCGCACGACCGCGGTCAAGGAGCGGCTGCTCCAGGAGAACGAGAAGACCAACTGGTTCCCGGACTCGGTCAAGCACGGCCGCTTCGGCGACTGGCTGACCAACAACGTCGACTGGGCCCTGTCCCGCAACCGCTACTGGGGCACCCCGCTGCCCATCTGGCGCTGCGAGGACGGCCACCTGACGTGCGTGGGCTCCCGCGCCGAGCTGGGCGAGCTCACCGGCACCGACCTCTCGGGGCTGGACCCGCACCGCCCGTTCATCGACGAGGTCACGTTCACCTGCTCCCACGAGAACTGCCAACTGGAGGCGTACCGCGTCCCCGAGGTCATCGACGCCTGGTACGACTCGGGCTCGATGCCGTTCGCGCAGTGGGGCTACCCGTACAAGAACAAGGAGCTCTTCGAGTCCCGCTACCCGGCGCAGTTCATCTCGGAGGCGATCGACCAGACCCGCGGCTGGTTCTACACGCTGATGGCGGTCGGCACCCTGGTCTTCGACAAGTCCAGTTACGAGAACGTGGTGTGCCTGGGCCACATCCTCGCCGAGGACGGCCGCAAGATGTCCAAGCACCTGGGCAACATCCTCCAGCCCATCCCGCTCATGGACCAGCACGGTGCCGACGCGGTGCGCTGGTTCATGGCCGCCGGCGGCTCCCCCTGGGCGGCCCGCCGCGTCGGCCACGGCACCATCCAGGAAGTCGTCCGCAAGACGCTCCTCACCTACTGGAACACGGTCGCCTTCCAGGCCCTGTACGCCCGCACGTCCGACTGGGCGCCGTCCGCGGCCGACCCGGCCCCGGCGGACCGCACGGTCCTGGACCGCTGGCTGCTGAGCGAGCTGAACACCCTGGTCGACCAGGTCACGCAGGCCCTGGAGGGATACGACACCCAGCGCGCCGGCAAGCTGCTGTCCGCCTTCGTCGACGACCTCTCCAACTGGTACGTGCGCCGCTCGCGCCGCCGCTTCTGGCAGGGCGACAAGGCCGCGCTGCGCACCCTGCACGAGGTCGTCGAGACGGTGACCCGGCTGATGGCCCCGCTCACCCCGTTCATCACCGAGCGGGTCTGGCAGGACCTCGTCGTCCCGGTCACCCCGGACGCCCCCGAGTCGGTGCACCTGGCCGGCTGGCCGAAGGCCGACCCTGCGGCGAGCGACCCGGCACTCTCCGGGCAGATGGCGCTGGTCCGCCGCCTGGTCGAGCTGGGCCGGGCCACCCGCGCCGAGTCCGGCGTCAAGACCCGCCAGCCGCTGTCGCGGGCCCTGGTGGCGGCGAGCGGTTTCGAGGCGCTCTCCCCCGAACTGCGCGCCCAGATCACCGAGGAGCTGAACGTCTCCTCGCTGGCCTCCCTCTCCGAGGTCGGCGGTTCGCTGGTCGACACGGTGGCGAAGGCCAACTTCCGGGCGCTCGGCAAGCGCTTCGGCAAGGGCGTCCAGGCGGTCGCCAAGGCGGTCGCGAACGCGGACGCGGCGGCCCTCTCGCTCGCGCTGCGCGAAGGCACGGCCTCGGTCGAGGTGGACGGGGAGACGGTCACCCTCGCCCCCGACGAGGTCATCATCACCGAGACCCCGCGCGAGGGTTGGTCGGTCGCCTCCGACTCGGGCGCCACCGTCGCCCTGGACCTGGAGATCACGCCGGAGCTGCGGCGAGCGGGCCTGGCCCGTGACGCGATCCGGCTGATCCAGGAGGCCCGCAAGAACAGCGGCCTGGACGTCGCCGACCGCATCGCCGTCCGCTGGTCGTCCTCCTCCGAGGCCACGGCCGAGGCGCTGACCGAGCACGCGACCCTGATCGCGGACGAGGTGCTGGCCCTGGACTACGCGCAGGGCGAGGCGGACGGGACGTACGGCGAGCCGTTCGAGGACGAGGGCCTGGCCCTGACGTTCCGGCTGCGGAAGACGGAGCGGTAAGCCGCCCCACCCGCATCGCGAGGGGCCCGTCCGGATCGCTTCCGGACGGGCCCTTCGCCGTACCCGGCCACCGTCGGCCCCGCCACGGCGCATGCGAAAGGGCCGGGCCCCGGGGAATCCCCGGGGCCCGGCCCTCAGCCTGCCGACGGCTACGCGCTCAGCGCGCGCACCGGGCTCAGTTGTCGTCCTCGTCGATCAGGAAGCCGCGCATCGGCGAAGGAGCCTGCTGCATCGGCTGCGGTGCCTGCGGCCGCACCGGTGCCATCGGCTGGGTCATCGCCGGGGCCATCTGCTGCTGACCACCGTAGGAGGGAGCTCCGCCCATGGACGGGGCGCCGCCCATCGGCTGGCTGCCGTGGTTGCCACCCATGGAGTGGCCCATGGCACCCGCGCCGGCCGGGGCCAGCGAGGGCGACGGCGGCAGCGAAGCGGCCGCCGGGGTCCGCGGCGGGGCCAGCGAGTCGTCCGCCTGGGTCTCCAGCTGACGCAGCTGGCTCTCCAGGTAGGACTTCAGGCGGGTCCGGTACTCACGCTCGAAGCCGCGCAGGTCCTCGACCTTGCGCTCCAGCGTCGCGCGGGCCGACTCCAGCGAGCCCATCGCCACGCGGTGCTTCTCCTGCGCGTCCCGCTCCAGGGCGTCGGCCTTGGCACGGGCGTCCCGCTCCAGGCCCTCGGCGCGGCTGCGGGCCTCGCCGACGATCTTGTTGGCCTCGGAACGGGCCTCCGCGATCGCCTGGTCGGCGGTCTGCTGCGCGAGCGAGAGGACGCGGGCGGCGCTGTCGCCACCGGGGCCCTGACCGGGCTGCTGCATCTGCGGCGGCTGCATCTGCTGCATCTGCTGCTGCGGGGCGTGACCGCCCATGGGGCCGCCCATCGGGCCGCCCAGCATCGGGCCGGGGCCGTGCGGGCCCTGCGGACCGGGGCCGTGCGGGCCCTGGGGACCAGGACCGTGACCACTGGGACCGGCGGGCAGCTGCGGAGCACCACCGGGCAGCTGGGGCGGACCCATCTGCGGCGGCTGCTGCTGGACCGGCGGACCCGATATGGCGGCGGGCACAGGCGCCCCGGGCCGGTCCTGCGGCTCCGGCTTGCGCATGCCCTGCTGCTGGTTCTGCGCGGCGGCACGCGTGGCGGCGGCCAGCTTCGCGCGCAGGTCCTCGTTCTCACGGAGCAGGCGGGTCAGCTCGGACTCGACCTCGTCGAGGAAGGCATCGACCTCGTCCTCGTCATAGCCTTCTCGGAGGCGGACGGTCGTGAACTGCTTGTTCCGCACGTCCTCGGGAGTCAGCGGCATCTCTTCTTCACCTCTACGTAGTCGTCGGCAGTCGGCAAGACCGTATCGCTCACAGCCTGGTCACAAGGTTGATCAGGATGTAGACGATGATCATCAGAACGAAGAAGGACAGGTCGAGTGCCACGCCCCCGAGACGCAACGGCGGGATGAGCCGCCGAAGGAGCTTGAGCGGTGGATCGGTGACAGTGTAGGTGGCCTCGAGTATGACCACCATCGGCTTGCCTGGCTGCCATGAACGCGCGAACTGGAAGACGTAGTCCATGACCAGCCGGAAGATCAGCACGATGAGGAAGCACATCAGCGCGACATAGACAATCTGCACTGCGACGCCCATTTCGTGCTTCCCTCTCCCCTGGCTCTCGTAGCTCCGGCCTCGCGGCCGGGGTTGTTCCCGGTGTCGTGTTCTCAGCTCTGGTTGAAGAATCCGCCCTCAGCGATGCGGGCCTTGTCCTCCGCCGTGACATCGACGTTAGCAGGCGACAACAGGAACACCTTCTGCGTCACACGCTCAATGCTGCCATGGAGTCCGAAGACGAGTCCCGCGGCAAAGTCGACAAGTCGCTTTGCGTCCGTGTCGTCCATCTCCGTGAGATTCATGATCACCGGAGTGCCCTCACGGAAGTGTTCCCCGATGGTACGGGCCTCGTTGTAGGTCCTCGGGTGCAGCGTGGTGATGCGGTAGGGCTCCCGCTCGGACACGACCTTGGGCATGATCACCGGTGCGTTCTTCTCCATGTTCGGGCGTTCAGGTGTGATGGATGCCACGGGTGCGATCCGGGCGGGTCGCTCTCGTTCCGCCGGGATCTGCACCGGCTCCCGCTGCGCGGGCGGCTGCACCGCCCGCACCGGCTCCTCGCGCTCCCGCTCCGGATGCGCGGGCTGCCGCCGCCGGTCGCGCTCGGGCTCCGGCTCGGGTTCGAATTCGTCGTCGGGGTCGAACCCCGGACCGTCGTACCCATCGTCCTCCACGAGGCCGAGGTAGACCGCCATCTTGCGCATCGCGCCGGCCATGCTCCGAGTCCTCCGCTCTGTGGTGGATCGGCGTCTGTCACCAAGTGCCCCGCGATCCACTGAGGTCTGCCCGCTGTGAGCGGGAATGACCATATTTTCTGCTGTGGTCCGACCTGCTTGGCGACGTTACCCGAGCCCGGGTCGGACTCCGAGTACCGCCGTACCGACGCGCACATGTGTCGCCCCGGCCGCAACCGCGTCCTCCAGATCCGCACTCATCCCCGCCGAGACCATGTTCGCAGCCGGATGGTCCCGGCGCAGGCGGGATGAGAATTCCATCAGCCGGTCGAAGGCCGCCCGTTGCCGTCCCGCATACGGTCCGGCCAGCGGTGCGACGGTCATCAAACCGTCGATCCGCAGCCCGGGCGCGTCGGCCACCGCGGCGGCCAACTCCCCGATCCCGTCCGGGGCGACCCCGCCGCGCTCGCCCCGCGCGCCGCTCTCCGCGTCGAGCGCGACCTGGACGAGACAGCCCAGTTCGCGCCCCTGCCGCACGGCGGCCGACGAGAGCGCCGTGACGAGTCGGAGCCGGTCCACCGACTGCACGACATCGGCATAACCGGCCACGGAACGAACCTTGTTCGTCTGCAATTGACCGACAAAATGCCACGTGAGCGACAGATCCGCACATTCCGCAGCCTTGGGCGAAGCATCCTGATCGCGGTTCTCCGCGACATGACGTACACCCAGTTCATGCAGAATCCGCACATCGCTCGCGGGATACGTCTTGGTGACGACGATGAGCGTCACCTCTTCCCGCGCGCGGCCGGCGGCGGTACAGGCGGAAGAGATACGTTCCTCCACCCGGGCCAGGTTTTCGGCGAGTTGAGCCTTACGGTCCGTCATGCCCTATCCGTCCAACCAGACATATCCGGCGAGCCGCCCGGTGACGCGGTCGCGGCGGTACGAGAAATGATCGCCCGATTCGAGGGTGCAGACCGGCGAGGCCCGCCGGTCCACGACGCCGAGCGCCTCCAACTGGGCATGGACCCCGGCGGTGACATCGACGGCCGGGGTGCCCCAGCTGGTCTCGGACCAGGCCGCCGGGACGGTCCGCGCGACATCCGTGCGCATCCCGGCCGGGACTTCGTAGCACCGCCCGCAGACGGCCGGGCCGGTACGGGCGACGATCCGGAAGGCCTCGGCGCCGAGCCCCACCATGGCCTCGACCACGGCGGGGACGACCCCGGCGACCAGGCCGGGCCGGCCCGCGTGCGCCGCCGCCGCGATCCCGGCGACCGGGTCGGCCAGCAGGACGGGGGTGCAGTCGGCGGTGAGCACGGCGAGCGGAAGTCCGCGGCGCGCGGTCACCACCGCGTCCACCGCGGGGATCTCCGCCGCGTCGCCCCACGGGCCGTCGACGACCGCGACGTCCCGCCCGTGCACCTGGTTCATCCAGACGACCCGGGCCGGGTCCAGGCCCCGGGCGCGGGCGGCGCGCTCGCGGTTGGCGAGAACGGCGGCGGAATCGTCGCCGACCGCACCGCCGAGGTTGAGCTCCTCGTACGGAGCGGCGCTCACCCCTCCCCACCGGTCGGTGAAGGAGAAGTGGGCGCCGCCCGCCGAAGACCGTTCGTGGTGCTGGACTATCACTTCAAGAAGTCCGGAACGTCCAGCTCTTCGGCCTGCGAGTCCTGGTAGGGACGGGTCGGCTGCGGGACGTGCGGCGTCACGATCGGCGGCAGGTGGGTCTCGCTCACCGCCGGCGCGGGCTCCGCCGGGGCCGACGGCTCCTCACGGGTGGGCACCGAGCCCAGTCCGCCGCTCTGCCGCACGGGCTCGGGGGTCCGGACCGGAGCGGCCGGCTCCTCGCGCTTGACGGAGCTGGTGCCCAGGACGTTCTCCCGGCGGGCCGGCGGCTGTCCGCCGTCGAAGCCCGCGGCGATCACGGTGACCCGGACCTCGTCGCCCAGCGCGTCGTCGATGACCGCGCCGAAGATGATGTTCGCCTCCGGGTGCGCCGCCTCGCTCACCAGCTGGGCGGCCTCGTTGATCTCGAAGAGACCGAGGTCGCTGCCGCCGGAGATGGAGAGCAGCACCCCGCGGGCGCCGTCGATGGACGCCTCCAGGAGCGGCGAGGAGATCGCCATCTCCGCGGCGGCCACCGCGCGGTCGTCGCCGCGCGCCGAACCGATGCCCATGAGCGCCGATCCGGCCTCGGACATGACCGACTTGACGTCGGCGAAGTCGAGGTTGATCAGACCCGGGGTGGTGATCAGGTCGGTGATGCCCTGGACGCCGGAGAGCAGGACCTGGTCCGCCGACTTGAAGGCGTCGAGGACGCTGACCTGACGGTCCGAGATGGACAGCAGGCGGTCGTTGGGGATGACGATGAGGGTGTCGACCTCTTCGCGGAGCTCGGCGATGCCGTCCTCCGCCTGGTTCGCGCGCCGACGACCCTCGAAGGTGAACGGCCGGGTGACCACACCGATCGTCAGGGCGCCCAGCGAGCGCGCGATGTTGGCGACGACGGGCGCGCCGCCGGTGCCGGTGCCGCCGCCTTCGCCGGCGGTGACGAAGACCATGTCGGCCCCCTTGAGGACCTCCTCGATCTCCTCACGGTGGTCCTCTGCCGCCTTGCGACCGACTGCCGGGTTGGCGCCGGCGCCGAGTCCGCGGGTGAGTTCGCGGCCGACGTCGAGCTTGACGTCGGCGTCGCTCATCAACAGGGCTTGCGCATCCGTGTTGATCGCGATGAACTCGACGCCCTTGAGGCCGACCTCGATCATTCGGTTGATGGCATTGACACCACCGCCGCCGACACCGATGACCTTGATGACTGCGAGGTAGTTCTGCGGTGCTGCCACGTCGAAGGCCTCTCGCCTCGAGTTACGTGTCGTCGCTTCACGGATGTACCGCCGCGACGACGGATGCCGATGGGGACGGTCCGGAACGCCGACCCAAACCCTAACGTTCAAGTTTAGGGTTACCAGTGTGTCTGTTTCATGGACTCTTCCGAACAGGACACTAAGTCGACAAGTGGCGCGTGTTCAACGAACACGCCGAACCTCCCGTTTTTCTTTTCACCCTATGTGATCACCCGTAGCGATGACCAACCAGGGTCCTGGCCAGGCCCGATGAGCGTCAACTGCCGGACACGGCCGGGGCGGTGGGAGCACTCACGTCGAAGTGTCCCGCTTTGGGGGCGGATTTCATGAGGGCGGTGAGGACCTTGGCCTTCACCGGACCTCCTTCACCACTGCCCCAGAAAACCGTGCGCCCCCGGGTGAGCTCCAGGGAGATCGAGTCGTACGAGACGACCCGTACGACCCGGGTCTCCGCGGCGACACCGCGCGGCAGTTCACCCGCCACCCGGACCGCCTCCCGCACCAGCCGGTCGCCGCCGAAGCGGCGCAGGCTGGCGGAGCGTTCGGGCTTGAGCTCCAGCAGCGGCACCTGCCCGGGCGCGCGGTCCACCGTGGCGAAACGCACGCCTTTCGCGTCCACTTCGATGAACTTCGTGCCCTTTTTGATGAGCAGAACCGGCTGCCGTTCCGTCACCTTAAGTCCGATTCCGTGCGGCCATGACCGAACGACATCCACGGAGTCGATACGAGGCAACTTTTGGCGCAACCGGGCGGCGATGGCGTCGGTGTCCACGGAGATCAGCGGGGACCCGACCGGAACCGCGGCGGCGGCCTCCACCTCGGCCCGGCTCAGCACGTCGACGCCGGTGGTCCTGACCTTCTCCACCCGCAGCCAGTTCGAGCCGTAGAGCGCCCAGACGGTGCCGGAGACGAGCAGCACGACCAGTACGCCGACCACGATCAGCGTGCGGCGGCCGGGCAGTACGCGCCGTCGCGGTTGCGGCGGGCGGGCCGGGGATTCCTGCTGCTGTCCTGATCCGCGCTGGGCGGTCGTCGGTCCGGCCACGCTCGCTCCTTATGCCGGGTCCGGGGGCACCGCCCCCGGACCCGTCGGCCGTACGCGTCTCAGCGTGCGGCGATCGCCTCGTACACCATGCCGACGAGCAGGTCGTCGGCGTCCCGGCGGCCGAACTCGGCGGCGGCGCGGGACATCTCGTACAGCCGGTGCGGATCCGCGAGCACCGGGAGGACGTTGCCCTGCACCCACTCGGGGGTGAGCGCCGCGTCGTCCACCAGCAGACCGCCGCCGGCGTTGACCACCGGCTGGGCGTTGAGCCGCTGTTCGCCGTTGCCGATCGGCAGCGGGACGTAGGCGGCGGGGAGCCCGACGGCGGAGAGTTCGGCGACGGTCATCGCGCCGGCCCGGCAGAGCATCATGTCGGCCGCGGCGTACGCGAGATCCATCCGGTCCACGTACGGTACCGGGATGTAGGGCGGCATCCCGGGCATGTTGTCGACGCGCGGCAATTCGTTCTTCGGGCCGACCACGTGCAGGATCTGGATGCCGGAGCGCTGGAGCAGCGGAGCGACCCGCTGGACCACCTCGTTGAGATGGCGGGCGCCCTGCGAGCCGCCGGAGACCAGCAGCGTCGGCAGGTTGGGGTCGAGTCCGAAGGCGGCGCGCGCCTCGGGGCGGACCCGGGCCCGGTCCAGGGTGGCGATGGTGCGGCGCAGCGGGATGCCGATGTAGCGGGCGCCGCGCAGCTTGCTGTCCGGGGTGGAGACGGCGACGCCGTGCGCGTACCGCGAACCGATCTTGTTGGCCAGCCCGGGGCGGGCGTTGGCCTCGTGGACGACGATGGGCACCCCGGCCCGCTTGGCGGCGAGGTAGCCGGGCAGGGCGACGTAGCCGCCGAAGCCGACGACGCAGTCCGCCCTGGTGCGTTCCAGGACCTGCTCGGCGGCCTTGATGGTGCCGCGCAGCCGGCCCGGGACGGTGATCAGCTCCGGGGTGGGCTTGCGCGGCAGCGGTACGGCCGGGATGAGGGCGAGTTCGTACCCCCGCTCGGGTACGAGCCTGGTCTCCAGCCCGCGCTCCGTGCCGAGGGCGGTGATGCCCACGGTCGGGTCCTGCCTGCGCAGGGCGTCCGCGAGGGCAAGCGCGGGCTCGATGTGGCCGGCGGTCCCCCCACCGGCGAGTACGACATGCACCGAAATTCACCGCTCTCCGGACGGACGCTTCTTGACGCGCCGTCTCATCGTCTTCCAACTCACCCCGGGCCTCCGCACGGCCAGGGCCGCCTTCGCCGCGGGTTCGTCCCGCGCGAACGCGATCAGCAGCCCGACGGCGAACATGGTCGGCAGCAGGGCCGATCCTCCGTAGGAGAACAGCGGGAGCGGGACACCGGCGATCGGCAGCAGGCCGAGCACCGCACCGATGTTGATCACGGCCTGCGCCATGATCCAGGTGGTCACACCTCCCGCGGCGTACCTCACGAAGGGGTCCTCCGTGCGTCCGGCCACGCGGATACCCGCATAGCCTAGAGCCGCGAAGAGGGCGAGCACCGACAGCGTCCCCGCCAGCCCCAGTTCCTCCCCGGTGATGGCGAAAATGAAGTCGGTGTGCGGTTCAGGCAGTTGACCCCATTTTTCCACACTTGCACCAAGTCCGGAACCGAACCATCCGCCGGACGCCAGAGCATAGATGCCGTGCACCGCCTGCCAGCAGGAGTCCCCCGGTCCGGGTTCGCTGGCGCCGAGGCATCCGAGCCGGGACATCCGGTTCGGGCTGGTCTTGATCAGTAGGAAGGCGAGGAGGGCGGCGACGCCGAGCACCCCGGCGAAGAGCCGGGTGGGCGCCCCGGCCAGCCAGAGCAGCCCGAACAGGATCGCGGTGAGGATGATCGCGGTGCCCATGTCGCCGCCGAGCATGATCAGTCCGAGGAGCATGAAGGCGCCCGGGACCAGCGGCACGAGCAGGTGCTTCCACTGCGCCAGCAGCCGCTTCTCCTGTTTGCGGGCGAGCAGATCGGCTCCCCACAGGATCAGGGCGAGCTTGCCGAACTCGCTGGGCTGGAGCTGGAAGGGGCCGCCCAGGGAGAGCCAGTTCTGGTTGCCGTTGACCGACATCCCGATGCCGGGCACCTGGACCAGCGCCATCAGGAAGACGGTCCCCATGAGCAGCGGGTAGGCGCACGCCCGGTGCAGTTTGGTGGGCATCCGGGTGGCGAGCGCCATCAGCCCGGCCCCGATGACGGCGGCGAGGAACTGTTTGCGGAAGAAGAAGCTGCCCGGCTTGTCCAGCTCCAGCGCCTTGATCATCGAGGCGGAGTAGACCATCACCAGGCCGAGCACGGTGATCAGCAGCCCGGCGCCCAGGATCAGGTAGTACGCGGTCAGCGGCCGGTCCCAGGCCCGGCACAGCCGCTCGTACGCGCCCCGGAGGCCGCCCCGGGGCGTGCGCGGGGGCCGTGGGCCTCCGGTGGAGCGCCCCTTGGTGCGGGACGCCGAGGGGCGCCGGGGGCCGGTGGCCGAGCGGACCCTCAGGGCGGTCCCGGGCGAGGCCCAGGCCGCCGCTCCGGCCCCCGCGAGCAGGGGCCGGGCGGCGGAGGCCCGACGGGTCGCCGACGGTCCCCGTGGGCAGCCCTCACGGGGTCCTGCGGAGCTTTCTTCGGCCGGCATGGTCGCTGTCCCCTCCACTGCTCGTGCCCGAGACGGCCGCCGGGGCCGGCGGCCGCACCGGTACGGCGCGGGGTCCGGGCCCGTCAGTCGGTCTCGGCGGCGAGCGCGCGGACCGCGTCCGCGAACGCCTCGCCCCGCTTGTTGTAGTTGGCGAACATGTCCATCGAGGCGCAGGCCGGGGCCATCAGTACGGTGTCTCCCGGCCGGGCGAGCCGTGCCGCCTCGCGGACCGCCTCGGACATCGCCCCAGTGTCGGTCCGGTCGAGGTCGACCACCGGGACCTCGGGGGCGTGTCGCGCGAGGGCTTCGCGGATCAGCTCCCGGTCCCGGCCCATCAGGACGGCGCCCCGCAGCCGCCCGGCGGCCGCGCGCACCAGCTCGTCGAAGGTCGCGCCCTTGGCGAGGCCGCCGGCGATCCAGACGATCGGGTCGTAGGCGGCCAGGGACGCCTCGGCGGCGTGGGTGTTGGTGGCCTTGGAGTCGTCCACGTACGCCACCCCGGCGACGTCCGCGACGTGCTCGATGCGGTGCGGGTCGGGGCGGAAGGCGCGCAGCCCGTCGCGGACCGCCCGGGGCTCGACGCCGAAGGCGCGGGCCAGGGCGGCCGCCGCGAGGGCGTTGGCGATGTTGTGCGGGGCGGGCGGGTCGACGTCCTTGACCTCGGCGAGCTCCTGGGCCTGCTTCTGCCGGTTCGCCACGAAGGCGCGGTCGACGAGGATGCCGTCGACGACACCGAGCTGGGAGGGGCCGGGGGTGCCCAGGGTGAAGCCGATGGCCCGGCAGCCCTCCTCGACGTCGGCCTCGCGGACCAGGTCCTCGGTCGCCGGGTCGGCCGCGTTGTAGACGCAGGCGACCTGGTTGCCCTCGTAGACGCGGCCCTTGTCGGCGGCGTACGCCGCCATGGAGCCGTGCCAGTCGAGGTGGTCGGGGGCCAGGTTGAGGACGGCGGCGGAGTGGGCGCGCAGCGAGGGCGCCCAGTGCAGCTGGTAGCTGGAGAGCTCGACGGCGAGCACGTCGTACTCCTGGTCGCCGACGACGGCGTCCAGGAGGGAGACGCCGATGTTCCCGACGGCCGCGGTGCGCAGCCCGGCCGCCTCCAGGATGGAGGCGAGCATCCGTACCGTCGTGGTCTTGCCGTTGGTGCCGGTGACCGCGAGCCACGGGGCCGCCCCGGGGCCCCGCAGCCGCCAGGCGAGCTCGACGTCGCCCCAGACCGGGACGCCCGCCCCGGCGGCCGCGGCGAAGAGCGGCTTGTCGGGCCGCCAGCCCGGGGCGGTGACGACGAGCTCGGTGGACTCGGGCAGGGTCGCCCCGTCGCCGAGGCGCACGGCGATGCCGAGCGCCTCCAGCTCCGCGGCCTGCGTACGGGAGCCTTCGTCGTCCCCGTCGTTGACCACCGTGACGACGGCCCCGAGGCCGTGCAGCACCTTGGCCGCCGGGATGCCGGAGACGCCGAGTCCCGCGACGGTGACGCGCTTGCCCTGCCAGTCCTGATCGGTCACTTGTCGGCTGCCCATCCCGCGTAGAAGAGTCCGAGTCCGACGATCACGCACATGCCCTGGATGATCCAGAAGCGGACCACAACAAGGACTTCGGACCACCCCTTGAGTTCGAAGTGGTGCTGGAGCGGTGCCATCCGGAAGACCCGCTTGCCGGTCATCTTGAACGAACCGACCTGGATGACCACGGACATGGTGATCATCACGAAGAGGCCGCCGAGGATGGCGAGCAGGAACTCGGTGCGGGAGCAGATCGCCAGACCTGCGAGCGCGCCGCCGAGGGCCAGCGAGCCGGTGTCGCCCATGAAGATCTTGGCGGGCGAGGTGTTCCACCACAGGAAGCCGAAGCAGGCGCCCATCAGGGCGGAGGCGACGACCGCGAGGTCGAGCGGATCTCGTACCTGGAAACAGGCGTTGGGATTGGTCAGGGCCTCCGCGTTGACGCAGGACTCCTGGAACTGCCACAGCCCGATGAAGGTGTACGCGCCGAAGACCATGACCGACGCCCCGGTGGCCAGGCCGTCCAGACCGTCCGTCAGGTTCACGCCGTTGGACATGGCGAGGATCATGAAGAGCGCCCAGACGACGAAGAGCACCGGGCCGAGCGCCCAGCCGAAGTCCGCGACGAACGAGAGCTTGGTGGACGCCGGGGTGTTGCCCTGGGCGTCGGCGAACTGGAGCGAGAGCACCGCGAAGGCGATGCCGACGATCAGCTGGCCCGCCATCTTCGCCTTGGCCCTCAGGCCGAGCGAGCGCTGCTTGACGATCTTGATGTAGTCGTCGAGGAAGCCGACGAGCCCCATCCCGGCCATCAGGAAGAGCACCAGCACACCGGAGAAGCGCATCTCCTCGCCGGTGATCAGCTTCGCCGCGATGTACGCGACGATCGTGGCCAGGATGAAGGCGATGCCGCCCATGGTGGGCGTGCCCTTCTTGGACCCGTGGGTCCGCGGGCCGTCGTCCCGGATGAACTGCCCGTATCCCTTGCGGGCCAGCAGCTTGATCAGCAGCGGAGTTCCGACCAGGGTCAGAAAGAGCCCGATGGCCCCCGCGAAGAGGATCTGCCTCATCGGCCGGCGACCTCGCCCTCGGACGCGTTCTCCAGCAGTGCCATGGCGACCTGCTCCAGGCCGACCGACCGGGACGCCTTCACCAGCACGACGTCTCCCGGGCGCAGTTCACTGCGCAACAGGTCGACCGCAGCCTGTGCGTCGGACACGTGCACCGACTCCTCACCCCACGAACCCTCGTTGTATGCGCCCAGTTGCAGCCAGGAGGCCTCTCTGCCCCCCACCGCGACGAGCTTGCTGACGTTGAGTCGGACGGCGAGCCGCCCGACCGCGTCGTGCTCGGCGAGCGAGGCGTCGCCGAGCTCGGCCATCTGGCCGAGCACCGCCCACGTACGGCGCCCCTTCCCCATGGCGACCAGCGCGCGCAGCGCGGCCTTCATGGATTCGGGGTTCGCGTTGTAGGCGTCATTGACGAACGTCACGCCGTCCGGTCGCTCGGTGACCTCCATGCGCCAGCGGGAGAGGGTGCCCGCCTCGGAGAGCCCTTCGGCGATCTCGTCTGCGGACAGGCCCGACTCATGGGCGACGGCGGCCGCGGCGAGCGCGTTCGACACGTGGTGCTCACCGTACAGGCGCATGGTCACATCGCTGCACCCGGTGGGTGTGTGGAGCGTGAAGGCGGGGCGTCCGTCGTCGGTGAGACGTACGTTCTCGCCCCGTACGTCCGCTTCTTCGGACTCGCCGAAGTACAGCACCCGGGCCTTCGTGCGGGAGGACATGGCGCGGACCAGCGGGTCGTCGGCGTTGAGCACGGCGACGCCGTCCTCGGGCAGCGACTCGACCATCTCGCCCTTGGCCTGGGCGATCTGCTCGCGGCCGCCGAACTCGCCGATGTGGGCGGTGCCGACGTTGAGGACGAGGCCGATGCGGGGCGGGACGAGGCCGGTGAGATAGCGGATGTCACCGATGTAGCGGGCGCCCATCTCCAGGACGAGGTGGCGGGTCTCCTCGGTGGCGCGCAGCGCGGTGAGGGGCAGCCCGATCTCGTTGTTGAGGTTGCCGGCCGGGTAGACGGTCGGCCCCTCGCGTTCGAGGAGCTGGGCGATGAGGTCCTTGGTGGACGTCTTGCCCGCGGAGCCGGTGAGCGCGACGACGTTGGTGCCCAGGCGGCGCACGACGGCGCGGGCGAGCGCCCCGAGCGCCGCCACGACGTCGTCGACGACGATCGCGGGAACACCGACGGGGCGGGCGGCCAGAACGGCTGCCGCGCCCGCCTCGACGGCGCGCTGCGCGTAGTCGTGGCCGTCGACCCGTTCGCCCGCGAAGGCGGCGAACAGGCTTCCCGGCTCCACCTTCCGGGAGTCGATGACGACCGGTCCGCTGACGGTTGCTGCCGGATCGGGTATGTCGTGCGACTGCCCGCCGACGATTTCGGCGATCTCGGCGAGGGAAAGGGTGATCACTTGGTCATCCCTGACTGTTGTTCTCGTGGGTGTGGGCGCGGTGGCCGGCGCTCTCGGTGCGCCCGTGCCCCGGGGAACGTTCGATGGCCGCGCGCAGGACCACGCGGTCGTCGAAGGGGCGTACCACGCCTTGGATGTCCTGGCCCTGCTCGTGGCCCTTGCCGGCGACGAGCACCGTGTCACCGGGCTCGGCGCGGGCGACGGCGGCGGCGATGGCGGCGGCCCGGTCGGCTTCGACCAGGACGTCGCCCCGCTCGTCGGCGGGCACCTCGGCGGCGCCCGCGAGCATGGCCGCGAGGATCTTGAGGGGGTCCTCGGAACGGGGGTTGTCGGAGGTCAGTACGGCGGTGTCGGCGAGCCGGGCCGCGGCGGCGCCCATCGGGCCGCGCTTGGTCGTGTCGCGGTCGCCGCCGCAGCCGAGGACGATGTGCAGCCGGCCCTTGGTGACCTTCCGCAGGGAGCGCAGCACGGACTCGACGGCGTCGGTCTTGTGCGCGTAGTCGACGACCGCCAGGTACGGCTGTCCGGCGTCGACCCGCTCCAGCCGGCCGGGCACGCCGGGCACGGCGGCGACGCCGTCGGCGGCGGTCCGCGGGTCGACCCCCGCGACGGCGAGCGTGGCGATCGCGGCGAGGGTGTTGGCGACGTTGAAGGGGCCGGGCAGCGGCGCCCTGGCGGCGATCCGCTCGCCCCCGGGGCCGACGGCGGTGAACGTGGAGTCGCCGGGCCCGGTCTCGACGCCCTCGGCGCGCCAGTCGGCCTCCGGTCGGCCCTCGGCGGAGAAGGTGACGACCGGGACGGTCGCCTCGGTGGCGAGCCGACGGCCGTACGCGTCGTCGATGTTGACGACGCCCCGGCGGCTGCGCCGGGGGGTGAAGAGCTGCGCCTTGGCCTGGAAGTAGTCCTCCATCCCGGAGTGGAACTCCATGTGCTCCGGGCTGAGGTTGTTGAAGACCGCGACGTCGAAGACGCAGCCGTCGACCCGGCCGAGGACCAGGGCGTGGCTGGAGACCTCCATGGTCACCGCGGAGACGCCGCGCTCGCGCATGACGGCGAACAGGGCCTGCAGGTCGGTGGCTTCCGGGGTGGTGCGCTCGGACTTGATGCGCTCCTCGCCGATCCGCATCTCCACCGTGCCGATCAGGCCGGTGGCGCGCCCGGCGCCGCGGAACCCGCCCTCGACGAGGTAGGCGGTGGTGGTCTTGCCGGAGGTCCCGGTGATGCCGATCTGGAGGAGGCCGTCGCCGGGGCGTCCGTAGATCTCGGCGGCGAGTTCGCCCATCCGGCCGCGCGGGTCCTCGGTGACCAGCACCGGGAGTCCGGTGGCGGCCGCCCGGTCGGCGCCGGCGGGGTCGGTGAGGACCGCCGTCGCGCCGAGTCCGGCCGCCTGGGCCGCGAAGTCGGCGCCGTGGAGGTGGGCGCCGGGCAGGGCCGCGTAGAGGTCTCCGGGGCGTACCGCCCGCGAGTCGTGGGTGATGCCGGTGACTTCGCCGTCTCCCGGCGGCTCGGCTCCCAGCCGGGCCGCCAGTTCACCGAGCGCGATCGGCCCGGTCCGGTCCGGGCGGGGTGCTCCCGGGTAATTCATCGGGGCGGCCTTCTGAGTGGTTTGGAACTGATCAGCGTGGGGCACGGCGGTGAGCGTACCGGTCGCACCCGGCCTCTCGCGAAGCGAGGGGCCGGGGCCCCGGTGGTCTCCGGCGCGGTTCCCGGGATCGGGCGTGATGGTTGTCACTGGTGGTTTCCCCGAGTTCACTCGCCGGGTTTGAAGGACACCGGCAGCCGGGCTGGGGCGCTGCCGGAGGGCGGGGTCTGGAGGGTCTTGAGCGCGAACTCCATGACCTGCTTGTAGATCGGCCCGCAGATCTGGCCGCCGAAGTAGCTGCCGCTGGTCGGGTTCTGGATGGCGCAGTAGACGGTGATCTGCGGGTCGTCGGCGGGGGCGAAGCCGGCGAAGGACGCGGTGTAGCCGTGGTAGCCGCCGCGTACCGGATCGACCCGGTTGGCCGTACCGGTCTTGCCGGCCACCCGGTAGCCCGGGATCTTGGCCTTCGTCCCGGTGCCCTCCTCGTCGCCGACCACCGACTCCAGCATGGTGGCGAGCGTGCGGGCGGTCTTCGCGCTGACCACCCGGGTGCGCTCGGGCGGTGCGGCGGGCTCGAAGGTGCCGTCGGCGCTCCGGGTGCCGCGTACGAGGGTGGGGGCGACGCGGACCCCGCCGTTGGCGATGGTCGAGTAGATCGAGGCGGCCTGCATGGCGTTGAGCGAGAGGCCCTGGCCGAACGGGATCGTGTACTGCTGCGAGGTCGACCAGTCCTGGGGCTTGGCGAGGATGCCGGAGGTCTCCCCCGGGTAGCCGAGCCCGGTCGGTGAGCCGATCCCGAACTTGCGCAGGTAGGAGTAGAGCACCCTGTTGGCCTGCGGTTGCGTCTTGCCGAGCTCGCCGGTGGCCAGGATGGTGCCGATGTTGCTGGACTTGGCGAGTACGCCGTTGAGCGTCAGGTACCAGGTGGGGTGGTCGATGTCGTCCTTGAAGAGCCGGTCGCCGCGGTGGAGCCGGTTGGGGACGGTGACATGGGTGCCGGGGGTCGCGACGCCTTCCTCCAGGACGGCGGCCATGGACATGACCTTGCTGGTGGAGCCGGGCTCGTAGGCGTCCTGGAGGGCGGCGTTGCCGAGCGAGGCGGCGTCGGCCCGCGCGAGGTCGTTGGGGTCGAAGCCGGGCGCGTTGGCCATGGCCAGGACCTCGCCGGTACGGGCGTTCTGGACGATCACGTAGCCGCGGTCGGCCTTGGACTGGGCCACCTGCTTGCTGATGGCCTGCTGGGCGGCCCACTGGATGTCGCGGTCGATGGTCAGCTCGATGTCGGAGCCGGGGACGGCCGGGACCTCCTTGGTGCCCGCGGTGGGCACCCGGCGGCCGCCCGACTGGGCGTAGCTGATCTTGCCGTCCTCGCCCGCGAGCTCCTTCTCCAGCTGGGATTCGAGGCCGCCCGCGCCCTTGCCGTCGGCGTTGACGTAGCCCAGTATCCCGGCGGCGAGCTGTCCGTTGGGGTAGACCCGTCGGGTGGTCTTCTCCTGGAAGACCCCGGCCAGCACGTTGGTGCCGGGGCCGCCGCGTGCCCGGTCCTTCTCCGCCTTCTCGGCGAAGGCGGACCTGAGGTCCTTGATCTGGTTCCAGACCTGCGGCGTCTGGAACCGGGCCAGGACGACGTAGCGGCCCTTCGCGGACAGCTTGCGGGTCAGCCCGGCGGCGTCGGTGCGCAGGATCGGGGCGAGCAGGGCGGCCGCCTGCGCGGGCGCGTCGGGCGCCTTGCTGAAGGCGGGGGTGAACATCGAGGGGTCGGCGGTGATGTTGTACGCGTCGACGCTGGTGGCCAGGGCGGTCCCGCCGCGGTCGGTGATCTCGCCGCGCTCGGCGGAGATCGTGTAGCTGAGGTAGCGGTTCTCCTGGGCCTTGGCGGCGTACGCGTCGGCGTCGACGGCCTGGACCTGGAGCAGCCGGACCACGAACACGAGCATGACCAGCGTCAGACCGAGGCCGACCAGGCGGAGCCGGGGGCGCGGGCTGCCGAGCCGCAGGGCGCTCCCGCTCTGCGCGCGCGGCCTGCCGGGGCGCGGGGCCGGGGCGGACGGACGGCGCGCGGCGGAGCGGGGCCGCCCTTCCCCGGCCGGGCCGCGTCGGCGTACGGGGCCGGGAATCCGGCGGCGCGGTGGTTCCTTGGACGGCACAGCGTCACCTGCCGGTGCTGGTCGGGGTCTGGTCTGCCGGGGGGAGCGTCCCGGTGGGCGGGGTGGCGGCCGGGGCGCCGGTGGCCGTCGCCGGGGAGGGCTGGACCGGGGCGGTGGCCGGGGACGGGGCGCCGGTGGCGGGGGCGCCCGCGGGCGGTGCCGTGGCCGGGGCACCGGTCCCCGGCGGCTGGGCGGCCGGCGGGGTGGGATCGGCGGTGGCCTCGGCGGGTACGCCGCGGACCGTACCGTCCGGGTTCAGGAAGACGGGGCTGCCGCCGGGCACCATGCCCAGCTCGCGGGCGCGCCGCTCCAGCGCGTCCGGCCGGGAGAAGTTGTCGACGTCGCGCTGGAGGGCCTGCTGCTCGTCGGTCAGCTCCGTGGTCCGCTTCTTCAGCTCGCTCAGCCGGAACGAGCCCTCGTTGAGGGCCGAATTGAGCACCAGGAGGGTGATCAGGCCGCCGCCGAGCAGCACCACGACCAGCAGGACGAAGGGGGTGCGGGCGGCGTTGTGGGCCCCGGACGGCATCAGCCGGGCGAGCCGGGCGGCCCGCCCCTTCAGCTGCCCGGCCGGTCCGCTCACCGCGCCGCTCCGGAGGTCCGGGCTCCCCGGCCGTTCATCGCTCCTCCTCGCGGATGCGCTCGGCGCCGCGCAGCCGGGCGGGGGCGGCGCGCCGGTTCTCGGCGACCTCCTCCTCCGTGGGCAGCTCCGCGCCGCGGGTCAGCAGTTTCAGCCGGGGCTGGTAGCGCTCGGGCACGACCGGCAGTCCGGGCGGGGCCGTGGTGGCCGCCCCCGCCGCGAAGACCTGCTTGACCAGCCGGTCCTCCAGCGAGTGGTACGAGAGGACGGCGATCCGGCCACCGACCGCGAGGGCCCCCACCGCGGCCGGGATGGCCCGCTCCAGGACGGTGAGCTCGCCGTTGACCTCGATGCGCAGCGCCTGGAAGGTGCGCTTGGCGGGGTTGCCGCCGGTGCGCTTGGCGGCCTGGGGCAGGGCGTCGCGGATCAGCTCGACCAGCCGGGCGCTGTTGCTGAACGGTTCCTTCTCGCGCTCGCGGACGATCGCGGAGACGATCCGTTTGGCCTGCTTCTCCTCGCCGTACGCGCGCAGGATGCGGACCAGTTCGCCCGGCGGGTAGGTGTTGAGCACCTCGGCCGCGCCCATGCCGGTCGTCTGGTCCATCCGCATGTCGAGCGGGGCGTCCTGGGCGTACGCGAAGCCGCGGTCGGCCTCGTCCAGTTGCATGGAGGAGACACCGAGGTCGAAGAGGACGCCCTGGACCTTGGGGACGCCGAGGCGGTCGAGCACCTCGGGCAGCTCGTCGTAGACGGCGTGCACCAGGGTGGCCCGGTCGCCGTACGGGGCGAGCCGCTCCCCGGAGAGCCGCAGCGCCTCCTTGTCCCGGTCCAGCGCGATCAGCCGGGCGGCCGGGAAGGCGGAGAGCAGCGCCTCGCTGTGCCCGCCGAGGCCGAGGGTGCAGTCGACGACCACGGGCGCCTGCGGTCCGGGCGCCTCCA
This sequence comes from Streptomyces sp. NPDC015144, assembly GCF_043079735.1. Lineage (NCBI taxonomy): Bacteria > Bacillati > Actinomycetota > Actinomycetes > Kitasatosporales > Streptomycetaceae > Streptomyces > Streptomyces sp. NPDC015144. The sequence continues at coordinate 295,208 of NZ_JBIBUU010000003.1, read as the reverse complement.
GAGCCGGGGCCAACAGGTCCAGGCACCGCTGGAGCATCACCGGGACGTGACGGGTCTGGCTCATGCGCCCTCTCAGGCTCAGGTCCCGTGGGGCCGCACGTACGGCCTGGTCCCCGCCCGCTCGGAAGGGGAGGTCGACGGGCGCCGGGGAAGGGGCGTCAGCCGACCGGCGAGCGGGAGAGGGCCGGGCCCGTACGTACGCCGCGCACACAGGGGAAATCTACGGAATGTGCAGGGTGTCGGTAACTTCCCGTCACTTTAGTCCACCCTGCCATTCGATCGATTCCCGATCAATGAACCCGGCTGCGAGTCGCCCCTCCCCCGGTTCACCCGCTCGACGCAACGGCCGGGCGACTTGTGGGTTACCTCACAACAAGGCTCGTTGACGTTCTTTGTCCCTTCCCGCAGCACGCCGGGGAGGGGTGCGGGAGCTAACGTCGTAGCCATGTCGACTTCCGCGCACTCCCCCGCCGCCCCCGCCGCCACCGGTTCGGTCACCGACCGCCTCGTCGAGGCGAACGCCCGTTACGCCACCGGTTTCGAAGACCCGGGCATGGACGCCAAGCCGGTCCTGCGCGTCGCCGTGGTCGCCTGCATGGACGCCCGGCTCGACCTGCACGACGCGCTCGGCCTGTCGCTGGGCGACTGCCACACCATCCGCAACGCCGGCGGTGTGGTCACCGACGACGTGATCCGCTCGCTGACCATCAGCCAGCGGGCCCTGGGCACCCGCAGCATCATCCTGATCCACCACACCAACTGCGGCCTGGAGTCGATCACCGAGGAGTTCCGCCAGGAGCTGGAGGCCGAGGTCGGCCAGCGCCCGGTCTGGGCGGTCGAGGCGTACAAGGACGCCGACCAGGATGTACGGCAGTCGATGCAGCGCGTGCGCACCTCGCCGTTCCTGCTGCACACCGACGACGTCCGCGGCTTCGTCTTCGACGTGACCACCGGCCTGCTGCGGGAGATCCTCCCCGCCTCCTGACCCCCCCCGGCACCGCCCGCCGAGGAGCCGAAAACCCCACCGAAACCGGCATATCGCCCCGGGTTGTCCACAGGCGAGTGACACGAAGCCGTGACGGCAACAAGAATGCCCGTGTGGCATCCCGCCGGGCGTTCCCGGCGGGACGCCCGTTTTCGGGGTGGGTCCGGCCGCCGTGCGCGCCGGCCCGTGATTTGGGGAATCCCCGGGCTCCTTCGTGGGCGCGGGGCAGGGCCGAGGAGGGCCGGTGACGACCTATGACGATCGAGCGAGCCTCACAGATCTGACCACGACCGCGGAGCGGGTACGCAGGTCGGTGGAGAGCGTGATCGAGGGCAAGCCCGAGGTCGTACGGCTTTCGCTGACCGTGCTGCTGGCGGAGGGGCACCTCCTCATCGAGGACGTGCCCGGGGTCGGCAAGACCATGCTGGCCAAGGCGTTGGCGCGGTCGATCGACTGCTCGGTGCGGCGCATCCAGTTCACGCCGGACCTGCTGCCTTCGGACATCACCGGCGTGTCCATATTCGACCAGCAGCGGCGTGAGTTCGAGTTCAAGCCCGGCGCGATCTTCGCCCAGATCGTGATCGGCGACGAGATCAACCGCGCCTCGCCGAAGACGCAGTCGGCGCTCCTGGAGTCGATGGAGGAGCGCCAGGTCACCATCGACGGGCACAGCTACGAGCTGCCCGACCCGTTCATGGTGGTCGCCACCCAGAACCCGGTGGAGATGGAGGGCACCTATTCGCTGCCCGAGGCCCAGCGCGACCGGTTCATGGCCCGGGTGTCGATCGGCTATCCGAGCGCGGACGCCGAGTTCCGGATGCTCGACGTGCACGGCGGGCTCCCGCCGCTCGCCGACCTCCAGCCGGTGGCCCATGCCCACGACATCGTGAAGCTGATCGACGCGGTGCGCACGGTCCATGTGGCCGACGCCGTGCGGCGGTACGCGGTGGAGCTCGTCGCGGCCACCCGTACCCACCCCGATCTCCGGCTCGGCGCCTCGCCCCGGGCCACCCTGCATCTGCTGCGCGCGGCACGGGCCTCCGCCGCGCTGGGCGGCCGGGACTACTGCCTTCCGGACGACGTGCAGGCGCTGGCGGCCCCGGTCCTGGCACACCGGCTGCTGCCCACGGCGCAGGCCCAGCTGAACCGCCGTACGGCCGAGCAGGTGGTGCTGGAGATCGTCCGGGCGACACCGGTGCCGACGGCGGACGGCGGCACCACCCGGGCCAGGACCCCTCAGCAGCCGGGCGGTCCGGCGTACGGCCGGCCGCAGTCCGGCGCGCGGCGGGTCTGATGGCCGCCGGGGGGCCGGCCGCGATGCACGACGGTGACGAGAAGGGCGGCCTGCGGGCCGCGCTGGGCGGGCTGACCACGCGGGGGCGGTCCTTCCTCGCGGCCGGGATCGCCGCGGCGGTCTGCGCCTATGTGCTCGGGCAGACGGACCTGCTGCGGGTCGGGCTGCTGCTGGCCGTGCTGCCGCTGGTCAGTGCGGTGGTGCTCGTCCGTACCCGCTACCGGGTCGCGGGCAGCCGGCGGCTCGCGCCGTCCCGGGTGCCGGCGGGCGCGGAGGCCCGGGTCCACCTGCGGGTGGAGAACGTGTCGCGGGTCCCCACCGGTCTGCTGATGCTCCAGGACCGGGTGCCCTACGTGCTGGGGCCGCGCCCCCGGTTCGTACTGGACCGGGTGGAGGCGGGCGGCCACCGCGAGGTGTCCTACCGGGTCCGCTCCGATCTGCGCGGGCGCTATCCGCTGGGGCCGTTGCAGCTGCGGCTGAGCGATCCGTTCGGGATGTGCGAGCTGACCCGTTCGTTCAGCGCCCACGACACCCTGGTCGTCGTCCCGCGGACGGAGCCGCTGCCCGCGGTCCGGCTGGCCGGCGAGGCCCCGGGGTACGGCGAGGGCCGGCAGCGCTCCCTGGCGCTGGCCGGGGACGACGACGTGATCCCGCGCGGCTACCGGCACGGCGACGATCTGCGCCGGGTCCACTGGCGGTCGACCGCCCGCTACGGCGAGCTGATGGTGCGGCGCGAGGAGCAGCCGCAGCGGGCCAGGTGCACGGTGCTGCTGGACACACGGCGGCTCGCCTACAAGGGGGCGGGGCCCGATTCCGCCTTCGAATGGGCGGTTTCCGGGGCGGCCTCGGCGCTGACGCACATGCTGGAGCGCGGATTCTCCGTCCGGCTGCTGACCGACGACGGGGCCGCGGTCCCGGGCGAGGGGGCGGGCGGCTTCGCCGGGTCGTCGCAGGAGTCCGCCGAGCAGGCGGGGCTGATGCTGGACACCCTGGCGGTGGTCGACCACTCCGGGGGCGGCGGCCTGTCGCGCGCGTACGACGCGCTGCGCGGCGGCAACGAGGGGCTGCTGATCGCGTTCCTCGGCGATCTGGACGAGGAGCAGGCGGCGGTGGTGGCGCGGATGCGGCGGAGCAGCGGGGGCGCCGTGGCGTTCGTCCTGGACAGCTCGGACTGGGCGCAGGGCGACGTCCCGCCCGCGGGGGCCGGGGCGGCCTTCGAGGAACGGTTGCGGCTGCTGCGGGCCGCGGGCTGGACGGCCCTGGCGGTCCGGCCCGGGACGGGGCTGGCCGACCACTGGCGGCAGGCGGGGCACCAGGGGGCGGCCCGGTCCGCCGCCGGGGGCGGGACGACGGATCTCTCCGGGGGATGGTCATGAGCGGTCGTGGTCGGCTGGCACTGTGCGCCTTCGCGGCGACGCTGATGGCGGCGGCCTCGATGCTGCCGCTGGTGGAGCCGGCCGGATGGTTCGTGCAGGCGGTGTTCCTGCTGGCGGTGCAGAGCGGGGCCGGGGTGCTGATGCGCCGCGCTCCGGTGCCGCGCGCGGTGGCCGTCGCGGGGCAGGTGCTGGTCACCCTCGTCGTGGTGACCGTGGTGTTCGCCAGGGCGCAGGCGGTGGGCGGGCTGCTGCCGGGGCCGGAGGCGGTGCAGCGGCTCGCCCAGTTGCTGGCCTCGGGTGCGCAGGACGTCGGGCGGTACGCGGCCCCGGCGCCCGTGACGGACGGCATCCGGCTGATGCTGATCGGCGGTGTGCTGCTGGTCGGGCTGGCCGTGGACGCGCTCGCGGTGACGTTCCGCAGCGCGGCCCCGGCCGGGCTGCCGCTGCTGGCGCTCTACTCGGTGGCCGCCGGACTGTCCGGGGGCGGCGCGGGCTGGCTCTGGTTCCTGCTGGCGGCCGGAGGCTATCTGATGCTTCTGCTGGCCGAGGGGCGGGACCGGCTCTCGGCGTGGGGGCGGGTCTTCAGCGGTGCGGCCGGACGGCCCGCCGACGGGCCGGCGGTCGGCGCGGCGCTGTCGAGCGGCCGGCCGACGGCCCCGGTCCGGACCGGGCGCCGTATCGGCACGCTGGCGCTGGGCGTCGCGCTGGTCGTCCCGGCGGCGCTGCCCGCGCTCGACGGCGGGCTGCTGTTCGGCCCGGGCGGCGGCGGGAGCGGCAAGGGGGGCGGCGGCACCATCTCCGCGGTGAATCCGCTGGTCTCGTTGCAGGACGACCTGAACCAGCCGGAGAACCGCGAGGTGATCACCTACCGCACCAACGCGGAGTCCTCCCCGGCCTTCTACCTCCGGATCCTCGCCCTGGACCAGTTCACCGGCGGCGAGTGGCGGCCCTCCACCCGAAGGCTCCAGGACGTGCCGAAACAGCTCCCGGACCCGGCGGGCCTCTCCCCGGACGTGGCGGTCACGGAGATCCGGACCAACTTCTCCGCGTCCCGTTCCTACCGGCAGACCTATCTGCCGCTCCCCTACCCCGCGACCGAGGTCCGGATCGACGGGCGCTGGCGGTACGAGCCGGCGGGCCGGACGCTCGTCGGCGACCGCAAGCAGACGACCGGCGGCGAGCAGTACCAGGTCACCAGCCTGGAGGTGGAGCCGACCGCCGGGCAGCTCGCCGCGGCGGGCCCGGCCCCGGCGGCCCTGCTCCGTGAGTACACCCGGGTGCCCGGCTCGCTGCCGGCGGAGGTCGCGGCGCTCGCGAAGCAGAAGACCAGGGGCGCCGCCAACGACTACGAGCGGGCGGTGAAGCTCCAGGACTACTTCGCCTCGACCGGCGACTTCACGTACGACACCTCGGTGAACTCGGGCACCGGGCCCACGGCGATCAGCCGGTTCCTCAAGGACAAGAAGGGCTTCTGCGTCCACTTCTCCTTCACCATGGCCGCGATGGCCCGGACCCTGGGCATACCGGCCCGGGTCGCGGTGGGCTTCGCTCCCGGCACGGTGCAGCCGGACGGTTCGGTCTCGGTGGGGCTGCGCGACGCGCACGCCTGGCCCGAGCTGTACTTCGAGGGCGTCGGCTGGACCCGGTTCGAGCCGACGCCGACGCGGGGCGACACCCCCGCGTACACCCGGCCGGACGTCGCCCCGGGGGACGCGGAGGCCCCGCCCCGGCCCGAGCAGGGTGCCTCGGCCGTCCCCTCGGCCGCGCCGTCCACCTCCGACGACTGCCCGGCGCAGCTGCGCAAGCAGGGCGAGTGCGGGCAGACCGCGGCGCCGGGGGCGGCGGCTCCGACCGACTCCGGGACGCCGACGGGCACCGTCGTCGGACTCGTCCTGCTCGGTGCGGTGCTGCTCGCGCTGCCGCTGCTGCCGTCGCTGTGGCGGCTGCGGGCCCGCCGGCGCCGACTGGGCACCGGCGCCCGGCGCCCGGCGCCCGGCGGGCCGGGCGCTCCGGACGCGGAGCCGGGGCCCGGCGGCGAACCGGGCCTCCGTGCGCCGTCGGCGGCGACGGGCGGGACGCTCGCGGCCTGGCAGGAGGTCACCGACAGCGCCTGGGACCACGGCATCGAGCCGGACGAGTCCCTCACCCCGCGCAAGGCGGCGGTCCGGATGGAGCTGCTGGGGCGGCTGGGGCCCGAGGCGAGGGACGCGGTGCACCGGCTCGCCGGTGCGGTGGAGCAGACGCTCTACGCCCCGCACCCCCCGGCGGCCACCGGCCTGGCCCAGGACGTGGCGGCGGTACGGAGCGGTCTGCGCGCCTCCGTCGGACGGCGAGCCCGGATCCGGGCGGTCGTCGCGCCCCGCTCGGCCGTTCGGGTGGTGTGGGCGGCTTCGGACCGCTGGACGGTGGCCACCGGCCGGTGGCGGGCACGGTGGGAGCGGGTCCGGTGGACGGGGTGGCCGCGCCGCCCCTCACGCCAGGAGGGCTGACCCCCGGGTGGGACGTCCCCGGGGCGGGGCGGCCCCGGGGGCGGCTGCCGGGGTCGTCCCACCGGCGCCGGGCGACGGCGTGTCGCGGGGTACGGGCACGGCCCCGGGCATGCGTGAGGGGCGGCCGCGTCGCCCGCGGCCGCCCCTCACCCGAAGTTTTCGTCCGGGGCCTAATGCCCCTGCTCGTCGCGGCGGCGCTGCCACCGCTGCTCGATGCGGTTCATCACCGTACGGCGCTGCCTGGTCCGGGCGGGCCCGGACGCCGCGGCGGCCGGTTGCTCACCCGGCTTGGGCGCCTTGCGCCAGCCGGTGACCGCGAGGACCGCACAGCCCAGCATGACGAGGAACCCGACCACGCTGATCCAGATCACCGTGGTGACCATTCCCGCCATGAGGAGCGCGATACCCACCAGGAAGCCTGCGACCGCCTGGTAGACCCGTCGCCGGGTGTACGTACGCAGCCCGTTTCCCTCAAGCGCTGTCGCGAACTTGGGATCTTCGGCGTACAGCGCTCGCTCCATTTGCTCGAGCATTCGCTGCTCGTGCTCCGAGAGCGGCACGGAGTCCTCCTCGTCGTCGGCCGCGGGGGCGACCGGTATGCGGCCCTTCCAGGATAGGCAGGGATTCGCCCCCGTGAAACCCGCCTTCGTGCCCATCAGTCAGTCCGGGCCACCACGACGGCTCGGCTGTCGAAGCGTTGATTCCCCGACCTCCGATCCGTCATGCCGGATGGTGTCCCCCGATCATACGGGCAGAAGCCCCCGATCGGGGGGCCCGGTGCGTACTCCGTCTGCTGCTGCGCCGCTGATCAGCCGCGCCGGGGCCGGTCAACCCGCCGAAGCGGACCACGGTCAGGCGCGCTTGGTGCCCAGGACGTGCAGCTGTGTCGCGACCGCGTGGAAGGCGGGCAGCTCGGCCACCGCGGCCTCCAGCTTGAGCAGCGCGTCCATGGCCCCGGGCTCCGTATCGACCAGGACCCCCGGTACGAGATCGGCGAAGACCCGTACGCCGTGGACCGCGCCGACCTCGACGTCGGCCCCGGCGACGAGCTCGACGAGCTGCTCCGCGGTGTAGCGGTGGGGCACCGGGTCGCCCTCGCCCCAGCGGCCCGCCGGGTCGTCGAGCGCCTGCCGGGCCTCGGTGAAGTGGCCGGCGAGCGCCCGCGCCAGGACCGCGCCGCCGAGCCCGGCGGCGAGCAGGCTGAGCGCGCCGGAGGGGCGGAGCGCCGCCACGGCGTTGCGCACCCCCTCGGCGGGGTCGTCCACGTACTCCAGGACTCCGTGGCACAGCACCGCGTCGTACCCGCCGCGCTCCACCACCTCGAACAGACCGTGGATGTCGCCCTGCACACCGCTGACCCGGTCGGCGACCCCGGCCTCCGCCGCGCGGCGCTCCAGCGCGAAGAGCGCGTTGGGGCTGGGGTCGACGACGGTGACGCGGTGGCCGAGCCGGGCGACCGGCACCGCGAAGTTCCCGGTGCCGCCGCCGGTGTCCAGGACGTCCAGGGCGTCCCTGCCGGTCGCCTTCACCCGGCGGTCGAGGGCGTCCTTGAGGACCTCCCAGACCACGGCGGTACGGAGGGAGGCGCGGGGGCGCAGCTGGTCCGTCACGGCAGATGACTCCTCGACACGGCGCCGCCGGGGTGGCGGAGCGTGAACAGTGCAGGTGGTAAAAGCGCTTCCCACCCTATTGCCTCGCGCCGCCGCCGCTGCCCTCATCCCGCCTCCGACCGCCCGCCGTCCGGCTGCGGGGGCACCGGGCGGAGCGCCAGCATCCGCTCGACCAGCCGCAGGAACATCGCCGCGTCACGGAGCAGGTCGTCCGCGTCCCGCCGGGTGGCGGCGCCGGGGATACCGGCTTCCGCCCGGGCTCTGCGGCGGGCGCCCGAGGCGAACAGCGCGCTCCATTCGGTCAGCTCGGGGGCGGTCTCGGGCAGCACCTCCCAGGCGCTGCGGATGCGCTCCCGGCGCTGCCGGGACGCCTCCGGGCGGCCCCGGACGGCGAGCACGGCGGCGGCGGTGCGCAGCGCCGCGAGGTGGGCGGTGGCGTACCGCTCGTTCGGCACGTCGAGATCGGCGGCCTCCGCCAGGCCCGCGCGGGCCTTGGCGAGGAGGTCGAGGGCGGCGGGCGGCGCCGGGGCGCGGCGCGGGACGGGGTGGACATCGCTTGCCGGACCGGTCAGTGAGGGGACAGGGCCGGTGGCGCGGCGCCGGGGTGCGGCAGCTGCGGACGAGTGGGCCATGACGAAACCTCCTGTCTCGTGTGACGACTCCGTGGCCGTATGTGTCCATCGTGAGGGGCACCACTGACAATCACCCCCGAATCGGGCACTGACCTGGGGTTTTGCTTCATCGGCAAGCTCGGGCTATCTTTTGAACTGACTGGTCAGTTCAAAACAAGGGGGGGACCTGTGGACAGCCCGCACGGGGCATCCGTCATCGCCGAGCACCTCGGCCTCAAGGGACCGCGCGGCTGGGCCTTCCGCGGTGTGGACGTCGATGCCGCCCCCGGCTCGCTGGTGGCGATCGAGGGCCCGTCCGGCTCGGGCCGCACCTGCCTGCTGCTCGCCCTCACCGGCCGGATGCGCCCCACCGAGGGGCAGGCCAGGGTCGGCGGTCTGCGGCTGCCCCGCAAGATGGCCGCCGTGCGCCGCATCGCCGCTCTGGGCCAGGTCCCCGGGGTGAGCGAACTCGACCCGGCCTTCACCGTGGCCGAGCACCTGCGCGAGCGGGCCCTGCTCCAGCGCCGCTTCGACGGCGCGCTGCGCGCCCTGCTGCGTCCGCGCGCCGAACGGGTCGCCACCGCCCAGGGGCGGATCGACGCGGCGCTGAAGGCCGCCGGTCTCGACCCGGAGACGCTGCCCAAGGGCGGCAGGACCTCCGTACGGGACCTGGAACGGCTGGAGGCGCTCCGACTCTCCCTCGCCCTCGCGCTGATCGGCGGCCCCCGGCTGCTCGCGGTGGACGACACCGACCTCAAGCTCTCCGACACCGAGCGCGCCGCGGCCTGGGACCTGCTGCGGTCCCTCGCGGACAGCGGTACGACCGTCCTCGCCGTCTGCAGCCAGGCGCCCGCGGACGCGATCACCCTGCGCACCGACGCCGCCGGCACCGCGAGCACCAGCACCAGCACCAGCACCAGCACCAGCACCGACGGGACCACGACCGAGAAGGGAACGGCCGATGCGTTCGCCGAGACTGGCCGCGCTTGAGCTCAAGCGTTTCGGCAGGGGGAAGCTGCCGCGCGCCGCGCTGGTCGCCCTGCTGCTCCTGCCCCTGCTGTACGGCGCGCTGTACCTGTGGTCCTTCTGGGACCCCTACAGCCGCCTCGACAGGATCCCGGTGGCCCTGGTCAACAACGACAAGGGCACCTCCCTGAAGGGCGAGCGCATCGCGGCCGGCGACGAGATCACCGGCAAGCTGCTGGACTCCCAGGTCTTCGACTGGCACGAGGTGAGCTCCGCCGAGGCCGACAAGGGCGTCGAGGACGGTACGTACTACCTCTCGCTCACCATGCCCTCGGACTTCAGTAAGCGGATCGCGTCCAGTTCGGGCGACTCCCCCGAGACCGGCGCCCTCCAGGTGCGGACCAACGACGCCAACAACTACATCGTCGGGCAGATCTCCCGGACCGTCTTCTCCGAGGTGCGCACCGCCGCCTCGACCAACGCCTCACGCGGCTTCTACGACCGGATCTTCATCAACTTCTCCGATCTCCACAACGCGACGGAGAAGGCCGCCAAGGGCGCCGACGACCTCAAGGGCGGCATCGGCAAGGCCAAGAAGGGCTCGCAGGACCTCGCGGACGGGCTGAAGGACGCCAAGGACGGCAGCGACCGGCTGGCCGGCGGGATCGTCCGGCTCAACAAGGGCGCGAGCGACCTGGAGACCGGCTCCCGGCAGGTGGCCGACGGCACCCAGCAGCTCGCCGACAAGGTGAACGGCGTGGCGGCCGACGTCCGCCCGTTCCTGAAGGACAACGGCAAGTCGATCGGCGACACCGCCCGGCTGGTCTCCGACACCGCCCGGACCGTGCGGGACAACCTCGACCTGCTGGTGAAGTCGGCACCCACCGCCGCCACCGCCGCCCGCACGGCCTCCGACGACCTGGCCGACCTCTACCGCACCAGCTGCGTGGACGAGCCGGACCCCGACGCCGCCCTCTGCCCGCCCCTGAAGCGCGCCAAGACCACCGCGGCCGATGTCGCCGCCGTCGCCGCCGACGTGAACGTGCTGGTCACCAACCAGAACGGCGACCTGAAGAAGCTGGGCACCCAGCTGAACACCCTTCAGCGGCAGGCCGACGACCTGGCCGAGCACGCCCCCAAGCTGGACGAGGACCTGGAGTCCGCCGTCAAGAAGGTCAACGCGCTCAACACCGGCGCCCACAAGGTCGCCAAGGGCGCCGGCGACCTGCACACCGGCCTGGTCACCGCCCGGACCGGCTCCGCCGACCTGGACTCCGGCGTGGGCAACCTCAAGAAGGGCGCGACCAACCTGGACGGCGGGCTGATCCGCCTCGCCGACGGCTCGACCACCCTCGCCGAGGGGCTCAACGACGGCGTCGGCAAGATCCCCGACTACGGCAAGAAGGACCGTGACGCCCGCACCGCGGTGATGGCCGACCCGGTCAAGCTGGCCTCGCAGTCGCTCCACGCGGCCCCCAACTACGGCACCGGCTTCGCGCCCTACTTCATCCCGCTCTCCCTCTGGGTCGGCGCGATGGTGGCGTACATGCTGATCCAGCCGCTCAACCGGCGCGCGCTCGCCGCCGGGGCCTCCGCCTGGCGGATCGCCCTCGCGGGCTGGCTGCCGGTGGTCGCCATCGGACTGCTCCAGGTGGGTGCCCTGATGGCCGTACTGCACTGGGCGCTCGGGCTCGAAATGGCGCGGGCCGCCGGGACGGTGGGCTTCCTGGCCCTGGTGACCTGCTGCTTCTCGGCGATCGTGCAGTGGCTGAACGCCCGGTTCGGAGCCGCGGGCCGCATCCTCGTCCTGGCGGTGCTGATGCTCCAGCTGACCTCGGCCGGAGGCACCTACCCCGTCCAGACCAGCCCCGCGTTCTTCAACGCGATCCACCCCTACCTGCCGATGAGCTACATCGTCGAGGGGCTGCGCCGACTGATCACGGGCGGCGGGCTGGGCCCGGTCTGGCAGGGCAGCGCCGTGCTGCTGGCCTTCACCGTCGGGGCGCTCGCCCTCACCGCCGTGGCCGCACGCCGCAAGCAGGTGTGGACGCTGGACCGGCTCCACCCGGAACTGAGCCTGTGAGCATGCCGGAACCTGTGAGAATCATCGCCATGGAAAGCAGCAGCACCACGCGTCGCCAGGCCACCCGGCAGAAGCTCTACGAAGCAGCCGTGACCCTCATCGCCGAGAAGGGGTTCTCGGCGACCACGGTGGACGAGATCGCCGAGCGCGCCGGGGTGGCCAAGGGCACGGTCTACTACAACTTCAAGAGCAAAACCGAGCTCTTCGAGGAGCTGCTGCGGCACGGCGTCGGGCTGCTCACCGCCTCACTGCGCTCCGCGGCCGAGGAGACCGCGGAGCGGGGCGGCACCCGGGTCGAGGGCCTGGACGCGATGATCCGGGCCGGCCTGGTCTTCATCGACCGCTACCCGGCCTTCACCCAGCTGTACGTCGCGGAGCTGTGGCGCACCAACCGGGCTTGGCAGGGCACCCTCCTGGTGGTGCGTCAGGAGGCCGTCGCGGTGGTGGAGGGAGTGCTGCGCGAGGGGGTGGCCGCGGGCGAGCTGAGCGAGGAGATCGACGTCCAGCTGACGGCCGCCGCCCTGGTCGGCATGGTGCTGGTGGCCGCGCTGGACTGGCAGGCGTTCCAGCCGGAGCGGTCGATCGACGACGTCCACTCGGCGCTGTCGCTGCTGCTGCACGGCCGGGTCAGCGGGCACTGAACCGCCGGGTGCCGCGACAGGCACCCGGCGGAAACACAAGGGCGCCGGTCCGGTGAGGCTCGATCCCCCCGAGCCTGCGCCGGACCGGCGCCCTTCGTACTGCCGGAGAGCTTCCCCCGTGGCCTCGTTCCCCCGTGGCCCCGCGCTCCCCGTCGTGCTCCCCCGTTCCGGAAGGAGCGCCGCGGCCGTTCCGCCGCCCCGTGCCGGCGGTGCCGGAGCCGCGCTCTCTCCGTGGGCTCCACTCTTCCGTCCGGACGGGCCGGAGCCCATCCGCGCACCTACTCATCTCTCCGCCTAGGTACGGATACTCAGCACCGCGCACGAACCCCTCCCCGGTTGTCACACCCTCTGGTTACCATCGCGTCCGTGTCCGTACTTCCTCTGGTCTTCACAAGCGGCTGGGCCAGCGGGATCAACGCCTACGCGGTGGTCCTGCTCCTCGGTGTCTTCGGCGCGACCGGCCTGAGCGACGAGGTGCCCGGTGCGCTACAGCGCACCGACGTCCTGGTGGTGGCCGCCGTGCTCTTCCTCTGCGAGGTGGTCGCGGACAAGATCCCGTACGTGGACTCGGTCTGGGACACGGTGCACACCGTGGTCCGGCCGGTCGCCGGGGCGGTCGTGGCCGCGCTGCTGGCGGGCGAGAGCGGTTCGCTGCCCGAGATCGCGGCCGCGGCGGTGGGCGGTTCCACGGCGCTCATGAGCCATCTGGTGAAGGCCGGGACCAGAATGGCGGTCAACTCCTCCCCCGAGCCGTTCAGCAACGTCCTGGTGAGCATCGCCGAGGACCTGGGTGTCGCCGGGATCGTCACCTTCGCGATATTCCATCCCGTGGTGGCCGCCGTGCTCGCGGGGGCGCTGCTGCTGGCGGGCATCGTGGTCGTGGCCTTCCTGGCCTCCCGGATCCGCCGCTTCCGGCGCCGCAGGGCCCAGCGGCGGGAGGAGAGACGGCTGGCCGGGACGGCGGGGTCGCGGTGGCCGACGGAGTGACTGCCGGTGGCGGCCGTTAAGGTCGCTGGCATGGCACGTATTGCGGTGATCGGCGCCGGGATGGGCGCGATGGCGGCGGCCGCCCGGCTCGCCGTGGCAGGCCACCGGGTGACGGTGTACGAACGGTCGGAGAGCTACGGCGGTTCGGTGGGCCGGTACGCCCGCGAGGGCTTCGCCTTCGACACGGGGCCGATGCTGCTCCATCTGCCCGCCGTCTACCGCGACCTCTTCGTGAAGACCGGCAAGGAGCCGCTGGAGCGGTGCGTCGAGATGACCCAGGTCGATCCGGCGAGCCGTCATCTCTTCGCGGACGGCACGGCGGTCTCGCTGCCGAACGCCTCGCGGGCCGGGGTCGTCGCCGCGCTCGACGGTGCGCTCGGTTCCGGGGCGGGCGCGGCCTGGGGGGCGTTCCTGGACCGGGCGCGCGAGGCCTGGGACCGCTCCCGTCGCCCGCTCCTGGAGGAGCCGCTGCGCCCGGACTGGCAGGTCCTCGGCCGTGATCCCTACCCCGCGCTCCGCCGGCGCCGGCTGCTGCGCCCGGCCCGGCAGGCGGACACGGTCGCCGGGATCGGCGCCCTGGAGCTGGCCGACCCCCGGCTGGCCGCCCTCCTCGACGGCTACGCCCTGTCGTACGGGCTGGACCCGGCGCACGCCCCGGCCGCGGCCGCCCTGCTGCCGTACATGGAGGAGACGTTCGGCAGCTGGTACGTGTCCGGCGGCATGCGGGCCCTGGCGCGGGCGGTGTACGAGCGGTGCCTGGCCCGGAAGGTGGAGTTCGTCCTCGGTGCCGAGGTGGTCCGGGTCGTCGAGAAGGACGGCCGGGCGGCGGGCGTCGAGCTGGCGGACGGGACGGTCGCCGAGGCCGACCGGGTGGTGCTGGGGGCCCCGCCGTGGGCCGGTCTGGTGCCCGGTCAGGAGCTGTGGCCGGAGGGCGGGGAGACGCCCCTGCCCCGGCCCGGGCAGGGGGTGGTGCCGGGCCGGTTCCTGGTGCTGCTCTCGCTGCGGGGGGCCCGGCCGGCGGACGCCGTGCACCGGACGCTGGTGCATCCGGCGGACGGTGCGGCGGAGCGCGCGGCGGTCTTCGGCGGGCGGCTCGCCGAGCGGCCCACGGTGACGGTGGTCCGCCCCGACGACCCGTCGACCCGCCCCGACGACGCGCACGAGGCGGTGACGCTGACGGCGACGGTCGCCCCGCACGGCGCGGTGGACTGGACGGACCCGGCGGTGCGCGAGCGGTACGCCGACGTGCTGATCGACACGGCCGCGGCGGCCGTCCCGGGGATACGGGAGCGGCTGCTCCACGCCGAGGTGCGCACGCCCGCGGAGACCGCCGCCGAGACCGGAGCCGAGGGCGGCGGTGTCCCCGCGCCCGCGCTGGCCGGGGCGGACGGCCGGTATCTGCACGCCGCGAACCTCACCGGGCTGCCGGGGCTGTACGCCGCGGGCGGCTGGTCGCACCCGGGCGGCGGGCTCGCCCACGCGGGCATGTCCGGGGCGCTGGTCGCCGGGCTGATCGTGGAGGGCGACGGCTTCCGGGGCTCGCGGTGAGCGCCGGGGCCCGTCAGTAGCGGTACTGCTGTTCGTCGTAGCCGCTGCCGTTGTTGTAGCCGTTGGGGAACGGGGCGGGCGGCTGCTCCGGCGGCGGGGGCGGGTAGGGCTCGCCCTCGCGCTGCTGGGGCACCCACACACCGCCCGGCGGCGTCTCGGGGGCGTACTGCTGGGCGTACGGGTCGGGGGCGTGGGCCGGGGAGCCGAAGCTGTCGTATCCGTTGCCGAAGCTGTCGTACGCGTCGTACGGGGCGCCGGTGGTGGCTCCGGTGCCCACGTACGGGTCGGAGTAGGCGGCGTACTGCTGGGGCGTGCCGTAGTCGTACTGGCCGGTGAGCGGGTCCTGGCCGGCGAAGGCGCCCTGGCCGGTGCCGTCGAACGTGGAGGGGGCGGCGTACGGTTCGTACCCGGCGAACTGCTGCTCGGGCTGCGGCTCCTGGGCGCCGGGCGCGCGGTGCTGGTCGGAGTAGACGCCGTACTGCCCGGTGTCGTCCGGCATGGGCTCGGGTTCGTAGACCGCCGCCATCGTCGCCGTGGCGTCCGTGTGGAGGGCGTCCGGGGCCTCCCCGACCGCCTCCAGCTCCGAGACCTGGAGGGCGGGGCCGCGTTCCTCGCGCGGGCCGCCGCCCCGGCGGCGCCGGCTCGCACCGGGCTTGCCCCCGAGGGCCCAGCCGGTGGAGAAGCCCCGCCGGAAGGAGAGCGTGACGTACGTCTGGCCGACCGCGAAGGCGATCGCCCCGAGGACGATGACGAGGATCGACGGAATCAACACGCCCACCACCACGAGGCTGAAGCCGCCGAAGGCGAGCAGTCGCCAGCGCAGGCGTGCCTTGTACTGCAGCAGTACCTCGCCGAGCAGCCACAGCGCGACGATTCCGAACGCGATGTAGAGGACCGTCCAGCCCATGCCCGCCCCCTCCTACGGCCACCGCCCCGGGTCACGGCGGGTGCGGCCGGTCACGACTGCCTGTGCAGTCCGAGATTCTCGTAGATTTCGAGCGTCGCCGTCGAGTTGTTGAGCGTGATGAAGTGCAGTCCGGGCACACCCTCGGATCGCAGCCTCGCGCAGAACCGCGTTGCGAAGTCGATACCAATGGAGCGTACAGCGGCGGGGTCGTCCTTGACCGCGAGGATGCTCTCTTTCAGCTCGGGAGGGAATGACGCGTTGCTGAGCTGAGCAAATCTCTCCAGCTGTTTGACGCTGGTCAGTGGCATGACCTCGGGAATGATCGGGGTTTCGCAACCCGCAGCGACCACGCGGTCACGCATACGCAGATAATCCTCCGGATTGAAGAACATCTGAGTGATCGCATAATCGGCACCGGCACGGCACTTGTCCACGAAATGCCGGATGTCGGTGTCCCAGTCGGTCGAGCGCGGGTGCATCTCGGGAAATGCCGCGACGCCGACGCAGAAATCGCCGGATTCCTTGATGAGCCGGACGAGATCGGCCGCGTACCTCACACCCTGCGGGTGCTTGACCCACTCGCCCATCGGGTCGCCCGGCGGGTCTCCGCGCACGGCGAGGATGTTCCTGATCCCGGCGTCCGCATACTGACCGACCATGTTGCGCAGCTCGGCGACGGAGTGGTCGACCGCCGTCAGGTGGGCGACCGGGGTGAGGGTCGAGTCGGCCGCGATCTGCTCGGTGGCGCGCACCGTCCCGGCACGGGTGGAGCCGCCCGCGCCGTAGGTCACGGAGACGAAGCTCGGCCGTACGGCCTCGACCCGGCGCAGCGCGTTCCAGAGGTTCCGCTCGCCCTTCTCGGTCTTGGGCGCCCAGAACTCGAACGAGTACGAAGGCTTGCCGGTCGCGAGGAGTTCACGCACCGTACGCGCGTGATCTGTCCTGGTGGATGGTGTGCCAAGGGCCATACCGGCAGGTTAACCAGGCCGCGCCCCCCAATGGACCGGACCAGGGTGAATTGCCGGAATTGACCGGTACTTTGTCCATCCTTCGGACACCCGGCCGACCTCACTCCGTGGCACGCGCCCTGATCCGCGCGGCCAGCTCGGCGGTGGCCGCGGCGGGGTCGGCGGCCTCGGTGATCGCCCGGACGACGACCACCCGGCGGGCCCCGGCGTCCAGCACCTCGTCGAGGTTGCCGGCGTCGATGCCGCCGATGGCGAACCAGGGGCGCGGCCGGGCGAGGGAGGCGGCGTACCGCACCAGGTCCAGGCCGGGGGCGTGGCGGCCGGGCTTGGTCGGGGTGGGCCAGCAGGGGCCGGTGCAGAAGTAGTCCACACCCGGCTGGGCCACGGCCGCGTCGACCTCGGACCGGGCGTGCGTGGAGCGGCCGATCAGCACGGTGTCGCCGAGGACGGCGCGGGCGGCGGGCACCGGCAGGTCGCCCTGGCCCAGGTGGAGCACGTCGGAGCCGCTCGCATGGGCGACGTCGGCGCGGTCGTTGACCGCGAGGAGCTTGCCGTGGCGGCGGCAGGCGTCGGCGAGGACGGCCAGGTGGTCGAGCTCCTCGGCCGCCTCCATGCCCTTGTCGCGGAGCTGGACGATGTCCACCCCGGCGGCGAGGACGGCGTCGAGGAACTCGGGCAGGTCGCCCTGGCGGCGCCGGGCGTCCGTGCAGAGGTAGAGCCGGGCGTCGGACAGCTGCGCGCGGGCCGTGGACATGGTGCGGTTCCCCCCGGGGAGTGCGTGGTGGAGCGGGCGCCGACGGGCTGCGAGGGGGCGGGCCGCGGGGCCCGCCCCCTCACCCGCTCACGCGGGGCCCGCGGTCAGACGGCGAGCGCCTGGGCGCGGCGCTTCACCTCCGTACCGCGATTCTCGCTCAGTGCCTGGGCCGGGGTGCCCGGCAGGGTCGGGTCGGGGGTGAAGAGCCACTCCAGCATCTCTTCGTCGTTGTAGCCGTCGTCCTTCAGGAGCGTCAGGGTGCCGGCGAGGCCCTTGACCACCTTGTCGCCGTCGATGAAGGCGGCGGGCACCTGGAGCGTCCGGTTCTCACCGCGGCGCACGGCGATCAGCTGGCCCTCCTTGACCAGCTGGCGCACGCGCGTCACCTCGACACCGAGCATGTCGGCGATGTCGGGCAGGTGGAGCCAGGCGGGTACGAGAGCATCGGTCTTCGCGTCAATCTCGGTCACAGGGACAAGCCTGCCATCCCGCACCGACAGCCGACACCCGGACTCCGCCCTTCAGGGCCGCGCTACCGCAGCGCCGCCGACTTCAGCGGTACGGCGGGGTCGGCCACCGCCCCGGGATCCAGCCGCGTTCCCGCCTCGATGAGCTTGCGGCCCTGCGCCAGGTCGCGGGGGCGCCCCACGGCGAGCACCGCGACCAGCACGCCGTCGCGCAGCCAGCACACCGACCAGGCGGGGCCGGCCGGATCGCCGCGCCACAGCAGGGTGTCGGCGCTCCCGTGGTGGCCCGCGTACTGGACGAAGCGGTCGAACTGCTCGGACCAGAAGTACGGCACCGGGTCGTAGACCGGCGGCGCGGGGGCGTCGTCCGAGGCCCCCGCGGCCAGGATGTGGGCGGCGGCCGTGCGCGGGCCCTGGAGGGCGTTGTCCCAGTGGTGGACGAGCAGGCGCTCGCCGTAGCGGGCGGAGGGGAAGGAGGCGCAGTCGCCGACCGCGTACACATCGGGCAGCGAGGTGCGCAGCGCCTCGTCGGCGGTGACCGATCCGTCGGGGCCGAGCGCGATGCCGGAGCCGGCCAGCCAGCCGGTGGCCGGGCGGGCGCCGATGCCGACGACGACGGCTCCGGCCGGGATCGTCCGGCCGTCGGCGAGGACCACCCGGCCCTGCTCGACGCGGTCGACGCGGGTGCCGGTGAGGAGTTCGGCGCCGCTGTGCGCGTACCAGGCGGCCATCGGGGCGGCGACCTCGGCGGGCAGCGCGCCGGCGAGCGGGCGGTCGGCGGCCTCGACGACGGTGACCGCGCAGCCGGCGGCGCGGGCCGCGGTGGCGAACTCGGCGCCGATCCACCCCGCGCCGACGATCACCACGTCGTGCTGCTCGTGGAGGACCGGCCGCAGCCGGGCCGCGTCGTCCAGGGTGCGCAGCAGGTGGACGCCGGAGACGCCCTCGGTGCCGGGCAGGACGACCGGTTCGGCGCCGGTGGCGATCACCAGGACGTCGTAGGGGACGGCGCCCGCCCCGGTGTCCAGCTCGTGCGCGTCCGGCCGCACTCCGGTGACCTCGACGCCCAGGCGCAGTTCGATGTCCAGCGCCTCGAAGTCGATGTCGAACGCGGAGCTCTCGGCCGTGCCGAGCAGGACCGCCTTGGACAACGGGGGCCGGTCGTAGGGCTGGTGGGGCTCGGCTCCGATCAGCACGACCGGGCCGGTGAAGCCCTGCTCCCGCAGGGCCACCGCGGTCTGCACCCCGGCCATGCCCGCGCCGACGACCACGACGCGGCGCCCGGTCCGCCCGTCCGGCTGCTCTGACTGCTGCTGCTCGCTCACCCGTGACACCTTACGCATCTGATGATCAGTCAGGAAGGGGCGGGTTCTCGGCCCCGGCCGGGACGGGGTCTAGGCTGACCCCCGTAGAGCACTCGCGGGAGCCCGGACGCACCGGGCTGAGAGGGAGGCTGGCCGGCCTCCGACCGTACGAACCTGATCCGGGTCATGCCGGCGAAGGGAGGGGCTGGAAGCCCATGCGTTCCCCTCGGAACGGAAGCGGTTACGACGTCCTCGTCATCGGGGGCGGGATCATCGGTCTGGTGACCGCCTGGCGGGCCGCCCAGCGCGGTCTGCGCACCGCGGTCGCCGACCCCGAGCCGGGCGGCGGGGCCGCCCGGGTGGCGGCCGGGATGCTGGCCGCCGTCACCGAGCTGCACTACGGCGAGGAGCTGCTGCTCGGCCTCAACCTCGCCTCCGCCGCCCGGTATCCGGCCTTCGTGGCCGAGCTGGAGGAGGCGAGCGGGCGGGAGACCGGTTTCCGCGCCTGCGGCACCCTGGCCGTCGCGCTGGACTCCGACGACCGCGCCCATCTGCGGGACCTGCACGCCCTGCAACGGCGTTCGGGGCTGGAGTCGGAGTGGCTCACCGGCCGGGAGTGCCGCCGGCTGGAGCCGATGCTGGCCCCGGGGGTGCGGGGCGGTCTGCGGGTCGACGGCGACCACCAGATCGATCCGCGCCGGCTGGCCGCCGCCCTGCTGACCGCCTGCGAGCGGGCCGGGGTGGTCTTCCACCGCGAACGGGCGGTGCGGCTGGCCGTCACGGGCGGCCGGGCCGCCGGGGCGGTGCTCTCCGGGGGTACGGAGCCGGCGGCCGACCAGGTCGTGCTGGCCGCGGGCAGCCTCAGCGGCCGACTGCCGGGGGTGCCCGAGGAGGCCGTGCCGCCGGTCCGGCCGGTGAAGGGCCAGGTGCTGCGGCTGACCGTGCCCGCCCGGTACGCGCCGTTCCTGAGCCGGACGGTCCGGGCCGTGGTCCGGGGCAGCCACGTCTATCTCGTACCGCGCGAGAACGGCGAGCTGGTCGTCGGCGCCACCAGCGAGGAGCTGGGCTGGGACACCACCGTCACCGCGGGCGGCGTCTACGAGCTGCTGCGGGACGCCCACGAACTGGTCCCCGGCATCACCGAACTGCCGCTCACCGAGACCCTGGCCGGTCTGCGCCCCGGCTCCCCCGACAACGCCCCGCTGCTCGGCCCCACCACCCTGCCCGGCCTCCACCTCGCCACCGGCCACCACCGCAACGGGGTGCTGCTCACCCCGCTCACCGGGGACGTCATGGCCGAGTTCCTCACCGGCGGCGAGCCGCCCGAGCAGGCCCGCCCCTTCACCCCGCGCCGCTTTCCGCCCGCCGCCTCCGGGAGCCCCGCCGCGGCTCCCGGAGCCTCCTCCGTACGTCAGGAGCAGCCCGCATGACCGAGCCCGTACACCCTTCCGCGCCGCTCTCCGTGTCGGTGAACGGCGCGCCCCGGCCCCTTGCCCCGGGCACCACCCTGGAGGCCCTGGTCGCCACGTTGACGGCGGCGTCCTCGGGGGTGGCCGCCGCCGTCAACGAGACCGTCGTCCCGCGAGGCCGGTGGGGCGCGACCGCGCTGGCCGACGGCGACCGGGTCGAGGTCCTGACCGCGGTCCAGGGGGGCTGACCGTGTCCGACGACGTCTTCGCCCTCGGTTCCGCCGTCCTAAGCTCCCGGCTGATCATGGGGACGGGCGGGGCGCCCAGCCTCGACGTGCTGGAGCGCTCGCTGATCGCCTCCGGCACCGAGCTGACCACGGTCGCCATGCGCCGCCTCGACCCGACGGTGGGGGGCTCGGTGCTCTCCGTCCTGGAGCGGCTCTCGATCCGGGTGCTGCCGAACACGGCGGGCTGCTTCACGGCGGGCGAGGCCGTGCTGACCGCCCGGCTGGCCCGGGAGGCGCTGGGCACCGACTGGATCAAGCTGGAGGTGGTGGCCGACGAGCGGACCCTGCTGCCCGATCCCGTCGAGCTGCTGGACGCGGCGGAGATCCTGGTGGACGAGGGGTTCACCGTTCTGCCGTACACCAACGACGATCCGGTGCTGGCCCGCCGCCTCCAGGACGTGGGGTGCGCCGCGGTGATGCCGCTGGGCTCGCCCATCGGCTCCGGGCTCGGCATCCGCAACCCGCACAACTTCCAGCTGATCGTGGAGCAGGCCCGGGTGCCGGTGATCCTCGACGCGGGCGCCGGGACGGCCTCCGACGCGGCGTTCGCGATGGAGCTGGGGTGTGCGGCGGTGATGCTGGCGTCCGCCGTGACCCGGGCGCAGGAGCCCGAGCTGATGGCCTCGGCGATGCGGCACGCGGTGGCGGCCGGGCGGCTCGCGTACCGGGCGGGCCGGATTCCGCGCCGCCACTTCGCCGAGGCGTCCTCGCCGGTGGAGGGGCGGGCGGTGCTGGACCCGGAGCGCCCGGCGTTCTGAGCCCCGACCCCTCCGTATTCCATGTCCCTGTCACGGCTCGGCTGCAGTACGGCCCCGGGACGGCCCGGACCGTGAGGGGTGTCCGTGGCGGCTCGTAGACTCGGCGTCGTGGATACGACCCTCCAGGACCCGCTCGTCGGGCAGCTGCTCGACGGCCGCTACCGCGTCGATGCCCGCATCGCCGTGGGCGGCATGGCCACGGTCTACCGGGCCATGGACACCCGGCTCGACCGGGTGCTCGCGCTCAAGGTGATGCACCCGACGCTGGCGGCCGACGCCACGTTCGTCGAGCGCTTCATCCGCGAGGCCAAGTCCGTGGCCCGGCTCGCGCACCCCAACGTGGTCGCGGTCTTCGACCAGGGCGCCCAGGGCCAGTACGTGTACCTGGCGATGGAGTACGTCGCGGGGTGCACCCTGCGCGACGTCCTGCGCGACCGCGGCGCGCTCCAGCCGCGCGCCGCCCTGGACATCCTGGAGCCGGTCCTCGCCGCCCTCGGCGCGGCGCACCGGGCGGGCTTCGTGCACCGCGACATGAAGCCGGAGAACGTCCTGATAGGGGACGACGGCCGAGTCAAGGTCGCCGACTTCGGGCTGGTGCGGGCGGTGGGCACCGCCACCGACACCACCGGGTCGGTCCTGGGCACGGTCTCCTACCTGGCCCCCGAGCAGATCGAGCACGGCACGGCCGACACCCGTGCCGACGTGTACGCCTGCGGCGTCGTCCTGTACGAGATGCTGACCGGGGCCAAGCCGCACGGCGGCGACACCCCCGCCCAGGTGCTCTACCAGCATCTCAACGAGGCAGTGCCGCCGCCCTCGGCCGCCGTGCCGGGGCTCCCGGCCGGGCTCGACGCCCTGGTGGCGGCCGCCACCGCGCGCGCCCCCGAGAGCCGCCCGTCGGACGCGGTGGAGCTGCTCGCGCGGACGCGCGAGGCCCGCGCCGGTCTCACCGACGCCCAGCTGGACGCCGTACCGCCGCAGGCCACGGCCGAGGCGCACGACGCCGCCGAGGACCGCACCAGCGTGATCCCCCGGCTGATCCCGGCCGGGCAGGGGGTCTCGCACCACACGAGCCGGCTGGAGACGCCGCCGCTGCCGCCCTCGGGCGGCGCCGCGCCGGGCCGGTCCCGGCGCGGGCCCAGGCGCTCCGTGCTCGCCGTGATCGCCGCCGTCCTGCTGGTGCTGGGCGTCGGCACCGGGGTCTGGTACATCAACTCGGGGCAGTTCTCCCAGGTGCCCTCGCTGCTCGGCAAGACGCAGAAGGAGGCCGAGAAGCGGCTCTCCGACGCCGGTCTGGAGCTGAAGGGCGTCCAGCGGTCCTACAGCGACACCGTGGAGCGCGGCCGGGTCATCGGCAGCGACCCGAAGTCCGGTGCCCGGGTCCGGGGCAACGACGCGGTGACGCTCGTCGTCTCGCGCGGGCCGGAGATCGTGCAGGTGCCCGACCTGCGGAACCTCTCGCTCGCCGACGCCAAGAAGGAACTGAAGAAGGTCGGCCTGGTGCCGGGCATGGTCACCAGGGAGTTCGACGAGGAGACGGTACGGGGCGACGTGATCCGCACCGACCCGGCGGCGGGCACCGGGCGCCACCCGGACTCGGCGGTGGCCCTCGTCCTCAGCAAGGGCGCCCCGGTGGAGGTCCCCGACGTCACCGGGCTCTCCGTCGTGGACGCCACCGCCGCGCTGGCCGAGGAGGGGCTGAAGGCGAAGGTGCTGCCCGGCCGGGTGCACGCGCCGGAGGTGGCGGGGGACATCGCGCGCCAGTCGCCCGGCGAGGGCGCCGAGGCCGCCGAGGGCGACACCATCGAGCTCACGGTCTCCAAGGGGCCGCGCATGATCGACGTACCGGACGTCGTCGGCAAGGACCTCGACGATGCCACGGCCGAACTGGAGAAGGCGGGCTTCGAGGTCAAGGTCGACCGCCCGTTCCTGTCCTTCAGCGACACCATCGCGAGCCAGTCCGTCAAGGGCGGCGACCAGGCCGCCGAGGGCAGCACCATCACCATCAAGACCAAGGGACTCTAGATCCACATGCGCAACCCAGTCGGCGGCCACGTCCCGGTGGCCGGGGGGCTCGCCAGGATCGGCCTCCCCTACGCCCGCGAGATGGGGGCGGAGGCCGTCCAGGTCTTCGTCGCCAACCCGCGCGGCTGGGCCACGCCGACCGGTGACCCGGCCCAGGACGAGCGGTTCCGCGCCGAGTGCGCCGCCGAGTCGATCCCGGCGTACGTCCACGCCCCCTACCTGATCAACTTCGGCTCGCACACGGCGGCGACCGTCGAGAGATCCGTGGAGTCGCTGCGCCACTCGCTGCGCCGGGCCCGGGAGATCGGAGCCCTGGGCGTGGTGGTGCACACCGGCTCGGCAACCGGCGGCCGCCCGCGCGAGGAGGCCCTCGCCCAGGTGCGTACGTATCTGCGGCCGCTGCTGGACGAGCTGACCCACGACGACGACCCGGACCTGCTGCTGGAGTCGACCGCCGGGCAGGGCGCCTCGCTCTGCTCCCGGACCTGGGACTTCGGCCCGTACTTCGAGGCGCTGGACGCCCATCCCAAGCTCGGCGTCTGCCTGGACACCTGCCACATCTACGCGGCCGGGCACGACCTCGCCGGTCCGGCCGGCATGGCGCAGACCCTGGATCTGCTGGTGTCCACGGTCGGCGAAGGACGGCTGAAACTGATCCACGCCAATGACTCCAAGGACGTGGTCGGGGCCCACAAGGACCGGCACGAGAACATCGGTTCCGGCCATATCGGCGAGGAGCCGTTCCGCGAGCTGTTCGCGCATCCGGCGACCGCGGGCGTGCCGCTGGTCATCGAGACGCCGGGCGGCAAGGAGGGCCACGCGGCGGACGTGGCACGGCTGAAGGCACTGCGCGGCCCGCGCGCCTGAGACGTCCGGCCCCGGAGGCTCCGCCGGGTCAGAGCTCGGGGCCCTCGCCGGGCTTCTCCTGGTAGGAGTACCGCTGCTCCCGCCAGGGGTCGCCGATGTTGTGGTAGCCGCGCTCCTCCCAGAAGCCGCGGCGGTCGGCCGTCATGTACTCGACGCCCCGGACCCATTTGGGGCCCTTCCAGGCGTAGAGGTGCGGCACCACCAGGCGGAGCGGGAACCCGTGCTCGGCGGTGAGCAGTTCACCGCCCTTGTGAGTGGCGAAAAGTGTTCGGTCCGCGGCGAAGTCGGAGAGCCTCAGATTGGAGCTGAACCCGTATTCGGCCCAGACCATCACATGGGTCACCTCGGGGGCGGGTGGCGCGAGCTCCAGCACCGTACGGGCCAGGACCCCGCCCCATTCGGCCCCGATCATGCTGAATTTCGTGACGCAGTGCAGGTCGGCGACGACCGAGGCGAAGGGGAGCGCGGAGAACTCCTCATGCCCCCAGCAGTGCTTCTCGCCGTCCGCGGTGGCCCCGAAGACCCGGAACTCCCAGCGGTCGGGCTTGAACTTCGGGACGGGCCCGTAGTGGGTAACCGGCCAGCCGCGCTGCAGTCGCTGTCCCGGGGGAAGCCCGGACTCCTCTGACGCGCGGTGTTCCCGGCTTTCCGGCTGGCCCATGCCTCCATGGTGACAGACGGGCGGGGATGGTCCCGACCAACCACGGGGCAATTCGGGCAACTCATAGTAAGCATGTACTTACTGGACGCTTTTGGGCTGCGATGACAGGATGCGGCCAACCTGCCCAGTCCATCGGTCGGAAGGAGCCTCTGCGATGCAGGGCGACCCCGAGGTCATCGAGTACCTGAACGAGCAGCTCACGGGTGAGCTGACAGCCATCAACCAGTACTGGCTGCACTACCGGATTCAGGACAACAACGGCTGGACGAAACTCGCGAAGTACACGCGGTCGGAGTCCATCGACGAGATGAAGCACGCGGACCGGCTCACGGAACGCATCCTCTTCCTCGACGCGCTGCCGAACTACCAGCGGCTCTTCCACGTCCGGGTGGGCCAGACGGTCACCGAGATGTTCCAGGCCGACCGGCAGATCGAGGTCGAGGCCATCGACCGGCTGAAGCGCGGCATCGACGTCATGCGCGGGAAGGGCGACGTCACCTCGGCGAACATCTTCGAGGACATCCTGGAGGACGAGGAGCACCACATCGACTACCTCGACACCCAGCTGGAGCTGATCGAGAAGCTCGGGGAGCCGCTGTACCTGGCGCAGCAGATCGAGCAGCCCGACAGCTGACGGAACGGGGCGGTCCGGGCGGTCAGGCCGCTTCGGGGAGCGAGGGCTCCTGCTTCTTCCGGGCGAGCAGCTCACGGCGCGGACAGGCACCGCGGCCCAGCACCGCCTGGATGGCCCGGACGCAGCCACCGCAGTCGGTGCCCGCCTTGCAGACGGAGGCGATCTGCCGGGGGGTGCAGGCACCGGCGTCCGCATGCTCCTTGACCTGCTTCTCCGTGATGCCGAAGCACGAGCAGACGTACACGCGGATTCACCTCCCGGGCGGGGCCGGCCGTTCTCTGCCACCCCGACTCTCGGTGAGGCATACCTAACCTTACCCGGCGCCGAAAGGTGCGGAAAGCCCCGGAACGCCCTGTGGGGCACGGATCACATCGATCCGTGCCCCACAGGCGTACGCCGGTACGCGGCGCTCACTGGTCCCGGTACATCTCCGCGACCAGGAAGGCCAGGTCGAGGGACTGGCTGCGGTTGAGCCGCGGGTCGCAGGCCGTCTCGTAGCGCTGGTGCAGGTCGTCCACGAAGATCTCGTGGCCGCCGCCGACGCACTCGGTGACGTCGTCGCCGGTGAGCTCGACGTGGATGCCGCCGGGGTGCGTGCCGAGAGCCTTGTGCACCTCGAAGAAGCCCTTGACCTCGTCCAGGACGTCGTCGAAGCGACGGGTCTTGTGGCCCGAGGTGGCCTCGAAGGTGTTGCCGTGCATCGGGTCGGTCACCCAGGCGACGATGGCGCCGGAGGCGGTGACCTTCTCGACCAGGGCCGGGAGCTTGTCACGGACCTTGTCGGCACCCATCCGGACGACGAAGGTCAGCCGGCCGGGCTCGCGGTCGGGGTCGAGGCGGTCGACGTAGCCGAGCGCCTCCTCGACCGTGGTCGTCGGGCCGAGCTTGATCCCGATGGGGTTGCGGATCCTCGACGCGAACTCGATGTGCGCGCCGTCCATCTGGCGGGTCCGCTCACCGATCCAGACCATGTGGCCGGAGGTGTCGTACAGCTCGCCGGTGCGCGAGTCGGTACGGGTCAGCGCCGACTCGTAGTCCAGCAGCAGCGCCTCGTGCGAGGCGTAGAACTCGACCGCCTTGAACTCGGCCGGGTCCGTGCCGCACGCCTTCATGAAGTTCAGCGCGTTGTCGATCTCGCGGGCGAGCGCCTCGTAGCGCTGGCCGGACGGGGACGACTTCACGAAGTCCTGGTTCCAGGCGTGCACCTGGCGCAGGTCGGCGTAACCGCCGGTGGTGAAGGCGCGGACCAGGTTCAGCGTGGAGGCGGAGGCGTGGTACATCCGCTTCAGCCGCTCCGGGTCCGGGACCCGGTCCGCCTCGGTGAAGGCGAAGCCGTTGACGGAGTCGCCGCGGTAGGTCGGCAGGGTGACGCCGTCGCGGGTCTCGGTCGACTTGGAGCGCGGCTTGGAGTACTGGCCGGCGATCCGGCCCACCTTGACGACGGGCACGGAGGCCGCGTACGTCAGCACGGCGCTCATCTGGAGCAGCGTCTTCAGCTTGGCGCGGATGTGGTCGGCGGACACGGCGTCGAAGGCCTCGGCGCAGTCGCCGCCCTGGAGCAGGAACGCCTCGCCCTTGGCGACGGCTCCCAGACGGGCACGCAGCTGGTCGCACTCGCCCGCGAAGACGAGCGGCGGATACGACGCGAGCTCCGCGAGTACATCGCGCAGAGCCTCGGCATCGGGGTACTCGGGCTGCTGCGCCGCGGGAAGGTCTCGCCAGGTGTTGCCACCGGCGACGGAGGTATTGGCGTTCACGGTCACGGGTCCCACACTACGGGGTCCGGCGGCGGCTCCCTTTCGAAAGCTCAATAGTTGAGACGGGTGCTCGTCCGGCGCGGGCGTCGGTTAAGGTTCCCTCCATGTTCGCGCAGACGACCCAGAACTGGTGGTGGACCGCTCATCCGGCGGCCCACTGACGATCGCGCGCACACAGACCACGCGAAGGCCGCCCGAGGGGCGGCCTTCTCCGCGTTCCGGGAGCCGTTCCTCCGTATCGGAAGGAACCTCCCATGCCCCACGTGTCCCGCACGCCCCACCGGTCCGCCGCCGTCCTCGACCGGTTGCTGCGCGACGACTGCCCGCCGTTCGCGCTGCTGCGCAGGCGCACCCCCGGCCGCGACCACGACACCGTCGAGGTGCTGATCGGCCGGGTGCGGGAGGCCGAACGGCTCGCCGGTCTCCCGGTCGGCCCGCTGCCCTCGCTGGCGCTGGTCCCGTTCCGGCAGATCGCCGAGCGCGGCTTCGACGTCCGCGACGACGGGACGCCGCTGTCCGTGCTGGTCGCCGACGAGACGTACGAGCTGCCGCTCGCCGAGGTGCTGGAGCTGCTCCCGGTGCGGGACGTGCGGGTCGAGGGCGGCGCGTTCGACGTCGGGGACGCGGAGTACGCGGAGATCGTCCGGCGGGTCGTGGCGGACGAGATCGGGCGGGGCGAGGGGGCCAACTTCGTCGTCCGGCGGACCTTTCGGGGCGAGATCCCCGGCTTCGGCCGGGCGGACGCGCTGGCCCTCTTCCGGCGACTGCTGGCCGGTGAGCGCGGGGCGTACTGGACCTTCGTGGTCCACACCGGGGCCAGGACGCTGGTCGGCGCCAGCCCGGAGGTCCACGTCCGGATGTCCGGCGGGACGGTGGTGATGAACCCGATCAGCGGGACGTACCGCTACCCCGCCGGCGGCCCGACCGCGGACGACCTGCTGGACTTCCTCGCCGACCGCAAGGAGACCGAGGAGCTCTCCATGGTCGTCGACGAGGAGCTCAAGATGATGTGCACCGTCGGCGACATGGGCGGGGTGGTGGTCGGGCCGCGGCTCAAGGAGATGGCCCATCTCGCCCACACGGAGTACGAGCTGCGCGGGCGGTCCTCGCTGGACGTGCGCGAGGTGCTGAAGGAGACCATGTTCGCGGCGACGGTCACCGGCTCCCCGGTGCAGAACGCCTGCCGGGTCATCGAGCGGTACGAGCCCGGCGGGCGCGGTTACTACGCGGGCGCCCTGGCGCTGCTGCGGCAGGAGCCGGGCGGGGCGCAGAGCCTGGACTCGCCGATCCTGATCCGTACCGCCGACATCTCGGCCGGCGGGGAGCTGAAGGTGCCGGTCGGGGCGACGCTGGTGCGCCACTCCGACCCGGACGGCGAGGTCGCCGAGACCCATGCGAAGGCGGCCGGGGTGCTCGCCGCCCTCGGGGTGCGCCCCGGCCGGCCGGAGGCGGAGGCGTCGCGGCCCCGGCTGGCGGCCGACCCCCGGGTACGGGCGGCGCTGGACGCCCGGCGGGAGGGCCTCGCCCCGTTCTGGCTGCGGATGCAGGAGCGCGCCCGGGACCTGTCCGGCCGGGCCCTGGTGGTCGACGGCGAGGACACCTTCACCGCGATGCTGGCGCATCTGCTGCGCTCCTCGGGGCTGGAGGTGTCGGTGTGCCGCTTCGACGAGCCGGGGCTGCGGGAGCGGGTGCGGGCGCACCGGGGGCCGGTCGTGCTGGGGCCCGGTCCCGGCAACCCGGGCGACGGTGCCGATCCGAAGATGCGGCTGCTGCGCTCCCTGGCGGCGGAGCTGGTCCGCGACCACCGGCACGGGCTGCTGGGGGTCTGCCTCGGCCATGAGCTGATCGCGGCGGAGCTGGGGCTGGAGATCGTCCGCAAGACCGTGCCGTACCAGGGCGCGCAGACCCGGATCGAGCTGTTCGGGCGGGAGGAGACGGTCGGCTTCTACAACAGCTTCACCGCCCGCTGCGACGCGGACGTCGTCACGGAGCTGGCGGCGCACTCCATCGAGGCGAGTACGGACGCGGCCACCGGTGAGCTGCACGCGCTGCGCGGGCCCGGGTTCGCCTCGGTGCAGTTCCACCCCGAGTCGGTGCTGACGCTGCGCGGGTCGGGGATCGTGGCGGAGCTGCTGGCGGGGCTGCCGGTGGCGGGCTGACGGGAGCGCGGCCCCGGGGGATCAGCCCGCCGGGGCCGCCGGGACCAGGACGTTCTCGCTGCGGCGGCCGGCCAGGTAGTCGGCGATGTTCCGTACGGTGGCGTCGATGATCTGGCCCACCGCGTCCTCGGTGTAGTACGCCTGGTGGGAGGTGACGACGACGTTCGGGAAGGTGACGAGCCGGGCCAGGGTGTCGTCGTCGACGCCCTCCAGCGACTTGTCGAGGAAGAAGAGCCCGGCCTCCGCCTCGTAGACGTCGAGCCCGACGCCCAGGAAGCGACCGGCGCGCAGTTGGGCGACGAGCGCGGTGCTGTCGATGAGGCCGCCCCGGCTGGAGTTGACCAGGATCGCGTCGTCCTTCATCAGGGCCAGGGCGTCCGCGTCGATGAGGTGGTGGGTGGCGGGCAGCAGCGGGACGTGCAGGCTGACCAGGTCGGCCTCGGCGAGCAGCCGCTCCTTGGGGACGTACGTCATGCCGAGGCTCGTGCAGGCGGGGTTCTCCGCGACGTCCCAGCCGAGCAGCCGCATGCCGAAGCCGTGGGCGATCCGGGCGAACGCCTCGCCGATGCTGCCGGTGCCGATCACGCCCGCGGTGCGGCCGTGCATGTCGCGGCCGAGGAGCCCGTCGAGCCGGAAGTCGAAGTCGCGGGTGCGGCTCGAGGCCCGGATGATCCGGCGGTTGACCGCCATCGCGAGGGTCCAGGCGAATTCGGCGACGGAGTACGGCGAGTAGAAGGAGACCCGGGCCACCCGCAGGGCCAGGCGCTCGGCGACATCGAGGTCGATGTTGTTGAAGCCGGTGGAGCGCTGGGCGATCATCTGGGTGCCGCCCGCCGCCAGGGTCTGCAGCACCCGGGCGCCCAGGTCGGCGTTGACGCTGGTGGAGATGGCCTCGTAGCCCGCCGCGATGGGGGCGGTGTCCCGGTTCAGGAAGACGTCCAGGCAGCGGACCTCGTGCTGCCCCGCGAAGGCCCGCTCGATCAGCGGCTTCTCGTCGGACTGCACACCGAAGGCCAGGATCTCCACGGCTTCTCCCGTTGGTCGCGCGGACCGGCTCCCGGGTGTCCCGGGACGGGGCCGGGGCCCGCAGGGTGCCGGTCCTCGCGAATATACGGTCCGCCGGGCCGCCCCGCCGCTCGGGCGGCGCGGCGGAAGGCCACCGGCGGGCTCTCAGGCGTCGTCGAGGCCGCGCTCGATGGCGTAGCGGACCAGCTCCACGCGGTTGTGCAGCTGGAGCTTGCCGAGGGTGTTCTGCACGTGGTTCTGCACGGTGCGGTGCGAGATGACCAGCCGCTCGGCGATCTGCTTGTACGAGAGCCCCTTGGCGACCAGCCGGAGCACCTCGGTCTCGCGGTCGGTGAGCCGGGGCGCGTCGGGCTCGTCGGGGGCGGCCGGCGCGGGGTCGGAGGCGAGTCTGCGGTACTCGCCGAGGACCAGTCCGGCCAGGCCCGGGGTGAAGACGGGGTCGCCGGCGGCGGTGGAGCGCACCGCGTCGGTCAGCTCCTGCGTACTGGCCGACTTGAGGAGGTAGCCGGTGGCACCGGACTTGACCGCCTCGAGCACGTCGGCGTGCTCGCCGCTCGCGGAGAGCACCAGCACCCGCAGCCCGGGGTGCGAGCCGACGAGTTCCTTGCAGACCTGGACGCCGGGCATTCCGGGCAGGTTCAGGTCGAGCACCAGGACGTCGGGGGCGGCGGCCTTCGCGCGGCGGACCGCCTGGGGCCCGTCACCGGCGGTCGCCACCACGTCGAAGCCGGACTCGGACAGGTCGCGGGCGACGGCGTCGCGCCACATCGGGTGGTCGTCCACCACCATCACCCGGACGGCGCGCTCCGGGCCGCCCCCGCTGGTCTCGGTACTCATCTCGCCGACTCCGCCTTCCCCCGTGAAACCTTCGGTACCTTCAGTTCGACCTCGGTGCCCTGGCCGGGAACCGAGAGCAGCTCGGCCGTGCCGCCCAGGTCGCGCAGCCGGCCGCGGATCGACAGGGCCACCCCCATCCGGCCCTCCCCCTCGGCCTGGGCGAGCCGCCCCTCCGGGATTCCGGGGCCGTCGTCGCGGACCGTCACGATCACCTCGTCCGGCCAGTCCTCGACGAGGATCCATGCCTGGGCATTGTCCCCCGCGTGCACCCTGACATTGTCCAGGGCGGCACCGACGGCGGCCGCCAGCTCCCGCGCGGCCGCCGGGGCGAGCAGCACCGGGGCGCCCGGCTCCGCGAAGCTGGTCCGGGAGCCGGCGTGCGGGGCGAGCAGCGAGCGCAGATCGCAGGGGGCCCCGTCGGGCGGCTCCTCTTCGGCCTCCACCCGGCGGACCACGGCGCCCTCGGCGGCGTCCTCGGAGACCCGGTCGGCGGCGACCAGTCCGCTGGAGACCAGGGTGCGCAGGGCGATCTCCTGCTCCCCGGCGAGGCGGCCCAGCTCGGCCGCCTCGCCGCCGAGCGCGGTGCCCCGGCGCTGGACCATCGCGAGGACCTGGAGCACGCTGTCGTGGATGTCGCGGGCCAGCCGTTCCCGTTCGCGGGTGGCGGCCTCGATCTCCAGGGCGCGGGCGAGGGTGCGCTCACTGGCGCGGGCGACCTCGACGACGTAGCCGATCGCTATGGAGGCGACCCAGACCAGCAGCACGTTGTGGAAGGTGTCCCGGCTGGGGTCGCCGCGTTCGACGATGTTGGCGACGGCGACGAAGGTGGAGGCGACGGCCGCCCAGCGCCAGCCGCCCTTGATGGCGAAGGCCAGCACCGAACCCGCGGTCCAGATGGACGGCAGCGTCGGGCCGTCGACCTGCTGGGCCTCGAAGTCGGCGAGCGGGGTGAGCAGTATCCCGACGAGCGCGATCGTGAGGTCGGCGCCGAGGAACCGCTTGGTGCAGGCGGCGGCGCCCGCGACCTTCGGGAGGGTGGCGAGCGTCCAGACCACCATCACCGCCAGGAAGACGACGGCCACCCACGGCCGGTCGTACTTGGCCCGGCCGAAGACGGAGAGCAGCACCGCGTAGATCATGGTGAGAATGCGGTACGCGGTCAGCGCGCGCCACAGCGGCTGCTCGACCGACATCCGTACGACGCGCACGCGCCCAGCCACTTCCCCACGCCCCCTGGACGGCACCGGCGCGCGCACGCGCCGTACCGTTCCTTCAGCCCTGTGCCCCGGTCTCGCCGTTCCCCTGCTTCTGCGCCTCGGCCCGGCGCTTCGCGTCCTCGGCCATCTGCCGCTTGGCGGCCGTCGCGTAGATGTCGACGTACTCCTGGCCGGAGAGCTTCATGATCTCGTACATCACCTCGTCGGTGACCGAGCGCAGGATGAAGCGGTCCCCGTCCATGCCGTGGTAGCGGCTGAAGTCGAGCGGCTTGCCGATCCGGATGCCCGGGCGCATCAGCTTGGGCACCACCTGGCCGGGCGGCTGGATCTTCTCCGTGTCGATCATCGCGACGGGGATGACCGGGGCGCCGGTGGCCAGCGCCACCCGGGCCAGTCCGCCGGGCTTGCCCCGGTACAGGCGGCCGTCGGGCGAGCGGGTGCCCTCCGGGTAGATGCCGAACAGGCCGCCGCTCTCGATCACCTCGATACCCGCCTTGATGGCCGCCTCACCGGCGCCGCGGGTGCCCGAGCGGTCCACCGGGAGCTGGCCGACGCCCTTGAAGAAGGCCGCGGTCAGCTTGCCCTTCACCCCGGTGCCGGTGAAGTACTCGGACTTGGCGATGAAGGTGACCTTGCGGTCCAGGACGGCCGGGAGGAAGAAGGAGTCGGAGAACGACAGGTGGTTGCTCGCGAGGATCGCCGGTCCCTGCGCGGGGATGTTCTCCAGGCCCTCCACCCACGGCCGGAAGGCGAGCTTCAGCCCCCCGCCGATGGAGAACTTCATTGCGCCGTAGATCAACTCGGGTGCCTCCTGTGTGCTGTCGGACAGACCATATCCCGTGTGCGGCCCGGCATGGAGCCGTTGCGGCGGCCCGTGCCGGTGGCGGCCCTGGTCGCTGTCGGCCCGGGCCGGTGACGGCCCTGGTCGGTGTCAGCCCGGTCGCGTACGGTGAAGTAATCCTCTGCACTCCCCCCTGCGCTCCCCCGCGAGCCTCACGAACAGGAGACCTTGGTGCCGGTCCTTCCCGGAGCCGAGCCGTTCCGCCACGAGGGCGGAGAGGTCGGCGTCCTCCTCTGCCACGGATTCACCGGTTCCCCGCAGTCGCTGCGCCCCTGGGCCCGCTATCTGGCGGAGCGCGGCCTGACCGTCTCGCTGCCGCTGCTGCCGGGGCACGGCACCCGCTGGCAGGACATGCAGCTCACCGGCTGGCAGGACTGGTACGCGGAGGTGGACCGGGAGCTGCGCGCCCTGCTGGAGCGGTGCACACAGGTCTTCGTCTTCGGGCTGTCCATGGGCGGCGCGCTGACGCTGCGGCTGGCGGCCAAGCACGGCGACGCGATCAGCGGCCTGGTGCTCGTCAACCCGGCGAACAAGGTGCACGGCCTGGCGGCGCACGCGCTGCCGGTCGTCCGCCATCTGATGCCCACCACGAAGGGGCTGGTCAGCGACATCGCCCTGAAGGGGTCCGACGAGGTCGGGTACGACCGGGTCCCGCTGCACGCGGCGCACTCGCTGCGGAAGTTCTTCCGGCTCGTCGACGCCGAGCTGCCGCAGGTCACCCAGCCGATCGTGCTGCTGCACAGCCCGCAGGACCATGTGGTGCCGCCCGCCGACTCGGCGCGCATCCTGAGCCGGGTGTCGTCGACGGACGTCGAGGAGATCCTGCTGGAACAGAGCTACCACGTGGCGACGTTGGACCATGACGCGGAGCGGATCTTCGACGAGAGCCATCGGTTCATCGGCCGCCTCGCCCCGAGCGTCGGCAAGAAGGGGAGCACGTCAGGTGGCTGAGCACGACGCGGAGCGCGCGGGCAGCGAGGAGGAGCGCGAGCCTCTTCCCGCCGAGGGCGCGGCCGTGCCCGACGACGGCACGGGCCAGGAGGAGTCCGCTTCCCGGAAGGCGGCGCCGGGCGGCGAGGGCGGCCGGGAGGGTTCGCCGGTCGACGAGGACGCCGCGTGGCGGGCGATCGTCGCGGGGTACGGCGAGGAGCCGCCGGACCCGCCGGGCGCCAAGCCGTTCCGTTCGGTCGAGGACCTCGCGCTGCTGGAGGACGACGGGCCCGCCGGCCCCGAGGTGGACAAGGGGCTCGGCAAGAAGCTCCCGAGGCCGCCGGAGAAGCCGCTCGGCAGCTCGGTCGTCTTCGCCCCCGGGGTGATGGGGCCGCGCGACTACGGGCTCGCCGAGCCGAAGGACGACGACCTCGACGAGAACGACGAGGGGCACTTCGTCCCCCCGGAGCCCCCGCCGCTGCCGGAGGCCGACGCCACGGCGAAGTTCGCCTGGCTCGGGGTGGTCGGCGGCCCGGTGCTGATGCTGCTCGCGGTGGTGCTGGGCTGGGAGATGACCTGGTGGTTCACCACGGTCTGCGTCGTCGGTTTCCTCGGCGGCTTCGTCACGCTGGTGGCCCGGATGAACGACGACGGGGAGGACGACGAGGACCCCGGGCGCGGCGCGGTGGTCTGACCGGGCACGGCCCTCAGGGCTTCAGGGCGGGGACCCGCAGCGCGGCCAGCACCGGAAGGTGGTCGGTGGCCGCGCGCAGGTCCGCGTCGCCGACGCCCGGCAGCCCGGCGGGGACGCCGCAGCCGAGGACCTCGATCCCGGGCGTCGCGAAGACCGCGTCGATGCGGCGGTCCGGGCGGGCGGCCGGGTAGGTGTGCTCGCCGCCCCAGGGCCGTACCGTCCGGCAGTCCTGGAGCCGCCCGGCCAGCCGGCCGAAGGCGGCGCCGGACGGTACGTCGTTGAGGTCGCCGGCCGCGACGGCGTGCTCGACGCCCATCTCGTCCATCCGCTCCAGCACCGCCCCGGCCTGGGCGAGGCGCTCCTCGCGCTGGAGGCTCAGATGGAAGCTCACCAGCCCGATGCGGGTGCCCGCGATCCGTACCACCGAGGTGGCCAGGCCCCTGCGGTGCAGCCCGGGGGTGAGCGGGAGCAGGACGTCCTCCGTGCGCTCCACCGTGGCCCGCAGCGAGCAGAGCAGCAGCGGGCCGGCCGCCGTGGCGCCGCCGCCGAGGACGACGAGGCCGGTGCGGGCCGCGAGCCAGGCGGCGCGCTTGCGCCAGCGGAAGAAGCGCGGGGCCTCCTGGATGAAGACCAGGTCGGGGGCGCAGGCCCCGATGACGCGGGCCAGCGCCCCGGGGTCGTCGCGCATCGACCGGATGTTGTAGCTCAGCGCGCGGACGACGGCCGAACCATCCGGCTCGGTACGGGAGTCGGGCAGTGGCGTCAGGACCATGCGCCTCACGATACGACGGACGCCCGCCGCTCCCCCAGGGGGCGCGACGGGCGTCCGGCCGACTCGTGCCGGGGTGCGGTTCAGCCCTGGCGGGCCAGGTCCGCCGCGCCGACCAGCCCGGCCTCGCCGCCGAGGCGGGCCGCGAGGACCTGGGCGTGCGGGCGCCACTCGCCGCCGATCAGCCAGCGCCGGAAGGACTTGCGGATCGGGTCGAGGACCAGCTCGCCCTCGTCCGAGACACCACCGCCGACGATGAACGCGGACGGGTCGAAGAGCGAGGCGAGGTCGGCGAGTCCCGCACCGGCCCAGCGGGCCAGCTCGCGGAAGGAGTCGATCGCCACCGGGTCGCCCTGCCGGGCGGCCTGGCTGATGTGCTTGCCCTCGATGCCGTCCACCGTGCCGTCGCCGAGCGACAGCAGGACCGCGGCGCTCGAAGGAGTGGCGTTGGCGCGCTGCCGGGCGTAGCGGACCAGGGCCCGGCCGGAGGCGTACTGCTCCCAGCAGCCCTGGCTGCCGCAGCCGCAGAGCAGACCGTCCGGGACGACCCGGATGTGGCCGAACTCGGCGGCCACGCCGAAGCGTCCGCGGCGCAGCTTGTTGCCGATGATGATGCCGCCGCCGAGCCCGGTGCCGAGCGTGATGCAGATGACGTCGTCGTGGCCCTGGCCGGCGCCGAAGCGGTACTCGCCCCAGGCGGCGGCGTTGGCGTCGTTCTCCACGACGACCGGGAGGCCGACGCGCTGCTCGACCTTGTCCTTCAGCGGCTCGTGGCGCCAGTTGATGTTCGGGGCGAACAGCACGGTGGCGCGCTTGTCGTCGACGTATCCGGCGGCGCCGATGCCGACGGCCTCGATGCTCCGGCCCTCGCTCGCGCCGGACACGGCCGTCGCGATGGCGTCCACGATGCCTTCGGCGGTCGGCGGGGTCGGCACCTTGTGCGTGGAGAGGATGTGGCCCTCTTCGTCGACCACGCCAGCTGCGATCTTCGTGCCGCCGATATCGACGCCGATGGTGAGTCCCATGAATCCCTCAGTTCCGGTCGTGCCCCGCTGGGGCAACCGTACCCGAGCCGGGGGGCCGCCCAGCGGCGCCGGTCAGTCGAGGTCGATCTGCTCGCCCGCGGCGGGCGGCTCGTCGCGCGGGTCGCTCGGGTCCCCGGCCCGCTTCTCCGCACCGGTGCCGTCCGCACCGGCCTCGTCGGCGGCGGTGCGGGTCCAGCGGCGCTCCTGGCCCTCGACGGCGGAGCGGTAGGCGGCGAGGAGTTCGCCGCTGGCCGCGGCGAGGTGGTCGAAGACCTCCGGGTTGCGCTCGATGACCGGCTCGACGGCGGACCTCGCCTGCTTGATGATCTGCTGCACCGTGCCCTGCGCCGTGGCGCCGAGCAGCGGTGTCTGGAAGGACGCGACCTTGTCGGCGACGGCGTCGACCAGCTTGCGCAGCTCCTCGGCGGCGGAGCCGGGCGGCGGGCCGTGCTGGGCGCGGCGGCGGGCCTTCTCCGCCTCCAGGTCCTCCGCGCAGGCGCTCGCCCACGCGTCGTCGTCGGCGGGACGATCGGTGGCATCGCTCATGGCGGACTCCTGCGACGTGGCGTACGGCGGCCCGGCGTCCCGGGCGCCCGCTTCCGACGTTACCCGAACGGCGGGGCGGGGTTCAGCCCGTCCGGGGCCAGAGGTCGGGGTCCGGGGTGAAGCGGACCCGGAGCAGCCCGTCGGTGAGCGAGGCGCCCGAGACGGTGCAGCGGCGCAGCCCGGACTCAAGCGGCACGGTCCGGTGGTACGGGCCCACCGTGAGCAGCAGTTCGTCGCCCCGGCGGACCAGCCGCAGGTCCTTCTTCACGGCGCCGGGCAGCGGCAGGCACCAGGCCAGGACCGGTACGTCGTCGCCGTCCCCGTCGGGTGCGGTGCGCACGATCCGGCTGCCGGGGAGCAGGGCGCCCAGGCCCTCCGGGGCGTCGGGCACCTCGATCCACCAGGGGTCCTCGGCCCGGCCGGGGCCGGGTACGCCGTGGTCCGGGGCGGGTGCGGTGTGCTCGGCGAGGCGGTCGAGGTCGTCCAGGCCACGCGGGTCGCGGCCCAGGTGGGGCAGCTCGCGCAGGGCGGCGTGCGGCGCCCACTCGTCCCGCCAGCGGTCGACGGTCTTCTCCTGCTGTGCGGCGAGCGCGGCGAACCAGGGGTCGGCCGAGTGCCGGGGCAGCAGGCGGTTGACCGCGAGGCTGTCGACCCGCAGCCCGTGCAGGGCGAGGCCGGTACGGGCGGTGCGCAGGGCCTCCTCGGCGGCCGGGCCGGGCTCGGCGACCAGCCGGAGCGTGGTGCCCGCGTCCTCGATCAGGGCCTGGACGGCGGCCAGCTCGGCGTCCTTGCGGGCGGCCGCCTCGTACAGCCACTGGGCGGGCATCGGGACCCCGGCGAGCTGGGCGAGCATCGGGCGCAGGGCGCGGGCGGCCTGCCGCTCCGGCGGCAGCAGCCGGCGCAGGTAGCGGCGGAGCCGGGCGGGGAGGGAGAGCAGGTCGAGGGCCTCGCCCAGCGGCGGCAGGTCGACGACCAGGAGGTCGTGGCCGCGGCGCGACCAGTCGCCCTCGGCGGCCCGGCGCAGGCTGTGCAGCAGGGCGAGCTGGGTACTGCCGGGGAGTTCGGTGATCTCCTCGCCGTCCAGCCGGGCCCCGCCGAGCAGGTCGAGGACGCCGGACGCCCGGTCCTGGAGGGCGAGGAACTCGCCCCGGAAGTGCTCGGCGGAGTCGATCCGGGCGGCCCACAGCCCGGCGGTGACCTCGGTGGGGCCGGTGTCCCGGGGGAAGCCGGGTATGGGGTCGGGGGTGAGGAGCAGGGCGCTGCCGCCGCGCCGGGCGGCGGCGAGCGCGGTGGCCGCCGCGACGGTGGTACGGCCCGCGCCGCCGGGTCCGGTGACGAGGACCGTACGCATCCGGCTCAGACCTTCGGGACGGATTCGACGCGCTTCTTCAGGCCGGCCAGGGCCCGGTCGATGATGACCTTCTCGGCCTTGCGCTTGATCATGCCGAGCATCGGGATCTTGACGTCGACGGTCAGCCGGTAGGTGACCTCGGTGCGGCCGCCGCCGAGGTCGGTCAGGGCGTAGGAGCCGTCGATGGCGCGCAGCATCTGGGACTTGACGAGCGTCCAGCTGACCTCGTTCGCACCGGTCCAGGTGTAGGCGAGGGTGTGGTCGTCCTTGATCGCCCCGGCGTCGAGGACGAGGCGGACCTGCTCGGCGCGGCCCTGCGCGTCGGTGGCGAGGACCTCGGCCTCCTTGACCTCGCCGGTCCACTCCGGGTAGCGGGCGAAGTCGGCGATCACGCCCATGACGTCGGCCGGTGCCGCCTCGATCGTGATGCTCGACCTGGTGTGTTCAGCCATCGCTGTGGCTCCTCCAGTGCGGTGTAACCGGTGCGTCGGCAGAGACCCTGCCGTCAGAAGGCTATCGCGTGCGCGGGACGGTTCGTCCCGGGGTCCGGTGCCGGTGGGCTCACCACTCCAGGGCCCACGGCCTGCCGGTGGACGCGAAGTGACCGACGTTCACACACTCGGTGGCGCCGATCCGCATCCGGCGCACCAGGGGCTGGTGGACGTGGCCGAAAAGGGCGTACCGGGGGCGGGTCGCGCGGATGGCGTCCAGCAGCGCCCGGCTGCCGCGCTCGAAGCGGCGCGCCACGGTGTCGTAGGTCAACTCCGGGACCTCGGGCGGGATGTGGGTGCAGAGCACGTCGACCGGGCCGAGCGCCTCGATCTTCGCCGCGTACTCCTCGTCGTCGATCTCGTACGGGGTCCGCATCGGGGTCCGCAGCCCGCCGCCGACGAAGCCGAAGACCCGGCCGCCGATCTCGGTCCGCTGGCCGTCGAGGACGGTGGTGCCGGGGTGGGCGTACTCGGGCCAGAGGTCCGGGATGTCGACGTTGCCGTAGGTGGCGTACGTGGGCGCGGGGAAGGCGGCGAAGAGTTCGGCGTACTGCCTGCGCACCGCCGAGACGATGGCGGCGTCGCGGTCGACGCCCTCCCACAGGCTCCGGTTGAACGCGCGGGCCTCGTCGAAGCGGCGGGCGGTGCGCAGGGCGACGATCCGGTCGGCGTTCTCCACGCCGAAGAGGTCGGGGAAGATGCCGCGCGAGTGGTCGGCGTAGTCGAGGAAGAGCACCAGGTCGCCGAGGCAGACCAGCGCGTCGGCCCCGTCCCCGGCCCGGGCCAGCGCCTCGCTGTTGCCGTGCACATCGCTGACGACATGCACGCGCGTGCGCTTACCCGTGCCCGCCCCGGACCGCTCTTCCGCTGCCATGCCGATCACCCTAGGCCCTGCCTTCAAAGTGCCGCCGTCCGGCCGGAGGCCGGGCCGTGCGGTGTCCGGTGCGTGCGATCGCAAGGCGGAGGGTCACCCCGATACTGGATGTATCGGGGCAGTCCCGACAACGCGCCTGCCGTGCGTGCCGGGCGCCGCACGGCAGGCGGCAGTTTGAAGGCAGGGCCTAGAACTCCCTCCGTCACCTGGGTA
Organism: Streptomyces sp. NPDC015144; assembly: GCF_043079735.1. NCBI lineage: Bacteria > Bacillati > Actinomycetota > Actinomycetes > Kitasatosporales > Streptomycetaceae > Streptomyces > Streptomyces sp. NPDC015144. The sequence goes on along the minus strand of NZ_JBIBUU010000003.1, from coordinate 254,847 downwards.
GGGCCCGCTGGACCTGCGGTTATCCCTGTCCGGTCACGGAGGTGGACTACTGTGCGCCCAAGGATCACCGTGATGTGTGACGCATAAGACATCTGGCCGGGACCCCCTATCCGGAACCATGTACTGGTGGGTAACGTCCGGGCGAGTCCAGTTGTGCTCACCCCACTGAGCACGAGCCAATCCTGGACCGCAGCCGGTGCGTCACACAGAGCCGTGGCACCGGAGCCCGATGAGGAGCAGCAGTCTTGCGCGAGTTCAGCCTTCCGGCCCTGTACGAGGTCCCCTCGGACGGCAACCTGACGGATCTCATCCGCCGCAATGCCGCTCAGCATCCCGATGTCGCGGTGATGAGCCGCAAGGTGGCGGGCGTCTGGACCGACGTCGACGCCCGGCAGTTCCTGGCCGAGGTCAGAGGGGTCGCCAAGGGGCTGATCGCGGCGGGCGTCGAGGCCGGCGACCGGGTGGCCCTGCTCTCGCGGACCCGCTACGAGTGGGTGCTGTTCGACTTCGCCATCTGGAGCGCGGGCGCGGTCACCGTCCCGGTCTACGAGACCAGCTCGCCCGAGCAGATCCAGTGGATCCTCGGCGACTCCGGAGCCGTGCTGTGCGTGGTGGAGTCCGCCGGGCACGAGGCGTCCGTGGAGTCCGTCCGGGGCGGCCTGTCCGCGCTGAAGAGCATCTGGCAGATCGAGGGCGACGCGGTCCGCCGGCTCACCGAGAGCGGTGCGGACGTCTCCGACGAGACGCTGGACCGGCGGATGGCGACGGCCAAGGCGGACGACCCGGCCACCATCGTGTACACCTCGGGCACCACCGGCCGCCCCAAGGGCTGCGTGCTGACGCACCGCAGCTTCTTCGCCGAGTGCGGCAACGTGGTGGAGCGGCTGAAGCCGCTGTTCCGTACCGGCGAATGCTCCGTACTGCTCTTCCTCCCCGCCGCGCACGTCTTCGGGCGGCTGGTCGAGGTGGCTGCGGTGATGGCGCCGATCCGGCTGGGCTGCGTACCGGACATCAAGCACCTGACCGAGGAGCTGGCGTCCTTCCGGCCGACGCTGATCCTGGGTGTGCCGCGGGTCTTCGAGAAGGTGTACAACGGGGCGCGCGCCAAGGCGCAGGCCGACGGCAAGGGCAAGATCTTCGACCGGGCCGCCGACACGGCGATCGCCTACAGCCACGCGCTGGACACCCCGCAGGGCCCCTCCTTCGGGCTGCGGGTGAAGCACCGGATCTTCGACAAGCTGGTCTACGGCAAGCTGCGCGCGGTGCTCGGCGGACGCGGCGAGCACGCGATCTCCGGCGGTGCCCCGCTGGGCGCGCGGCTGGGCCACTTCTACCGGGGCATCGGCTTCACCGTCCTGGAGGGCTACGGCCTGACGGAGTCCTGCGCGGCCACCGCTTTTACCCCGTGGGACCGGCAGAAGGTCGGCACGGTCGGCCAGCCGCTGCCCGGCTCCGTGGTGCGGATCGCCGACGACGGCGAGGTGCTGCTCCACGGCGAGCACCTGTTCACCGGTTACTGGAACAACCCGGCGGCGACCGCCGAGGCGCTGGCCGACGGCTGGTTCCACACCGGTGACATCGGCACGCTCGACGAGGACGGCTACCTCACGATCACCGGCCGCAAGAAGGAGATCATCGTGACGGCGGGCGGCAAGAACGTCGCCCCGGCGGTGATCGAGGACCGCATCCGCGGGCACGCCCTGGTCGCCGAGTGCATGGTGGTCGGCGACGGGCGGCCGTTCGTGGGCGCGCTGGTCACCCTGGACGAGGAGTTCCTGGACCGCTGGGCCCGCGAGCACGGCAAGCCGGCCGGTTCGACGGCCCGGTCGCTGCGCGAGGACCCGGAGCTGCTGGCCGAGGTGCAGCGGGCGGTGGACGACGGGAACGCGGCCGTGTCCAAGGCGGAGTCGGTCCGCAAGTTCCGCGTCCTGGACGCCCAGTTCACCGAGGAGGCGGGCCACATCACGCCCTCGCTGAAGCTGAAGCGCAATGTGGTGGCGAAGGACTTCGCGGACGAGATCGAGGCGATCTACCGGGGCTGATCCGCGACCGGTACGCGAGAGGGGCCCGCACGGCACGTGTGCGGGCCCCTCTCGCGTCCGGATCAGAGCAGGGTCCGCAGCCGCTCGGCCAGCAGGTCCCAGCGCCACTTCTCCTCGACCCAGGCCCGGCCGCGCTCGCCCATCCGCCGCCGCAGCTCCGGGTCCTGGAGCAGCGCGACGATCCGTTCGGCCGACTCCCGCGCGCTGTCGCCGCGCACCACCCATCCGGTCTCGCCGTCCAGCACCGCGTCGGGCGCGCCGCCCGAGTCGCCCGCCACCACCGGCAGCCCGGTCGCGGACGCCTCCAGGAAGACGATGCCCAGGCCCTCCACGTCGAGGCCGCCGCGCCGGGTGCGGCACGGCATGGCGAAGACGTCGCCGGCGCCGTAGTGCGCGGGCAGCTCCGCCCAGTCCACCGGCCCGGTGAACCGCACCGCGTCGGCGACCCCGGTCTCGACGGCCAGCCTCCGCAGGTCCTTCGCGTACGGGCCGCCGCCGACGATCAGCAGCACCGCGTCCGGGACCCGCGCCAGGACCCCGGGCATCGCGCGGATCAGGGTGTCCTGGCCCTTGCGCGGCACGAGCCGGGAGACGCAGACGACGACGGGCCGGTCCGTGAGGCCGAGCGCGGCCCGCACCCGCTGCCCACCCGAGTCCGGGTGGAAGGTCTTCTCGTCGACGCCGGGCGGGAGCTGGACCATCCGCGCCGCGGCCCCGGGGGTGAGCGCGGGGGCGATCCGGGAGCGGGTGTACTCCCCCAGATAGGTGATGGTGTCCGTGGACTCGCCGATCCGCCGCAGCAGGTGCCGGGCGGCGGGGAGCTGGGCCCAGCCCGCCTCGTGGCCGTGGGTGGTGGCGACCAGGCGGCGGGCACCGGCCCGGCGCAGCGCGGGGGCCATCAGCCCGAGCGGGGCGGCGGCGCCGAACCAGACGGAGGTGCAGCCGTGCTCGCGCAGCAGCCCCACCGCGCGCCGGGTGGTCCGGGGGGTCGGCAGCAGCATCGTGGTGGGGTCGCGCACGACGGTGAAGGGCTGTTCGGCGTCGAAGGCGGCGGTGGCCGCGACGCCCTCGGCGCTCAGCTTCCAGGTGGAGGCGTAGACGACGATCCGCCCGGGGTCCAGGCGCAGCGCCATGTTGTGCAGGAATGCCTGGATGCCGCCGGGGCGGGGTGGGAAGTCGTTGGTCACGATCAGGGTCTTGTCCATCCCGGCCGACAGTACCGGGACCGGTCCGATGGATCCGGCACCGGCCGGGCGGGCATCATGGCTGCTCGTACCCGTCGGCGGGTACGCGGAACGGACGGACGGAGCGGCATGACGGGATCGACGGGTGCGCGGTTCGCCGTCGCGGTGTGGGCGCTGACGAGGGTGGCGCTGCTGCTCTGCGTCACCAAGGCGGTCACCCTGCCGGGACCGGACGTGACCAGCGACGTCTCGGCGATCTACCACGGCTGGTCCGAGGTCCTGAGGAGCGGGACCTACCCCCGGGAGGACGTCACCTGGCAGTACCCGCCGCTGGCCGCGCTCGCGGTCCTCTCCCCCGGGCTGCTGCCGATGCTGGACTACACCTCGGCGTTCTTCGTCCTCGTCTGCGGCTGCGATCTGCTGGTGCTGGGGCTGCTGCTGTACGCGGGCCGGGGCGGGGGCCGGTCATGGGCGGGCGCCTGGGTGTGGGTGGCGGGGGTGCCGCTGCTCGGTACGACCGCGTACGCCCGGTACGACGTGATGGTGGTGGCGGTGGCGGTGGCGGCGCTGCTGGCGGGGGTGCGGCATCCCCGGGTGCTGGGGGTGCTGGCGGCGGTCGGCGCGCTGCTGAAGGTGTGGCCGGCGCTGCTGCTGGCGGGTACGGAGCCCGGTCGGCGGACGCGGCTGGCGTGGGGCGCCGCGGCGGTGGCGGCGGCCGGGCTGCTGGCGGGGTGCGTGCTGGCGGCGCCGGGGGCGCTGGCCTTCCTCGGCTTCCAGCGGGACCGGGGCACCGAGGTCGAGTCGCTGGGCGGGCTGGTCTTCCATGTGGCGCGGCAGTTCGGCTGGTCGGGCCGGGTGGAGCTGCACTACGGCTCGCTGGAGTTCCTGGGGCCGCACGTGGAGCTGGTGAGCACGCTGGCGCTCGGGCTCTCCGTCCTCGCGCTGGGCTGGCTGGTTCTGTGGCGGCTGCGGGCGCGGGACTTCTCGGTGAGCACCCCGGCGGACGCGGCGTTCGCGGCGGTGCTGCTGTTCACGACGACGAGCCGGGTGATCAGTCCGCAGTACCTGCTGTGGCTGGTCGGTCTGGCGGCGGTCTGCCTGGTGTTCCGGGGCGGCCGGATGGTGCTGCCCGCCGTGCTGGTGCTGGTGGCGACGGGGATCACCCAGTGGGAGTTCCCGTTCGGCTTCGTCCACGTGGTGTCCAGCGACGCGACCGGGGTGACGCTGATGTTCCTGCGCAACGGGCTGCTGGTCGCGGCGACGCTGACCGCCTGCCGGCGGCTGTGGCGGCAGACGGTGCCCCGGTCCGCGTCCGCGGTGCCCTCGGCGGCCGGCCGGGCGGTGGAGCCGGTGGGTTCCTGAGCGGGGCTCAGCCGAGGTGGGCGCGGAGCCAGTCGTGCCAGAGCCCGGTGAACTCCGCCGGAGTGGTGCCGAGCACGTCCCGCAGGGCCTGTTCGACCGCGCCGTCCCGCTCCCGGTGCGCGCCGACGGCCCGGTAGAGGGCGAGGAGTTCCGGCTCGCCCCAGCGGTCGGCGATCATCCGGCAGGCCGCCCAGCCGCCTTCGTACGCCCTGGCCAGGCGCTCCGGATCGCCGGTGAAGCCGAAGTCGGTGTCGGCGGGGAGGGCGGCGGGGAGTTCGCCGCGCCGGACGGCGGCGGCCAGTTCGGGGGCGACGCGGTCGGGGGCGCGGTCCTCGGCGCGGTAGGCCGCCCAGTCCGCGAAGCCCTCGGAGAGCCAGGTCGGGGTGGCGGCGGAGGTGCGGGCGCGGGTGGCGACGTGGGTGGTCTCGTGGGTGAGGACGACGCGCTGTCCGAAGGCGTCGAGCGTGTCGTACGCCTGCGGGTTGACGATCACCCGGTCCGCCGGGTTGGTGCCCGGTGCGCCGGTCCTGCCGGAGGTGACGGCGGCGACGCCCCGGTAGTCCGCCGAGGAGCCGAGCAGCGCCGCCAGGTCCGCCGTGCTCCGGGGCACCAGCACCACCACCCGCCCCGCCCAGCGCTCCGGCCACGCGCCGGAGACCGCGGGCACCGCGCGGTCCGTGGTCCGGGCGATCGCGCGCAGCTCCCGGCCGGTGCGGCCGACGCCGAGCACCAGGCTGTGCCCGCCGCGCACCACCCGTACCGCGCCCTGCTCCCAGAGCTGGCGGACGCTGTCGGCGCCGGGCCGGTCGCCGGTGACGTACCAGCGGCCGTCCGCCCGGTCCCGGCGCAGTTCGACGACCCGGTCCGCGGTGACCGGGGCGGGGTCGTAGGCGGTGATCCGGTAGCGCAGCTCGACATCGGCGGTGACCCGGTCGGCGCCCCGCGGGGTCGTCCGGACCAGGTGGTACTCCCAGGTGCTCAGCGGTACGTCGGCGAGGTTGCCGAGCTCGCGGCGCTGGGCGGCGCGCAGGGCGGCGGCCCCGGGGTCGGTGGTGGCGAGGTAGGCGGCCGGGTCGTGGTGGAGCACGGCGGCGGCCCGGCGGTCCAGGGTGGCGCGGACGGCCCGGTCGGCGCTGTCGGCCGGGGCGTCGCCGTCGGGGGCCGAGCAGCCGGCGAGGAGCAGCGGCCCGGCGAGCAGCACAGCGACGCCGCCCCACGCCCGCCCGCGCCGTCCACGTCCGTCGTTCACCCGATCGAGGGTACGGGCTGTCCCGCGCTCCCCGGTGGAGCGGCGTGCGGCGTCAGACGCGGGTGACGGAGGAGACCGGCATCATGCCGACCGGGTCGTAGCGCACCGAGGCGCCGGGGTACGGGGCGTGGATGACCTGGCCGTGGCCGACGTACATGGCGATGTGGCTGGCGTCCGCGCGGTAGGCGACCAGGTCGCCGGGGCGGGCCTCGGAGAGCGGCACCATGCGGCCCGCGTACCGCTGGGCCTGCGAGGTGCGCGGCAGACCGACCCCGGCCTGGGCGTACGCCCACTGCATCAGCCCGGAGCAGTCGAAGCCGGACGGCCCGTTGGCGCCCCAGACGTACGGGTGGCCCAGGGCCCGGCGGACGGCGATGACGGCGGCGGCCGCACGCGCGGAGCCGGCCGGCAGATCGGCCAGGTCCGGGAGGCCGATGTCCCGGCCGGAGCGGGAGGCCCGCTCGAACTCCGCCCGGTCGGTGCCGGTCAGGGTGGTCAGCAGCCGCTTCGCCTCGGCGAGTTTCCGGGTGACGATCCGTTTGCTGCGGGTGGCCGCCGCCCGTTCGCGCTCCAGCTCGGCCAGGGCGCGGGAGGCTTCCGCACGGGTCTGCGCCAGTCCGCGCCGGGCCTGCTGGAGCTGGTGGAGCCGGGCGGTCTGAAGGTCCGTCACCCGCTCCAGCGCGGCGGCCCGGTCCAGATAGCCGTCCGGGTCGGAGGAGAGCAGCAGGGCCAGCGAGGGGTCGATGCCGCCGGAACGGTACTGGGCGCTCGCCGCCGCCCCGAGCTCCGTGCGCATCCGGTTGACCCGCTCCTGCTCGCGGGCGGCCCGGTCCTGGGCGCGGGCGATCTCGCCGCGCAGCCGCTGGGCGTTCTCACCGGCCCGGTCGTAACTCTGGGTGGCCCGTTCCGCCTCGGTGTACAGCCGGTCCACGCGGGCCTGGGCGGTACGGGGCGCGCCCTGCGGGTCGGCGGAGGCGGCGGAGGCCCCGAGGGCGGCGGCCGCGGTCGCCGCGGCGGCCGTCAGAACGGTGGCCCGGACGGCCGGACCCGGGCCGGGCTGTGTGGAACGGCGATGGGACACCACAGGACGCCGCACTCCCTTCCGCTGTACGCAGACGCACGCGGCCCCCTGCCGCCCGGGACGGGCGGACCGACGACCGGGAGCCGCACGGCAGACAGACAGTAGTGGGGTGATCACCCGTCGACCACGGGCCGCGCCGGTCGGGAGCGGGCCGGAAACGACGGCGTCCCGCCGGTGACCTTGCGGTCTCCGGCGGGACGGGGTGTCTGCGCGGGCGCGGGAATTCGCCCGTTCGGGCGTTCTCAGCCGACGCGTACGCCGAACTGGAAGCTGCCGATGGTGTTCATCGACTCGTAGCGGACGACCGTGCCCGGGTACGGGGCGTGCAGGACGGTGTTGTTGCCCGCGTAGAGCGCCACGTGCGAGGTGTTGTTGAAGAACACCAGGTCGCCCGGCTTCAGGGCGCTGCGGCCGATCCGGACACCGTCGTTGACCTGGGTGTAGGTGACCCGGGAGATCTGGACGTTGGCCTGGGCGTAGGCCCACTGGGTCAGCCCGGAGCAGTCGAAGGTGCTGGGGCCGGTGCCACCGCGGCCGTACGGCTTGCCGACCTGGGTGGAGGCGGCCTGGAGGGCGGCGGCGCCCCAGGCGGAGGCGGGGGCCTCGTTGCCGAGCTCGACGCGGGCTCCGGCGTCGCGGCTGGCGCGCTTCTCGTCCTCGCGCATCTTCGTGCGCTCGGCGGCGGTCAGCGAGTTGAGCATCTGCTGGGCCTTGGCCAGCTTGGTCTGGAGTTCCTTCTTCTTGACGCCGAGCGTCTTGCGGACGTCCTCCAGGTCACCGAGCTTGGCCTGGGCCTCCTTGCGCTGCTGCGCGAGGACCCGCTGCTTCTCCTGGATCTTGCCCAGGGCCTCGGTCTGCTTGGCCGTCAGCTGGTCGAGCGCCGACGCCTCGTCGAGGTAGGTGTCCGGGTTGGACGAGAGGAAGAGCTGCACCGAGGGGTCGATGCCGCCGGAGCGGTACTGCGCGGCGGCGAGCGAACCGAGGCCGTTGCGGAGCTTGTTGATCTCCGCCTGGCCGCGGGCCACCTTGTCCTGCAGCGCGCTGACTTCCTTCTCCAGCTTCTGCTGCTTCTCCTTGGCGCCGTAGTACTGCTCGTTGGCCTCGCCGGCGTCGTGGCTGAGCTTCTCGACCTTGGACTTGACCTCGTCCTTGGACGGCTTGGGGTCGGCCTGGGCCGCCTGGGAGGACAGAGCTACGGCAGCGGTGGCGGCCGCGGTGATCACGGTCACACGGGCTCGGCTCGGCTGCTTGGGACGACGGTGGGACGCCACGAAGGCGAGCTCCTTCTTCCTCCAGCCGCCTACCGGGCTGTGGGGGATGCGAATTCCCCGGCTCCGTGCACGTCACGGACTCGGCGGTTCCTTCGCCGTCACCCCGGATGGGTGATCAACCGAGCGAAGGTTCGAAGGCCGACCCTAGTGACCGAGTTGTGATCAGTTCAAATCCTCGCGCCAAAAATCTCGTCACACCGCGCACTTCTTTACCCGTGACGCACGGGGCGTAGCGGTGAATTGACGGTCCGTTCCCCGATTCCGTCCGAGAACCGGCAAGCGGAACGAGTGGGACTAGACACGCGAAAGGCGCTTCAGGAGCAAGACGGACGCGACGGGCCGGGCGCCCGCCTTGGCCACCCCGTCCGCGACCTCGCGGTCGGTGGAGACCACCACGACGGGCCGGCCCGGGGGTTCGGCCCGCGCGAGCTGGCGGATCAGCTCGTCGGCGGTCACCCCGGGCTTGCTGAACAGCACCCGGACCCCGCGCGGCGGCGCCAGCAGCACCGGGGCCGCCAGTTCGGCACCGTCGAAGACACAGGTCACCTCGGCACCGGTCTGCGCGGCGAGCATCGAGAGCCCGCCCAGCAGCCTCAACCGCTGCTTCTCCAGGGGGAGTTGGGGATAGCCGGTCTTGGTGACGTTGTAGCCGTCGATGATCAGGTGCGCCTGCGGCAGCGCGAGCAGCTGGTCCAGCAGGGCCGGGTCGGTCTCCGAAAGGGCCCTGGCCGCGATGTCCTTGGGCGACATCCGGCCCGGCTCCACCGCGTCCACCCCGTCGGCCGGGCGCATCGTGGAGGGTGGCAGGGCCAGCTCCCGCCGGAGCCCGCTCGCCGCGTCGAGCACCGTGTCCAGCAGCAGCCGCAGCCGCATGTCCTCGACCGAACGACCCTCCCGGGCGGCCCGGCGGCCCGCCTCCACGGCCGCCTCCGCCTCCGCGAGCCGCGCCTTGAGCCGACGGGTCTCGCTCTCGGCCGCCGAGACCTGGGCGGCCGCCTCGGACCGTACGGTGTCGGTCTCGGCCCGGCTGCGGCGGAGCGCCGCCTCACCGCGCTTGACCTCGTTGGCGGCGCTGCGCAGCTTGCGCTGGAGGGCGTCGGCCTCCTTGCGGGCCGCGTCCAGTTCGGCGCGGAGCCGCTCCGTCTCGTCCCTCGTGTGGGAACGGGCCCGTTCCAGCTCCTCGCGGAGCCGCTCCAGCTCGCGGCGGCCCTCCTCGTCGGCCCGCTCGGCGTCCGCCCGCTGGACCTCCTCGCCCGCGGCGGCGACCAGCTTCACCCAGCCCGCCGGGCGCAGCACATAGGCGGCCGCGGCCACGTCGACGGGGTCGGCCGCGGCGGGCGGCGCACCGGCCTCCAGCGCGGCGGCCAGCTCCGGCTGCCCGTCCCTGAGCCGCTCACCGATGCGCTGGCGGAACAGCGCGTCGCTCTCCAGCGCGGCCGCCATGGCATTCCCGGCGAACTTGGCGCGCCGGGTCGGGGTGAAGCGGGCGTACTGGCGCAGCTGGGCCGGGAGTTCGGTGACCGTCAGACCGCCGAACGCGTCCGCCACCAGCGCGACGACCCGCCGCCGCACCCCTTCGGGCAGCGGGCGGTCGAGCACCTCGGCGGCGGCGTCGCCGGCCGGCTCGGCCGCGCCGGCGCCGCTCGCGGGCTGCTCCACCATCCGTCACCCCAAAAAGTCTGTGGGTGCGGCTCCGTCAGGAGTCGGCACCCGGCCTGTCCACCAGTTCGATCTGGTCCACCGCGTTGCACCAACGGCAACGCACCGACTCGATGGTCTCACTGACCACCTCGCGTTCCTCGACGGTGGCCTCACCGGCCAGGTCGAGATGGACGTACTCGACGACCTTCGAGGAGCGCGTCACGTCGAAGCGGGTCAGATTTCCGCAGAGCGTGCAGCGCCAGCGGGTCCCGTCGGTCGGCTGGGGAACCGTCGTCATCGTTGCGTCCTCTTTCGTCGAGCCTCGTGCCGCTTGCTTCAAGGATCTCGCGGTGCGCCGTCGAACTGCGGATGTCCTGCCGTAACCCTACGGCCTCGGTGCGTCCCCCCGACACGGCGAGGCGCTCTGTCCCGTTCCTTCCCTGTACGTCATGATCTGTTCATGATCGATCCGCGAGCCGTGGCGGGCCGGGTGACCGGCGGGGTGCTCCGTACGGTCACCTCCGGCGGCCCGCTGGTGACCCATTCCCTGATCGCGGTCTGCGTCCTGGTCTTCGCGCTCAGCCCGCTCTCCGGGCTCCGCGCGGTCCACGGCACCGCCGACGCCGCCCTCGCCGCCCAGGCCGGGTACTTCGAACGCTGGGGCGTGATCCCCAGCGAGCTGTGGGAGGGGTCCGCCCACGCCCTGCTCACCCCGCTCACCGCCCTCTTCGTGCACGGAAGCTGGATCCACCTGCTCGGCAACATCCTCTTCCTGTACGTGTTCGGGGCGATGGCCGAGGAGCGGATGGGCCGGATCGGGTTCGCCGCCTTCTACGTCATCAGCGGCTACCTCGCCCTGATGGCCTACGCCGCCGCGCACGCCACCTCCGACCAGACGCTGGTCGGCGCCTCGGGGTCGATCTCGGCGGTGCTCGGGGCCTTCCTCCACCTCTTCCCCCGCGCCCGGGTCACCAGCCTCTTCCCGTTCCTCTTCTTCCTGCCGCTGCGCTTCCCCGCCTGGATCGTGCTGGTCTTCTGGTTCGTCCTCCAGTGGCTGGCGGTGCGGGGCGCGGGGAACGGGGGCCCCGGCGTGGCCTACCTGGCCCATGTGGTGGGGTTCCTCCTGGGCTTCCTCTACGCATGGGGGCGCTTCCGGCGTACGGATAGAGTGAAGGAACCAGCCGCGGCCACCGAGGGAGAAAGCCAGCCGTGATCAGCGCGATCGTGCTCATCAAAACCAGCGTGGACCGGATCCCCGAGATCGCCGAGGCCATCGCCGCGCTGGACAGCGTCAGCGAGGTCTTCTCGGTCACCGGTACGTACGACCTGATCGCCATGGTCCGGGTGGCCCGGCACGACGATCTGGCCGACATCATCCCGGGCCGGATCAGCAAGATCCCCGGGGTCGAGGCCACCGACACGCACGTGGCCTTCCGCACCTACTCGCAGCACGACCTGGAGGCCGCGTTCGCCATCGGCCTGGACTCGTAGCCGCCCTCCCGCAACAACACGTCGGCGGGGTACGGACACACGGTCCGCACCCCGCCGAAGGTCTGTTCAGAGCTGTGCCGCACCCCGGTCCGGGACGCAGCGGCCGCCCTCGGTCCGGTACTTCCACTGGGCGCCCTCGCTCACCAGCTCCTTGACCGCGCGGACGAAGCGCTCGATGTGCTCCTCGGGCGTACCGGCGCCGAAGCTCACCCGGATCGCGTTGAGCGACCTCTCGCCCGGCTCGGCCTCGGGCGCGCCGCACTCGCCGACCTGCTCCGGGTCGCTGCCCAGCAGGGTGCGGACCAGCGGGTGGGCGCAGAAGAGGCCGTCGCGGACGCCGATGCCGTACTCGGCGGAGAGCGCGGCGGCGAAGTGCGAGCTGTTCCAGCCCTCCACCACGAAGGAGATCACGCCGACCCGCGGGGCGTCGTCGCCGAACAGCGACAACACCTTGACCTGCGGAACCTCGGCGAGCCCGGCCCGCACGGCGGCCACCAGCGCCTGCTCCCGGGCGACCAGGTTCTCGAATCCCGCCTCGGTGAGCGCCTTGCAGGCGGAGGCGATGGAGTACACGCCGATCACATTGGGGGAACCGGCCTCGTGGCGGGCGGCGGTGGAGTGCCACTCGACGTCCACGCCACCGTCGGCGCGACGGGCGACCTTGCGCGAGGCGCCGCCGCCCGCGAGGTAGGGCTCGGCCTCCCGGAGCCAGTCCGCCCGGCCGGCGAGGACGCCCGAGCCGAAGGGCGCGTACAGCTTGTGGCCGGAGAAGGCGACCCAGTCGACGTCCAGCTCCGCGATGTCCACCGGGTGGTGCGGGGCGAGCTGGGCGGCGTCCAGCACGATCCGGGCCCCGTGCGCGTGCGCGGCGGCGGCCAGCTCCTTCACCGGCCACAGCTCACCGGTGACGTTGGAGGCGCCGGTGACGCAGACCAGCACCGGGCCGTAGGGCTCGCGGTCGGCGAGCGCCCGCTCCAGGGACTCGACCGCCTGGGCGGGGGTGCGCGGGGCGTTCAGGTACGTCACCCGGGCGTCGCGCCACGGCAGCAGCGAGGCGTGGTGCTCGGTCTCGTAGACGAAGACCTGGCAGTCGGCCGGAAGGACCGCGGCCAGCAGGTTCAGCGAGTCGGTGGTGGAGCGGGTGAAGACCACCTGGTCGTCGGCGCGGCAGCCGAGGAACTCCGCGACGGTGGCCCGGCTGTTCTCGAAGAGGTCGGTGGAGAGCTGCGAGAGGTACCCGGCCCCGCGGTGGACGCTGCCGTAGTACGGGGCGTACGCGGCGACGTCGTCCCAGACCCGCTGGAGGGCGGGGGCGCTGGCGGCGTAGTCGAGCGCGGCGTACGTGACCTCACCGCCGGTCACCAGCGGGACCCTGACATCCTCGCCCAGAACCGGCAGAGGGGCACAAAGCGACTGGTCGGCGGCAGCGGTGAAGACGGACATGGCGAACTCCCGTAAGAGGCAGGCGAAATCCGTGCGCCGGCGGGTACGCGGCAGCGCAGCGGAGAGAAAGGAGAAAGGGGGTGCGGAAAAGGGCCGACGGCCCTATCGCATTCGCGTGCTCACAAGAGGCTCCCTAGGGACCAGGACCCCGGGGGTTGGCATGCTCCGATGCCGAGGGGCCCGCGCTTGCCGCAGACCTCGCTGCCTACGGCCTGGTCTTCACCCGGGGCACCCCGCCACGGACGGAGGGTTGCCGGACAGCGGGCCGGGGCCGTAGTCGCTGTCACTCATGACCTGCCTGCATCTTGCCATACGCATGGGACGCGCAAGGGCGCGGTCCACCATCCGGACCGCGCCCCGTGTCCGCACCCGCCTGCTCAGGCGTTGCTGACGGCCACCCAGCGTTCCAGCACCCGGGCCGCCGCGCCCGAGTCGATGGACTCGGCGGCGCGGGCCATCCCGGCCGCGAGCCGCTCGTTCAGCGTGCCGTCCGCCGGGTCCAGCGCCGTCAGCGCCGCCGCCGAGTTGAGCAGCACGGCGTCGCGCACCGGCCCCCGCTCACCCGCCAGCACCCGCCGGGCCACATCCGCGTTGTACGAGGCGTCCGCGCCGCGCAGCGCCTCCACGGGCACCAGCTCCAGGCCGACGTCGCGCGGGTCGAACGCCTCCTCGCGGACGGCCCCGTCCCGCACCACCCAGACCCGGGAGGTCGCGGTCGTCGTCAGCTCGTCCAGACCGTCGTCGCCGCGGAAGACCAGCGCGGAGTTGCCCCGTTCGGCCAGCACCCCGGCGACGATCGGCGCCATCTTCGGGTCGGCCACCCCGACGGCCTGGGAGCGCACCCGGGCCGGGTTGGTGAGCGGGCCGAGGATGTTGAACGTGGTCGGCGTCCCGAGCTCCTTGCGGGCCCTGGCCACATGGCGCAGGGCGGGGTGGAAGCGCACCGCGAAGCAGAAGGTGATGCCCGCTTCCTCGGCCACCTCGACGACCCGCTCCGCGGAGAGGTCCAGGTTGACGCCGAGCTTCTCCAGCACGTCGGAGGAGCCGGACGCCGAGGAGGAGGCGCGGTTGCCGTGCTTGACGACCTTGGCGCCGGTGCCGGCGATGACGATCGCCGACATGGTGGAGATGTTGACCGTCTTGGCGAGGTCGCCGCCGGTGCCGACGATGTCGACCGTGCGGCCGGGCACCTCGATGGTGCGGGCGTGCTCGTACATCGCCCGGACCAGGCCGGAGACCTCGTCGACGGTCTCGCCCTTGGCCCGCAGCGCCACCGTGAATCCGGCGATCTGCACATCGGTGGCCTCACCGCTCATGATGCGGTCCATCGCCCAGGCGGTGGCGTCGGCGCCGAGGTCCTCGCCACGCAGCAGGGCGTTCAGTACGGCGGGCCAGGAGTGGGCCGCCACGCTGTCGCCGCCGATCGGGGTCACAACGTTCATGGTCCGCTCCAGGGTCCACACTCGGTACAGGGGTCGATCACACCCTATCGACCGCCGGGCACGGCAAAGAGCCCCGTCCATCGAATGGACGGGGCTCCTGCCGTGGCGATCAGTTCAGGCGATCAGTGGTGACCGTGGCCGCTGGTGATCTCCTTGTACTCCTCGGCGGTGGGCTTGGCGATCTGGTTGTCCTCGCCGTAGAGGCCCTTGCTCAGCCGGGCCCGCAGCTTCTGCAGGACCGAGACCTTGCGCTCGACACCGTTCTCGTCGACCGTCGGGCCGAGTTCGAGCGGCTTGTACTGCTCGTGCGCGGTGAGCGTGTGGAGCTGCTCGGGCTTGAGCGGCTCGTGGATCTCGACGAACTCACCGTGCGGCAGGCGCTTGATGATGCCGGACTCGCGTCCGTGCAGCACCTTCTCCTTGTCGCGGCGCTGGAGGCCGAGGCAGATCCGCCGGGTGGCGACGAACGCGAGGACCGGGCCGACGAAGATGAAGATCCGTACGAACCAGGAGATGGCGTTGATCGACAGGTGGAAGTGCGTGGCCCACAGGTCGTTGCCACCGCCGATGAAGACGATGACGTACTCGGTGATCCAGGCGACACCGAAGGCGGTCCGGGTCGGGGCGTTGCGCGGGCGGTCCAGGATGTGGTGCTCGCGCTTGTCCCCGGTGATCCAGGACTCGATGAACGGGTAGACCGCGATGATCGCGAGGACCACCCCGAAGGCCATCAGCGGGATGAACACACCCAGGACCAGCGTGTGGCCCCAGAGGTTGATCTCCCAGCCCGGCATGACACGGATCAGACCCTCGGCGAAGCCCATGTACCAGTCGGGCTGGGCGCCGGTGGACACCTGGTCCGGACGGTACGGGCCGATGTTCCACACCGGGTTGATCGTGGCGATCGCCGCGATGACCGCGATGATGCCGAAGACCAGGAAGAAGAACCCGCCGGCCTTCGCCATGTACACCGGCAGCAGCGGCATGCCGACGACGTTCTTGTTGGTACGGCCGGGACCCGCGAACTGCGTGTGCTTGTGGTAGAAGACCAGGATCAGGTGCGCCACCAGCAGGCCGAGCATGATGCCCGGCAGCAGCAGGATGTGGATCGAGTAGAACCGGGCGACGAAGTCGTGGCCGGGGAACTCTCCGCCGAACAGGAACATCGAGATGTACGTGCCGACGATCGGCATCGACAGGATCGCGCCCTGGGTGAAGCGGATACCCGTACCGGACAGCAGGTCGTCCGGGAGCGAGTAGCCGGTGAAGCCGGTGAACATGCCCAGCACGAACAGCAGGAAGCCGAACAGCCAGTTGATCTCACGCGGCTTGCGGAACGCACCCGTGAAGAAGACGCGCATCATGTGCACGAACATGCCGGCCAGGAAGATCAGCGCGGCCCAGTGGTGGATCTGGCGAACCAGGAGACCACCGCGGACGTCGAAGCTGATGTCCAGGGTCGAGGCGTACGCCTCGGACATCCGGATGCCCTGCATCGGCTCGTACGAGCCGTGGTACACGACCTCGTTCATGCTCGGGTGGAAGAACAGCGTCAGGTACACACCCGTGAGGATGATGATGATGAAGCTGTAGAGGCAGATCTCACCCAGCATGAAGGACCAGTGGTCCGGGAAGATCTTGCGCATGTTGGCCTTGGCCAGGGAGTAGATCCCGAGCCGGCCGTCCGCCCAGTCGGCTACCCGCTCGCCGGCGGGCGCCTTGCGCTTGGTGTCCGTCGCAGTACTCATCCGCGCTCCCAGAATGCAGGACCGACGGGCTCTTCGAAGTCACCGAGCGCTTCGAGGTTGCCCTCGCTGTTCACGCCGATCCGCAGCTGCGGGAGGGCGTGACCGGCCGGACCGAAGATGACGCGGGCGCCGTCGGAGAGGTCGAAGGTGGACTGGTGGCACGGGCAGAGCACGTGGTGCGTCTGCTGCTCGTACAGGCTGATCGGGCAGCCGACGTGGGTGCAGATCTTCGAGAAGGCCACGATGCCCTCGTGGGCCCACTCGCGCTCGCGCTTGTCCTTGATGTTCTCCGGCTGGATCCGGACGATCATCAGGGCGGCCTTGGCGATCTGGTTGTTGAAGTCCTCGGCGCTCTCCTCCAGGCCCTCGGGCATGGCGAAGGTCAGCGAACCGACGGCGACGTCCTCGGGACGCAGCGGCTCCATCGTGTTCATGTTGATGAGCTGCTTGCCCTTGGCCCACAGCGTGCTGCGGAGCTTCTTCTCCGGCAGCGGACCGAGGTCGCGCAGGAGCACCACGCCGGAGAGCGGCACCAGGGCCAGCGCGCCGAACATGGTGTTGCGGATCAGCTTGCGGCGGCCGAACCCGGACTCCTCGGCACCCGCCGCGAAGTCGGCCATGACCTTCGCCTTGACCTCGGGCGACGCCTCGATCGGGTGACGGTCGTCGGCGACCTCCACGTCGGACATCAGCGTGCGCGCCCAGTGGACGGCGCCGGCGCCGATCGCGAAGAGGGCCACGCCCAGCGTCAGACCCAGCGAGAAGTTGAGCGCGCTCACATGGCCGAACGGCCAGATGTACACGATCTTGTCGACCGGGAAGATGACGTACGAGGCGATGAAGCCGACCGTGGCCAGCATCGAGAGCGTGAACAGGAAGGCGACCACGCGCTCGGAGCGCCTGGCGGCCCGCTCGTCGATGTCCTGGATGCGCGGCTTGTGGGCCGGCAGCCCCGGGTCCGCGAACGGGTCGTCCGCGCCCTCTACCGCGCCGTGCGCGGGGACCTGCGCTTCGGGCAGGTTCTCTTCTGGAATCTCTTGGCTACTCATGACTTCTTGGCCTTAGCGGTGTGGGCCGCGACCCAAACGGCAACTGCGATCAGTGCGCCGAGTCCGAAGATCCAGGCGAACAGGCCCTCGCTGACCGGCCCCAGGCCGCCCAGCTTCAGACCACCCGGGTTCTCCGACTGGGCGCTGTTCACGGTCTGGACGTACGCGATGATGTCCCGCTTCTGCTTCTCGGGCATCGTGGTGTCCGGGAAGGACGGCATGTTCTGCGGGCCGGTCTGCATGGCCTCGTAGAGGTGCTTCGGGTCCACGCCCTCGAGGCTGGGCGCGTACTTGCCGTTCGTCAGCGCGCCGCCCTCACCGGTGAGGTTGTGGCACTGCGCGCAGTTGGTACGGAAGAGCTCGCCACCCTTGGCGACGTCCGCGCCGGAGGGGTCGTAGTCCTTCTTGGTCGGCGTGATCGGACCGGCGCCGAGCGACGCGACGTACGCGGCCAGCTGGTCGATCTGAGCCTGGCTGTAGATGACCTTCTTCTTCGGCACCTGGGCGCCGGGCTGCTGCGCCGGCATACGGCCCGTACCGACCTGGAAGTCAACGGCGGCGGAGCCCACGCCGACCAGGCTCGGCCCGTCGGTGGTGCCCTGACCGCCGGTTCCGTGGCAGCTGGCGCAACCGACGGAGTACAGCTTCTTGCCCTCCTCGATGGCGAGGGACTGGGCGGTTTCGTCGGCCTGTGCCTTACTCGCGGGCGCGAAAGCGGCGTACAGCCCCCCAGTGGCCGCCAGCGCGAGGAGTAGTACGACGACCGCCGCCAACGGATGGCGTCGTCGTGCGGAGAGCTTTTTCACGGATTACCCCGGTGTCAGGATCTTCTGCGTCGATGCTGGATGTGGTTCGGGTTCGAGCCCGATTACTTGATCATGTAGATCGTGGCGAACAGGCCGATCCACACGACATCGACGAAGTGCCAGTAATAGGACACGACGATGGCGGAGGTCGCCTGTTCGTGGGTGAACCTCTTGGCTGCGTACGTCCTGCCCAGAACGAGCAGGAAGGCGATGAGGCCGCCTGTCACGTGCAGACCGTGGAAGCCGGTGGTCAGGTAGAACACCGAGCCGTACGGGTCGGAGGACAGCGAGAGGCCGTCCTTCTTCACCAGCTCGGTGTACTCGAAGACCTGGCCTCCGATGAAGATCGCACCCATCACGAAAGTGATCACGAACCAGGTACGGAGCTTCTTCACGTCGCCCCGCTCCGCGGCGAAGACGCCGAGCTGGCAGGTGAGTGAGGAGAGCACCAGGATCGTGGTGTTCGTCGCGGAGAACGGGAAGTTCAGGGCCGAAGCCATTTCCTTCCAGTGCTCCGGTCCCGTCACCGATCGCAGGGTGAAGTACATCGCGAAGAGGGCCGCGAAGAACATCAGCTCGGAACTCAACCAGATGATGGTTCCGACGCTGGTGAGGTTCGGTCGATTGACCGACGGGTGCGCGTGCCCGGTTTCTACTGTCGTTGCTGTCGCCACGACCGACATTATGTCGGTCGCTTATCCCGCCCTCACCCCGGGGGGTGCCGTTCGGTGTGTCAGGTGGGTGTGTCCGCCCCGAACGGCCCAGGGAACAGCTCTCCGAAGCGGTGCTGACGGGGCGTCCGGCGGAGTACGATCCGCGCATCGGTTCATGCCCGGAAAGCCCCGAAGACACGGATGTCACGGAGGAACAATGCAGCCGACCGCCACGGTCCTGGTCTACAGCGACGACGCCAACACCCGTGAGCAGGTGAGGCTGGCGGCCGGGCACCGGCCCGCCGCCGACGTGCCACCGGTGGAGTTCCTGGAGTGCGCGACGCTGCCCGCGGTCCTGGAGGCGCTGGACGCGGGCGGCGTCGACGTCTGCGTACTGGACGGCGAGACGGCGCCCGTGGGCGGCATGGGCGTCTGCCGGCAGATCAAGGACGAGATCTTCCGGTGCCCGCCGGTCCTGCTGCTGATGGGGCGCCCCCAGGACGCCTGGCTGGCCACCTGGAGCCGTGCGGACGCCGCGGTGACGCTGCCGGTCGAGCCGGTCGAGTTCGCCGAGGCCCTGGCCGCCCTGCTGCGCGACGGGGACCGCGTCAGCGCCTGATCCCGCACCGGCTCCCTCCGAAGGGCAGCGCACCCCGGCCCGGGCTCTCAGACCTCGGGGCGCAGTCGTGCCGCCTGGACCGTCCCCGTACGGTCCGGCGCGGTGCTGTTCTGCAGGGCGCTGCCCTTCAGCCATTGGGCCCAGGAGAGGTTCCAGTCGCCGAAGCCGTTGTCGAACGGCGTCATCGTCTCGCCCTGGCTGCCCACCACCGTGACGAGGTCCCCGGGGCGCACGGTGTTGTAGAACCACTCGGCCTGGCCGGTGCTCATGCCCGTGCAGCCGTGGCTGACGTTCGCGGACCCCTGCGAGCCGGTGGACCAGGGGGCGGCGTGCACGTACTCGCCGCTCCAGGTCACCCGGGTCGCGTAGTAGACCGGCAGGTCGTACGAGTCCGAGGAGCCCTGGGCGATGCCGATGGTCTCCCCGCGCATACGTACGTAGTACTCCTTCTCCAGCACGACCTTGACACCGTTTCGGGTGGCGAAGCCGGGCTTGCCGGTGGTGACCGGAATGGTGTTGATCACTTTTCCGTCGCGTTTGACCGTCATGGTGTGCGCCACGGCGTCGGTGAGGGCCTCGACGCGGGCGCCCGTGGTGAGCCTGAGGGCCTTCGTGGGGGCGCCGTAGAGGGTGTCGGTGAGCTTGACGCCCGCCAGGGCGCTGCTGACCTCGATGGAGGCCCTGGCGGGCCAGTACTCCTGGGGGCGGTAGTGCAGGGTCTGGTCGTCGACCCAGTACCAGGAGCCGGTCACGGCGGGGGTCGAGCGGACCCGCAGGCCGCGCTCCACGCGGGCCCTGGACGCCTTGTCGGCGACGGGGGCGCTGAGTTGCGCGGTGAGGGGCTGCCCGACGCCGTAGGTGCCCTTCTGCGGGCCGAAGGAGACCTCCAGCAGCTCTTTGGCCGTGGTGGTTCCGAACGAGAGCGTACGGGCGCCCGGGGCGCCGTCCTCGTCCTCCGTGCTGACCCGGACGGTGTACTTGACTCCGGCGGCGAGCGGCATCGTGGAGTGCCAGCGCCGGCCGTCGGCGTCGAGTTCGCCCGCCAGGTGGCGGCCGGTGGTGTCGACGGCCGACACGTCCGTGATCCGGCCGTCGTCGCCCTTGACGGTGACCTCCAGCGGCCGGCCGGGGACGACCTTCGCGTCGCCGTCGCGCGCGGTGGAGGAGATCTCGTCCACGGCGTCGTACGGCTTCTCCGCGAGCGGGTGGTCCCCGGAGGCTCCGCAGGCGGTCGCGGCCGCGACCAGGGTCATGGCCAGCAGGGTGCAGCCCACTGCGGGGCGGATGCGGGACGTGCGGTTCATGGGGCCACGTTAAGAAGGCCGGACCCGATCGGCGCGTTCTGTACGTACGAACGGGGGCCCGCGCCTCTCCGGGTGGAGAGGTGCGGGCCCCCGTCAGGTGGAGCGGTGACGCGAGGTCACTGGGTGCGGTTCTCACCGCGGTAGTACTCGAAGACCCAGCCGAAGAGGCCGATCAGGATGATCGGGGTCGAGAAGTACAGCAGCCACCAGCCGAAGATGACGCCCATGAAGGCCATGGCGCCGCCGATCGCCAGGGAGAGCGGCTGCCAGCTGTGCGGGGAGAAGAACCCCACTTCGCCGGCCTCGTCCGCGACGTCGGCCTCCTTGTTGTCCTGCGCCATGGCGTCGACCCGCCGGGCCGTGAAGGCCAGGTAGAAGCCGATCATGAGGCTCAGGCCGAAGGCCAGGGCGAGGGCGGTGGTACCGGCCGGCTCCTTCGACCACACGCCGTACGTGACGGCGATGGCCAGAATGAAGACGCTCAGCCACAGGAACATCTTGCCCTGGATCTTCACTTGCCGGCCTCCTTGCCACCAGCGAGGGCCTTGTCGTCAGCGTGGTGCTCGAGCTGTTCGAGGGCCGCGATCTCCGGGTGGTGCAGGTCGAACGCCGGGGATTCGGAACGGATCCGCGGCAGGGTGAGGAAGTTGTGCCGCGGCGGCGGGCAGGAGGTCGCCCACTCCAGCGAACGGCCGTAGCCCCACGGGTCGTCGACCTCGATCTTCTTGCCGTACTTG
Organism: Streptomyces sp. NPDC015144; assembly: GCF_043079735.1. Lineage (NCBI taxonomy): Bacteria > Bacillati > Actinomycetota > Actinomycetes > Kitasatosporales > Streptomycetaceae > Streptomyces > Streptomyces sp. NPDC015144. The sequence continues at coordinate 233,725 of NZ_JBIBUU010000003.1, read as the reverse complement.
GCGGTCTTCCAGACGTTGTAGAAGAACGGCAGTATCGACAGACCGAGCAGGAACGAGGAGATCGTCGAGATCGTGTTCAGCGCGGTGAAGCCGTCCGCGGCGAGGTAGTCCGCGTAACGACGCGGCATGCCCTCGGCACCCAGCCAGTGCTGCACCAGGAACGTCCCGTGGAAGCCCACGAACAGCGTCCAGAACGTGATCTTGCCGAGCCGCTCGTCGAGCATCTTGCCGGTGAACTTCGGCCACCAGAAGTGGAAGCCGGAGAACATCGCGAACACCACGGTGCCGAAGATGACGTAGTGGAAGTGCGCGACCACGAAGTACGAGTCCGAGACGTGGAAGTCCATCGGCGGCGAGGCCAGGATGACGCCGGTCAGACCACCGAAGGTGAAGGTGATCAGGAAGCCGACGGCCCAGAGCATCGGTGTCTCGAAGGACAACGATCCCTTCCACATCGTGCCGATCCAGTTGAAGAACTTCACACCGGTCGGTACCGCGATGAGGAATGTCATGAACGAGAAGAACGGCAGGAGCACACCGCCCGTGACGTACATGTGGTGGGCCCACACGGTCACGGAAAGACCGGCGATGGCAATCGTCGCGGCGACCAGACCGATGTAACCGAACATCGGCTTCCGGCTGAATACCGGAATGACCTCGGAAATGATTCCGAAGAATGGCAGCGCGATGATGTACACCTCTGGATGGCCGAAGAACCAGAAGAGGTGTTGCCAGAGCAGTGCGCCACCGTTCGACGCGTCGAAGATGTGCGCGCCGAATTTACGGTCGGCCTCCAGCGCGAAGAGCGCGGCGGCGAGAACCGGGAAGGCCAGCAGGACCAGCACACCGGTCAGCAGGACGTTCCAGACGAAGATCGGCATGCGGAACATCGTCATGCCGGGAGCGCGCATGCAGATGATCGTGGTGATGAAGTTGACCGAACCGAGGATCGTGCCGAAGCCGGAGAAGGCCAGACCCATGATCCACATGTCGGCGCCGACACCCGGCGACCGGACCGCGTCCGACAGCGGGGAGTAGGCGAACCAGCCGAAGTCGGCCGCACCCTGCGGGGTGAGGAAGCCGGCCACCGCGATCAGCGAGCCGAAGAGGTACAGCCAGTACGCGAACATGTTCAGCCGCGGGAACGCCACGTCGGGCGCACCGATCTGCAGCGGCATGATCCAGTTCGCGAATCCGGCGAACAGCGGCGTCGCGAACATCAGCAGCATGATCGTGCCGTGCATCGTGAACGCCTGGTTGAACTGCTCGTTCGACATGATCTGCGTGCCGGGACGGGCCAGCTCGGCGCGCATGAAGAGCGCCATCAGACCGCCGATGCAGAAGAACGCGAACGACGTGACCAGGTACATCGTGCCGATCGTCTTGTGGTCAGTGGTGGTCAGCCACTTGACGACGACGTTTCCCGGCTGCTTTCGCCGGACCGGCAGCTCGTCCTCGTACGAGTCGTCTGCTGCCGCGGCACCCTGAGGTTCGTTGAGGATGCTCACAGTTTGTTCGTCTCCGCATTCCTGGCCGGGTCAGTCTGCTCGATGCCGGCCGGCACGTAGCCCGTCTGGCCCTTCTTGGCCAGCTCCTCCAGGTGCGCCTGGTAGCGCTCCGGGGAGACCACCTTGACGTTGAAGAGCATCCGGGAGTGGTCGACGCCGCAGAGCTCGGCGCACTTGCCCATGAAGGTGCCCTCCTGGTTGGGAGTCACCTCGAAGGCGTTGGTGTGGCCCGGGATGACGTCCTGCTTCATGAGGAACGGCACCACCCAGAAGGAGTGGATGACGTCACGCGAAGTCAGAACGAAACGGACCTTCTCACCCTTCGGCAGCCACAGGGTCGGACCCGGGTTGCCGTTCTGCGGGTTCCGCGTTCCCGGAACTCCGAAGTCGTAGACGCCCTCGGCATTCTTCGGGAAGTCCTTGCGGAACCGGTCGGGGATGGCGTCGAGCTCCTTGGGGATCTCGTTGCCCGTGGCGGTCGAGCCGTCCACGTTCTCGATGTAGTTGAAGCCCCAGCTCCACTGGTAGCCGACCACGTTGATGGTGTGGGCCGGCTTGTCGGAGAGCGAGAGGAGCTTCGTCTCGTCGCGCGCGGTGAAGTAGAACAACACCGAGACGATGATCAGAGGGACCACGGTGTACAGCGCCTCGATGGGCATGTTGTACCGGGTCTGCGGAGGAACCTCGACCTTGGTGCGGCTGCGCCGGTGGAAGATGACGCTCCACAGGATCAGACCCCATACCAGCACGCCCGTGGCGAGCGCTGCCGCCCACGAGCCCTGCCAGAGAGAGAGGATCCGTGGTGCCTCTTCCGTAACCGGAGTCGGCATTCCAAGGCGGGGGAAGTCCTTGTATGTGCAACCGGTGGCGGTTACAAGGATCAGGCCCGCAGTCAGCACCTGCGGCAGCTTCCGCCGCATCGGGCGCCGCGACGAGCGGTCGGAGCCGTTGGGACTCACGTAGCGCCTTCCCGAGAGTCTCGCCCACGCGGTCGGCGCGGCCGTCTTTCCGGTCGGTCGCCGCCCTGACGCGGACAGGGGTTTGGATGTTTATGCGGACCAAACCCTACTGGACGCTATTTGGGGTCGCGCGGGGAGGGTGCCCAACGCGCCGTCCGACTCCCCGAAGGGGTGGAATACGGCCCTCCGAACGTCTTCTGACGCCCCCTCTCCCGGCCCGGCCCCCGCTCCGTCCCCCGGCGCGGGCTAGCGTGGCCGGATGCCCTACTTCGACGCCGCCTCCGCCGCTCCCCTGCATCCCGTCGCACGTCAGGCGCTGCTTGCCGCGCTGGACGAGGGCTGGGCCGATCCGGCCAGGCTCTACCGCGAGGGGCGGCGGGCCCGGCTGCTGCTGGACGCCGCCCGGGAAGCCGCCGCGGAGGTGGTCGGCTGCCGGCCGGACGAGCTCACATTCACTCCTTCGGGGACCGCCGCGGTCCATTCGGGGATGTCCGGAGCCCTTGAGGGGCGTCGGCGTGTCGGCCGCCATCTGGTCGTCTCCTCGGTCGAACACTCGTCGGTGCTCCATTCGGCCGCCGCCCACGAGGCACGGGGCGGGTCGGTCTCCGAGGTGCCGGTGGACCGTACGGGGGCGGTGGCTGCGGCGGCCTTCGCGGGCGCGCTGCGCGAGGACACCGCGCTGGCCTGCCTCCAGTCCGCCAACCACGAGGTCGGCACCGAGCAGCCGGTGGCCGCCGTCGCGGAGGAGTGCCGGGCGGCGGGGGTGCCGCTGCTGGTGGACGCGGCGCAGTCGCTGGGCCGGGGGCCGGTGCCGGAGGGCTGGTCGCTGCTGACCGGGAGCGCCCACAAGTGGGGCGGGCCGTCGGGCGTGGGGCTGCTCGCGGTGCGCAAGGGGGTGAGGTTCGCCGTGCCGGGGCCCGCCGACGAGCGGGAGGCGGGGCGGTCGGCCGGGTTCGAGAACCTTCCGGCGATCGTGGCGGCGGCGGCGTCGCTGCGGGCGGTCCGGGCCGAGGCCGGCGCCGAGACCGCGCGGCTCCGGGCGCTGGTGGACCGGATCCGGGCCGTGGTGGCGGAGTCGGTGCCCGACGTGGAGGTGGTCGGCGACCCGGTGCGGCGGCTGCCGCATCTGGTGACCTTCTCCTGTCTCTATGTCGATGGGGAGACCCTGCTCCATGAGCTGGACCGGGCCGGTTTCTCCGTGTCGTCCGGTTCGTCCTGCACCAGCAGCACGCTGACGCCGAGCCATGTGCTCCGGGCCATGGGGGTGCTGTCGGAGGGGAACGTACGGGTGTCGCTGCCGGACGGTACGGCGGAGGCGGACGTCGACCGCTTCCTGGAGGTGCTGCCCGGGGTGGTGGCGGAGGTGCGCCGGCGGCTGGGCGCGGCCGCCCCGGCCGCGGCCCCCGCTCCGGCCGACGCCCTGGTGGTCGACGCGCTGGGCAGGCGGTGCCCCGTCCCGGTGATCGAGCTGGCGAAGGCGATCGGGCGGGTCCCGGTGGGCGGGACGGTCACGGTGCTCGCCGACGACGAGGCGGCACGGCTGGACATCCCCGCCTGGTGCGGGATGCGTGAGCAGGAGTACGTGGGCGAGGAGCCGGCGGACCGCGGTTCGGCCTATGTGGTCCGCCGGCTCTTCTGACCCGGTGTTCCGCCCTACGCGAGGTGCGCGCGGACCTCGGCGGCGGCGTCGTGGCCGTACGCCTTGGTGAAGCGGTCCATGAAGTGGGCGCGGTGCAGCGTGTACTCCTGGGTGCCGACGGTCTCGATCACCAGGGTGGCCAGCATGCAGCCGACCTGGGCGGCGCGCTCCAGGCCGACGCCCCAGGCGAGGCCGGAGAGGAAGCCGGCCCGGAAGGCGTCGCCGACGCCGGTCGGGTCGGCCTTGACCGTCTCCTCCGGGCAACCGACCTCGATCGGCTCCTGGCCGGCCCGCTCGATGCGGACGCCGCGGGCGCCGAGGGTGGTGACCCGGTGGCCCACCTTGCCGAGGATCTCCTCGTCGCTCCAGCCGGTCTTGGACTCGATGAGCCCCTTCTCGTACTCGTTGGAGAAGAGGTACGTGGCGCCCTCCAGGAGGATCCGGATCTCGTCGCCGTCCATCCGGGCGATCTGCTGCGAGAAGTCCGCGGCGAACGGGATGCCCCGGGTGCGGCACTCCTCGGTGTGGCGGAGCATCGCCTCGGGGTCGTCGGCGCCGATCGAGACCAGGTCGAGGCCGCCGACGCGGTCGGCGACGGCCTTCAGCTCGATGAGCCGGGCCTCGCTCATCGCCCCCGCGTAGAAGGAGCCGATCTGGTTGTGGTCGGCGTCCGTGGTGCAGACGAAGCGCGCGGTGTGCAGGACCTCGGAGATCCGCACCGATCCGGTGTCGACCCCGTGGCGGTCGAGCCAGGCGCGGTACTCGTCGAAGTCGGAGCCCGCGGCGCCGGCCAGGATCGGTTCCGTGCCCAGCAGGCCCATGCCGAAGCAGATGTTGGCGGCGACACCGCCCCGGCGGACTTCGAGGTTGTCGACCAGGAAGGAGAGCGAGACCGTGTGCAGCTGGTCCGCGACCAGCTGGTCGGCGAAGCGGCCGGGGAAGGTCATGAGGTGGTCGGAGGCGATGGAACCGGTGACTGCGATGCGCACGGGGAAACTGCTCCTGCGGGGGTAGGGGGGAACGGTCGCGTGTTCCCTGGGCGGCGTGACAGTTCACGCTACCCGTTCGCCGGACCGGCCCTGAAGAGGCGGAAACTACCCGATAGTAGGGCTTTCCTGCTGTGACCCATGGTGCTTACGGTGCCGACATGTCGAACCACATCGCCCTGCGCGAGTCCGAGATGAGCCTGGCCGAGCTGCGCGGGGACTGCGCGCGGATGGCCCCGCACTGGACGGCCCACCCGAAGTCCGCCCCCGCCCAGGTCGCCCCGTCCCGCATCCACGGGGTCACCGTTCCGGCCGCGTCCGCCCGGCTGATCGACGCGATGGAGGACTACGCCGGCTGAGGGGGGGGGGGGGGGGGGGGGGGGGGGGGGGGGGGGGGGGGGGGGGGGGGGGGGGCGT